>OZ245997.1:3542898-4220797 GCA_965230195.1 Putridiphycobacter sp.
ATTTCATTACCATTGTTAAGAATAACCGTATTGCCCGAAACTTTTTCGATACACTGAGTATTAATCAAATAGGACTTGTGGATACGGAAAAATTGATTTTGAGGCAGTTTACTTTCCCAGTACTTCATAGAGTGGGAAACCAGCAAACGGTCATCCTGTCGGTATAAACTGGTATAATCCCCTTCGGCTTTAATATAAAAAATAGTAGGAATCTGAACATTGACGTACTGGTGTCCGTCTTTAACAAAAACGCTGTCGGTTTCGGTTGGTGCTGCTGTTTCACCCTGCCTGGCTTGCACCTTTTCAATACCGGCCAAAAAACGGGAATAACTAAAAGGTTTTAACAGGTAGTCCACCACATTGAGCTCATAGGCCTCAATAGCATAGTTTTCAAAGGCAGTGGTCAGTATCACAAATGGGGGATCGGACAGTAATTTAAGGAATTCTATTCCCGAAATTTTGGGTAAATGGACATCCAGAAAAATCAGATCAACCGGTGTGGATTTTAAAATATTAATGGCCTCTAACGGACTTGAAAACGTTGCTTTTAAAGCCAGTCCATCAGTATCAGTGATGTACTTTTGCAGTAAACGTTGTGCAGGTGGCTGGTCCTCTACAATAATACAATCAATCATGGGTTAAAGTTAGGGTCAATTCAACAATAAACCGGTCATTTTCTTCTTTTAATGTCAGTTGGTGACGGTTGGGATACAATAAATTTAATCGGTTTTTTACATTTTTCAGGCCTATTCCTGTTCCTAAATCACTGGTATTAGACTCTGCAGCAAAATTATTCTCACATTTAAAAGTCAGTTCATTTCCTTCAAGCGATATATCCATGAGTACTTCCAAACCGGTAGATAAACTGGAGGTACTGTGTTTAAATGCATTTTCTACAAAAACATTGAGTAAAAGCGGGGCAATAACCAATGAATTATTACTAAAGCTAATATTTAAATAAACACGTCCACGTTCCTGTATTTGAAGCTCATAGAGTCCGACCAAATCTTCAAGGTGCTTCAATTCTTTATCAAGTATTACAGCGTCTGTTCTACAGTCATAAAGCATATATCTCAGCACATTCGAAAGCTTTAAAATAATTTCCGGAACCTGCTTTGAATCTTCCAGCGCAATAGCATACAGGTTATTAAGATTATTAAAAAGAAAATGAGGGTTAATCTGGTTTTTCAAAAATTGCAATTCGCTTTGTTGTACCAACTGCTGTAACTGCTCCATTTGACTTTGTTTCTTTCTCAAATCAAGCATAGCTTTAAAACCTACGGGAATCAACACAAATGGCATGATTTCTAGCCAGGATCCCAGAAAGCCGCCGAAATACTGACCACGGGAATTAGGATAAAAGATTTGTTCAAGGACAAATTCTTCAAGGAGGATAACCCCGTGCATGATGACAATTACACCGATTAAAAATTCCAAATACCGTTTTTTATAAAAAAAAGCAGGTAACAGAATCAGGTTGATCAGTAATGTGGCCGCAACATAAACCAGAAAAAAAATAATGTCGGCATAGTGAAAAGGATCGTGTTTTTCACCATAGGCGTAGGAAAAGAACAAAACCACAAAAAGCAAAGCCTCCAATAGTGCATTACTGTATTTTTTATAGAGGGTTGATCTGTCCATAGGTCAAAAATAGCCATTTCTATGTTCTGTCAGGCCAAAAACAGGTGTACGGCAGGGTAAACCGGATAAACGACCACAAACAAGAGGTAAACGGACCAATGTTGTTTGTCTGTTTATTTTGGTTGTATATCGATTTTTTTTCCGTTGTCCGTCAATCATCACTAGGTTTGAACGTCGAAAATTATTACCTGATATGAAAATCATCCTGTCTTTAGCTTTTGCATTCATTAGTTATACTTCAATTTTTGGTCAGATTACCGGTGTGGTTGTAGACCAGCGTAACCATTTACCGCTGGAGTTTTGTACGGTTAAATTATTGAACCCCGTTGACAGCGCATATATTAGTGGTGCAGTGACTGATACCAATGGTGTTTTTAAGGTAAAGGGACCTGAAAATGCCATTCTAAAAATCAGCTTTATTGGTTATGAGGATACTTATATAGCCGAATTAATGACAATTGACACCATTTTTCTAAGGGTTAATTCTGCCTTATTGCAAAATGTGGAAGTCGTTGGCGAAAAGTCGGAAATGACCTTTAAACTGGATAAACGCGTATTTAATGTGGGGCGTGATTTAAGTCAGTCGGGGGGTAGTGCTATAGATGTATTAAATACGGTCCCTTCGGTAGAAGTGACCTTGGAAGGCGTCATTCAGCTAAGGGGTAATTCAGGGGTACAGATTTTAATTAATGGTAAACCCTCAGTATTGGCCAGTGGGAGTTCCAATGCCCTCGGGTCAATTACAGCTGATATGATCGACAGAATTGAGGTGATCACCAGTCCTTCAGCTAAATATGATGCTGCAGGAACGGTCGGAATTATTAATATCGTGCTTAAGGAGACTCAAAAAAAAGGATTAAACGGCTCGGTGACGGCCAATATCGGATACCCTAACAACCATAGCATAGGGGTCAGTGCCAGTTACAGGTCCGAAAAAATAAACCTTTTTGGTCAGGTAGGTATTGGGAACCGAAGATTTGTTTCACTGGATACAACCATTAATACCAGTGTAAACGACAGTTTGGAAACCATATTTTCAACCTATGGTGATGATGAAAAAAATGAAACTTTTGCAAATATCAGGTTAGGGAGCGATTTTTACATCAACCCATACAATACCATCACTTTATCCGGCCATTACGCTTACGAACTGGAAAACCAATATGCCAATATTGAATACTTATCCTACCAGTCGGATGCCCTGACCTCTCATTTTGCCAGACGTGAAAGTACTGAGGCCACCAATCCCAAATACCAGTTTGATTTAAACTACCAAAAGAAATTCAAAAGGGATAAGGAACAGGTACTGGATGTCAGTGCTGTAGGGTCCTTTTTCGGAAAGGACAAATCATCAACCTTTGAGAATATATTGTTGTCCGGTGAAAACCTGGGATTTGATCAGAATACAAACATTAGTTTTAAAGATCAGAACTATACATTTAAAGCCGATTATATACATCCCTTTCATAAAAACTGGACCTGGGAATTAGGGAGTAAATATGAAATTAATACCAACCAGAACCTGTCCGAAGTATCTAATCTGACTGGTGGAGAATGGGTGACAGATACACTACTGTCAAGCGATTTCGCTTACGAAATGGGTGTTTTTGCCAATTATTCAACATTGGCTTACGAAGGTGATAAATGGGGACTAAAGGGTGGTTTAAGATACGAACAAACTCATGCTAAGGCCAATCAGGGCGATCAGGAATTAGGCACCTGGAATTACTTTAATTTTTTCCCTTCGGTACATTCCTCTTATAAAGTATCAAAATACACTTCATTTCAACTGGGGTATTCCCGAAGAATTAACCGACCACACCTGTTTGACCTGAGTCCCTTTTTCTCATTCAGGGATAATTTCAATTTGTCTGCCGGTAACCCTGAACTCCAACCTGAGTTTACGCACTTGTTTGAGTTAACGGCCATTCAAAATTGGAAAAAATCCAGTTTAAATGCATCACTCTACCATTCTCAAACCACTGATGTAATCGAAGATGTAATTATCATTAACGGCAATCAAACCATCAGAATGCCCGATAATATTGGCAGTTCTAACAATATCGGACTGGAGGTAAACATGAAATATTCACCAAAAAAATGGTGGTCAGTGTTAGTGGATGGTAATATGGCTTATTTTACCCGAAGAGGCTCATACAATGATCAGACTTTCGATTTTGAAAATATACAATGGTCTTCCAGAGCGAACCTGAAATTTAAATTACCGGCTGATGTTGAAATGCAGGTCAGCCTGAATTACCGCTCAAAGGTACAAAACGTATTTACCGAACGCCAGGGGTTCTTTTATACTGACGGAGGGGTACGAAAAAAGATAAATGACGGGAAGTTTATTGTTAACCTGAGCGTCAGGGATATCTTCAATTCCAGGATTTATAAAACCAATGCCATTCAAACAACTAACAGCCTCTATTCCCGCAGACAAAGGGGGAGATATACGGTTTTGGGTATCAGCTATAATTTCGGAAAAGGCGAGGCCATGGAGTTTTCAGGACAAAAGATGTTTTAAGTGGTGATGTTAGAGAAGCTAAAGAGTAATTTGCATTAATAACCAATTAGTTAATATAGAGAATCTTATTCTGTCTGTTCGAGTGGATTTTCAGGGAAAATAGTTTACGCTGAGTTACACCGAAGTATATCGGGAATAGTGTGTTATTCTTTTATTTCTGTTTTTTGATCCTTTGGCCTTCTTGATTCCGAAGGTCTTTCAATTTTAATATTCCATTTACTTTGAAGTGCTGAAGGTATATGTTTTGCATTGCGCCAATCCATACTTTTCTTATCCAAATCGACTAATCTTAATCCTTTTCTGATAGTAAGCTGAGCTGAGGGAATAAGATTTAATTGGCTTTGATCAACGAAAATGTAGCAATACCTATCATCTGATTTCTTTTCAATACTATCAATGATATTTTGATCAATGGTCTGTACAGGATTATTATAAATACTGAGCCTCTCAATAGTCAAAGGAATGTTGTCAATGGTTTTAAATTGATTGTCTGCAATATTTAGATTAATCAAACATTTGGCCTCATTAAAATTTTTAGGAAGTGATTTTAGTTTGTTAGAAAAACACTCAAAATCAGTCATTTTAGATAAGTTACCTAAAGTATTAGGTAGGATTTTGATTTCGTTAAAACTCACCTGTAAGTAAGTCAGGGAATTAAGGTTTCCAATAGTATCAGGGAGTATACTAATCCTGTTATTAAACAAAATCAAATTCTTGAGTTTGTGCAATCGTCCAATATTTTCGTGAATATTTTTAATTTCATTATTAGCCAACAGTAAATATTCTAAATCCTTAAAATTGTCAATAAATTCTGGAATTTCAGTGATCAGATTATTGTTTAAGTAAAGGCGTTTTAGTTTTTTTAATTTGATAATTTCCAGCGGAATTTCAGTAATCTGGTTATCATTTAAATGAAGAACTGTCAGATTCGGTAAGTGTTGTAATGGCGAAAGGTCTTCAATTTTATTATTGGACAAATAAAGTACCTTTAAATTTTCCAGCTTATAAATCCAACGTGGAAATTTATGAATTGAATTATCAGATAAATTAAGGTTCGTTATCTGCTTTTGGAACTTTAAAGCAAAGGGGAATTTTGTGAGTTTCTGATTTTTATAACTAAATAGTGTTTTCATTTTCCTAGTTCAATTTAATCCTCCTTTAATTTTAAAGCTTTTTGTCTCCAATCCCGCTTTTCAATAATCCTAACATTATCCACATCTTTAAATGTTAATAAATATGCGAACAGATTTCCTAGTTCATTGTCTTGAGGATCACCAGTAAATTCAGTGGGATAAATAGCATTTCCGTAATTATATCTGGCCTTTGAAGGCGTATCATCAATTATAAGAATTTGTTCTTTAGTTTGTGATACTACATTTTTTAATTTTTTTATCCGTTTGGTATAGTTTGTATGATTGTTTTCATCAAAGTAACCAAGATTTTCAATAGCATCATAATCTATTTGAAGTGTACATTTTGAACGTCCCCAAACAAACTTTAAATCATAATTTTCAGGAAAAATATGTTTTACCACCTCGTTAACATAATCATCTGATGCAGAAGACCAAACAGCAACGTCAAAATATTCTTTAAGTTTAATGATAAACGCATCCAAACCTGGTCTTTTGAATATTTTATAATGTTCAATTTCAAAATCCCAGTTATTATGGGGTGGGTTAGAAGTAGCGTGAATAAGTGTTTCATCAAGGTCCAAAATGACTAATAATCTCTGATCACGCCATGTATGACCACAAAACCGACATTGTTTTGCATGCGGTGTTCTGGCTAACTTATTACATTGTGGACAATTATTAATGATTTCATTTTGATGTTGAGCAATTAAGCGTTCACATAAGTACTTTTTGAATTCATTTTCTCCCATTGCAATAAGTTTCTGGACATTCTCATCATTTAAACCATAAATAAAATCCATCTTCATTGTTGCAGGATCAGAATAAGTTTTATGGTTTTTATGATACTCCTGATCTCTAAACCATAACAAAGCCCTTCTTTCATCTTGGGTCATCCAATACTGGCAGTATTCGGTTATATATTTAATTAAAGTACTATCCATCACTTTGTAACGAAGGTAAAATATTTTTCAATCTGAACGATTCACTGCTACAAGTATTTAGCCAGGAGAGGTAATATATTATTTAGAACAATTCTAAACGATTAAAATAACCATTATCTTTGCAAGCAAAAATTGCAAAATGGAAACGCAATCATTTCTTGAAAATCCTTTGGTTTTACTGTTTTTTGTTTGCGCAATTGGCTATGCCATTGGTAAAATCACTGTTTTCGGTGGTAAAATAGGGGCTTCTGCCACTTTATTTGTCGGACTGATTTTTGGCGCCATTAATCTGGACTATAAAATTCCGGTCATTGTATTTGAACTGGGATTAGTACTTTTTGTCTATTCAATTGGGGTCAGTACAGGTAAAGCCTTTTTCCGGTCAGTTAAAACCAATGGTCTAAGAGACATCAGCTTTGTAGCCATTACCTTATCCATCTCATTCGGAATCGCCTTAATCACTTTTTATATTTTAGGCATTACACCTGAGTTGATTACTGGTATTTATACGGGTACTTCCACCAATACACCTGCATTGGCCGGTGTCATTCAAATGGTACGGGAAAAGAATGTTACTGACCTGAACGATATCACCCAGGCCCTGACGGTAGGGTATACCTTTTCTTATCCCTTAGGAATTATCGGTGTGGTATTTGTGTTTAAAATCATGAAGCGATTGTTAAAGATTGATTTTAAAAAGGAATTTGATGAGCTTAAAAAAACACATCCCCTCGAAGAAGAATTGTCTTCCAGATCAGTAAAGATAAAAAACACCAATCTGGATGGTAAAACACTACGGGAGATCCATCAGATAAATAATTTTAATTTGCTTTATGGCAGAATCACTAAGGGGGATGAAAGTTCTCATCTGACCAATTGGAATTCAACAGTTAATCTGGACGATAATTTAATGATTATTGGGGATTTAGAAACATTGGAAAAGGCCGTTGCTTTTCTGGGAGAAGAGTCAGAGCACAATATTTCCTATGATAGAAAGCAATATGATGTCAGAAGCATTTTTGTAAGTAACCCTAAATTAATTGGGCGGGAATTATCCAGCTTAAACCTAAGTGAAAAATATGATGCCATCATTACCCGGATCAGAAGAGGGGATATGGATATGCTGGCCAAACCCGATTTAATCATAGAATCTGGCGACAGGATAAGATTTGTGGCTAAAAGAGAAGACTTAAAAGATTTATCAACCTTGTTTGGCGATTCTTATAATGCGGTAAGCCAGGTCAACCTGTTTTCTTTTGGTATTGGTATTACGCTTGGTCTTTTATTAGGGGCAATTGAGTTTAACATTACTGATGATGTCAGTTTTAAGCTGGGCATTGCCGGTGGTCCGCTAGTGGTGGGGCTACTTTTAGGGGCTATTGGCCGGACCGGATCAATTTCATGGATTCCGTCCTATGGCGTAAATACCATCATGAACCAGTTTGGTTTAATTTTACTATTGGCAACCATTGGTCTGAATTCCGGAAGCGCATTTGTAATGAATATTGGCAATGGAAATTGGAAATGGGCTTTATTAGGCGGAACAATTATCAGTATTTCGTCAGTAGTAGCCAGTATATTGGTGGGTTATAAACTCTTTAAAATTCCATTTTCATTATTATTAGGCTTTTTATCCAATCAACCGGCTATTCTCGAGTTTTCAAAAGACATGACCGGCAACCGGGTACCTTTAATCGCTTATTCAGTGATGTTTCCCATTGCCCTAATTGCCAAAGTACTGTTTGCACAGGTATTGTATGTTATTCTTTCGGGTTAAACAGGTTGGTTTTACAGAAAGAGATAATAAAAAATAAGAATAAATAATTAAATAAGCTTTTTGATAAAACAGGTCATATAATCAAAGAAAACCTGCATATTTGATAAAGCATAATAAAAAAACAAAAAATGGATTTGCAAAAAATAAGAATAGGTGGCGTGCCGGAACATTTTAACCTGCCAATTCACCTGGCTAAAGAAGAAGGAGAGTTTGCAAAAAGAGGCGTGGATCTGGAATGGGTTGATTTCAGAGGGGGGACAGGACAGATGACAAAAGCCCTGAGAGATAAGGAAGTGGATGTTTGCTTATTACTGACTGAAGGAATTGTTAAAGATATCATTGATGGTAATCAGTCTAAAATTATATCAGGTTATATCAATACACCATTAATATGGGGAATACATACAGGCGTTAACAATCCGCTCGAACACCATAATCAGATTTACGATAAACAATATGCCATCAGCCGTTTTGGGTCTGGTTCACATTTAATGGCCATTGTTGACGCTGTGGAAAATGAAAAAACAATTGACCAGTCACAGTTTTCAGTCATTAAAAATCTGGATGGCGCATTGGAGTCGCTCACCAAAGAAGAAACAGATGTGTTTTACTGGGAAAAATACACCACTAAACCTTATGTAACCAAAGGCATATTAAAGCGGGTAGGGCAGTTTGTAACACCTTGGCCATGCTTTATGATTGCAGCTACAAACGATATCTTAAAAGAAGCACCGGACAGTATCATCAGAATGTTACGCACCATTCACGACAGATGTGACCAGTTTATGCAAACCGAAGAAAGTATTGCGTTGGTGGCTGAGCGATACAATCAGCATCCGGCTGACGTTAAAAAATGGTTCCACAAAACAGAATGGGCCATTCACGGATGGGTCAGTGATGTCATGCTCAACAATGTGATCTATAACCTCAGGGAAGCAAATATTATTGGAGCTGACACACCGGTTCCTGAGCTGGTTTGGAAAAGATAAAAGGTTAATATTAGTATATGCGACCGGATTTAATTAGATTTAAATTCAAATGGATAGACTATGAAAAAGAAATCGGTTTTGGGTTTAGGGTTATGCGTGTTATTACTATCATGTCAAAACAGAAAAGTACATAACCAAACAGTAAAGCAAAATAATCCACCTGAAAAACCTAAAAATGTCATCCTCTTAATTGGTGACGGTATGGGATTGTCCCAGGTGTCGTCGGTTTACTATTTTGAAGACCGGGAACAGCCCCATTTTTCAAGGTTTAAAGTAATCGGACTACATAATTGTTCCTCCGCTAAACAAAAAATTACGGACTCAGCCGCTGGTGCCACAGCTTTTGCCTCAGGCGTACGAAGCTATAACGGGGCCATTGGTAAAGATGTCGATAGAAATGATGTGGCCAATGTCAGTGACCTTTTAAAAGATAAGGACATTGCATTCGGACTGGTCGCCAATTCCAGTATTACCCATGCTACGCCTGCTGCCTTTTATGCCCATGCTAAAAGCAGGAAGGAACAGGAGCACATAGCATCCCAACTGGTGCATTCTTCAGTTGACTTTTTCGCAGCCGGAGGTTTAAACTACTTTACAAACAGGGGAGACGGACAAAACCTTTATGGTGCTTTGGAAAGCTCAGGATTTATCATGGATAGCACATCAATAGATCACGACAATACACTTGAAACGGATAAAAAATACGGCTATTTATTAGCAAAAGATGGCATGCCTTCAATGCTGGATGGGAGAGGGGACTTCCTGGAAAAAGCCACAACAAAAGCCATTGATTACTTGCAAAAGCAAGACGCCGGTTTCTTCTTAATGGTAGAAGGCTCCCAAATTGACTGGGAAGGCCATGCTAAAAATAAGGATGGCGTAATTGCCGAAATGAACGATTTTAATAAAGTAATCGGCAAAGTGCTCGATTTTGCTGAAAAAGATGGCCAAACCCTGGTAATTGTAACTGCCGATCACGAAACTGGCGGTTTCTCATTGTCACCCAAATGGAGTGGCCAGTATTGGGATTATAATGCCATTGACCCAACTTTTTATAATGATGGCAGGGGGAATGAGGGCTCAGCCGGACACACCGCATCACTGATTCCCGTATTCGCTTTTGGGCCCGGTGCCAACAACTTTGGTGGGATTTATGACAATACCGCCATTCACCATAAAATCAAGGTTTTGATGGGGTTATAGAGTAAATAGTCATTTTTCGAAAATTCTATTGTAATAATTGCAACACTGTTGCATAGTTATGGGTTTTTAAAGTATATTTGCAACAAAATTGCATATACAAAGAAAAATGAATTTCATACTCAATAAATCAAATTCCGTAGGCGCCATTGCCAGTTCCATATGCTTAGTGCATTGCCTGATCACACCAATTTTATTCGTCGCAAAAGTGTGCAGCGCCAGCTGTTGCGCAGCAGAAACCACACCAACCTGGTGGAAAATGCTGGATTTACTTTTTTTAGGGGTCGCCTTATTTGCAGTTTACCATTCAGCTAAAGTCACCACCAAAAAATGGATTGGAGTAGGATTATGGGTCAGCTGGTTTGTACTGGCATTAGTCATTGCTAATGAATACGTTCAGTTTGCACCGGTCTACGAATATGCCATCTATTTCCCGTCATTAAGTTTAGTCCTGCTGCATGTATACAACAGCCGGTACTGTCATTGTAATGATGATAGCTGCAGCGTTGAAGTAAGATAAAAACCACAAAAAGATCAATCCACATATTTACACAAACCTATTTAACATAATGTACCCGGAATTTACAAGCTATTTAAAAATAATTCCAACAAGAGGCCAATAGAGGTAAAAAACAATCAACAATTAACTAACAGCTAACGACTAAAAGCTAACAGCCAACAACAATCAACAATTAACAATCAACTAAACTAACAGGTCAAAATATTTAATTCCTGGAACAGTTTAAATTATCGATTCATAAATAATCCTGGAATGAGTTCCAAAATAATATGTCATTTAAAAAAAGGTAAAGATCTCAGAATCCTGATCAGTTTTTTTTGTGAGGTTAATAGAAACAACCATCAACGATTAACAATCAACTAATAACTATTAACCATCAACTAAAAGCTAAAGACTAATAACTATCAACAATGAACAATGAACTATTAACTGAACAAAATAGTAAGATAACATAATTGCTATTTAACATAATATAAATTATAAGGAAATAAAACAAACATTCTTATAATTTATATTATGTTAAATAGATGTAATCGACTGTCTCATTTGAAATAATTTATATATACTTGTTTGCTAGAGAACTATAATTATTTTTTTAGTTTTTGCATATTTGTTAAATCTCTCAATTTTATGATTGTAGATGAGAAATAGTAGTAAATTAGAATAGCAACATTACTAAATTCATTAATATGAACACAAAAGGTTTTGAAGAGCTAGTAAATTGCCTTAAACAAAATAACATAGTCTTTTTTGTTGGGGCTGGTCTATCAAAAACTATCGGAGCTCCTAATTGGAATGATTTAGTTCGAGAATTTCTCGTGAAAATAAAAAGAAAATATCCAAATGATGATGAAATTTCAATTCTTATCGATAAAAGTCAAAATAGCCCTCCGTTAGACCTTTTATCTCAATTAGAAAAAAAATACAAAAGGGATTGTTTATTAATTATGCATGAGATACTTTCCGGGATAAAAATAGAGAATGCCATATTTCACGAACTCATCTTACAAATTACAGATCAAATTGTTACTACAAATTATGATCTGGTATTTGAAAATGTGATTAAGAAATTAGGATTAACTCAAATAAAAAAAGCAATACAAGATGAGTTAAAACAGATTACACAATTAGATTATAATCAAGGATTTTATTTTAAAATTCATGGCTGTATCTCTCGCCCCGAAAGTTGTATTCTATTTGATTCTCAATATCAAAATTTATACAATTTCAAAAGTGGAACTTTGTATAAATTCTTTCCTCTCCTTCAAGAAAAGACACTTGTTTTTATAGGGTTTAGTTTTACAGACCCTTTTTTTAAGAAGTTATTGAACCTTAATAAAACAGTATATAAAACTTATCAGAAAAAACACTTTATCATTTCAACAAGCGAAATGAACTTAGAAGAATATGGATTAGAAACAATTCTAATTAAAAACTATAAAAATGACCTCAAAAAAGTCCTTAGATCATTATCTAAGATAAGGAAAGAGTTTCCTTTTATGGTTTCGTCGTACATAAACTCAATGCGGAGGTTAGGGAAATTCATTGAAGAAGAAAAAGCCAAAAAAATATATAAATCCTTTTCAAGATTCAGAAAACTATATGACAATGAATTAGACTTTTCCTATAACATAAAGAATTATGGGGCTGGATTGAAAAAATTAACTTTAGCCTTGGACTCTTTAAATGCCAAATATCTTTTAGATCAAGACAACGATAGACTTAGAGTAGAAATATCAAAACTTCATTTTGAATTTTACTACTTCTTCCGTATGCATTCTAAACATACGGAAGCCTTGTCAAATATTAAGAGTGCTATAAAGTTTGCCGAAGAAAAAGATATTGTAAAATACAAAGTAGAACTAGCGGATTTGCTGCTTCATATAGATGACAATCTAGAAGTTATAAAAATATTGCATCCATTGAAAGAATCGGATGAAGCGATTGAGTTTTATCGAGATATTTTCTCAATACTTGGATTTGCCTATTTCAGGACTAATCAAATAGAAGAATGCATAGAAATACGTTTACATCTTTTAAAAATTATAGAAAATAATGGTAAACTAACTGAAATAGTTTTGGCAAGAATTAATCTATCAATGGCATTGCTGGCTAAAAATCTTATTACTGAAGCCAGAGATACTTTAAAAAACAAAAATGTTGATTCTTTTATTCGAAGAACGACAAAAAATATTTCAAAAAACGAGGCATTGGTTTTTAAGCTATATTTTGTTGCAATGGGAGAAATATTACACAAACAAAAGGATTATAAATTAGCCAGAAAAAATCTGCATACGGCAATAAGAATAGGTGTTTTTTACGAAGTAGCTTCTTTAGATTCTAACTATTTATTTATCTCTTTAGCAAGAATTGAATTTGAAGAAGGAAATTATGAGATGGCAAAAAAAATATTTGATGATCAATACAAATATTATGTAGAAATGGTAGGGCAAAACCATCGATTAACTCTTGAATCTATGTTTGGTATTGTTGATAGCTTAATGAGGATGAGCAAGTATAATAATGCACTTGATATACTTAAAGATATGCTGAAAAAAATTGAAGCTAATAAAGGCTCGAATAGTTTGCTGTATGCTAGATGTTTAGGTAGAATGGGGAAATGTTATCATGATAATGAAGAATATTCCGAAGCCATTAAAAATTATGATAAAGCAAATAGGATTTTTGATTTTTATAAATCAATATCTATTGGAGATTTGATAGCTAATCATTTAAATAAGTCACAATCCTATTTTTCATTGAAAAATTCAAAATGTATTGAAGAATATGAAAAAGCGATAGCATTAACATTAGATAATTCTAATGAATTAACTGAATCTCTTGCACAGTTATACTTTGGTTTATCATTTCATTTACAGTTTTTTGGCCAAATGGATGAAGGCTTAATGTATGTCAATCAAGCCATAAATATAATTACTGAGATTAGAAAATCAGACTACTTTAGAAACGCAGTTTCAAAAGATATTAATAAACATTGGGGAAAAGTTCCAATGCTCTTTGACGTTTATAGTTCGAGATATAAAAATTAATTAATTATATATTGGACATGGTAACAAATATATCCATTCCATATACGTTTTGCCCCCACTTCTCTACCCTTTCTGAAAAAAGAGTATTCCATTACATTTTTTAAAGAAGCTTTTGAAAAGAAAAAAATCCAAGAAAATTGGGATATGAGGTTCGCTCTTACCAAAGCAAAGTTACATAACACAAAACATTATAAGAATAGTCTACTTGTAAACCTATAATTCATTATACAATTTAATTCAATTATAGTTAGCTATTACTTATCAGAATCTTATATTTGAAATGATCAACTATAATCTCAAATGCAATCAAGGAAAGAAACGGCTTGGAAAAAAAGCAGGAAATTTGGAGATATTAAAGGCGGCAGACACAAAAACAAATGGTTAAACACTGTACTAAACAGGTTTCATAACCTTGATGCACCAACAGACAGAGACACTTTACCTATATATATCAAAGACAATCCTTCCCGTGATTTTTATTTTCCGGTTGAAATTTCTGACTTAGAAAATCATATGGCAAAATTAACAGCCTATAGAACTGAAAATATTACACATATATGGTTAAAAAAACAAAGCACAAAGGAGTTTAAAAGTGCCGATAGTCTTCAAGGTTGCTATATCTGGGGTGAAAATGTAAAACTAATAGTACTGTATTCGTTTCCGGTTGATAACAGAATGAATTTTGGTAAAAAGAAACCTTCTGCAAAGACATTAAGGTGGTATAGAGATTACTGTACGGACTTAGTTGAAGAAAAAGACAATTGGTATTTACAGTTTACGGAACAAGGTATTAAAGACTACTACCTAAATGGATTATTTATGCATGAAATTGGACATCATATTGATGATGTGTATAAGTACAGTTCTGCTTCAAATACGAAGTCAGAAAATTGGGCTGATGATGTAGCATACTATTGGTCAAATAAACTGAGAGAAAAAATTGATTAAGATTTAAAATCTATCATGATTGAAATATGAATGTCAGATTGACCCAAGCGCAAAAGATTAAACTACTTAATTCGTAAGGTGTTTATAAAAAAGCTCAATTGCTTTCATTAATATGGATCAAGCTACTCAAGATTTATCACATAGTTCACCCAGATTCAATTTTGGGACTTTTACACTTAAATCTATATCACTTCTAGGGGTGTATATAGATTTTATTGGTAGTGCCGGAAATGGTCTTTGCTAAAAAGAGTACCCCTTCCCTCCTATCTAGGTCTTAGGTAATTGCTATTTACACTTTTAAACGTAGTTTTGAGCTTGTATGGCGAGTTGGTTCAAGGGAACCATAGGAGAGTAATAGTTTGATTATAAGCTTTAGCAAAGTAGCATTGTTCATACATTTGTCTTTCTGATTTTTCTCCCCAGGTTTCAAACCAATCACCTGAATAAGAATCTATTACTTTTGAAACTGTTTTTACCTTTATATTCGCAACGGCATTTTGTGGTAATTTTTCTCCTCGCTTGAATTTATGCTTCATTTTAGGAAAATCATCACTTTTCATAAACCATTTAATAATAGAGTTTTCAGATCCAATAACAAAAACTTCATGATTAATTATATCTATAAATCTTCTTAGTGTTGCAAACCTGCTACTTTCAAATTTATCAGACAAATCTTGGATTAGGTCCCAATTGAACTTTCTTCCTCCACATGCGTTATAAAATTTTTCTTTAGGCATTAGTAAACTGGCAGCAAAATAGTCTGCTTCAGCCTCATAAAAATTAATGTAAGAATTTTTTAAAAAAGAAGGATGCGGTTTCAATTTTCCTGTTCTAATGTCAGTATGATGTTCGTCTATCAGGTAATGTCCTAATTCATGTGCTAACGAAAATCTTCCTCGACCAGAATTCCTGTGATTCCCTCTAGCGGTATTTAAATGAACATGGTGTTTTCCATTATCAATAACAAACATCCCGTCGAAGGCATTTTCGTAATCATCATAATGAACTACTATACCTTCATCCTTGATTATCGATTCAAGATTAATTGAGTAACTATCAGAGTATTCAGTGTGCAAGAAATTAGTTAACAATGATATTTTTTTCGATACTTCAAGTCTTATCATTGTGATTCTTCTTCATTTTTTCGATAATATGCTTTGGAAGTTCTCCATAATTTCTTGCTGCCATTTTCCAATTGTTTTCTTTCTCATTAGATCTGGCACTTTCTTCTTCTTCGCATTGTTGAATTAATTTCAAAGGGTCGATTTCTTCACCAGTTAATTGATGGTCAAATTTACCATATAATTTGTCAAATAATTTTTCTTCATTTTCATTTCTAGGAAATGAAAAGCCTAAACTACTAGCCCACTGGCCAATATTTGAAATAGTAATATTTTTACTTTTCTTGTTTCCCATATATTTTTAAATAATCATCAATTGTATCGTTAATTTCCTTTTTATAGGCATTGATCGTATTTTGTCCTAAACCAAGCATGTCTCTCAATTCTTGCAATAATTTTCTCGGCATTTTGTGTCCATCAATTTGGTGAAATTTATAAGTAAGGTATATTACTTGATGCTTCCAAGTGTGTCTTTCTAAAGCAAGTTGTATAATTTTCCGCTCTTTTTCTAGCTGATTTCTTGTAATCGAATTTAACCCTATATTGTCATTTATTTCAGGGAATTCAGTTATTATTTGTTCGTCACCAGTATATGGAGAAACTCCAATACCATTACGCTTGCAGTATAGTTTTGTACACTCATTTTGTGCTATTGTAAAAAGATAATATTTTAATCCTTTGTCGCAATCTTTATGTCTTTCAGAGTCAAAATTATTTGAATATTTGTATAACCTCTTAAATGTGTTTTCTGCTATTTCAATAGCATCAGAGCTCGACAATCCTTTCTGCTTAGCTATTATTTCACATTTTTTAGCTACTGGTTCCCTAAACCTATAACATAGTACAATAAAGGCCTGTTGAGCAGCTTGCTTATAGTCAGGGTCATTTTTCCAATTTATGTATTGGAGTAAGTCCTCTGTTGATTCTTTTATGTAAGATTCTACAATCAAATATTTATAATGCCTGTACACATATACCAAAAACCATAGGTTGTACTTTCAGTACTTCTTGTGAACGAAGTTATTAGCTTCTAAATATAAATATTAATTGAAATAAATTTGAAAGGAGGTGTAAAATAATGGCTAAAGACTCAGAAGGACGTAAATATAACAGAATACCAGGGTACACTAAAAAAGTTGGTGGAAAAACGATAAAAGTTAAACCACACGTTAGAAGTAACAGGAAAGACAGTAAAGGAAGTTAATATTTCTTTTATTAAGCGAAACCTCACAGCTTTGGAATGAGGGAAAATTAACGTAAATAGAATAATTATGAAGAATAAATACTCTAATAAAGCAGAAATTTGCTACAAAAATACTTGTGCAAAATTCTACAACAAAAATGCTAATATAATTACTGCTGTAGTTGTACTAGCAGTTTTTGCAGTAGGAATGTCTGCGGTCTCCAAGGCCTTAAAATAAATATCGAGCCAGTTCATTTTGAGCTGGCTAATTTTTAAACCAATAAATAACAAACCAAATGAATTTTTTACATTACGAATTAAATCTTGAAACCAATAATTGTGTTCAAGTATCATTAGACAATCAAGCTAATGTACAACTTCTAGATTCCTCTAACTTCCAGAACTATAGAAATGGAAGAAAATATAAATACTATGGTGGATTAGCTAAACGATCACCGTATAGCATCTCCCCTCCCCACTCTGGAAAATGGCATTTAGTAATAGATAGAGGTGGATATTCTGGAACTGTGAGAGCTTCCGTTCAAGTAATTTAATATAAAATAATATGTTTGATCTAAATAAAGAGAAAATAGAAATCAATTGTCCATCCTGTAACAGTGTCTTAGCTGTTACTTTTGGGCAAATTTCAAAAGAAGATTCAGTTACATGTATATTTTGTAAAAACAAAATAAAATTAATCGATAAAAATAAAGTCGGAAAGAAAATAGATAAGTCATTTCAAGACTTGGAGAAGACTCTGAGAAATCTTGGTAATTAATATATCAGAAATGACTTAGTCGTTTGGTTTTAAATTGTTTGGTGTTCAGAATTGAATCAAAAAATTCTATTACTTTTAAGAATCCTTTTAACTTTGGAATATGAATGTCTGATTAACTAAAATATTCAACTACTTAATTCACAAGATGTTTATAACATCATGTAACAAATCTTGTTGCGAGAAAATAAGATTGGTAGAAATCAGGAGCATTTTTGGGTGATTGGGCTAGATAACCAAAACAAAATTTTATTCATTGAATTAATTGGACTTGGAACGGTTAATCGAGTAAATGCAAACCCATCTGATGTATTCAGAATGGGAATCTACAAATTGGCAGTTAAAATGATATTAGTTCATAACAATCCAAGTGGTAACCTCTCTCCTTCTGATGCTGACATTAATGTAAACAAACCGCTTTTTCACCAAAGCAAAGTAAGATAACGCAAGTACATTATAAGAGTGTTTGTTTTATTTCTTTACAATAAGAATTATAGATAAGGCATTCATCCACCGTGCACAAAACATATTTACTAAGCCGAGCACAAAAATCCAAGAGAGTTTTTTATTATGGTAAGAGGTTTACGCCATTTCTCAGTTCTTTTATACCTCTACTTCCATTTCCTGTAGGTGTTCTAGTTCATTGATGTAAATCATATAAAAAAATGATAATAAGCAAGTAATTAGGTATTTGTGTCAAAAAAAAGAAATACAAAGTATCTAACATTAAAGTAAATTACTATATTTAATAAATAGTATGTATCAGTTTATTTGATAACCTAGGATAACTTATATTCATCTACTATTCTATCCTATAATTACTACAATTGTAGAATATGTTGAATTCTCACAAATAAAATGAGAGGTATTGATTCAATTTAGAAATAAATATAGTATAGTTGTTTTGTTTGATTTGTTGATAAAAAAAATAATTAGCACCTCTTAATTGTTGTATTTTTGTATGGTAATTAATCATTAAATTTTATGAGAAAAGGTTGGAAGAATAAATCGGTAAAACAGCTAATCGAAGACAACAAAAGCCTCAGTTTCTCAAGTCCAGTTGAAATAATTCAAGAATTGACAAGAAATATTGTGCTTGAAGCTTTTACTAAAGGCTGGGAAGGTCCTCCTTATGATATTATTGAATTGGCAAAGATGCGTGGAATCGAGGTTTTGCCAAATGAAATGGTAAGAGATGCTAGAATAATTCCTAAACCGAAAGGTAAATTTTTAATTGAGTATAATCCATTTCAAAATTCTTCACGAATTAACTTTTCACTTGCGCATGAGATAGGTCATACTCTTTTTAAAGATTGTGCTGAAACTATTAGGCATAGAAGTTTAGAAATGGAGGACTCTTCTTGGGAACTAGAATTTTTGTGCAATATTGCTGCAGCTGAAATATTGCTCCCTTATGCGATTTTTTCAAAAGATGCTAATGACTTACCCCTTAGCATGGAAAGTCTTATGCTTTTAGCAGACAAATATCAGGCTTCATTAGAATCTCTGTTTATTCGATTTTGTGAGGTTGTGGACAAACCTTGCCTTGCTATGTTGGCTACCTTTAATTCAAAAGGACAATTAAAGGTACAATATTCAGTTAAATCTGATTCATGTCTAATAGATGTCAAGGAAGGCTATACCATACCCGAAGATTCAAGAGCATATGAATGTTCAAATTCTGGTTGGACTTCTCATGATTTGGAAGAATGGGAAATGTTTGGAAATGCTAAATATAGAGTTTATTCGGTTGGGCTTCCTGCTGTAAGGAAACATGTTGAGTCAAGAGTAGGGATCTTCCTTGTTCCTGAATTTTATGATGAAACACCATCAAGTGGATTATACATGGTAAATGGGGATGCTACTGTTCCAAGAACTAAAAAGCCGGGAAATAAAATTATAGCGCAGGTTGTTAATACTAGTGCTGGACTTGGATTTGGATTTGGACGTGCAATGTCAACAAGATTTCCA
The DNA here is from genome assembly GCA_965230195.1 of Putridiphycobacter sp. Classification (GTDB taxonomy): domain Bacteria; phylum Bacteroidota; class Bacteroidia; order Flavobacteriales_D; family Crocinitomicaceae; genus Putridiphycobacter. The sequence goes on from OZ245997.1 coordinate 3,562,675, forward strand.
TCAAGTAAAAAAGCTTTACAAAATTGGAAAAAAAGTGGAGATGGTTTTGTTCTAGGAAATTCACAGTTGGTGAAAGTTGATGAAGACACATTTGTATGCCAAATGATTGCTCAAAAGGGAATTATGCCTAAACATGGTGTAATACCATTGAAGTATAGTAGTCTCCATAAATGTCTCACTACATTAAGGCTTCATGCCGAAAGATTGCATGCGTCAGTCCATATGCCATTAATTGGAGCTGGACAGGCGAAAGGCGATTGGGAAATTATTCAAGGAATGATTTACCAAGAACTAGTAAAGAATGGGATAAATGTTGCCGTTTATGTACTTCCAGGTAGTAGACCAAAAAAAAATCAGGCTACAGCCTTGACACTGTTTAATGAACAATTAGTAAATGAGTAAGAGTAAAAAAATAATCATCCTATTATCGGGACAAATTGCTACTGGAAAATCTACGATATGTGATGGTTTAAGAAAAGAATACGGTTTTGAAATAGTGAGTACCTTTGAAATTCTTCAAAAGCGAGCACGAATAAAGCATAATGGAAATATTCCAAAGGATAGAGATTTTTATCAAAAATTTGGAAGAAAACAAGATAAAGACACAAACGGCCGTTGGGTGCTTGATGAAACCCAACATGTAATTAGTAAACATGACCGTGTGCTAATTGATAGTGTTCGAAAACAGGAACAAATTGACTCATTTCGTTCATCATATGGTCAGTCTGTTGTTCATATTCATCTTGATGCACCCCTAGAGTGGCGAAGAGATCATTTTATCACAAGAAGGAGAGAATTTGACTTTAGTAATGATGAAGAGGCTGCAGCTAAATTTAAGCAATATGAAAATGATGAAACAGAAAAAGAAGTTGCAAAATTTACGCAAAACTCAGATTTAGTAATACATACTCAAGACTCTTCTGGAAATCAAGACCAGGTTGTCAGAGCAGCTAGTTTCCTAAGACTTCTCCCACCAATAAGGCATCAAAATGTAGATGTAATAATTGGCGGACAATTTGGTTCTGAAGGAAAAGGACAAATTGCTGCTTTTATGGCTCCTGAATATGATTGCTTAGTTAGAGTTGGAGGACCAAATGCAGGCCACAAGGTTTACAATGAACCTAACCCAGATGTCTTTCACATCATTCCTTCAGGAACAGGAAAAGCTCAAATGGCTAAATTAATTATAGGTCCTGGTGCAGTTATAAGTGAAGAAGTAATATTAAAGGAGATATCTGATTGGGGACTAGATTCGCAGCGTCTAATAATTGATGAAAATGCCACAATTATTAGGGCAAAAGATAAGAAATGGGAAGAGAAACAGGATAATATTGGATCAACTAAACAAGGAGTCGGGGCTGCAACAGCTGCAAACATTTTAGATAGAGTAAAAGGTTCAAATAAACATAAGGCGAGCAATTCCAAATTACTAACAAAATTTATAGGTAAAGCTCATTATGAGTTTGAAAAATTAAATAGGAATGGAAAAAAGATTCTTATTGAAGGTACCCAAGGAACTATGCTTAGTTTACATCATGGATTGTATCCTCACGTAACTTCTAGAGATACAACAGTTAGTGGGTGTTTGGCAGAATGTGGAATTGGTCCAGGGCGTGTAAGAAAAATTGTTATGGTTGTAAGAAGATATCCTATTCGTGTTCAAAGTCCAAACGGTGGAACTTCTGGAGATTTCTTAAGTACTGAATTAGATCTTCAAACAATTTCAAAAAGGTCCAAATACCCTTTGGAAGAATTGAAAAAGATTGAAAAGACAACTACTACAAAAAAAGATAGAAGAATTGCGGAATTTAGTTGGCACCTATTTCGAAAGGCCTGCGAATTAAATACACCAACAGACATTTCACTAACATTTTCTGATTACATTACTTACGATAATCAAAAGGCACGAAGGTATGACCAGCTAAGTCAAAGGACCACAAAATTCATTGATGAAATGGAGAGATGCGCGGGTGTTCCTGTAAGTATGATAGCAACCAGATTCTCTTATAGGTCAGTAATAGATAGAAGACATTGGATATGATGAACATACAAGAATTTTGTAAAAAGAACCCCTTTTTATACCATTTAACAGACAGAGCTAACTTTGAATTAATTTTGAAAAGCAGAAAATTGCTTAGTACCAAACTGATAGCGGAATCCTCGTTTGATGATATAGATACAGTACGTAATTTTTTAAGAACCAAACGTGATAAACATGAGGTATTGAATGCTAGAGGTGTCGAATACAAGATTAGAGACCAAAAGCCCATACTGATGAAAGTTCTTGAAAGGTCTTTAACTGACAATTGGACAGCAGCTGATTTCATTGAACATTTGAATGCTCGTGTCTTTATGTGGCCAACTCTTGATAGATTGGGCAGACATTATAAACGGTATACTCAAGAAAACCCTATTATACTGAGATTCAAGAGTGCTGATGTTTTGGAAATAAATAATGATGCTCTTTTTACAAATTTAAATTCTGGCGCAACAAGATGTCACCCATATTATGATGGTAATGCACCATATAGAGGTCCCAATACATTTCTTCCTGCTCATAAATATACATTAGGAATTCGTTCAGTTGGTGAGGTTACGTTTGAAGAAGAGTGTAAATTACCTAAAAGAATTTGGGTTTCTGGCTCCCCTGATGGACCATGGAAGCAGCTAATGGAGTATTAGTATTAGAATATTAATCTCCAGTCTTAAAAACAATAGATATTAGAATCTACTTAGCTTATAATAATTCTTCAATTGTTACTTTGACATTTTTGTTCAAATTATAGGAATAAGTAAATCAATTACTAATATGAACATCCAGGAAGAAAACTCTTAAAGAAACTATTTAGGAAACAGACGTTTTTTTACAAGAGTAAAACAAATCGCATACAAACAACTTAAATCAATAATCAAAAACACACAAAATTCTGGCAACTCCCCTATCTGTTTTACCGTTGTTATTACTGTAAAATCAACCCCTATGAAAACATCAGTTTTAGTATTATTGAGTCTATTAATAACCCTGAAAAGTCAGGCCCAATCCCCTGTGTTTTCGTGGGCAAAAGGTATGGGAGGTTCAGGTTCGGATGTTGGACTTTCAATCACTACTGATGCTATTGGAAATACTTATGTGACAGGACACTATAGCAATACGGTGGATTTTGATCCGGGACCTGGCGTGACTAACTTAACAGCTAATGGTTCCAGGGATATATTTATTCAAAAGCTGGATCCTAACGGAAATTTATTGTGGGTAAAACAGTGGGTGGAAATGCCTATGATGTTGGGAAACCAAAGACTTAGAAATCAAAAACCGAAACCTGACACCTGTTCACCTGTTGCCTAACAATGAACAATCAACAATAAACGATCAACGATTAACAAGAAACAAGTAATCCAAAATCGAAAATCAGAAATCAAAAACCCGAAACCTGACACCTGTTCACCTGTTACCTAACAATAAACAATCAACTATTAAAGGCTTTCCCATTGCACACTCATTGCACTATAAAGGCACTTTAATTGCACTGAATTGCACCTGATGCACACACTGCAATGACAATGCTAAACCAACCACTGTAATTTCCATAACATAAAACCGTCTAAAAACAGGTATTATCATTAAATTAATACATGAATTGAAAATAAACCTGGTGCTATTGTCTAAATCTTATCCTAAAATCATACTCCTTTTTCTGGTGGTTATATGGACTGATATTTACAGTTTAAGTCAGACTGTTAAAACAACTGAAAAAGAGCAGATTGAAATTGATCTATTTATTGATTTAATCCATACAAAAGATACACTCAGGCAAAACCAACTTCTGACTCATATTGCCGGCAACTGGAAAGAAGAATACGAAATAATGGTTTTGGAACTGGCCTACCTGAATGCACATAACCAATTGGGGGGACAACTGATGGATCTGATCAATGAAAAAACCGGAAAATATTTAGGTTATTCCATCAATACCTGGTACGAATACCTTTGGAGTAAAGACGAAAAAACACTGCCAAACTACGATTATTTTAAAGCTGAATTATACAAAACCATTGACAACCGCTTTAAACGCTATTTTATCAACAGAAGTAATACCAGTACCATTAGGTTTGATGAAATTCGCTGGGGAGGCGTTAAACAAGATGGTATTCCCCCACTCCGGAACCCTGAAATGATAGATGTTGATCAGGCCGGTTACCTCTCAGACCATCACATTGTATTTGGCATAGCTATTAACGGAGAATTCAGAGCTTATCCCAAACGCATCCTGGCCTGGCACGAAATGTTTACCGAAACCATTGGAGGAGAACCCGTTACAGGGGTGTATTGCACCCTCTGCGGCACAGTAATAGCCTATAAAAGCACAAAAGACAGTATCACATACAATTTGGGCACAAGTGGTTTCTTATACCGCTCAAATAAGTTAATGTACGACCGCAATACACAATCGCTCTGGAACACCCTCTGGGGAATACCGGTTGTTGGTCCTTTGGCAGGTAAAGGCATCCAACTCGACTATATCAGTGTAGTGACTACAACCTGGGGAGAATGGAAAAAACTTCACCCAACCACACAGGTTTTATCATTAAACACGGGTTATAAAAAAGATTATGGCGAAGGTGTAGCCTATCAGAATTATTTCGCCAACGACCAACTCATGTTTTCTGTTCCGGAATCTGAGCAGAAAAAAATAAAAAACAAACAATCCGTTTTAGCCATTCGCCTTCAGGATAATCCCCGTGTACAACCGGTTGCCATTTCAGTAAAGTTTTTAAAAAAACATCCCGTCTATCACTATCAAATCAGTAATACCAACCTGTTAATTTTAACTGATAAAACCGGTGCTAACAGGGTTTACGAGATTGGGGACAGGCATTTCACAAAATATAATCAGGCACAGAATAATGTGGTGGATGATCAGGGCAATCAATGGACACTTCATGAAAACCATCTGAAAAATAAGCAGGGAGAACGCCTGAATCGCTTTCAAACCTTTAACGCATTTTGGTTTGGTTGGCAAGCCGCCTATCCCAATACCATTTTGATTAAATAATAGCAAAACGGATACCCCAACCGCGTCATTCTCACTTAACCACCAATCACACCTCTGAAAAGACCGGTCAAAACCTGTTTTTGAACCTAAATGGATTGCGGTTGTATAGTACAGTATACATCAATTAATAAAACACGTATGCGCCTCATTTTTTTTACCCTCCTCTTTCTTTTTTTTACGTTTAAAAGTGGTTTTACACAACAAACCATGCAAAAAGTCAATGCAATTATTGGTGATCAAAGTTTTACAGAGGCATTTGATCGGAACCCTGACGCCAAAACAGATGAAAAACTACGGATTAAAACACACCTGAGCTTTGTTGAAAACTACCTGGAAACACAGGATTTAAATTTAAGAACATTGACACCTGAGCAAAAGCATAATCGCGAAAAAATGTTGACTTACCTGCATGAATATAATGAAGCCGGCAAATTCCCTAAGAATTTGGAATGCCCTAACCAACGGGTACCCTGTTTTATCAGTGATGATGGCCAAATTTGCGCTTTAGGTTATCTGATTGAACAATCTGCCGGCAGATCGGTGGCAGAAGCATTAAATGCCACCATGCAATACGAATACGTGATGGATATGGAATCACCCCTTTTAGAAACCTGGATTGCACAAAGTGGATTGACAAAAAAAGAATGTGCCATGATTCAACCGACCTACTCTTACAGAAAGGAACCAGTGAGATATGTTGATCCGCCGGACTTAGACCCCTACCTGTCTCCTAATCAACAATTAATGGCGAAAATCAATAATCAAAAAACTGAAATTCAGACATTAAAGCAAAAAATAAAGGCCAATAATTCAATCAGGGCGAAACACAAAATTCTGATTAAGGATTTGAAAAATAAGAACCAAATAATAGAACAATACAAAAACCAGAAAGACTCATTAACGGCAATAATCCATACCATCCATCTTGAAAAAAAGGCACTCAATAAAAATTACCAACGGACTGTTGAGCGTATGGAAAAACAGAAAAAAAGTAGAATGTTTTACTTTATATTGTCGTTAGTATTGGGTATTGGAACAACTTTAATGGGGACCTGGTACTTCGTAAAAAAATAGAGTTGTTAGTGTCAACAACTAAAACAAATTCTGGCCTGGCACTTTACGAATTAAACTGTTCCTAAACCAGTATTTCCAATGGTTTTATCATCTGTTTTAGTTAAAATAAAAGGCGTCTTTCAGGTGATAGCATCAAGGACTAATCACCCGGTCATAAAACGCCCCCTCTGTAACAAAATATTACCCATATGGTTATAAGGCTGAACCAAAAACCATAACCATATGAAACATTTATACCTGTTTATTTCACTTTTTACTTACTCAAATTTAATCGCTTATTCGCCGCCTGCTGCCCCTGATAAAATTATTCGGGAACAGGTGGTAAAATACGATTTTAACCTCGAGCACACCATTCGTCTTGAAGCCTTGGTGGGGCAAAGTGCCGTCATAGAACCCGAAGACCTGGCAAAACTTAAGGGACTCAAAATTCACCATATCGACCTGGTGTATTCAGCTTATACAGGGTCAAATGATTTTAGTCAGGATAAACTCAATTTACAACGGATTAAAAATCTCAAACGGGATATGCCCCAGGTCATCAAAGATGAGCCAACCTGGAAGTACATTGAACAAACAGGCCCAAAATCATTAAAGGAGGCCTATACCTATTTTCACGGATTCATAGTGCATTATGGTCCCGATCTGAATTATCAGCATCTAAAAGCATTCTTTAAGCCCTTTCAAACCCCACCTAAAACCTTTACCGTAAATGGCAAAGATGGTGGACAATTTGATTGTGGCGAAGGGACATCAGTCAATATTGGTGGCAATACCGTAACTTATAGTGACGGCACCCCTGTTGAAGGGGCTTATACTTTGAATTATAAGGAATTTAAAGACCCCGCTGACATTCTCTTTTCAGGCATTCCAATGACTTACGACAACGGCAGTGAAAAACTAAACTTCTCATCCGTGGGCATGTACGACCTGAGAGCTGTTCAAAATGGTAAGGAACTGGCATTGAATAAGCCGGCTGAAGTGGAATTCAGTTGCACAAAACCCGAACCCGGCGTGGCCTTTTACCAAATGAATGATGCAACCGGAGAATGGGTTAAACAAAAGGATGTGTCTTACGAAGCGCCTTTAAAACTAATCAGCAGAAAAGAATCTAATCTGGAATTTGATGGCATTCATTTTAAGCTCAGCTCTAAAATTTACAGCCAGTATTCCGTCATTCAATTTAACGAAGCCTGCTGGGACTGGATGTTTAAACACTTTGCCACCCACCCTGAACTCAATGCAAAACTGGAGGAAATTGATGAAGCAAACCGGACGGCTCAAACCACTGTAGAACCAAAGCAATTAATGGATATGGTGGTGGAAATTATGATCGCAGAAAAAAAGGAAGAAATGAAGCGGGAAATGGAGCGCAAAATCGCAGAAGCAGAGCAAAAACAAAAAGAATGGGAAGAAAAAGAACGAAAAAGACTCGAAGAAGAACGAAAAAAGCTGGAAAAACTGCGACAGGAAAAAATGGCCTTACAGGCGGCTGAAAGAAGAGACAGGGAAAGCACCTACCCTGCCCTGGTTAAAGGTCTACAATCTGATGATTTTGGGGTGTATAATTGCGATCAGATCTATCAAATGGAACAGCCCCTGGCACTATCCCCTGCTTATGTTGACGAAAATGGGAAAGAAATCAAAAACAAACATGTAGTCTGCGTAATGGATCTGAACTTTAACGGTTCTATGAGCTTTCACCCCAATAACATTACCTGTAACGGCACCGGTAAAAACGTGATTTTACTGTTTACCGATAATAAAAATGTCTATATGTTAAGCGAAGAAAAATTCAATCAGTTGGATTTAAACAATAACCAAAGACCCACATTTGCCATGAAAGACATGACGTCAGTAATCAAAACCTCAGATGACCTAAAAGCCTATTTAAAGATTTAAAGGAATTACTTCCTCCCTTGAGGAAGGACAGAGGTGGGTGATTTAACCCCAAAACTGCTGTTCTGGAAGTCATCTCCCCATTATCCCTCCGCAAGGAGGAAGCCCCACCATTTTCGTCTTCAATAATCTAAACACAAAAAAGGGGCTGTTTCACTCGCTGAAACAACCCCTTTTTCTATAATCTATTATCTAATATCTATTGTCTAATAATTAACTGCTAAAGACTAAAAACTAACAGCTAATAGCTAATAGCTAAAAACTAAAAGCTAATAACTAAAAACTGAATAACTAATAACAATCAACTATTAACTGAATAACAAACAACCATCAACCATCCTCTGATGAACGACTAATAGATTCCTTACCATTATAAACCAATCGTGTTGACCATGGAATTGGGTTTCTTAAGGCAAAATGCGCCATACAACCATTTTCAGCCTCATTAAGCAAATCTTTAATTTTCTCTTCCGGCTCAGGACTTTCAATAATAACATGTGTTTCAACAATATCGCAACCGCCATCAGTCATATACCCATGATCACGCATATGACCAAGATTTGTTCTGAATACAATGCGTTGTTCCAGTTTTAGGCTGTCTACCTGAATTTTTCTGGCAGTCAAAACATCCGTTAAATGCGTCATCAGGCAAAATCCTATCCCGGCTGAGAAAAAGGCCAATGGTGGCGGTGCCGTATCCTCTCCTACCGGCGGCTGTTCATCACAATATAATTTTACCGGACTAAATCCCGGGATATTAACAGAAACAACACCGGTTTTACTTTGTTTAGTACCGGCCTCTGCACTTAAGTTGACTTCAAAACGGTAGGGTTCGGGATGACGGGCTTTGGCAAACTTAGTGGATTTGTATTGCGTTTGTGTGGGTTGATGATCGCTAAGTTCACCGACATGATAAAATTTATCTTCTGACATATTTTGTATTTTGTATGAGACAAATATGCTGATCAATTGCTTTATGCCAAAATAAAAACGGCTTAAATACTAAATCCTTTTCAACAAAACTTTGTATTGCTATAAATAGTTAGTCCGTCCTGACATAGGTTACACCATCTAAAATCATTTGGTAATTACCTTCCTGTAGTGATTCTGTATAAAAAAAAGGATACTCCTGAATACTAAATGATTTGTTTCCAATATAGAGGTGATCCTCTTTTATTTTCAACTTTCCATAATTACTTGTTTCTATTATTGCGCGACGTTCATACCTTGCCTTTCCACTTTCAAAAATATAAAGTTTGCACTCAATTCCGGATGTACCCACAAAAAGCCCATTGTCATCTACTCCTTCCCATACACCCACAAATTCAGGATGCGTTTCTACAAGACTTTTTTGACATGAACCCAGGTAAATCAGACTGGTCAGTATTATTATTATTGTTGTTCGTTTCATACTACAATATTATTGCAGTATAGCCATTAATAAAAAGTGAATTTCGCAGTGAATGATCTACTTTGCAATTAATGCAAAAAAGTATATTTTTAATCAGTTCTTTTGATAGTCAAAAAAATCCGTGATATCAGTATCCAATCCTTCGGCAAGTTCAAGTAGGAAAATATAGCCCGGATTGATTTTTCCCTTCTCTAAACGGTTAATTGATGGATGATCTTTGCCCATGATATTGGCTAATTCGGTTTGAGTAAGCCCTTTAGCCAAACGAATTTCTCGAATCCGCAAGCCCAGTAATTTCAATTGCTCCGGCTTATCCATACACAATTTTAAGGCATTAAAAATTAATTCTGTATATCAGATGTGATACATTTTTTTATATTTGTTTACAAAGTGTCGTAATTTGTACAGAACCAAAACAATAGACTGCAATAGAATTTTTACGTGAATTTTTGAAGCGGTCAATCCCCCATTCTGTCCAATTGACCAGATTTTATAGACCCGACAAAATTTGTATGAAATGAAAACATACTACAGAGTAACTTATTTTTTATCAAAACACAAAATCAGAATAAAATATACACTTATCCTGATCCTCATATTATTCGTGACAATCGAATTATTCTACCTGTTTCATGCCGCTTCCAAAATGGCATAATTCGTATGTATACATTAAAGCTTTAAAAAAAATAATGGGCGCGGCTAACAAACGCACCCATTATTGGATTTAATAAAATTATGTTCAACCTTATAAAATAGTAATACCAACCGTACTCAGGGCCGGTATAAATTAAAACCTATCTGAAAACTATTCCATAGCATAATTAAATTAAACTCTCTATTATTTTATTCGTCCTCCTCCTCTGATTCCTCTTCCTCAATTGATTCAAGCTCCTCATGAACCTGTTGTAATATACGTTCTTCAATTTCCAACAACTTATTTTCCAGCTCTAAAATATTATTCTGGAAGTCCTCATTGTTTTGTAAATTTTCTTCAGTCGTATTTATAATGCAATTTATCTCAGAAGTAACATTGTTAATGTAATTTTCTAAATTCTGAGAAGATTCATTCAATTTTAACTCCCAATCAGTATCGCTCAAAAATTGTTCCAGTTTTTCAGCTTTTATCGCCAGGTTTTCTTCCATATCGTCCAATTGGTTTTGCAATTGGTCTAATTGTTCTTCTGAAAATTGTTGCTCCAGCTGTAATGTCAGTTGTTCCACAGCTTCCTCAGTTCTTTCAATCGCCTCCTCAATTTGTTCCTGATCAATATTTAAGGCTTCACCGCAATGAATAACCTGGCAGCAATTGGACCGGTGACTGGTAAACTTTATGGCTTTACCATTTTCAGAAATCCACCCTACTTCAACACTAAAATTGTCCGTACTGGAAATGTTAACCTGCGAAGTTTTCTTTTCATTCTGCGGATTGTTAAGCGACATGGATAAGTTTAAACTTTTAATGCGCTCTTTTTTAAACCTTACCGAATAAGTAAAATCAATACCGGCAGCAATGGCCTTCTGCTTTAATTGTTCCAGTTCCGCTTCAGTTGTTTTTTCTGTAATTTTTAGACGGAACTCTTCACAGTCAGTCTCTTTGTTTATCCAAATATCCTGGGTGGTGCCATTTCTTGATTTATAATTGACATGCAATTGTAAATCAGGATTATTTGTGGCTAAATCTCCCCGGTCACCACCATCCTGAATCACAGCAATAGCTCTGACCGGTGCAATCGGATTTGGAACGACTGGTGTTTCCGGTGCTTCAGGTTCCTCAGCGGGTTCCGGATCGGCAACTGGTTCTTCTGCCTTATCCGTTTCATCTTCACTTAGTACCATTTGTTTAACATCATCAAAATAAACGGTTTCACTTACTGTATCTTCAGTTAAAACCGGTTCTTCAATTGGTTCCGATTCAACCTGACTAACCGCTGCGGCTAATGGTTCTGAATCTGGTTTTGGTGCTTCAGGACTCACAGCCTGAATAACAATTACTGATGTGGCGACTATGCCTGCTGTACTTAACATAACTACACTAAATTTTAATTTTAATAAATACGCTATCCCCTTGGTGGTCAGCAAACCTATACCCCCAAAAGCAAGAGCTTTCAAAAACATCTTTTCGGTTTCCTTATAGCTCACCTTTGGTGCTTCTGTTCTGGCCATGCCAAATAATTCATCAAGCGGGTTTTGTTGTTCTTTTGAAATCATTGCATTACCTCCCCTCTTTTATATTCTGATTCAAACTTCAGTATCTCTTTCAATCTTAACCGTCCTCTCCTCAACCTTTGCTTAACAGTCGACTCGGTTGTTTCCTGGATGGCTGTGATTTCTTTTATACTAAAGCCTATTATTTCAAACAGTATTAAACATTCACGTTGTGCTTCAGGTAAAAGTGCCAGTGCCTGATGCAATAAAAATATATTAACATCTTTTTCGGTATCGGCATTCATATCCTTAATTTGGATAAAGTTCATTTCCGTCTGTTCCATCACCTGCGCTTTATTCTTCTTAGCATTATTGGATAAAACACGTACGCTGATACCAAATAAAAACGACAGAAAAGCACGGTTAGATTGTAAAGTGTCAAACTTTTTAAAGGCAATCAATAAAGTTTCATTCATCAGGTCGGTATACTCCATATCACCATATGCCCTGGCCCTACAAAATCTTTCGAATTGATCATGAACCGGTTCGTACAATTTTAAAAATGCCTTTTGTTTTGACTTAACCATCTAATTTAAAATCACAACGTCTTAATTAGTAAGTGTCGTATCTTTAAATAAAGTTACATGGAAACCAGAGTTTTTGATAAAAAAATTAAAAAATACTTTTATTTAATGCTTTTTTTAAAGGAATTTAAGTTATTATTACAATTCAAAAATAGCCGCTACCCGGCTGTTTTAACGGTTAAGAGACAAGTTTTGAAGCCTTTAACTTTGCTTTTACAGCAAAACTCAAAAATAATATGATAACTAAGATTGAAACAAAATCCGCAATAGCAGAAATTATAGATGACGATATTTTCTACTTGCAGTACAAACCGGGGAGTACATCCAGGCTCAGAGATTTGATGGAGTCCTATAATATATTCTTACGACTTGGTGAAGGTCAGCCAATCAAGGCCTTAATTGAAATTGGTAAAAATGCCTATTTTGATGTGGAATTGAACGAATGTATGCGGCAAGGAAAGATCCAACCGGTTGCTGAAGCCATTGTTTCAGATAGCCTGGCCATTCGCCTGGTAATCGATTATTATATCCACTCCCGAAGAAACGATCTCAATCATATTCGTTTGTTTAAAACAAAAGAATTAGCTTTAGAGTGGTTGAATTCACTTTAAATCATGTTATTTGAGAATATAGAAATCGTTTTTGAAGACGACCATATATTAGCAGTCAACAAACCCAATAACTTAATCGTTCATCAGTCAAAATTTGGCGGTCGGATTGACGAATTTTCCTTATGTCAGTTATTAAATAATGGTTTGAAAGAACCGGTATACCCCATACACCGGTTGGACAGGAAAACTTCAGGAGTACTGTTGTTTTCAAAGCGTAAAGAATTAATTCCATCCCTCCAACAACAATTTGAAGCGCAAACAATAAAAAAAACATACCTGGCATTGGTCAGAGGTTATGTGCTGGAGTCCGGCATAGTTGATTCCCCCATTAAACCGGAAGACAAGACAGAATATAAACCGGCCCTCTCCCACTATTTCCCAATTTCCAGCATTGAGGTGGATATCCCGGTTAAACCCTATAAAAAATCGAGATATACATTAATAGAACTGGAGCCTAAAACAGGACGAACCCACCAACTAAGGAAACATATGAATAAAATCAGTCATCCGATAATTGGTGATCCAAAATACGGTAACCGGCACCATAATCACATGTTTATTGAACGATTAAATATTTCAAATTTGTTTTTACACGCCCGGTCACTGCAGTTCAAACACCCGGTTTCTAATCAAAACATGAGTATAGAAGCAGATTTACCGGAATTTTGGTCAACCTTATTCACACATTTTCATTGGACCCCTTTTCATAAACCACAATGATTATAAATAATTGATTAATGGCATTGTATAGATTATGCAATAATATCATATTCCTGTCATCCCTATTAATTACAGGGTTTCGGAGGTTATTAATTTTAGTTAAAAGATGGCAATATTCTTTTTTTAAGGCGATAAATGAATTACCTTTGTCCCGAAATACATATTTATTATGCATGCATAGTAAAAATAACCAACCAAACCAATAATGACAACAACGATAAAAAACAGAATATCGACAGTTCATCTCACCAATGACGATATTGTTCGCATCAAATACCAACCCGGTGTGACATCAGGTATAGAGGATGTCAAAGAGACTTACAACTCTTACCTGGCACTTGCAGATGGCCGTCGGTTAAAAAAACTAACCATCATAGCAGAAAACACATACTTTGAGCCCTCAGTCAATTGTCATGTCGGCAGCGATATCAATCCTATTGCGGAGGCATTTGTATCTCAGAGCCTGGCAATAAGGCTGACATTACAAAATTGCAGCCGTTTAATACATTGCGATCACCCCTGGCGATTATTCAAAACTGAAGAAAAAGCCATTGAATGGTTGAAGTCAGTTGTTTAATGCTGTTCTTTAAAGTTCAGACTGGCACCTACCATTATATAAGCTGCTGAAAATGTAGTTTTAGTAAAGTCCTTTATTTTAGTGTCCAACCGCCAGTATTTTCCCGATACATCCCAGGCATAACCAACCTTCGCATTTAAGCTGATTAAAGGAAATGTAAGCCTTAAATCAATATTCGGATCAATATAGAAAAGGTCGTTTGTATACACCACAATATTTTTACCATCCTGTTGAATAAGTCCTTGTGTCGTATTTGTTGTTTCTTCCTTTAAGGTATAATTACCATATGAATAATTCAATCCAAAATTAACAAGGTACCAACGGCTGCCAACCGGAAAAGAGTTACCATAGGTAAAAAAGCCACCCTTTAAATGGAAACGATCGCCATTGTGCATTTCAGGAATATGTGTATACGAAACATGATAACCCGTATTCAGGACATCAAAATAGTCAAATGCAAAAGTATAGGCGGTATGAGTGGTCTCAAACGGATTAGCATCAATATTGACCAATTCTGTGTTTAAACTGGTCAGTTTTCTGACATATCGGTTCCCTATATAGCCACCTAGGTGAAATTCTTCCAGTTGGTAGTCAAAACTATATTCACCTTCATACCCGTCCGGAGCATAGGTATTAATAATCGCAAATTTCAAACTATTACTAAATCCTATCATTGGATTGTCACCTTCCAGATAAGCCAGATCGATTAAAAATGATTGGTTTTTCTCATTAAACTTCTCATCTAAGTATAAACTCTTAATCACCTCTTTATCATAATTATTATAGGTTTTATAAAGAATCGGAATGGTCATCACTTTTTGATAATACAATGAATCATTCATTTCCCCTATTCTTTTGGCAATTGAGGCCATATCGTAAGAGTAACAACGCTTGGCTTTTTTATTAAAATGCAGGTGACAACGTCCAAATTGACCATAAAATTTTGCATTGTAATAACGTTTAGATATCCGCTCGAATTGATCCATCATAAACCGTTCACGGGTAATTGGTCCGGTCAGGTCCCCCTTACGCTCTTCATGATACCATTTATGCCCTTTTTCCACACTTTCAATAATTTCCATGAAAATATTAAAGTGTTCCCCCAATTCTGTTTTAAGAGAATCCTTCAGGCGGTCAACATCATAAATTATGGTATTAAAAGTAGACCAGGCATCAATCACATCACCATTCAGGTTAAATCTTGTACCTCCCGAATTATAAATATCATCCGGTGAGCCATCAACAAATTCAGAGCTCCCCAAAGCCTTAATAGATTCATAAATTCTACCGGTCTCACCTTGTGTTGGTAAACTGTCCACCAACTCATTTAAAACATGAATCGAAAAAGCAGGGAAACGTTCAATATCAATACCATGCGTTAATATTTTTAAACTATCCGCCGATTTTTCATTATACTTTCTGATATTCGTAATCAACTCAAAAAATGGCTCATAAAAACGGTCTTTTAAGTAAAACCGATTGTCCAAATCGTCATCTACGGTAATTCGGTTAATAATATACCCCAATGCAGGACCCTGCTCAAATAAAAAATGGTTAACACCATATTTTTCATGTAAATACACCAGTATTTTGAATTCAGTTTGAGAATTGACCTTGGCATAAGTATGATTTTCTCCTGTAAAAAACACGGAGTACTCCCGCATCAATGAGTCATCAAAAAAAGCTTCTAATTCAGTATAATTGGTCAGCTCTCCCAGATCAATTTTGGCATATTTATCCTGTGCGTAGCTCTTAAGACCCAATAAGGTAAAGAAAAAGAATGAAAGTAATATTTTAGCGCGCATAGTTGTGTGATATACATGAAAAATCCGCGTGACATTCACGCGGATTTTGAATTTAATATTCCTGAACAGAGCTTATTTTAGCCCCATTTTTTCTTTTAGAGCAGCCAGACTGTCTGCAGCTTTCACCTCTGCCGATCCGGATTCTAAAGCCTTGTCAATTTCATCATCAACTGAACGGCTTTCACTGGCAATATCAGCATACGATTCTGCCAAAGCTTCTTCTTCAGCCACTTTCTCCTTCATTCTTTCCAGCATTGAAACTGTACTTGATGAATCAACATCAGCCAATTGTTTGTTGATATTCTTAGTGGCTTCTGATACTTTAGCTCTCGCTTTTAACGTTCTCAACTCATTTTCGAATTTCTTAATATTCGATTTTAAGTTTTTAACGTTCTTGTCTAATTTAGCAACGTGATTTTCAAACTTTTCCTGATCTTGTCTGTGTTGAGCAGCAGTAGCAACCAATTCATCTTTTTGAACCAGGCACTCACTCGCTAAACGATCTGCCTCAGCCGACTCTAATTCTCCTCTTTCAGCTCTCTTCAATAATAAAATGGCTTTCTTTTCATAATCAGAAGCCTTGGCTGAAGTATTCTCAGCGTCATTTTTTGAACGGATAGCCAAAGCTTTTACTTCTGCTAATGCCTGTAAAGCCGAACTTAAATCCTTTTTTAAATCACGGATTCCCTGCTCGGTCATTTTAATCGGATCTTCTAACTTATCCACTAATGAGTTAGCCTCTGCTGATCCTATCTTAAATAATCTTTTAAATATGTTCATTGTTTTTGTGTATTAATTTTTTGAAAAAGAGATGATTTCATCAGTGTACTCACTCAATAACATGCTTAATGATGCAATACTACCTTCCAACTCGTTAGGGTCAAGGTTTTCAATTTGAAGCGTGTCTCTGAATATCACTTTAGTGCCGGACTCATCTAAAACAAATGCACCATGTACAATATCTCTGTTTTTAATCAGCAACGATTTACAAATATCGCCTGCAGCACCAGACATATCAAACAAATATTGCTCAATAATTAATATAGGTTCAGCAATCCCTAAAACCAGGTTCTGAATCCCATCATCCAACGACTCAATGATAAATATACCATTGTTTTCATCCTCTTTTACTATGGAGTACTGTAACTCCATTAAATAATCTCTTACTTTATTAAAGTGACTCATTTTATATACTTTATTTTAACTCTCCCAAATATACAAACTATCTGTAAACGTTACGATACTATTTAAATGAAATTGAAAAAAATATTTTGGACATGATTTGTTCCGTTAAAATTGCCGGAAAACTAATACATTTGCGCAAATTATTTCTGATGAATAAGTTTAAACATAGAATAAAATATTACCTCGTTGGTTTTGCTTTCGGAATTGCCGCTGTGGTTTTCTTTTTTGGTCAACGCGGATGCACGTGGTTACCCGGAAACAGAGTCAAAGCCACAATATCTGAAAATAAAATTGTGCTGGGTGACAGTATGCAGGCTGTTTTAGACTGCTTAAGTCCGGATTCTCAACCTGTTTATGATCTGTTAAACTACGAGGGAGATGTCGATTTCTCTAATAGTGATACCAAGTCAGATCATAAGGTTTACATCATAGAAAACAATAACGGCTTAAAGGCTTCCTTTAAACTTTTCGAAGGGTATTCGGAGATAATTGCATTAAGTTCACCCGATCTGGCTTGTAATGTTGAACTGTCAAACGACATTAAACATCCACTGGTATTGCCTAAAAAAATCATTAATCAAATCATTGACAGCCACAAGTTTTATATTTACGATACCGTTAAATATCAAATGGACTGTTACAATATACCGCTTGACAGCTTATACCGGTTCCATTTAAAAGGTGATAAATACGAATCGCCTGAAAGAGAAGATTTGGTGAATAGAATCTTTAATATCAGTTTAAAATATGAGGAAAAAGATTATAAAATCACATATGAAATTGGGGAGAACAGAACCAGGATTAAGTTTATTAAAGGAGAAAGCCCTTGTGAGGTAAATTAAAGTCTGCAAAAGATATGGTGATTTCAAAAAATAAATATTATCTTTGCGCTCTTAAATAAAATTATTAACCGGAGTTTAGTACTCCAACTATAATCAAATATGGCAACAAAAATTAGATTACAAAGACACGGTAAAAAAAGAAAACCATTTTACCACATAGTAATTGCTGATGCAAGAGCAAAAAGAGATGGGCGTTACATTGAAAAAATCGGAACGTACAATCCTGTAACTAACCCTGCAACAATTGATTTAGATATCGATAGCGCGGTAAACTGGTTATCAAAAGGAGCTCAGCCAACTGATACTGCAAGAGCTATTTTGTCTTACACTGGTGCACTTTACAAAAATCACTTAAACAAAGGTGTTTTAAAAGGAGCATTAACTGAAGCTGATGCTGAAAAGAAATTTGCAGCATGGATGGAAGAAAAAGAATCAAAAATTCAGGGTAAAAAAGATAACCTGATGAAATCTTCTGCTGATGAGAAAGCAAAAGTAATCGCAGCAGAAAAAGAAGTAAATGATGCAAGAGCGGCTGAGATTGCGGCTAAAAATGCACCTGAAGTTGAAGAGGCACCAGAGGCTGAAGCAACTGAAGAAGGAGCAGCATCAGAGGAAGAATAAGATATGTTTACAAAGGAGGATTGCTTCAATTTAGGTAGCATTGCTCGTTTACATAGTTTTAAGGGCGAAGTATCTGTTTTTTTAGATGTCGACGACCCTTCAGAATTCGAAAAACTGGAATCAGTATTTGTTGAAATCGACAAAATATTGGTTCCTTTTTTTGTTGAACGCATTCAAATTAGAAATAAAGGCTTTGCAGTAGTAAAATTTGAGGATATTGATACTGAAGCTAAAGCAAAGCGATTATTAAAATGCAAGCTTTACCTGCCACTCGACCTTTTACCCGATTTAGATGATGATGAATTTTACCACTTCGAAATAGAAGGATTTAAAGTGTATGATGAATCACATGGCGACATTGGTCATATTGTAAAAGTACTGGAACATAAAACCAATCCCATGTACGAAATCAATTGCAACGGCAAAGAAATTCTGATCCCCAAACAAGACCGTTTTTTTGACAGGATAGATTGGGATGAAGAAATCATCTATTTAAAAGCACCCGAAGGCCTGATTGATATGTATCTCAACGCTTAGTATCATTTTTGAGTTGTATAGGTTAACAAATAAATACTAATTTTGCATACCACTTAAAATTGATTGATGGGACATTCAGTGATCATATCTTATTACAAAAATTTAGCAAATCTCGAATTAATTCTGATTGCTTTAAAAACACAAAGTGATACTGATTTTGAAGTGATTATTGCCGAAGATGATGCTAACCCTGAAACGGAAGTTTTTATTGAAAACTACAGGCAAAAAGTCAGCTACCCGATCATTCATGTCAATCAAACCGAAGACCTCGGGTTTAGAAAAAATAGTATTCTCAATAAAGCAATCAAGGCATCAACCGGTGATTTTTTAATCTTTATTGATTGCGACTGTATTCCAAACCGACATTTTATAAAGCAGTACAATAAGCTAAAAACGGAAGATGCTATTTTGTATGGCCGCAGGGTTATGGTTGGTGAAACAGTATCAAATGATGCAAAAACATCCAAATCAGTATCTAAACTAAATTTTTGGTCTCTTTTATTTACTGATGCTGAGCTAAAAAAAGAAGGATTGTATCTCCCCTACTTTAGTATTACCCTAAAAAAGAGAGGTTTGCTGGGTTGTAATTGGGGCGTTTATAAAAAGCACCTGGAAGCAGTAAACGGATTCGACGAAGATTATGTATTTCCGGGAGTTGGTGAAGATGTTGATATTGAGTGGCGACTGAAAGCCATTGGTCTGGAAATGAAATCAATCAAAAACAAGGCGATTGTATTCCATATGTATCATCCAAGATCGTATTCAGAAGACGGTGTTCAACATAATTACAGATTAATGGATGCCAAGCAGAAGGAAAATCTGGTTTATTGCCAAAATGGACTGAATCCTGTAACAGAATAATCCGATTACATTAAAGGACACTTTTTACAAGCCTTGCCCCCTTTTTTCCATTTTTTACAACATTTCTTCTTTTTACCCTGAGTCATTTCATGTTCTGAAAATAGCTCATTCTCTTGTTGATCAGTAGGTAAACAGGAATTTGTTATGTTGTTATTTATTTTCACACCGCTAATATAGATTTATTCTAAATAAAAATAAAGTTTTTCAGCAAATACTTATTAACAATATATTTAATGGCTGGAAAAGGGATACCCTTGTTTCAGAAATTGTACTTATACTTGAAAAAGGTCAAATTAGAAAAGCATCATGAGTAACTACCATATTAAAAATCTTGAGGAATATTTTAGAATATACAGAAAATCGGTTCGGGAACCTGAATTGTTTTGGGAAGAAATTGCTGAAGAGCATTTTACCTGGTATAAAAGATGGGACTCTGTTTTAAACTGGGATTTTTCAAAACCTGAAGTAACATGGTTTCAGGGCGCTCAACTTAATATCACTGAAAACTGCATTGACCGGCATTTAAGAGTAAGAGGTAATAAAACAGCCATATTATTTGAACCAAATAATCCTGATGAACCGGCCCAGCACATTTCGTACCGCGAATTATCAGAAAAAGTTAACCGGTTTTCGAATGTATTAAAGAGTCAGGGGATAAAAAAAGGTGACCGGGTTTGTATTTATTTACCCATGATTCCTGAACTGGCTTATGCTGTATTAGCCTGTGCCAGAATTGGAGCCATTCACTCAGTGGTATTTGCCGGATTTTCATCACAGGCCCTGGCAACAAGGATTAACGATTGCGAATGTAAAATGGTAATTACAGCTGATGGGTCGAATCGGGGGCAAAAACAGATTGATTTAAAAGGCATAGTTGATGAAGCTCTAAGAAATTGTCAGGGTGTGGAAACGGTTTTGGTAGCCAAAAGGACAAATGCGGAAATTAATATGGAAGCTGGAAGAGATAAATGGTTAGCACCATTAATGGATGCCGCAGCAGATCAATGTGAACCTGAAGTAATGAATGCCGAAGATCCGTTATTTATCCTGTATACATCCGGTTCAACAGGCAATCCTAAGGGAATGGTACATACCACTGCAGGCTATATGGTATATACGGCGTATACTTTTAAAAACGTTTTCCAGTACCGTGAAGATGACATTTATTGGTGTACAGCTGATATTGGCTGGATTACCGGGCACAGTTATATTGTTTACGGACCATTGGCCAATGGCGCTACAACTGTGATGTTTGAAGGTGTTCCAAATTTTCCGGACTGTGGACGGTTTTGGCAAATTGTGGAAAAACATAAAATTACACAGTTCTACACTGCTCCAACTGCAATCAGGGCCTTAGCTAAAGAAAAACTGGATTATGTAGAAGCATATGACCTTTCATCATTAAAAGTATTGGGGTCGGTCGGTGAGCCAATTAATGAAGAAGCCTGGCATTGGTACAATGATAATATCGGTAAAAAGAAAAGTCCGATTGTGGACACCTGGTGGCAAACCGAAACAGGAGGTATCATGATCTCCCCTATTCCGTATTCCACTCCAACTATACCAACCTATGCCAGTTTACCATTACCAGGTATTCAATTGGGGTTAATGAATGATGAAGGCGAAACGATTAAAGGCAATCAGGAAAATGGTAAACTTTGTGTACAATTTCCATGGCCATCAATGGCACGAACCATTTGGGGCAATCATGACCGGTATAAGGAAACCTATTTCTCAACTTTTCCGGGGAAATACTTTACAGGAGATGGTGCTTTTCGTGATGCCGTTGGGTATTACAGAATCACAGGTCGTGTAGATGATGTAATAATTGTATCGGGACATAATTTAGGTACAGCCCCGATCGAAGATGCTATTAATGAACATCCTGCCGTCGCTGAATCGGCAATTGTAGGCTTTCCTCACGATATTAAAGGGAGTGCTCTTTACGGTTTTGTTATTTTGAAAAATACTGGATCAGACCGAAATCAGGAAAATCTGAGAAAAGAGATTAACCAGATTATTTCTGAACATGTTGGGCCAATAGCTAAGCTGGATCAGATACAATTCACTGCTGGTTTACCCAAAACAAGGTCAGGTAAAATCATGAGACGTATTTTACGAAAAATCGCAACCAATGATGTCAACAATCTGGGAGATACTTCTACCTTATTAAATCCCGAAGTTGTTGAAGATATTATTAACAATAAACTCAATTAGTCTTGACTTAAAGACAGGGTTGTTCCTCAAAAGATTCAACATAATTCGTATATTAGGTTAGATATCAATTAAACTTTTGACTATGAACCCTCTGTTAAGAAACATTTTAGCCGTCATTGCCGGTATTATTATCGGATCAGTTGTTAATATGGGAATCATCATGTTATCTTCTTCAATTATTCCTTTACCAGAAGGCGTTGATCCTATGGATTCTGAAAGTCTTGCTGCTAATATTCACCGGTTCGAAGCAAGGCATTTTATTATGCCGTTTTTAGCGCATGCGCTGGGTACACTGGCCGGTGCATTCACAACTGCAAAAATAGCAGCCTCACATAAAATGCGGATGGCATTTGCAATTGGGGTATTCTTTTTAATCGGAGGCATGATGATGGCTTACCAAATGCCGGCACCAACCTGGTTTATTGTTCTCGATTTAATAGTAGCATATATTCCTATGGCTTACATAGGGAGTAAACTGGCTGGAAGCAGGGATAATTCCTGATCAATAAATTTGAATTGCTACTGGTTAATGGCAGTACACGAAGTAATAGTCAATTTAACCTGAGTATTAGTTTCTTGTTGTAAAAAAACATTTGTTTTTCTATTGGTAAAAAAGTCGCTGCGTTGCTGCGAAAGCACAGGTTTGTATTTTCGGTTATTGACCAGAAAATCATAAGGTTTTCGACGGGAGGAATAATTCTCAAAAAAAATCACTTCAACCGCTCTCTTTGTACCAACATCAATCAGGATTTTTAAACTGTTTCCTAAATTATCGCTTACAGTACAATAATGCTTATCAATCATTTTTATCTCATAAGCTGAGGGAAAAAGTTCCCGCAATGATTCGTAAGGCGATTGCGCCAACAAAATTGTTTCCGCTGCTCTCAATCTGTTATCAAAATCATTGAGATTTAGGCTGACAGTGTTTTCTACTGAATTCACAACGTTATCCAACTTCAATTGATATTCCTTAAATTGAAAACTACGCTTTGATTGGATACTTGTTTCTTCTTGATAATGCTTTAGGATTGTGCTTTTAACCACACTACTTGTAGTTGCGTTAGCGGATATAAAAAAACATCCGATAACAACAGCCAATAGGCTTTTTTTTAGACTCATCTTAATTCCTTGTTAACAAACAGACTTGCTTAAGGTCTGATGTTCAGTTCAATAATCGTTTTTGGGCTTGAATACGAAGTATAATAATAGAAGTTTTTTTGAAACTAACACCTTTTTTGGTAGAATAATTTACATGTCTTCGCACCATATTCAACAAGAAACATACAGCTATTTATTTGTATTTCAATCATATACACCTATCAATATATGTTCAATTATTTCATTGAGTTAATTCAATTCGTTTTACCAGTTAACAGGTTTTATTTTGACAAACCAACCTGCCGGGTTTATCAGCATAGTTTAATAGCCAGGATTACCAATCAATATTTATATTTACATTCTGATAAATTACAAGCATGAATTTGGAAAACCTAAGTATCAGACCTGTTCAACAGAATGACAATCCTGTCTTAGCGGAGTTAATCAGAGCTGTATTTCGGGAGTTTAATGCCGACCAGCCAGGAACAGTGTATACTGACCCTACAACAGATGCGCTTTTCGAACTTTTTCAGGTGGACAAGGCAGAATTATGGGTCGCAGAACTGGAAGGTAAAGTAGCAGGTTGTTGTGGTATTTACCCTACCGAAGGTTTACCAGATGGTATGGTGGAGCTGGTAAAGTTTTATATTAGTAATGAAGCAAGGGGAAAAGGTATTGGCAAGCACCTGTATAAACAATCTGAACTATCAGCTAAAAGGTATGGCTACAGAGCACTCTATATCGAAAGCTTGCCTGAATTTTCAAAAGCAATAGCCATTTATAAAAAGCTGGGCTTTCAATTAACCAATCAAAGACAAGGTAATTCTGGTCATTTCAATTGTGATATATGGTTAACTAAACAAATTTGAAACGACCTTACCTCTGATTTTATAACTAAACTTGTATCGTAAAAACCGAATTTCATTCAATGAAAACAGCCTCAATTAGTCAAATAAAGAAAGATTTAAAACATAAATCTCCGGAAGAACTTTTAGAATTATGCCTGAAGTTATCAAAATTTAAAAAGGAAAATAAAGAGTACATGACTTATTTGATGTATGAATCAGAAAGAGAACAGGAATACATCAGGGAAATAAAAATTGAAGTAGAGACACTATTCTCTCAAATTAATACCGATAGCTTTTTTTACATCAAAAAAAGTATCCGTAAAATACTGCGACTCGTTAAGAAATATATTCGGTACTCTAAGAAAAAAGAAACAGAAGTTGAATTATTGCTTCATTATTGTCAAATACTGAAATCTTTCAGGCCATCAATCAGACAGAATATAGCGTTAATGAATTTATACTATAGACAGGTTGAGTCCCTTAGAAAAACAATACATGCGCTCCATGAAGATTTACAATTCGATTACCTTAACGAACTTGAATTACTCGAGGCCTAGTTAGAGCTAATAACCTACCATCACCTCCCTGGAGGGTGAATTTCGATACTTGGTCATGAGTTCAGAAAAATAGGACTCTCCAATAACACCATCAAAGGATTCAATCAAAGATTTTAATGATTTGTCCTTTAGTCTGCAGCATTTTTGGTAAGCGGTAATCACGTCAGTAAATTTCATATTCATGTTTTTCCTCAGGTATTGATCTGCAGTAAAGAAAAAACTACTGCCACCTGCATATACCGGCCCATATCGTGAGTGAGACAATAAACTGTCGGAAACCTGAATAAAAGTACTGGTACTGCTATTGTAATAAGACATAACATTACTGATTTTCTTTCTGTAAATACTGTCAAATTCTGAAGGTGTAAAATAGCCCATATCTACCATAATTAAACGGCTGAGATAGGTGGCATACCCCTCAGAAAACCACATATTACGTTTACCAACAAAGCAAATTGATAAATGACTGATTTCATGTGGCGCTGTCCAATCCGCTAAAAATTCTTCAAGCGAAAATTTTGGATTAACATAAAAATGCACCGATTGTTCCTTTTTTCTGGAAGTATGGCCAAATGGCACAGGTTCGTTCCCGTCCGATTTATGAAAATAATAATGAACATCAAACGGATAAGTACCCAGACATAAGAAAGTAGCTTTAGTCACACTATCAATCCAGGTTTGTAACTTAATCTTATTTTCCTCACTAAATTCATCTTCCCAATGCCAGTACAATTCATGGTGCTCCTCTACTCTGCTTTCAGCGTTTTTAATCACTTCAGAAGTGTTCTCGCTCGTATTATTATTGTTATTTTCTGTTGAATTACATGAAACAATCAGTATAAGGAGGGTGGCTGGAATAAAAAATGCTCTTGTCATGATTTAAAGGTACTTATTATTGTGATATAATTGCCGCTTTGCACAGTGATATATATTTATTCAATAAAAACATTATTATCAATTATTGATATATCAATAATAAATTATATCTTTGTACCATCATGGCAAAACTTGAAGATGTAATTTTGTTTCAAATAGACAAAACCAGTAAAAGATCGAAACAATATTCTCAAAGGATATTTGATAGCTTAGGGATTAAGATCACAATTGATCAATGGGTGCTTTTGGTAATGATATCTGAACAGGTTGAGTTATCACAAAAAGAATTAGCTGATATGTCTAACCGTGATCCTGCTTCTATTACCAGAACCCTGGATATTTTAGAAAAGAAGGGTTATCTGGAACGACAATCTATCCCTGGAAACCGGAGAAAGTATAATATTAGTTTAAGCAAATCAGGTTCAGCATTTGTTAACCAACATATGCCATTAATAAAGTCAATGCGGCAAAAAAGCACAAATGGTTTTAGTGAAAAAGAACTGGAAATCTTAATGACACTGCTAAAACGAATCCAGGATAATATGACATAGTTTTTTTATTATAACAATTGATATATCAATAGTTGAAGAATCAATAGTTAATTAGAAGATGTAAGTAAGAAGTATTAAGTAGAAAGAGATTAGAAGCAAGATTATTAGAGCATAGATAATAGATAAAGTAGGAAGCAGAAAGTATCATGTAGTAAGTAATCCAAAATTGGAAATCGAAAATAAACAACAGCGAACAATTAACTATTAACTATTAACTATTAACTATTAACTAGAAACCATAAACAGTAAACAATAAACGCTAAATATAAACAAACATGAAACAATCAATTTTAATTGTACTAATGGGAATTTTAACCAGTACAGCAGCTTTCTCTCAAAAAGAAGAGATTAAAAAAGTAAAAAATGTGATCACCGCTTTTGCTAAAGCCGCTGACACAAATGATGCCGATCAATTATCAACCTACCTTGATAAAAACTTCAGGGTGGTTATGAACAGATTATTTGGTAGCACTGAGGTAAGTATTTTGACCAAAGAGGTATATGTTGAAAAAATCCGAAGTAAAGAATACGGAGGAGATAAACGTACAGTAACAATCGAAAACGTAGTCATTAATGGTAATACATCAAGTGCTCAGGTGACCTTTAAAGGAGAAAAAATGACCTTTGTTTCACTGATTACACTGGTGCAGAATGAGGCAGGAGATTGGAAACTTGTCAGTGACATGCCTATTGTAATAAAATAACCCGTTAAATACTGATTTTTTGAAGGAGGCCGGAATATCCCGGTCTCCTTTTATTTTTTGCCTTTTTTGCTGTAATAAATTGGCAACTGTTCACTCTTAAATCTCGTTTTTTAAACAAGCAATCCCCGACTTTACAATATTTCAATAAAATGCTTAGAAAAACAGGATTATTAATCATTCATTTTTGGGTAGGTATTGGCTTTGGTCAAAACTTTTTAAATGGTGACTTTGAAATTAATACTGCTGTTGTTGATCAGATTAATCTCGGATCAGCTGTTTTTGACGGTTTCATGTCGGACTGTTATAGCATAGGTACCACTCCAAATCTTGATATTATTACTTCTGCAACATGGGGACCACCACAAAACGGTAACTGGTTTATTTCATTAACCGGAGGTGGAACTGATCTTGTAGCTATGGAAATGAGCAACCAGTTCACAGCAGGTACTACCTACACTTTTTCTTTTTACGACAGGAGTGATGTTGGATTTGTATCTAATCCAATAGAAATAGGCTTATCAACCAATAATACAAGTTTTGGAACCTTAATTTATACGGCTCCGGCAGCAGCTACCAATACAGTTTGGACTCAAAGGACAGTTACTTTTGTTGCTCCTAATAACGGACAATTCCTGGTTATTCGTCAACAGGGAATGCTGCAAAACTGGGTTCATATAGATAATTTTGCCATGGAATCCTGCAATTTTACAGTCGATCTGGGTAATGACACTACCCTTTGTGACGGCGATTCAATTGTACTGGACGTCACACAACCTAATGCTACCTATTTATGGTCAGATAATTCAACATCAGCCACAAATACCATTTCTCAAACCGGGACCTATTGGGTTGAAGTTACGGTTGATACCTGTGTTGCTTCGGATACCATAGATATTGCAGTGGTAGCTGTTCCAAATGTTAATTTTTCCCATACAGGCAATTGTCTTAATGAACAAATTAACTTTGTCAGTAATGTCACAATCGATTCAGGAAGTATAAACGTATTATCATGGGACTTTGATGATGGTACATTTGGTTCCACACCGGTTATCGATCATTCCTATAATAATACAGGTACATATGACGTAAGTTTGACCGCAGTATCCGATTTAGGTTGTTCTAATTCATTTAACACTTCAATTAATATTAACGCTGTTCCGGTTTCCAATTTTACAGGTTTGGATACTTGCGAAAATTCTATCTTTAGTTTCATTAATAATTCCACTATTCCACAAGGAAATATTGCATCCTACAATTGGGATTTTGGAGATAACACAGTTTCATCTTTAACATCACCTGGTCATTCCTACCAAAATAGCGGTGCTTATACTGTCGAGCTAATTGTGGTTTCTGATTCAGGTTGCACAGATACAAGCACTATGGTAATTAACAGTCATCCATTCCCTTTAGCTAATTTTTCAACCAATACGGCGTGCTTTTTGGCTAATTTCAATGATCTTTCCTCTACTTCTGCGGGGAATATTACCTCTTATGAATGGGATTTTGGAGATAATAACACATCACAGGTCAATAGTCCTACCCATACCTATCAGGCAAATGGAAATTATTCTGTTAATCTGGAGGTCGTCAATAACTTTGGTTGTTCTCATGACACCACATTCACAGTCAATATCAGTTCAAATTTTAGTGCTGATTTCACTGCTGATTTACTAAGTATTTGTAGCGGAGAATGTGTTCAGTTTTCAAATAATTCTGTGGCACAACCGGGACAAAGTACATTTTTATGGGAATTTGAAGACGGTCAGATTTCTACAGAGGAGAATCCACTGGTTTGTTTTAGCACTGACGAGATTACAAATGATTATCTGGATGTTACTTTTACTGTTCAGACTGCAAACGGATGTATTGATTCCATTACTTATACTGATATGATTGAGGTTATTCCAATGCCTTCTCCCCTTTTCAGTTATGCTCCTGATAGTATTCCACTCAGCAATCCTTTTGTTAGTTTTGTTAATGAATCAACCTCCTCCAGCCATTTTAGCTGGAACTTTGGAGACGGTTCTTCTTCGGATGTTGCAAACCCCGACCATCTTTACCCTGAAATAGCAAATGACTATTCTGTTGCGTTGACTGCTTACGACCTGAGTAAGACCTGTAGTCAAACTTACCGTACAACCATACGGGTGGTTGATGAAATTGTATTTTATGTTCCAAATGCCTTTACACCGGGAAGCGATAATCCAAATTTTATTTTTAAACCTATTGTCCGTTCCGGTATTGATCCTTACGAATACCATTTAGCAATTTATAACAGATGGGGCGAAGTGTTGTTTGAGTCATTTGATTATAATGAAGGTTGGGACGGCACATATTTAAATGATGTTGTTGTTCCGAATGGTATATATATGTGGAAAATTGATTTTAAAGAAACCATGTCTGATAAGCACCACAGAGAAATTGGTCATGTAATGGTTTTAAGATAAAAAACAAGAGCATAATTGAATTGCAGATAAGAAATGAAGTCCCCTTTAAAAACATGTATCACTTTTGTATTTTTGTTTGTTTTCTACCTGCAACCTGTAGCACAAAATACTTTTAAGAAAAAATATCTTGTTGAGGGCGCTTTTCCTTATTCCCTGAACTATTCTTTGAGTAAAACGCTTTATGAAACCTCAGACAGCTCCTTTATAGCATCAGGGATCTATCATGACACTACTTGGGAAACTACGTCATCATACAGTATTCACAATCACCTTTACTTGTTTAAAACAAACTATTTAGGCGATTTAGAATGGAGTAAAACTTTAGATATAACATCCAATTCTTCAGGTTTCTTTCGGCAAACTTTTTTTGAGGTTGATAATAACTATGTTTGCTTTATAAATACGGGAGCGGGCTTTTCTATCAATACTTCGGCCTCAATACTCATGATGAAAATTACTGAAAATGGCAATCTGTTTTTTCAAAAAAGAATTTATGTTCCCGGAATCAGTTTGACATTTAATGATGTGATTAGTACCTCAGACGGTGGTTTTGCATTAACAGGAACCTATCATACTGGTGTAGGCACACAAACAAATTTTTATTTTGCCAAATTGGATGGAAATGGTAATATTATATGGGATTTTAGAAAAGGAATTGGAGGAGCCGGAGGAACTTTTGGCCATTCAGTTGTAGAATTAGATAATGGTGATTTTGCAATAGTAGGCGTATCAGGTATAAGAGGGTACATTACAAAATTTGATTCCTCCGGGAATCAATTATGGGAAAAGATATATGAGTATGAGCCGGGAATAGGCTTATTTAATTCTATAGAAATAACTCAGGATGGTAATTTCCTGGTCATAGGCTCAATAGATGATTTTCCGGCACCATTTTATGAGCCTGATATTACCATAACCAAAATCAACCCTGATGGAAATTTGATTTGGGTAAAAGCTTTGCAATACTCCCATCATAATATAGGCGGAGAAATAGAAAAGACTTTAGATGATCATTTTATAATCTCAGGTCAAACAGGAGATCAGGATCTGGATAGCCCTAATAGTGGCGCAATAAACAAGCGGGAATTTTTTGCTAAAATAAATGAGGATGGACAGGTGTTGTGGACAAAATCATATGCAGCCTCGAGTTTGGCTGGTTTATATCCGGCTAATACATCTTATTTCCAATTTGGAAAATGTTATGTTTCTACATTTGATGAAGGTTACGCTTTCTGTCAATATGATAACAATCCCATTTCCAATGTACCGGAAGATCTTGTGATTATAAAAACGGACGCTGACGGCTATTCTTTCTGTGGTGAACAAAATCTTACCTTTCAGGAATCCATTCCTGTTTACAACGTTTTTACACCTCAGGCAAGCATTATGCCCAGTATTGCCCGCGACACAATAGAAGATATTGGTTTATATAATATAACAATCAATATAAATACTGTCTGCGAATCTTTTTGTTTACCTCCCACACTGGATAGTGCCAACTATATGTGGTGTGATGAAGGCTGTGTCCAATTCCCTGACCCTGTAGATGTTCAAACAGAAGGTACCACCTATGAATGGCTTTTTAGTAACGGACTGATTGACAGTATAGCATCACCGGAATTTTGTTTAAGCAATAATTCTCCGGGACCCGAAACAGTTGATCTGACAATTAATGTAACAACCAGGACCGGATGTACTTCAACTGCCCATTTTTATGAAGTTGTAACAGTTGGAACTACTCCTGAAGCTCAGTTTTCTTTCGAACCGGATAGTTTGACATTGGATAACCTTGAATTGAATCTGATCAATGAATCTTCAGATGCTTTTTCCTTTGAGTGGCATTTTGGTAATGGTTCTTTCTCTAATTTAGTCAACCCAATCAATACCTACCCTCCTTTTCCGGGAAATTACCTGATTACACTTACAGCAAAAGATATCAGTGGAAACTGCATAGACACCTACAAGTCAACTATATCATTGAAAGATGAAGTGATTTTGTACGTGCCAAATACCTTTACACCTGGAAGCGATAATCCAAATTTTATTTTTAAACCTATTGTACATTCAGGAGTCGATCCTTATCAATACCATTTAGTAATTTACAACAGATGGGGCGAAGTGTTGTTTGAGTCATTTGATTATCATGAAGGATGGGATGGCACATATTTAAATGATGATGTTGTTCCGAATGGTGTATATGTGTGGAAAATTGATTTTAAAGAAACCATGTCAGATAAGCACCACAGAGAAATCGGTCATGTAATGGTTTTAAAATAAAATTGAACTGTTTTCAAACAATATCCTCTGGCCTTCTATTGGTTTACCTGTTATCAATTAATCTGACACTTTTTCATTATTTTTATCGTCTTATAATAAGGATTAGGTTTAATTTCGAAATCAACCTGCACGGTTATATTCAAAATTTTATGAAGCTAAAGGTTTTATTACTGTTATTAAGTTTCTATTCTGTCACATTTGCTCAAAATCAGTTCCAAAGGGTTTATACTAATCCTGATTCCTACCAACAATCTGCTGATAATATAATAGAGACACCAGGCGGAGACTTTATTATTATAGGGAAATTGTTTCAGTTTTTCCCAACACAAGAATCAAATATTTATGTTATTAAGACTAATCCTTTAGGAGATATTATTTGGAGCTACAGGTATGAAAAACCAAATAACACAACTGAATTTCAGAGGGTCAGGGCCATTCATGTTGATGGTAACTCTGATGGCGTTGGTGATGACGGTTTTATGATTATCGCCACTCTGATTAATAACCTTTCGATTTCAGAAACAGTCCTGATCAGAATTAGTGAAAATGGTACTTTAATATGGTCCAAACAGATAATTGGCAATCCGAATAATACAGATTTTTATACTATTGATCAATTAGATGACGGGAATTTCATTTTAGGGGGAACACAAAATACCGGAGTCAGTTCAAGTGATAATTTTTATGTATTAAAACTTGATCAAAATGGCAATTTTATCTGGGACTTCAGGGCAGGTTTTGGGGGGAGTAACTTCAATATTGTCAGTAGGGTTAAAAGCACACCGGATAATGGGTGCATTGTTGTTGGAAACTCAATGTCTTCCGGATTTAACCAGCGTGGTTTTATTGTTAAAATAGATCAAAACGGGGGGCTTGAATGGAATAAAGTTTATGACTTACCTGATATTGACTTTTTTAACTCTGTTAATCTAACTTCTGATGGTAATTATATAGTTCAGGGAGCAGCAAGAACCAATGCCTCTAATTTTCCTAATAGTGATGATATAAGCTTAGTTAAAGTTGACCCTTTGGGTAATATTATTTGGTCAAAATTATTATATACTAACAACCCTTTAAACAGAGCTTATTTTATTGAAGAAACCGCTGATTTTGGTTTTATACTTTCAGGCAGTGCTTATACCGATAGAAGCTTAATTAAAACAAACGACCAGGGAAGTGTTTTGTGGGCAAAAAACTATGGTTCTACAGGACCTGGAGGAGGCCCTTTTCAATCATTTAATGGGGTAAGAGAAACCAATGATCAGGGGTTTATCACTATTGCATTAACAGACTCAGTTGTGACTGAACTTCAACTGGTTAAAACAAATCAATTTGGAGAAAGCGGTTGTAATGAAACAGATATAGTTTATTCAGAATCACCATTAAATTATACGGTTACATCCCCCCAATATACACAATTTAATACCCCTCCTCTAATTGAAAATTCCACTATACAACAACTGAATTATTCAATTGAGACAGAAACCATTTGTCAGGAGTTTTGTTTAGTACCTGAACTTGACAGTACTGAATATATAATTTGTGATCAGGGCTGTGTTCATTTTCCGGATCCGGTTTCAATACAAACAGAAGGCACTATTTACCAATGGAATTTTAGTAATAATGAGTCTTTTACCACGTCAACCGCTTCTGTGTGCTTAGACCACTTTGGAATTGATCCATTTAAACTTGATCTTTCAATTGAAGTAACCACAAGAACAGGTTGTGTCAGCACTGCAGATTATCAGGACATTATAACTGTCTCTACAACACCAGAGGCGTATTTTACGTATTCACCGGATAGTATTAGTCTTGAAGAACCCACTGTACACTTTAGTAATCAATCGGCCAATAGTGTATATTCGGCATGGTTATTTGGAGATGGCGCTACCTCCTCTGAGACTTCCCCACTCCATACTTATCCTGAAGTTCCGGGAAATTATGGTGTGACTCTAACAGCATCTGATTTTACAAAAAACTGTCAATCTACATTTGAAACGACTATTACTCTAAATGACGAAATTGTATTTTATGTACCTAATGCCTTTACACCGGGTAGCGATAATGCAAACTTTATTTTTAAGCCGATTGTACGTTCAGGAGTCGATCCTTATCAATACCATTTAGTAATTTACAACAGATGGGGTGAAGTATTGTTTGAGTCATTCGATTATAGTAAAGGTTGGGACGGTTCATACCTGAACGATCGTATTGTTCCAAAAGGTGTATATATGTGGAAAATTGATTTTAAAGAAACCATGTCAGACAAACACCACAGAGAAATTGGTCATGTGACAGTTTTAAGATAAGCCATCAACAATCTGTTGATAGAAATATAAGAAACAAAAAAAGCCACAATAGTATGTGGCTTTTTAATATAGATATTGACTATCTTTTATCTTTCATTTATTTCTTTAAAAGGTCTGTCGTTTTCACCAGTATAAACTTGTCTTGGTCTTCCGATAGGTTCTTTATTTTCTCTCATTTCTTTCCATTGAGCAATCCATCCAGGCAGACGTCCTAAGGCAAACATTACTGTAAACATTTCAGTTGGAATACCTAAAGCTCTGTATATAATTCCTGAATAAAAGTCAACATTAGGGTATAATTTTCTATCCACGAAATACGGATCAGATAATGCTTCTTTTTCTAATCCTTTTGCAATTTCAAGTACAGGATCTTCAACACCAAGATCTGTTAACACTTCGTCAGCAGCAACTTTTATAATTTTTGCTCTTGGGTCAAAGTTTTTATATACCCTGTGTCCGAATCCCATCAATCTGAAAGGATCATTTTTATCTTTGGCTTTAGCCATATACTTTTTAGTATCACCACCATCTTCTCTGATTGCTTCCAGCATTTCAATTACAGCCTGGTTAGCGCCACCATGTAACGGTCCCCAAAGTGCACTAATACCGGCAGACAAAGAAGCAAATAATCCGGCATGAGATGATCCAACAATTCTTACAGTTGATGTAGAACAGTTTTGTTCGTGATCAGCATGTAAAATCAATAATTTATCCAATGCATCAACTACTACCTGATTTTGCACATACTCCTCGTTAGGCTTATTAAACATCATTTTCAGGATGTTCTCAATATAACCTAAAGAATTATCACCATAATCAAGCGGTAAACCTTTGTTTTTTCTAAGCGCCCATGACACTAAAACAGGAAATTTACCTAAAATGGTTACAATGGCACCATACATTTCTTCTTCACTCTCAACATTAACTGAGTTAGGATTAAATGCAATCAAAGCACTGGTAAGCGAAGACAATACTCCCATTGGGTGTGCTGACTTAGGAAAGCCATCTAAAATCTTCTTAACGTCTTCATCTACGTGTGAGTGCGCCTTAATATCAGCATGGAACTTATCCAATTGCTCTCCTGTTGGTAATTCTCCAAAAATTAACAAATAAATAACTTCAATAAATTGAGCTTTTTCTGCTAACGATTCGATAGAATAGCCACGATATCTCAATATACCCTCTTCACCATTCAAAAAAGTAATTGCACTCTCACAAGATCCTGTATTTTTATATCCCGGATCAATAGTAGTTACACCACCTGAAGCACCTCTTAATTTAGAAATGTCAACGGCTTTTTCATTTTCTGAACCAGTGATAACTGGTAGTTCAATAGTCTTTCCCCCGATTTCGATTTTTGCTGTTTCGCTCATTAGTTTAATGATATATTTATAAGTTTATGTTTTTTAACCCTATAAATATAGTCTATATGTTCATAATTTCACTAATCAAAGTGAAAGATTTTTTACCGAAAAAACACTTTTTTTTCATTCTTTTAACGATTAAACTGAAAATCATCATATTTTCAGCATTTAATTAATTTACTTTTGAAACCATGAAAGTAGAATCTGTAAATATTGGCAAAAAAAGACTGGTAAAATGGCGATTGAAAACGGTTTATACCGGCATTTTTAAATCACCGGTTGATTTTCCTATACTTTTGGGTAAAGAAAATGTGGTTGATGATGACGTTGTAGACCGGAAACACCATGCTGGCATTGATAAAGCCTGTTATTTATTTAGTGCTGATGCGTATGCCTACTGGAAAAACCTGTATCCTTCACTTGATTTTACTTATGGCTGGTTTGGTGAAAATCTCACCGTAAGCGGACTCAGAGAATCTGAAATTCACATAGGTAATCAATACAAAGTTGGTGAAGCTATAATAGAAATCAGCCAACCCAGAGAACCTTGTTTCAAACTGGGTATTCGATTTGAGAGTCAAAAAGTAATTAAACAATCCATTAATCACGATCAGCCTGGTCCATACGCCAGAGTAATTAAGGGCGGAGAAGTTAAATCAGGTGATACCTTGACATTGATAGAAGAACGACCGGAAGAGTTAACCGTTTTAGAAGTCTATCAGCTTATTTACAAACTTAATAAGGACAAGTCAATGATTAAGAAAGCAATGCAATCTGATTACCTTGCCGAATCGGCCAAACGGGCAATAAAAAAATGGATTTAGGCTGTTATTTTGGAACAGAGCTTAACAAAATATTATGACTAATATGCCATTTTAATAAATTGGCTATTACAGCTCCCTTCATTACTTGTTGTCCTCAATATATAGGTACCTGCAGAAAGTGTACTAATATCAATCTGACAATCTGATTGAGAAGTTTCGTAGATAAGCTTTCCCTCAACTGAAATGATTTGAATATTTGTTATCTCATCTGTATTTGTCCCTTTTAAAGCGATAAAACTGTTTGAGGGATTTGGGTAAATCTCAATACATTCCTCATTTGTCTTTTGCTCTTTTAAAGTATAAACAGTGATTTTACTTGTTGGCGCTCCCCCACTATTAATTAAATATATTTTCTTTCCATCCTTAGAATAGGTAATGTCTCTAAGCCGTCCGTTTAAATCCTGGTCTTCACCAAAAAAGCGTTTTGGATTTGGATTATTAACCGTTGAAGGAGCAAGACTTCCATCTGACAATAACTTGAATTGATACACTTCGCGATCAGTGCCAATACCATCTTTAAGTGTTACCACCAAAAGGCTATTATGCCATTCAGGTATTGCTGAGCTACAGTAATAGGTTCCGTCAGAAGGTGCAACCGTACACCAATTACTATTATCATCAGAACCATCTGCAACTTCAGAGCACCATGAATAAAAAGCTTCAACCAGTGAGTCATTTTGAATTTCAGGATGTGGTATATAAGATTGAATAAAATCATTTTCTCCTGAAATATTATCATCATGATGATAACCACGGACATTTTTCCAACCATAATTCATGCCTTTAATTAAAATATTCACTTCGTCATCTGTACGATCACCATGCTCAACACTGTATATCAAGTCAAGATGTGGATTATATATTAAACCTTGTGGGTTCCTGTGTCCACGGGTAAAAAATGAATTATTTGATATTGGGTTATCAACAGGTATGGTACCGTCAATATTAAACCTATGTATTTTACCATTTTTAGTTGTTGGATCCTGAGTGAAATTATTAGGATTTAAGGATTGATCAGCATAACAGTCCGGGTCATTCATTTCAGATTTTCCGTGGTCACCTATTGATAAATACAGGTAAGAACGCTGATTTTGTTTAATAGCAATTAATCTTCCGCCAAGATGATCATAGCCAGTAGGTATTAAAGTAATCAGATCAATGTCCTCAATTATAGTGTTGTTTGCAGCATCCCATTTTAAACGTTTTACCTTAAATTTTGTGGCCGGCGAATCATTTGTTCCACTATTATACGAATAAACAAAGTATATATAGGCACTATCGGGGTTTGCAAACTCCGGATGCAAAGCAAGTCCCAGAGTACCGACTAAAATTTTGGAATTGCATGGTGGTCCCAGGTTCTCGAGCGAAGCCCCCTTAAAATAATCATCAGCTTTATAAATAATCGAATATGCGCCGTTGTCCGGATTAACCCTTGAAACCTGACCTTCCCTTTCTGTTAACCATAAATGGTGATCAGGTCCCATAGTAATCTCCCAGGGACCATTTAAATCTATTGGAAGCTCAGTTCGTTCAAATTCCTGAGTAAAAAGTGTAAATGGAATCAGAATCCAAAGCAACAAAAATCTCATCAAATAATATGATTTACAATTATTTGAAAAGATAGTGTAATTAACGGCTTTATCAAAATCAATAGTTAATCAACTTCAATAATTTTTCTTCAAACCGTTGTTTAGGTAAAAAGTTAATTTCAAGATCTCCGTCAAACGGAACAGGTGTATCTAAGCTACCTTCACGCATAATTGGTGCATCCAGGTTCTCAAAGCAGTTTTCAGCAATCAATGCCGACAGCTCTCCTCCTATTCCACCGGTTAAACAATCTTCATGTAACACTATAACACGACCCGTTTTATTCACTGATTTATAGATTGTTTCAAGATCCAACGGCAATAAAGTTCTGAGGTCTATAATCTCAATATCTTCTCCTGTTTTGTCAACAATTTCTGTAGCCCAATGAACCCCCATTCCATAAGTGATAATAGTGGCAGTCTGACCTTCTTTTACAATTTTAGCTTTACCTATTTCAAGTGTATAATAATCAGAAGGTACCTCCTCTTTAATACTTCTGTAGAGCCCCTTATGTTCAAAGAATACAACCGGATTAGGATCTTCAATTGCGGCGGCTAAAAGTCCTTTAGCTTCGGTTGGTGTTGAGGGATATACAACTTTTAATCCCGGAGTATGGGTAAACCATGCTTCATTACTTTGTGAGTGAAATGGTCCTGCAGCCGACCCGGCGCCTGTTGGCATCCTGACGACAACATCAGCATTTTCGCCCCAGCGGTAATGTAATTTAGCCAGATTATTGACAATTTGATTAAATCCAACCGTTACAAAATCAGCAAATTGCATTTCCATCACAGCTTTCATTCCGTTAATGGATAATCCAAGTGCCGCCCCCACTATCGCAGATTCACAAATAGGTGTATTTCTAACCCTGTCCTTCCCAAACTGATCTACAAAACCTTCTGTAATTTTAAAAACACCACCATATTCAGCAATGTCTTGTCCCATAATTACCAGGTCGTCATGTTTTTCCATGGATTGTCTCAAACCATCAGAAATGGCATCAACAAATCTTTTCATCTCTTTTTTGTCAGATTTCGGAGAAGTTATTTCAGGCTGATAAGGTGCATAAATATCATTTAATTCAAATTGAGTATCAACGGCTACATTGGGTTCAGCAAAAGCCACCTCAAGCTCTGATTGTATCTCTGCTTTAATGGTTTTAATAACTTCTGCTTCCTTATCGTCTGTCAATACCCCTTCTTCTTTCAGGAATCTGGTGTAGTTAGTGATCGGATCTTTAATCTCCCACTCATCTTGTAAACCTTTAGGATAATATTTTGTTCCGGAAGCTTCTTCGTGCCCTCGCATTCTAAAGCTAATACATTCCAATAAAAATGGTCTGGGGTTTTCTCTTAATGATTTTGAAATTTCCTTGACAGCATGGTAAACTTCCAGGATATTATTTCCATCAATCTGGAAAGCATCCATACCATAACCAATACCTTTATCCACAAAACTATCGCAACGGAATTGTTCGTTAGATGGCGTTGAAAGTCCCCATTGGTTATTTTCAACTACAAAAATAACCGGGAGGTCCCATACCGAAGCCACATTTAATGCCTCATGAAAATCTCCTTCACTGGCTCCACCATCTCCGGTAAATGCCATGGCTACCTTTTTCTCCCCTTTTAGCTTATTTGCCAGTGCAATCCCATCTCCTAATGCCAGTTGTGGGCCCAAATGAGAAATCATACCAACGATATGATGCTCCTTTGATCCAAAGTGAAATGAACGGTCTCTTCCTTTGGTAAATCCAAGCATTTTACCTTGAAATTGGGCGAATAATCTTTGTAAAGGAATTTCCCTGGTAGTGAATATTCCCAAATTACGGTGCATAGGTAAAATGAATTCATCCTTTTCCATCCCCAAGGCACATCCAACTGAAATAGCTTCTTGTCCCCATCCGGAAAACCATTTGGAAATCTTACCCTGTCTTAATAGAATCATCATTTTTTCTTCTATTAATCTCGGTTTCATTAAAGTTGTATAAATAGACAATAATTCCTTGTCTGTTAATGCTTTTCTATCGTATTTTATTGGAGACTTTGCTATCGCTGTCATTGATTAAATATTTAGAGTCAAAAATATAATTATTTTTAATTCGAAAAGGACTTCTGCTGATTAGTTTTCATTAATTTTAAACCAAAATTTTAACAAATGAATGAGGAAGTACAAAAAATGATCGATCACTCTTTTGAATATGCACAAGAGTTAATAATCGATACAAAAGAATTTTATCCTTTTGGGGCCTATATTGATACCATTGGGAATGTTCATCCTCTGGAATTTGAATACAATCCGAAAAAAATGCCCACGGTTGGAACTGTATTAGACCATTTGAAAAAGTATTGTGAAAACGAAATTGCAGAAGAAAAGATGAGGGGCTATGCGCTGACGTTTGAAGCTGAACTGCAATTGGAAGAAAACGAGCCTAAAAAAACCTGTATTGGTCTTGAAATTACACATGTGGAAGAGCAGGATTTACCAGCATTTTACCAACCCTATACCATAAACGAAGAAGGTACACCTGATTTTGAGACTGTTTTTGCGGTTAAATAGCTCCCTTAAAAGCGAACTTTTACAAACCATTAAAAAGTTAAGCAGTTTATAACCCTTTTACCAGTTCCATCATTTTAGTATGAACCGCAAATGTTTGTCTGAAATCATCTAAATGACTTGCAGTATTTTGTAAGACAATAAGGTTTATATTGGTTTCTGGATAATGATAACAGGCAGACACAAATCCGGGCGCATATCCCAATGCACCTATCTCAACATCTTGCTTTCCGTCTTTAAACAGTAATCCATAGCCATACTCTACAGATCCAAAAATCGGGTGAGCTCTTGTGGCATATCTTGTTTTCATTAATTTCAGAGTTTCCCTCCTGATTAACGTTCCTGAATAGAGTAAGTCATTCCATTTTTTCAG
This sequence comes from Putridiphycobacter sp., assembly GCA_965230195.1. Lineage (GTDB taxonomy): Bacteria > Bacteroidota > Bacteroidia > Flavobacteriales_D > Crocinitomicaceae > Putridiphycobacter. The sequence goes on from OZ245997.1 coordinate 3,603,186, forward strand.
ATCGTTTGCATTAGAAATAAAACTGCCTGCCGCTGCATAATTATAGAGACTATTGGTAGTTTCTGTTAAAAAACCTTGTTCGTTTTCTTCGTAGCCTTTTACCAGATGTTCGTAATTTTTATTATCCGGATGACAAGTATTGCTTAAATTATATTCTTCAAATAATTCGGTTGACAGAGCCATAAAAGTTTTCCCTGTAGTCTTTTCCAGTATTTGAGCCAACAATTCATATCCTAACTGAGAATAATTAAATTCAGAACCCGGTTTAAATTCAAGAGGTTGTTCTATATCAGTAATTCCATGAGTATGTGTTAATAAATGATGAATCGTTATTTCGTTTGTCCAGGGTTGAGAGATTTCTGTGAGGTACCGGTTAATTGTATCTTCCAGTCCTATTCTACCCTTTTCGTACTCACGTAAAACTAATACCGCTGTTATTTGCTTACTGATTGAGCCTATGACAAACTGGTCATTAAAATTCAGTTTGGTTTTACTTTCCAAATCTGAAAATCCAAAGGTCTTTAAGTATAAGGTGTTAGAACCAGAAGAAATTAAGATTACACCATTGAACTTTTGATTATCAAGAATGGAATCAATTTGAACTGGTAAATCAGAGTAAAGATTTTCTGCCTTTCCTTTATTCACCTGACACATCAATAAGAAAGGTAGCATTAAAATCAATAAACTAAGTCGTATAAAATGTTCAGTTTTCAAGGCAAAACCTAATGCATCAATAATGGAAAAGATTATTTAAAAATATCCGACAATTCTTCATCAAGATCTTCCAGAGCTTCTTCTACTTCACCCATGGCAGATTCAATTACCTCCTCATCTAACAAATCTTTAAGGTCCTGATTATCCCTTTCGGTTTGACCTTCAAAAAGATTAATAAACGATTCCACAAGTGTACGGAGTGCGTTTTGATCAGCGTTTTTAAAATTAATCTGCAGTTTAGCCAGATTAGGGTTAGCGAAGCCCCATGAACTTGCAAAACTATTGGTGAGCACCTGTGCGGTCCCATCCAAATCAAAATCATTCCAATTGGTGTGTTCCGTATTGGCCAGTAAGCCAAATGCATTTGAGGTTAGTATTTTTTCGGTATCAGTAATAGTAACCGTTTTACTGTTATTAACCAAATGTGCCCATGCAAGATAATCAGTGACAAAAAGTTTACCGTCTTTGACCAATAATATCATACCATCCGGTGCCTGAATAAAATCTTGCTCGGGATCAGTATCAAGTGAATCTAAAAACGGCATTAACTTTCCTTCATCATTTAAATTGAGTACAATACCAACAGGTTTTTGATAGTGATTGTTAGGTGAAAATGATTCTAAGGAAAATCCTGACATTACTAATGCTTCTCCTGTAAATATATTCTCAATATCCTCTGGTTTCAGTCCAAACTCCCTCAGATCCTCCTCGAAATCCTCAAAATCTCCCATGTCATCATTTTTTCGTAAAAAATCCAAAACGCCTTTTGCCGGCATATTAAAAGCCATAGCAAATTCAGGGTTTTCTGACATACTGTATTGTAACATCTCCTGACTTATACCTTTTTTACCAATAAAATTAAGTTTTGACACTAAGCTATCAGAAAGCGTGTAATCACTATCAAATTTCACCAGTCCATTTTCAAACTTTACTGATAGTTCCGCTTTTGTACCTTGCAGTAAGTACTTAGCTTCCTTTTTATTTTTTGTTGGAATTAGTTTATAGGCACTTAAAACATCATAAGCACTCTCTCCATGTAAATAGGCTATGATATCACCTTCTTTATCCAAAAATTGTCTGTAATCAGTGTTTAGTTTTGTCTGATCTACATTATTGATCAGATTAACCAGCTTTACAGCTGCTTTTTTTGAATCATTAGCACTTTTTGAAAAAATGTTTTCAAGATTAATCGGCACATTCGTGGTCACAGCAATATCATTTTTCCAGGCTACAACGTAACTATCCTTATCCTTCCTGAAAAATTTCACACCATCTTTCTCCTGGATGGTGGCTCCTAATTCCTTTTTTACAATTTGTTCAAACTTATTGGCATCCTTAAGCGGGACAAAACCATACACATTTGGGATCAGTCCATTACTATTAGTGGCTACAATCTGAACCTGTTCGTGATTATCAATACCTGTTGCCTCCTCTAAAAAAATAAACCCCATAAAGGTTTCATAGGTCATTGGCAATGCACCATCCCTTATACCGGATTTTTGAACAAGATTTTCAGGCGTAAAAGCAGTGACTAAAAAAGGCGCTTCTAAATCTCCTATCATTGCTGCTACCCTGTCTTTTCTCGGAATATCTGGTTGGCAACCGTAAAAAACTAAAAATAAGGCGAATATAAAAAAGGGCTGGAAACTTTTTTTCATTGGGGTTAAAAATTAAAAGGTTAGTCATCTATTGTAAATTGTAAAATTAGGAATTATCTTTGAACCATGCATACAATTGAACCATATTATAACTGGAGAGGCCTTTACATTGCTTCGGAAGACCCGCGATCTCCGTTTTATGAAAGATTGTATAGTGAGTTTGAATTTACAGATGCAATTTACAATTATTGCATTCATCCACAATGGGACAATATTGGTTCTCCTTCTCTATTTATAAAAATACTTTACGCGGAGTATGAAGAGGGATTTTGTATTATTGAAATGATGGGCGAATGGAATGATGCAATTCAGAATGACATCATGATATTTAAAAGAGATGTTGTTGAGCTTCTGATGGCAGAAGGTATATCAAAATTTATACTTATTGGTGAAAATGTATTAAATTTTCACGCTTCGGACGACTGCTATTATGAAGAGTGGTTTGATGAAGTTGAAGATATGGATGGCTGGATTTCATTTGTAAACTTCAGAGAACACGTTTTAGAAGAATTTAAGCAGGAAAATATTGATTATTATATGGTAGCCGGTGGAGAGTTGGAAGACCTGGCATGGCGAACAAACACACCTGAACAATTTTATAAAAGGGTTAGTCAATATGTAATGAAACGACTGGCTTAAAACCTGATTTCGATATAATTATATACAGGTTTAAACCTTATCCATCATTTCAGTCATTGTAATCAATTCAAAACTTACCGATTCGGCTTTTATCTTTGAAATCAGCGCTACTTTTTCAGGATTTTTTGGCGTATTGTAAACCAGATAATAGCGTCCTTTTCCATATCCATTCCTTCTGGCATCTTCAGTTAAACTTTGAATAACAGATCGGAACCTGGTTAAACTATTTTGGACAGATCCTGAAGAAGCATTAAAATCAATACATTGAAAAACTGTGTAATAGGACGTTTTCCGCCACAAATCAACTTTTACAGGGTTATAAATAAAAGGAAATTGATTAGGGTGTAATGTTTTTCTCCGTGTAAAAGACTCAAACTTTTTCCCGGATGTATATTGATGGAATGATGTTTTAAAGCTGGTCTTTTTTACTGTTGTTTTTTCAATGATTTCCCATTCATCTCCAACATATCGCTTATAAAGTTTAGCAAAATCAATTCCTGATTCTAAAAACATCAGGTCAGAATAAATGAGTAAACCTCTTTTCTTAAGCGTCAGTTTTTCCAATATTTTCTTTGCATAGGGTTGATCGAATAAGGACAAAACTTCTTCCCCCTTTATAATTTTATTGACGTCATTTTGAAGAATTTGCAAACTTCTTTTAATGGAACGTGACAAGTCGGGGTTAACCGATTTTAAAGCAAAATTTAATTTTCCGGAAGAAAAACCAAAATACGGAATCCCGTCAAAATTAGCGAGTAACCCAATCGCAATTTTTTCTTCGGATAATCGGTTGGTTTTAATGTATAATATGGTAAAAAAGTAGTTCATCACTCTAGTTTTCTTCTGATTCAAGCTGATTAAACCATTCAGGAATTTCTGCTTCAATATTCCACTGCTTTTTCCAAAACAATATATAGGTTCTCAACTTATTAAGGTATGTTTTGTTTAGTAAAATATAAAAGCGTTGGTCTAATACCTCCAGGACCTGAGGCTGAACCTTATCTTTGATCGACTGTAATTCTTCCAGTGCCATTTCCTCTTCCTTTAACCGGAGTATTGCCGGATAAAATAACTCATTCTTTTTACCCTGCTTAACTCTGACATCCTCAATTTTACTACTTCTCCCCACAACACTCAAAAGCTTCTCGTATAATAAAAAATCCTTAGGGTTAAGGATCATTTTTAAGTCCGTTTGAAAACGAACAGAATCTTCCCAATACTCCAATTCATTGTCAATTTTTTGCACCAATGCCAATTGACCATCTATTAAAGCATATCCTATTTTGGGTACTGAAATTTTTAATTGCTCAGCTAAACAGTGTATAATAAGGGAATCCGGATCAAAATCACGGTAAATTTCATATTCACCAGCTTCATCATCAAGTCCAATATTATTCCAATGCCCTATAATATTGACCTGGTTAAACATTACTTTGAGGTGTTTTTTAACATGGGAACAAAGCTAAAAACACCTTTTTTTTCTATAAAAGTTTCATTTTTGCTGTCTTTAGAAATCAGAACCATCTCCTGTTTTACACCATCACCAACAGGGATAACTAATTTACCATTTGGTTTGAGCTGTTCTACCAGTTTTTCAGGTATAAAAGGAGCGCCACAGGTTACAATAACTTTATCAAACGGACCATAAGCAGGCCAGCCTTCGTAGCCATCACCATATTTCAGGTTAGGTTTATATCCTATTTTGGGTAATAAATGCTTCGTTTTTAAAAACAATTCCTTCTGTCTTTCAATTGAATATACTTTTGCACCCAACTCGCATAAAATAGCAGTTTGAAACCCTGATCCTGTACCAATTTCCAATATTTTATCCCCCTTTTTAACTTCTAATAATTCACTTTGAAAAGCTACGGTATAAGGGTGAGAAATGGTTTGATCGGCACCAATTTGAAAGGCCATATTAGAATAAGCCTGTTCAGTAAATGCTCTGTCTAAGAAAAAATGTCTTGGCACGGCGTCAAAGGCTTCTAAAACAGCTTTATCCCGAATTCCCTTTGACTCCAACTCTTCAATGAGTTTTCGGCGCATGCCTTTATGTTTAAAAGTATCTTGCATAGTTCAATACTGGCAAAAATATTTAAAACCTGATGATTTTAAAACGTCTGAAGTCAAAATTAATTAACCTGATTTTGTTGAGAAATTTTAGCTCAATTCAGCATGTCTGAAACAGTCTGTTGTATGGTCATTAACCATTCCTGTAGCCTGCATAAAGGCATAGCAAATCGTAGTCCCAACAAACTTAAATCCTCTTTTCTTAAGGACTTTGCTCATCTCATCCGATTCTTTGGTACTTACCGGAACATCCTGCATAGTTTTCCAGCTATTTTGTATTGGTGAATGATTAACAAATGACCAAATAAACTGATCGAAACTACCAAACTCTTCCTGTACCTTAATAAATGCCTGGGCATTAGTAACTGTTGATTTGATTTTCAGTTTATTTCGGATGATACCAGGATCAGAACCAAGTGCTTCTATTTTCTCAGGAGAATATTGACTGATTTTGTGATAATCAAAATTGTCAAATGCCTTTCTGTAGCCTTCCCGCTTTGCTAATACAGTGGACCAGGATAATCCAGCCTGCGCCCCTTCAAGTGTAAGCATTTCAAACCATAACCTGTCATCATGAACCGGAACACCCCATTCCTCATCATGGTAAACCTTTTCAGCCTCCGTTTTAACAGACCAGCTACATCTCGTTTTTTCCATTTGACTTATTTGATGTGTTTTTGAAGCGAACTGATCAGTTTTGACACATCCTGATACCCTATTAAAGTACCAACCTTAACTGATTTTTTATTAAGAATAACAAAAGACGGGAAGCTCATTCTTGAATCCAACAAACTAATGGCAAGCGTATTGTACCCTGCTCTTTGATTGACTTGCTTATACTCATATAAGTGTCCTTTATAGGCTATCGGAGTTTTAGACTCAGCATCCATTTTTACTGCATATACATTTTCATTAAAGTATTGCACCACTTTAGGATCTTTAAACGTTGTCGCGTCCATTTTTTTACACCATCCACACCAATGTGTATATACATCAACGAAAATAAATTTAGGTTCTTTTTCATTTCGGTTTACAGCCGTTTCAAAATCCATCCATTCTATTTCGGTTGGTTTGGTTGTTGGAGCAGTTGCCGTTGTTGATTGATCGACCGTTTCACTTGCTGCAACCGGATAAGCCTGTACCTGCGGCTGACGTGCATCTGAAACTCTTGGACTCTCTTCAACTGCTTCAGTAGTCGTATTTTCAGTTTTTGCTGTTTCCTGACCTGTTCCACAAGCCAACATTATTGCAGTTAATCCAAGTAGTAGTATTGTTTTTTTCATTGTAGCTATTAGTTTAATTTCTGTTGGTTATAAATTGCTCACTGTAAAGTTCAGTAATTTATTATATAAATGCAAACGTGTTTTACCACCATATATACCATGATTTTTATTCGGGTAAACCGCCATATCAAATAACTTATTCTTCTCCACCATTTCTTCAATCATTTCCATTGAATTCTGTATATGCACATTATCATCTCCCGATCCGTGAACAATCAAATAATTACCTTTTAGTTTATCAACATGGTTTATTGGTGAATTATCATCATAACCAGATGCATTTTCCTGAGGTGTTCTCATAAATCGCTCTGTGTAAATATTATCGTACCATCTCCAGTTCGTAACCGGTGCAACAGATATTCCCATTTTGAACACATCTGCCCCCTTGGTCATACATAGTGCTGCCATATAACCACCATAACTCCATCCCTGCACTCCTATTCTATCACCATCAACATAATCCCATTTAGCCACTTTTTTAGCAACAGCTATCATGTCTTCAGTCTCCAGTTTTCCTAATTGTAAATAAGTCGATTTTTTAAAATCTGCACCGCGGTACATAGTACCTCTTGTATCAACAGAAATAACAATGTAACCTCTTTGAGCTAATAACTGGTGATATATATAATTCTTTCCCTGCCATTCATCAGCAACAACATTGTTCCCGGGACCATTATAGATATAAAAATAGACCGGATACTTATTTTTTTTGTTGAATTTTCTTGGTTTAATAATTGAAGCATTCAATTCAGTATCCACACCTTTTATTGTAATAAACTCTTTTGTTGACAACTTTAGCTTTTTTAATCTGGCAATTAGTTGTTCATTACTTTTCAGGGTTTCAAGTTCTTTTCCTTCAGCATTGTGAAGTGTGATCAATTCAGGTCGATTAGCATTGGAATAGTGATTTATATAGTATTTCATACCGGTACTAAACTCTGCATCATTACTCCCCTTATTTTTAGAAAGTTTAACTTTATCTTTTCCTTTTAAATTAATGGCATATAAAGCTTTATAAATAGCACCTTCTTCTGCTGATGTATAATAGATTTTTCCTGTCTCTTCATTAATCCCTTTTAACTCAATCACATCCCATTTCCCATCAGTTATCTGCTTTACTTTACCCTTAAAATTTACTTTGTAAATATGGTTATAGCCATCCTTTTCCGAAGTTCGTAAAAAAGATTCACCGTCATTTAAAAAGATCAGATTATCATCTACTTCAACATAAGTATCTGATTCATCAACATAAATGACACGTGTTGAACGATTATTTTGAGAATGATAATCATCAACAATAAAATAGGTCAGCTTATTTTGATGACGATTCATACCCAATACGCATAACTCATTCGTTTTGGTCCATTTCATTCTGGGAAAATACTCATAGGAAGGGCCTGAACTGATATATTGAAATGATTTGGCATTATCCAGCTCATAAATAAGAACCGATAGTTTAGAATTATCTTCTCCGGCCTTAGGATATTTAAAGGTATATTGAAAAGGATAAGTCTTACCAAAATAGTATGGCATAGTAAATTCCGGCACATCTGTCTCATCAAATTGATAAAAACCTATTTTCTTACTGTCTGGTGACCAATAAAATCCTTTGGTAATTGAAAACTCTTCTTCATATACCCAATCAGTACCACCGTTAATTATTTCGTTACGTTTGCCGTCATAAGTGACCTGAACTGTATTTCCGGTATTCAAATCCTTATAGTAAATATTATTCTCAAATACGTAAGCCACTTTTGAACCGTCAGGAGAAAAGTCTGCCAATTGCTGTGGTCCATTTTCTGCCAGTTTTTGAATCTTCTTAGTAGCAAGGTCAACAATATAATAATTTGAGGTAAAGCTTCTTCGGTAAATGTATTGGATTTTAGTCGCAATTAATACTTGTGATTCATCAGCATTAAAAAAATAATCCTGAGCAAACAATTTTTCACCTCCCAAAGACAATCGATTAAGGTTCAGTATCGTATCAATCGGGGTTCCAAAATTTTCATAACTATATTTCAGTATAGCATTTCGTCCCAATAAGGAAAAATGTAATCCATCATTCATTGATCTGACAGAACGAACAGATTCTGCAGAAAACATTCTGGATTCAGGTGACCAGATCATTTCATTTGTTAGTTCTTTTTGTGCAGAGCAACTAAAAGTTATGAATAAAAGCGAGGAAATTAAAACTGAAAAATATGTTCCTTTCATTTTACAATATTGTTATTTAATTAGTTGTAGTCATCAAATATTCTGCCCCGTACCGCATAAAATCTGTATACTCAGAAATAATACTGATCACTATAATTATTGAACGGCGAATATACAAACTTTAACCCGAATTATGTATTAGGACTTCGTCATGAGGTTTCGAAGCACAATAAAGTAGAGTAAAACGGTTAATTTTACAGTAATTTGAGAACCTAACAGATTTCTTAATGCATAATACGGGTTTATGGAAAGCCTTTTTCTGCTTGCCTTGAGCGTTTAAAGAAATATTAACAATTATCGAACCAAAACCCGATAAATATTATTTATCTTTCCGCCTTTAAATAAGAATAATACGAGAATAAAATATTATGGTAGAATTAGCAAATAAAGATTGGAACGAGATTAGGACAAATGACAGTTGGGCAATATTTAAAATAATGTCTGAATTTGTAGAGGGGTACGAGAAAATGGCCAGAATAGGGCCTTGCGTTTCGGTTTTTGGTTCTGCCAGAACAAATCCTGACAATCCGTACTATAAAGATGCTGTTAAGACTGCCGATTTATTAGTTCAATCAGGTTATGGTGTAATTACCGGTGGTGGTCCGGGGATAATGGAAGCAGGTAATAAAGGAGCACAACAAGCTAATGGTAAATCCGTTGGGTTAAATATAGTATTACCCTTTGAGCAATCCTGCAATGAATATGTTAACCACCCTGTTGATTTTGATTACTTCTTTGTTAGAAAAGTAATGTTTGTAAAGTATACGCAAGGTTTTATTACTTTTCCAGGTGGTTTTGGGACCTTAGATGAATTATTTGAAGCTTTGACATTAATTCAAACTAAAAAGATTGATCGGAAACCGATTGTTTTATTTGGATCAAAATATTGGACAGGAATGGTTGAATGGATTAAAGAAAGTATGCTTAATGCTGAAAATAATATTAATCCTATTGACCTTGATTTATTTAAAATTACAGATAGTCCTGAAGAAGCAGTTGAAATCATAAACGACTTTTACAAATCTCACCTGCTCCGACCAAACTTTTGATTCGGTTGCTTGATGGAAATTACAGTTGTTGGTTTAGCATTGTCATTGAAGGTTTAATAACCGTTTAATTGCAGTGTGTGCATCAGGTGCAATTCAGTGCAACTAAAGTGCCTTTATAGTGCAATGAAAGTGCAATGTGAAAGCCTTTAATAGTTGATTGTTCATTGTTGATAGTTGATTGTTAGGCAACAGGTGAACAGGTGTCAGGTTTTCGATTCTTTATTCCGAATTTCTGATTTTCGATTACTTGTTTCTTGTTAATCGTTTCTTGTTTATTGTTCATTGTTGTTTATTTTCGATTTCTGATTTCAGATTTTCAATTTTGAATTTCGGGTTACTTGTTTCTGGTTGATCGTTGATCGTTTGATTACTAATCACTGATTTACAATTCGTAATTCTCAATTCATAATTTCTAATTGCTGTTAACTATTAACTAACAACTAATGATACCTACTACCTACCACCTGCTACCCACTACCTTTAGCTAAAAACTAATAACTAAAGACTAATAACTAAAAAATACTTGCTACTGCTATCTAAATGCTTTAAACGGACTATCAAATTCGACCCAATTTGTCCAGGTTTTACTTTCATTGCCGCAAATGTCCATTGGTCTGAATCTAATCCTGTATTTTTTGCCTTTTTGATAATCGAAGGCGCCGGAACACATACCATGACCTACACTAATGACATTAGGTTTGTCGAAATATAAATAATACGTGTTTGATTGACCGGTTTCTAAATCTACCAGTTCCGTTTTAAACAATGTAATAGATTCATCTTTTATTTTAAGTTTAAAGTCAGCATAAATGGCAGGGCCACAACCATAATGTATAGTTCTTTTATCAATCAATTCAGGTTGAGATAAGAACTCCGGCACGTTTGAATCTGTGCCTTCCGTTACCTCCCAAATAATTGCTTCACTTTCTCTTGTCTTAGAATTCCACCTGGTCAATAGTTCTTTATCATCTTCATTCAGATTATCGATTTTTAATTGATATTTTTTACCTGAAATCAGTTTTTCCTGAGGGACCAGTATAGCCTGACTTAATTCAAACATCCCTTTGCAAGTATCTTTTACTAAAAGTTTTACTTTATGCCCTTCTGCTTCAAGGTATATTGGATATTTGCTATTCAAATCAGTTATTATCTTCTGGCTGTAAGCATATCCTTCCAGAATAACCCATGAATTTTGCTTTATAGTTTCAGTTTGCGGGAATACCCACACCCCTCTCGAAGTACAATCGGCAAAAACGATCTCTGAAGTAAATAGACAAAGGATAATTGTAATTAATGTTTTCATATATTCATGTTAATGTGATATCACTACCATTTAATAGCTTTTGCTAATAGTTAACAACTATTAACTAATAACTTAACTTCTTCATCAATTCTAATGCCACTTAATCAGGTCATTCAATTGTTTTTCTTATTTATCAACAACAATAAACTCTCAGCTAATAACAGTTCAACTGCTGACCAGCCATTACTCAATTAAATAATGATCAAAACCACGATAAACACCACCAAATACCCCAAGTCCGTTTTCAACGTTAGTATAAATCCTCACTGGTTCAGAAAAGGGACCGGACGTATAATAAAACAATTCCTTTGAAATCAAATACCTGTAGTAGTCTTCGCTATATGAATTGAGTTGAATATCAATAATGGTATTGAGTTTTTCAGTTTCGTATGGCTGAAAATAAACCGTTGAATAAGCTGAAAAAGTTCGGGAACTGCTCAGAAATGTTTCATTGGTAAAAAAGAATCTCTGGCTGCAATTTTGACCAGCGAATGCATCATATTCAGGATAATCAACAAAGTCTTCATTTGAGCAATAGTAATCCATGATAAAAATGTATGGATCATAGGGATAATCAGGACTGGTATAAATATTAAGACCTGTTGTATCCTTTAATGTATCTGATCGTGTTACTTCCAGTCCATAATAGCCTTCTTTACCTAGATTATCCTGTAGCTGAATATCAATATTCACTCTCAGGTCATCCAATCTTTTTAATTGAACATTTTGAGTATTTGCAGGATAGGGTGCTGTGGTTGTTGCTTCAACATTATCAAAATCATCATGTTCTACCTCTATTTTGTAAATTTTTCCTGAAACTACATTATGATCCATTGTGTAATACCCCTCATCTTCATCTAATTCACCGATTAAGGTTCCGTTTTCGTAAAATTTAACGGTCGCATCTTTAATTGAAGGAAACTCTCCTTCAAATAGCATATCACGACTTTCGGATAAATGAATACTTACAAAACCATCATCAACATTAACCACACCATTGACTACTATTTTGGGCTTTATTTTAGTTTGATCTACTTTTAGTTCTTTCTCACATCCAATCAGTAAAAGAGAAACAATAGCTAAAAACGGTATAATATTTATTCTATTCATGATTAAAATTTAAAGGCATAACTAACTGAAGGAATAACTGGAAACAAACTGACTTGTTTGAGTACTTTTTGAGGGTTTGGCGAAAAATCGTTAAACAAATAGCCATAATCAACATAAAAAGGGTTTTGACGACTATAAGCGTTATACAGACCAAAGCTCCAAACTACCTCTCCCCACTTTTTCTTTTTATGTTTATTAATCCCAATATCTAAACGGTGGTAGGCCGGCATACGATAATCATTTTTATGCTCATAGTATTCCAAACCATTTACAAACCAGCCATTACCGGACACCTGGTCTGGCGAAAACTGCTGAATTGGCAATGTAATTGCGTTTCCGGTACCATAAACCCAAACAATTCCGATATCCAGATCATCCCTGATTTGATAAGTTAAAGCAACACTGACATCATGTCTCCGGTCATATCGGTACGAATAAGGCTCTCCAAAATTAATTTCTTCAAATTGCCGGTTGGTCCATGACAATGTATAACCTATCCATCCTGATAGTTTTCCTACCTTTTTTTCTAAAAATAATTCTACACCATAGCTATTACCCTTACCTACTTCAACAAGATCTTCCCAGTTTTTTCCTACACTTAAAAAATTAGCCCCCTCCGAGTATTCTATCAGGTTTTTCATTGTTTTATAATATCCTTCCACACTAATATTATATCCCTTTTGCAAATCAAGCGCATATCCCAAAGCCACCTGATGTCCAAACTGAGGTGGTATTTTTTTAGTAGCCGGCACCCAAAAATCAGTTGGCAGTCCGATTGAGGTATTTGACAGCAGATGTAAGTACTGAGTCATTGAACTGTAGGATGCCTTTAAGGATGAATTATCTGTCAGAATATAGTTTAATGCCAGTCTGGGTTGTAAACTATTATAGTACGATCCACCAACAATAAGATTTGAGAAATGTAATCCGTAATTGGCACTGAAACGCCTTGTCACCCTGTAATTATCCTCCAGGTAAGCATAAAACTCATGAGAATAAGTTTTATCTGATCCGTAAGCTGAGTCAACAGAAACATTCTCGAACTCCTCAACTACAGTGACTACTCCAGGCGAAAATTTATGATAAATCTCCCCTATTCCAAACATCACTTTATGCTTTGGGGAAGGATAATAATAAAAATCAAGTTTTCCACCCCAGTCCTGAATACCTGACAGGTATTCATTTGAATAATGAGACAGTGGTTGATCTTCATTATAATAATCTTTATTCTCAAAACCGGTTACAAAACCATAGTTACTGTAATTCAGTGTGAAGTTTGAAATCAATTTAGGTGAATATTGATGATTATACCTCAAAGCAACAATTGTATTTCCCCAATTCAATCCGGCATCTGTATCATTATGTCTGTACAATAGCGAATCATAGTCATAATACTTATACTGGCTTCTAAAGTAGAATTTATCCTTTCCGTTATAAGTACTCAGATAAATTCTGTTTTTATCATTTATTTTATAGTTAATTTTTGCGTTAACATCATAAAAGAAGTAACCTAGACTACTCTTATATCCGGATGAAGATTGATTGATGGCATTAATAAACGGACGGGCCAGTATATCAATATAAGTTCTTCTGCCTGAAACCATAAACGACATTTTATCTTTAATAATTGGTCCGCTTAATGTCAATTTAGATGAAATCAGTCCCACAGAGCCTTCTCCCTGAAACTTATTCATATTACCCTCATTCATTCTGATGTCTACAACTGATGATAGTCTACCACCATAATGAGCCGGAAACCCACCTTTGATTAATTTTACACTATTTATTGCATCTGCATTAAAAACGGAGAAAAAACCAAATAAATGATTGGCATTGTAAATTGGAACACCATCCAGCAATATTAAGTTCTGGTCAGGACCTCCACCACGGACATAAATTCCACTGGATCCCTCATTTCCGGATTGTATTCCGGGTAATAACTGGGCCGTTTTTAAAATATCTACCTCTCCGAGTAAAACAGGCAATGACTTTACTTTATCAACTGATAAATCAATGGTACTCATTTCAGTGGATTCATGATTCTTCTTTTCTCCGAAGACTTCAATTTCTCCCAACATCTGACCATCTTTCAGGTGAATATTAATTTCAATATCCTTATCAAGCGTTATCCCCTTTTTTATTGGTTGGTTCCCCACAGCACTATAAGAAATTTCGTGGTAGCCTTCCGTTAAAGTTAGACTGTAAAAACCATTAACATTGGTGGAGACACCAAGCTTTAAAGAGTCATTATATACCCTTGCACCAATAATAGCTTCACCGTCGGATGCCTGTTTGACATAGCCACTAATAGTGAATTGTTTTTGAGATTTTGCCGAATAGGCTGTGATTAAACACAAACTTAAAATAAAGATGCGTAACCTGTTCATAATACGCTTTTTTTGATGTTTTTACTTGTCGTCATAAAACCGCTTTAGTCTAAAACAAATTGTAACGGTTAAATGTTACATTTATTTCTTAAAGATTAAAAATCTGTTTAATAATTCCGTCAATTATGTATTGAATCCCACTGGTTTTTAACTAAATTTATGGTATCAAAAGGGGAAACATGAAAACAACTATTATTATATTCTGTATTGCTTTCAGTTCGATAATTTATGCTCAAAAAATAGAGATTGGACCTGAAGTGGGATTAAATTTTATTAAAACCTATGAGGCCCAGACAGGAAATCAATTTCAGCCCGGTTGGCATGGCGGTGGTTTGTTCAGATACCGCATGTCTGACTTATTTTCAATAAGAACAGGCGTGTACTATACCCAAAAGCGACAAAGTTATGTCAATTATGACACTGCACAGTCGGCCTTTTTAACCTTAGCAGGATTAGATAGTTTTAGCATTGACGGTTTCGACTTTAATACCTATAGTCAAACAGATGGTAAAACGCTCCAACATTATATTCAGATTCCTTTGTTAGCTGAAATTCAGTTTGAAAACTTTGTGTTTTTCGGAGGTGGTTATGTTGGCTACATGTTTGCTTCTAAAAGTAAAGAACTGGAAGTAAAACGAACACCTTTTACATCAACCATTGACCTTGGAGGTTTATTGGGTGGCATTGAAGGTACAGAATTTTTGACAGCACTCTTTCCTCCCGCATATGAAGAAAACTATAGTGAATCGCAAAGTAGTTCTTTTTTAAATGCCTTTGATTTTGGCCTAAAGGCAGGATTAGGTTACAAACTTGATAATCTCGAAATCAATTGTTCTTATTTATACGGTATTCCGGACTACAGGTCCGGTAGTGACTACGACACAAGGATAAACCATCAATATTTTCAACTGGGGTTAAACTATACTTTTGGCTTTGGACCAGAGTCAGGATTTACAACGAAAAGAAGTAAGCGAATTAATTTAAAACGCTAATTAATACATGGAGTCAATCCATTTCAGCACATTGCCTTCAATTCTGTTTTGAATATCCGTTACATCCGATTTTTCAAAAGATTCGCCTGTGATCTTTTCATATAATTCAATATAACGTTCTGAAACAGATTCTACAAATTCGTCAGGCATATCAGGCATTACCTGCCCCTCAAGACCTTGAAAACCATTTTCAATCAACCATTGACGGACAAACTCTTTTGACAATTGTTTTTGTGCTTCACCTTTTTCCTGTCTTTCAGCATAGCCGTCTGCATAAAAATAACGAGACGAATCAGGTGTATGAATTTCATCAATCAGATAGATTTTACCATCCTTTTTACCAAACTCATATTTGGTATCTACCAAAATCAGTCCTTTTTCAGCTGCTAATTGAGTTCCCCTTTCAAATAAAGCATAGGTATATTTTTCCAGTTGCTCATAATCTTCAGCAGAAACAATACCCTGATCAATAATTTCTTCTCTCGAAATATCTTCATCATGCCCCTCCTCTGCTTTTGTGGCCGGCGTAATGATCGGACTTGGGAACTTATCATTTTCCTTCATTCCTTCAGGCATTTCAACGCCACAAAGTATACGCTTACCTGCTTTATATTCTCTTGCTGCATGACCAGACATATACCCCCTGATCACCATTTCAATTTTAAAAGGTTCGCATTTATGTCCCACTGCCACACTTGGGTCAGGTGTATCCAATAACCAGTTAGGTACAATATCTTCAGTTGCTTTTAAGAATTTAGCTGCAAGCTGATTTAATACCTGTCCCTTAAAAGGAATACCTTTTGGAAGGATATAATCAAATGCTGAGATTCTGTCAGACGCTACAATAACAATATAGTCTTCCTCCAAACTATAAACATCTCTTACTTTACCATTATAAACCGATACCTGCTTTGGGAAATCGAATACTGTTTTAACTATTGCTGACATAACTCATTTTAATGAGCTGCAAATTTAATCGATTTTTTAAACCATCTTCACGTTTGTATTTATGAATTATCCTGACTTATTAACAGATTTTCGAATGATTTAGTTTGGTAAATATTTCATCTCAGACTTGCATTTATCAAATATTAGCCCGTAATCAGAATACTTATATAAACAATTAAAACCAGGGTTAAAGGGATCATCTGAGATTTTTGTCACTTTTTTATGATAAAGACCGAATGCTATAGAATGGTACAGTTCATAGGAAATAACATGACGTCCAGCAAACCCATAACTGCGGCATTTTATAATTTTATATTCTCCAAGGTTGCAAATTCTATTACGTTCATGTCCTCCTGCAAAAGCACCTAATAATGCAGTTAACCCCAAAAAAATAAAAAGTAATATTGAGCACATTACTGAAACAATGATAGCACTCATTCTTTTTCGGATTTTTTTAACCAGATAGAAAAAACAGACACCCAAAACAACAGTAAAGCAGAGTTCATAGAACCAACTTAAAATAAAATCATATCCAAAACAAATTGGTATGAGCAGCAGGCATGATATTATTAATATAACTATAATACCCTTTTTACTGAAGCGGAACATAAGGAGTGCTAACAAGGGGGAGATAGAAAGTAATACCAGTTCACTTGCATTCAAATTTTCAATTATCCAAAACATATTAATTGTTTTGAACAAATATTAAAATGCTCACCAGATAATAAAAAAGAACTTTCCTTTAAACCTTTCTATATTTAGCTACTGAAAACAGATAAAAACACTAACAAACAAAGCTTTATCAACTAAAAAACTTACGACTTAAAAAACTACACATTAAAGTGGTAACTTAATTATTATGAGTTATTCTATTCTTCGTGTTCATCAAAAGCCTTGATGATTTGCTTAACTAATTTATGTCGGATTACGTCATTCTGATTTAAGCGAACGATACCTATTCCATCAATATCTTTAAGGTAATCAATTGCGGTAACCAGCCCTGATTTTTGATTTCTCGGTAAATCGATTTGAGAAATATCACCTGTAACAATAAACTTAGCTTGTTTTCCCATTCTGGTCAGAAACATTTTCATTTGATTATGAGTGGTATTTTGAGCTTCATCCAAAATAACGAATGCATTATCCAATGTCCGTCCCCTCATAAAAGCCAATGGTGCAATTTCGATAATACCGTGTTCAATATATTCCCCCAGTTTTTCTGCCGGAATCATATCCCGTAACCCATCATATAGCGGTTGTAAATACGGATCAAGTTTTTCTTTCAGGTCACCTGGTAAAAAACCAAGGTTCTCCCCTGCTTCAACTGCTGGCCTGGTCAACACAATCCGCCTGACCTCTTTATTTTTAAGTGCTTTAACGGCTAAGGCCACAGCTGTATATGTTTTACCGGTTCCGGCAGGCCCAATCGCAAATACCATGTCATTTTCATTGGCCAGTTTAACCAGTTTTCGTTGATTAGCAGTTCTTGCTTTTATGATTTTACCAGCGGTACCATGAAGCAAAACATCACCGTGTTTATCAAATGGCAGGCTTTTGTCTTCCTGTAACATTAAATTATCAATATTACTTTCAGTCAAGTTATTGTATCGGGTAATGTGTTTTAAAAATAAGCCTAATTTAGACTCAAAATAGTCAACGATTTCAGGTTCGCCTAATACCTTTATGAAATTACCTCTGGCAATCAGTTTTAATTTGGGAAAATATGTTTTTATTAAGTTTAATTTTGAATTATTGACACCAAACAGAACTATGGGATCAATACCGGCAATTTCAATACTTTTTTCTTGCAAAATTTTAAATTATTTTATTGGTTCGATATATAAAGTTAAAATTAAAATTAATTTTGGTAAAATAAATTATTAGAGATTAAATTAATGCGAATAGTTACATTAACTACTGACTTAGGACTTGAAGACCATTATGTCGCCTCCTTAAAAGGTCAGATTCTTTCGCAAAACCCTAATATTCATCTTGTTGACGTCAGCCACAATGTAGAAGCCTTTAATATTGCGCAGGCCTCCTATTTTGTCAATAATATTATCAAGGATTTTCCTGAAGGGACCATTCATTTTATTGGTGTCGATTGTATTCCTGTGATAAATATCAACAGCCCGAAAATGAACCTCTACCCGATTATTATGTTGTTAAAAGGACAATATTTTATTGGTTTAGATAACGGTTTTTTTTCACTTTTACCCGACTTTCATGAAGCCGAAGCCATTGTTCAGATTCATGATTTTTCATCAAAACTGGCATTGCGCTACCCCAGCAGACATATCTATATCCCGGCTATTCTGGACCTGATTAACGGTAAACCAATTTCTGATCTTGGAGATAATCTAACCACTGTAAGAAGGGCATTTACCACTCAGGCTACTACTGACACTAACCTTATTAAAGGATCGGTAGTTCATATTGATCATTATGGCAATGTGATTATAAATATTTCTGAAAACCTTTTCAAATCAATAGGAAAAGGAGAAGCCTTTACCATTTATTTCAGGCAATCAAAATATTTTATTGAACGGATAGTTGATAATTATAACGAAGTGCCGGTTGGCGAAAAACTGGCATTGTTTAACAATTCCGGACATTTGGAAATAGCCATTAATAAAGGAGTTAAAGGAAGCGGTGGCGGGGCAAGCTCTCTTTTAGGCTTAAAAGTAAATGATATTATACGGGTAGAATTTCACCCGAGAGGTTCCAAAGATAGTATTGAGTCCCTGTTTCCAAACTAATTTAAATTTAATCTTATGAAAAATGGTAGTGTTGTCGCAGTTAGTAAAAGTTTAACACATACCATGGCAAAATACAATTGTGATGGTATTATGCTAATAAAGGATTTAGGAGTTGAAGGTGATGCTCATTACGGAAAGACAGTTAAACACCGTTCAAGGGTGGCAAAAGACCCCAGCCAACCTAACCTGAGGCAGGTACACCTTATTCATTCAGAACTTCATCTTGAACTCCAACAAAAAGGATTCGATATAGCCTATGGTCAAATGGGTGAAAACATCACAACAAAAGGTATTGATCTTTTAAATTTGCCACTTAACACCATTCTTTCAATCGGCCCGGAGGCAAAAGTTTTAGTAACCGGGTTAAGAAATCCCTGCTATCAACTGGATGGTATTCAGGAAGGGTTAATGAAAGCTGTTTTAGACAAAGATCATACAGGCCGTTTGATTCGCAAAGCAGGTATTATGGGAATTGTGCTCAATGGTGGAGCAGTTAAAGTCAATGACAGAATTGAGGTGATGTTACCAGCAGAACCACATATCAGACTAGAACGGGTCTAAATGTCATTACCACTATTTAACCAATGTATACACTTCAACATGATCAATGATAATCTGTCCATCTACCGTTGAACCTAAATCATCAATGGTTGACACTGCTTCAAACTTTAAACTATAGGATTCCTCTTCCGTTTCAATAATAAATGCAAGGGGATAATCTTCAAATAGCATATCACCTACAGCTGAAAGCACTTTATTGTTCTCAATATCATACAGCAAATGCAACGTTTCATCTTTAAAGCCGGTTGGATTGGAACCATATGGTATGATTTTGACTTTACCAAAGAAAAAGGCATAATCTGTATATACTTCGTACAAATCGGCATAATACTGACTGAAATACTTAATCTCAATACCGATATACCGGTATTTCTTTAATTTGATTTCTGATAATTCCAGTTCAGCATTTGCTGTACCAAAATTAAAGGCTGATAGCTGTAGTGCTCCGTCACAAATATTGGCTACAAAAGGTTTATTCGGATCAATTGCATCTTCATCATTAATGCCTAATTTCCAATTATTGTCATTATTATCGAAATCATCTCTAAAAATAACTTCCCGGTTAAGACTAAAGAAAGTTTTGAGAGATTCATCTGAAAATTCAGGTTTGCGACAGGCAATGAGAACTGATACTGTTAAACCTAAAAAAGTAAGTAACCTGAGTGTTTTCATAGAATAAATACTTAATCCTGTTAATATTTGTCCAAATATGACAAAGTATCAACTACTCTTACAGTAAATATACTACTTGTTTTTAATCTTTTCCCAGGTTTGGTACATTTGTTCCTGCCTTGGTCTTCCTGCTTCGATTTCGGTTAAAGGTTCACAAGGTTTTAAAGTGGCATGACATTCAGATGGTAACTTTTGATACAAGGCTGTTCCCATGGTTTTCCATTTAATCATATCATCAGAAACAGTTTTGATAACCTTTGCAGGGTTTCCTACAACCAAGCTTCGTTTGTCAATCTCCATTTTTGCCGGTACAAAAGATAATGCACCAATAATACATTCCTCACCAATCACAACATCATCCATCACCACCGCATTCATTCCAATTAAAGTATTTTCTCCAATGGTACCACCATGTATAATTGCACCATGACCTATATGAGCACCCTTTTTTAACGTAACGGTAGTTCCCGGAAACATATGAACCGTGCAGTTTTCCTGTACATTACAGCCATCTTCAATTATAATTTGTCCCCAATCGCCACGTAAAGCGGCACCAGGACCAATATAAACATCCTTGCCAATAATTACATTACCAGTAACATTAGCCTGAGGGTGGACAAATGACGAAGGATGAATAACCGGTTTAAATCCATTAAATTCGAAAATCATACTGCAGATTGTTTTAAGCCTTTGTATAAACCAAAGATACCCAAATAGAAGTAAGTAATCCCTATCATTAACAAAATATGACTGAAATCGTTTTTATCAAACCACTGATGAAGGTTAATCTTTAACAAAAAGATAAAGGCCGTGGGTAACATCACCAAAACACCCAGCCAAAAATATTTAAACTTAACCGATATTCTTTCGGTATATTTAAACCCCAGAATACCAGCAGCACTGGATACACCAACAATTGTATTGATAGCAACAGGTAAAAACGGCAGATTTGGATTATGTGTTTTATCTGCAAATATCAACAAGTAAAGGAAAACCAAAAAAACAACAACCAGCTTAATGATTGAAATCTGATTTAGTAAACGCACTGTATTTTTATTCCAGTAGAGGGATATCATTGCTTTTTCAAGGAAAAATATAGCTAACGGTCCCGAAATCCATGAAGGTATTTTACCAACTATACCCAATTGATTGTAGAAAGTATGACCAATTCCACCAACAAAAGCACCAATACCAAACAGGATAAAGAATAATTTCCAGTTTTTATAAAAAGGTAGCTCGGAGTTGATGTTTTTTGACATTTTATAAGCAAAAAACAAACTCAATCCACCCATTAAGGTATCGGTTATAATCGCCATTGGCTCCAATAACTCAAGCCCCATAAATTGAAATTCAATTTTGGGAAAATCCACTCCGATCATTTGATTTATCTTCCTTTAAAGACCCCCATATCACAGAACTTATCAATTCGCTTATTCATTCTTTTGTCCGGGTCAAGTTTCTCTAATCTTTCAACATTTTTGAGGATTGACGTTTTAACGGTATCAAATGTTTCTGTTCTGTTTCTGTGCGCACCACCTAATGGTTCTTTTATGATCTCATCAACAATTTTAAGTGCTTTCATATCTGTTGATGTTAACTTTAATGCTGTTGCAGCCTGCTCTTTATAATCCCAGCTTCTCCATAAAATAGTCGAACAATTTTCAGGAGAAATAACTGAATACCATGAGTTTTCAAGCATAATTACTCTATCACCCACACCTATACCTAAAGCACCTCCGGAAGCACCTTCTCCAATGATAATACAAATCACAGGAACCTTAAGACGCATCATTTCATAGATATTTCTTGCAATTGCTTCACCTTGTCCACGTTCTTCAGCTTCAATTCCGGGAAAAGCACCTGGAGTATCAATAAATGTAACAATTGGTTTATTAAACTTTTCAGCTAATTTAAAAAGTCTTAAAGCTTTTCTATATCCTTCAGGGTTAGGCATACCAAAATTACGGTATTGACGCATTTTAGTATTAATTCCTTTTTGCTGACCAACTAACATATATGTTTTACCGTCAATCTGACCAAAACCACCTACCATGGCTTTGTCATCTTTTACATTTCTGTCACCATGTAATTCAATAAAATTACCATCTGTTAAGGCATTAATATAATCCAAAGAGTATGGTCTGTCCGGATGACGGGATAATTGTACCCTTTGCCAAGGTGTTAAATCTTTAAAAATCTCCTTAATTGTTTGGCTCTTCTTTTTTTCTAAGTCTTTTATCAATTTCGAAGAATCCACTCCACTATTCACTTCAACTTCCTTTACTTTCAGGATTTCATCCTGTATTAATTTAATTGGTTCTTCAAACTGTAAATAATTTTCCATAAGGTAAAATGTATTATTTGGGGGCGAAATTTAAGTAATATTTTAATTGGTTGGAATAATAACAATCAAAATATTACAATTTTCTTTCTATTGGGTTCCGTAATTTTTAATCTATTTTTAAATGTATACTGATCGCTTTAAATCAGAGTACAAATTTAAGTATAATTACTCAATTTGGTTATCTTCGTACCAGAAACCAATTTATGATCTGTTTTCCAAATACTAAAATTAATATTGGACTAAATATTGTTGGAAAAAGAGATGATGGTTTCCATAATATAGAAAGTATTTTTTACCCGGTCCCCTTCTGTGATATATTAGAAATTAACACCGGTAAAAACATTGATTTCCAGACTTCAGGATTAATTATAGATGGTAATGATCAGGATAATCTCGTGCTGAAGGCTTTTCATTTATTAGCTGATAAATATAAAATTGGACCTGCCAGAATTCACCTTCATAAGCAAATACCTATGGGAGCTGGTTTAGGAGGAGGTTCAGCTGATGCTGCCTCTGCTTTGGTATTATTGAATCGTTTATTTAACCTGAATTTATCAGAAAGTGTTCTTGAAGAACTTGCCTTAAGTTTAGGTAGTGATTGTCCGTTTTTTGTTAAAAACATTCCTCAATATGTAACCGGACGGGGAGAAAACCTTAAACCGGTTGAGGTTGATTTAAAGGGTTATTATATTTACCTTATTAATAATGGTACCCACGTCAGCACAAAAGAAGCTTACTCAGGAATTTCTCCTGAACATTCAACGCAGGATTTAAGAGAATTGGTTAGACTACCTGTTTCTGAATGGAGAAATTCTATTAAAAATGATTTTGAAGTCAGCGTTTTTAAAAACCATCCTGAATTAAAACGACTTAAGCAAAATTTGTGCGATAAGGGCGCTGACTATGCTTCAATGACAGGCTCTGGATCTACAATGTATGGTTTATTCAAAAAAGCACCTGAATTGAGTTATAAGTTTGATTTCGAAAAAATTATTAAACTGTAAATAAACACATTAACCTCTGATTTTCGATTTCTTAACCTAGGTTAAGAAAATGATAGAGCTAATATTTGGGACCAATTTAATTTCAATCTAATTTTGTACTAAACTTTTAGGAGATGGACAAAAAAAGGAAAATTGCCGGATGGATTTTAGCACTGTTTATAGGAGGACTCTTATTAATGAGTGGTGTATTCAAATTTTTTGATGAAAACCTGACAAATAATTTTATCAGGTACCAACTTGAAGACTGGCAAACAATTATCGCACTTGGTGAAATTGGTTCAGCATTGCTTTTTATTTTTCCCAGAACTAATTTAATTGGTGGATTACTATTGAGTGCATTCTTTGGTGGCACAATTCTGGTACATATGTCACACGGTGAGCCCTTTTTTCAACAAACGGCATTACTTATAATGGTTTGGGTAGTTATCTTTTTGAGACATCCACACCTGAGTATAATTAATAATAAATAACAAAACGAGCCATTCAGGCAACAAACAAAATTATCACTTATGAAACGATTATTTAAAATCACATTAGCCATTTTATTTGCAGGAGTATTTTCAGTAAACTCCAATGCACAGGAAAACAAAATTACAAAGACCGCACACATTAAGTTTTACTCAGAAAAAGGTGGGATTTCAGCAAATAACTATGCTGTGGTCAGTAAATTAAACGCTGCAACCGGAGAAATGATATTTTCTGCTCCCATACAAGGCTTTGAATTCCCTAATGCCACCATGCAAAAACACTTTAATCAGGAAGGTGTTATGAATTCGCAGGCTTTTCCAAAAGCAAAATTTGTTGGTAAAATCACCAATCTTTCTGAAATCGACCTGACAAAAGATGGCGATTACTCTGTAAATGTAACAGGTAAATTAACTATTAAGGGTACTACCAATGATGTTACAACCAAAGGAAAGATCAGTGTTAAGGCTGGCAAAATTGTAGCTACTTCTACCTTTACAATTGACCGTTTTATATATGGTGTAACCAGCAAGAAAAAGTCTGTATCACAAAATATTGAACTGACTATTAAAGCCACTTATGAATAAGTATAAATATTATATTATTGTAGTTGGCTGCTTTTTTCTTTTTGGAATTGGTACTGCACTTAACATATGGTTTACGCCACATGTGGATGTGCAGTCCAGCCCTACTTTCGAAAAAATTGCAGTTAAAACCTTTATTGATCAGGCAATAGAAGATATTAATACTTTTAATCAAAAGTACTTATCGGCTGACGGCGAATCAAAAATAATTGAGATAGAAGGCCTTGTATCCAATATTAGTAAAAACATGAATAACGAAACTGTTATTCTGTTAAAGGATGCATCTTTTAAAGACGCAGGCGTTATGTGTACCTTGATCGATACTAATATTCAAGCGCTTCCGGTAGAAAACAGTTTAATTACCATCAAGGGGATTATCCGGTCCGGAGCAGAATATGATGAAGATCTTGAATTGTATATTGATGCAGTTCTTGAAAAAGGTAAAATTGTTAATTAAAACTAAATCGTTACATTTTTATAACTCAGCCATAATATTGACATAATCCTGTTTTTTCCTGTAGATGATAACTTTGAGAGATCATGAAATCAGGAAATTTCGGTATTTTAATCTCTATTGTATTACTGGTTTGGGGCTGTAGAAAAGACAATTGGGATGAAGATTTGGGGAGTATTTGCCAGGACAGTTATTTTTCTTTTTCTTCACCCGGAGCAGATACCTCTTATGTAAATGTTTACGAATCAGGTCCGGTATCAGGCTACACTTCATCAGGACAATACCGATTCGGTAAAATAATATCGAACCCAAACAATCCTTTTGAAATTTTAGTGATTAGGGTTTCAACCGATAATTATAACCCGGACAATGAATTAGTAATATTTAATTTTTGCACAGGGGAGTCAAAAATTATAACAACCAATGTGGTCAGCCCTATTCAGTGGACTAAAACCAATTGGATTGTTTTCAGACAGCATGACCAGCAAAGTTTTAAAGTTAAGCCAAACGGTGATAGCCTGACAGCAATACAGTTTAATGAGACCTATGCCGCTATTGCAGACTGGAGCCCATCCGGCAAACAATACTGTTATTTTGCAAATGGTCAGTACCATATAAAAAAATACAATGATCAGAATATTGGAACAACTAAACTTGACGGATTCAATACATTAAAATGGTATTCTGAAGATCAGCTAGCAGGTGTAAAGCAAAAACATTTGTACCTCTACACTATTAAAAGTAAAACCACAGGAATTTTGAATTCAACTCCATTTAATGGCTATGATTTTGTCCTTGACGAAAACAGGAAATTTTGCTATACCATTAATGAACATCAGCTGTTAAGATATAATATTCAGGACAGAATTTCCTGTGATACACTTTTGACATTACCCTATAACAACTCATTTCGATCAATCGACTGTCTTAAAAAGCAAAACAAATTAATCATTACAATGGATCGTTTAGAATGGCAAGATTCAGTTCAAAAAATAATTACAGAAACCAGTTTTATAATTTTGGCAGACACCAAAACATTTGATTTAAGAACGGTTAAACTACCTGGGTAATTACCCCCATTATTTTATATTACAATTAAATAGTTACTTTAATTTGAAACATGTAAGTAGCTGATTAATAAATTAAAAATAAATAATTAATCCAACCTGGACAAAAATCTTAGAATAAGTAAAATGATTACTATTATTGAAACAACAATATGCCAGGACGCTTTTGACTCAAATTTAGTTTGATGTGCCAAAGCCTCTTTTTTTAATTCGCTTTCAAAATTAATTTCCTGCAATCTGTTAATTACTTTTTCGTAAATTTTAAAGCTGATTTCATCACTCATTCTTCTAACACGTTTCAAAATACCAGCTATTTCAATCAGTACTTCTCCAAATTCCTGTTTTTTTACTGACATTTGCTCGGTTTCAACCTTATTTAATATGGTTACCACAAGTGGGTCCAACATTGGATTAATTTTATCCAACCCGGTTATAGCATCATATTTACTGACACGAATAATTTTTAAAAAGTCGTTAGCCGATTCAATGGCCTGATCTATATGATGAATCAAAGTATCACTTAGCTTTGCCATGACATCTTTATTAGCAAGAAAAGAAGCTCTCAGTGCTGCACTGATTGGTCCACGGTCACCATTGCGATTATTCGCATATACAGTCACAAAGGCGTCATAGTACTTAGGACTAATCCAATCAACAAAAGCCTGATCCATCTCATCTGTTCTTTTTATTGAACTTAAGGTTGAATACTTTTTTTCATTAATTAATAAGTTGAGACTTTTGTTACCGGTAACAATTTCATTGTACTTTATTTCATCTTCATTTATTTCATACCCCATAATAACATGTTTTCGCAGACCTTAAACCCGCTTTATGCACTAAAGAATCTATTACTGCTTGAAATCACTTCAAAATAGTTCATTATGCCTGATTTTGAAATATCATCATAATGGTGACTATGCTGACATTACAAAATCAGCTATTTTATTGTGCTTTCAAGCCTCATTACGATCTTTCAATACATAAAACAGGTTAAATTTAAAAAAATGATTTACTCGACCTTCACCATTTTGTAAATTCGGACAATTAGTCCGTTAACCGTTAATAAAAATTAATCTGATATTGGGTAAAAGCATTAATCAACGCTCAAAAGTTGAGCTATTTCAACTTCTAATTGCCTTATTTTTGTTTTATGCTGATCTTTTTGTACTTCGTCAGCAAATAAGAAGCGGTGATTCTTTAAATTATTGTATTTATCAATGATGCTGATTACATTAAACGTTTTTTCGGAGAAAAATGATGCCTTAAAATGCTCATAAATATAATCAACCGCCATACCGTTAGGATGGATTAAATCACTATTATAAAACCTGTAATCTCTTAAATCATCCATTAAAATTTCATAAGCAGGATAGTAAATCACATTTTCAGGAAACTCCTGGCTAAGATACTGTGATAGTAAAATAAGAGCGGCCTTACTCCTCATGTTCTCCACTATTCCATCCTTTATATGTCTGACCGGACTCACGGTTAAAATCACCTTTAGTTTAGGTTGACGTTTAAATAAGTCGGAAAACAGTTTAAGATATTGACTTTTTAAATTATCAACATCAAGGAATTGTTTTTCAAAGCGGTTCGCATTTTGTTTTTGGCAATTGGCTATAATTCTCCCTGTTGATTTGACTTTATAAGCCCATGCTGTCCCAAAAGTAAGTGCTAATATATTGCTATGACTCAATTTGTCTTGAAGCCTGTTGCTTGTATTATTAACCAGATCTTCAAATTCACTAACACTTTCTGACCTGAATTTAGAGTGAAAATCAAGGGATACCGCCCCACTATTTGCTTCAATTACATGCTCAGACTCAAATACATCTCCTTTAAGGATATTTAGAATTGATACAGGGTTGAATAATATACCAAAAGGGTTTACCAGGATATTAAATTGCTGGTCTGCGAGTTTTGTTCCAATATTTTCAGAAAAGCAGGAGCCTATGGCTATTATCTTAGATTGATGATCTATCAAACCTTTAAAAGGCAGTAGGGGCATTTCTGTTCTAAACTTCATATCCGAAAAGTTGTTTAATCCGTTCATCAAAAAAAGCCTTATCGGTACTGTGTTCAATTCTACCTTCACTGATCCAGATTAAGCCATTACAGTACTTAGAAATCAATTCAACATCATGAGTGGAAAATATGATCAGTTTTCCCGTTTGTTCAACAATCCTGTTCAACGTTTTAATAATGTACCGGCGATTTACAATATCCAAAAATGCAGTGGGTTCATCCAGAATAACACACTGTGTATCTTGTGCCAATGCCCGTCCAATCATTACCAATTGCTTTTCTCCGTCACTTAATGCATTAAATAATCTGTTTTCAAAACTATTCAGGTTGAGCATTTCCAGCGCATGGTTTATGGCTTGCTCATCATCCTTCGAATTCGTTCCAAAAATGTTTTGATAGGGTAATCTTCCCAAGCCAATAACATCCCGTACAGTATAATTTCCGAAAATATCCGGTTTAGTATAAACAATACTGATTTGTTTTGATTTTTCAGATAGCGGTAAATCAAATACGGATTGATCCTTCCAAAAAACCTTTCCATCACTTATATTTCTTTGCCCAATCAGGGCACTTAAAAAAGTAGATTTACCAGCACCATTTCTGCCAACTAAAGCCCATAGCCCATCTTTAATTTCCAAAGAACGACAGGTCACTTCCCGCTCGGTGCCTAATGGTATTGATATATCGTTAACAGTAAACAAGATTAAAGATTAGTTAGAAATGCCATTGTATCAACACCATCAGCATAATCTGTTAACTCAGGGCACTGACTTTGACCAAATTCAATATAATCATGACCGATTACTGCCTGAATTTTATCCTGATTTTTATTTAAAAAATCATCCACTTCTCCTTGTCCCTGATATCTTTTATAGTATAAAACACCTAAAGGAGAATTTAAGCTGTCATCTTCTTTAAGCAGTATAAAACCATTATCTAATAATTCCTGAAGGTTTAACAGATATACAGCTTTATTATAATCATAATTATTAGCATACTTATTATGATTGATAATCGGGTCAAATTCAAAAATGGCGTCAAAAAAACGATCTAAGTCAAAATCCTGTGGGATCAATAATTGTGTAACGTTACGACAACCTAATCCGAAATATGAAAATATATCTTCACCTAATAACTTAAGCTCCTCTTTTGTTTCGCTACCATTAATTACAGCTACAGATGTTCTGTTTTTTCTAATGATATTAGGATACTTCTCGAAGTATGAATTAAAATAGGTTGCTGAATTATTACTTCCTGTTGCTATAACTGCATCAAAATCAGTTAACCTTTCTGTTATTTTTATCCAATTTAGAATTCTGTTATCAAATTCTGACAATATATTTAACACTTCCGGCAATAAATGCTTGTCATCTGATGATAACTTAGCAGTTGCCTTATGTCCGCTTAAAAACACTGAAATAAGATCATGGAAGCCAACCAAAGGTATATTTCCGGCCATAATTATACCTACCGTTTTTGAATGCTCAATATCCACGTTTACATACTGCTTTACCCATTCACTCAAAGTTGATTTATCTAACCATCCTGCAATGCCTTTCAGCGATTTTAAAATGTTTGATTTCGTAAACCAACCATTGTAAATATGCTCACGATTAATGACCTCATTAAATTTATTATAAAGTGCTTCACTAACATCTTTATTGGTATTTTCCCATTCTTTTTCGTCAGAAACATCTATTAATACACATTTCAGTCTTGACAATAATTCTATTTTATCGCTTGTTTTCATTCAAAGATGTTTTAACTTTGCAAATCTAATTAAAAAGAATACAAATGGCTATTATTATTACTGATGAGTGTATTAATTGTGGGGCTTGTGAACCGGAATGTCCTAATAATGCAATTTACGAAGGTGGCGCTGAATGGAGAATGGCTGACGGGACTTCGTTACAAGGTAATATCACAACCCCTAATGGCAATAACTATAATGCTGATGATGATCAGGAACCTGTAGACATGGATGTGTATTTTATTGTTCCTGATAAATGTACTGAATGTAAAGGCTTTCATGATGAGCCTCAGTGTGCTGCAGTATGCCCTGTTGACTGTTGTGTAGATGATGAAGACATCCGCGAAACAGACGAAGAATTGTTAGCTAAAAAAGATTTCTTACATTTATAAGATCATCCCCGGGTTTATAAACCGCAGTAAATAACATGGAAAACACAACTAAGCCTAAAATTGAGGTTTGCTATAGCCCGCAATCGTTCGATCTGTACAAAACCGAATTTGAGATAATTGTTGTTATAGATGTATTAAGAGCTACATCTGCAATTTGTGCTGCATTTGACAATGGCATTGAGGCACTTATTCCTGTATCCACAATTGATGAAGCCAGAACTTACAAAGAAAGAGGCTATAAAGTTGGTGCAGAGCGAAACGGGCAGGTAGTTGAAGGCTTTGACTTTGGTAACTCTCCATACTCTTATCTAAAACCTGAATTAAAAGGTGAAACCGTTGTGTTAAGTACGACCAATGGTACCCGATCCATCAATATTGCAAAAGCTTATGGTGATAGTAAGGTAGTTATTGGTTCATTACTTAACCTTGATGCCCTGGCTGAATGGTTAATTTCAGAAAACAAAAATACATTATGTCTCTGTTCCGGATGGAAAGATAAATTTAATCTTGAGGATACAATTTGTGCCGGAGCAATAACTGATCAATTAATCAATACCGGCCAGTTTGAATCAAATGAAGACTCTTCTATTGCTGCAAAATACCTTTTTTTAAGTGCCAGAGACAATATATTTGGTTACCTGAAGTCTTCTTCTCACCGAAGACGATTGAAACGGTTAAATCTCAATGAAGATATCAAATACTGCCTGACACCAAACCAAACTCAGGTTATACCTATACTGGAAGGCGATAAACTGGTAAAACTACATCAGGAAATCGTTTTATAGATCATTTGAGGCGTCTTCTCCGTATTTTTCCACACCATCTTCAGTAATGATATAGGTTTTGTGTATTCCTGCCTTTCGGGAAAATAGTATTTCAAAATCAAACTTCTCCTCTACTCTCATTATCAATTCTGTATAATCAGGATAAGACTTGGATACCAAATGTGTTTCGCAGTTGGGGCATAAAAAAAGTACAATTTCATTTTTAGGAAATGACACAGGTGGAACGTGCTCATAGGAATAAGCCCCAAAAGTTGTCGATAAATACATGTCCCCGGATTCTCCGTTATCTCTTTTCGATTTCAAGTGAATTTTACCTGAATTATCCAGTTGATGATCACAATTTGGACAAAAAAAGTTGTAATTCCCTAATTTCATGGACTAAAAATATTTCTATGAATATAATAAAAAAGGAGAAAATTTCAAAGTAAATAATCGCGCTAAGCAACGATTCCTCTAAAGAATTTGCTTAACACAACACCTTTTAAACCGGAAAAAACATCCAAAATTCAAATTCTATCGTCAAACCTGATCAAAAACACCTCTTATATAATTATTTCGGATTCTCTGATGTTGCTTTGATAGCGTCCACCGGGATAGTTATCATTATAGTCAAAGTTTAACCAGATAAAGCCCTTGGTATCCTGGTAATAATTAATTGTTTTACCTTCTGTTTCTTCCTTGAAATAAATGTTCTTAATCAGATATACAACAGCTTCCAGATCTTTTACATCTCCAAATTTCACTTCAGGGTACATATGTCCAACTGTTGTGCCGTCTTCCAGTTCCACTTTTGTTTTAATCAGCCTAACCTCTCCTCCAACGGCTCTGATACAGGCCGCCATTAAAATGGAATGATCATCACAATCTCCCTTAAAACTATCATCAAACTCCAATTGATCGATTGTTTCACCAGCTGATGAGTAATAATCCTCATTTTTAGGGTCGTACACATAATTCCATTTGCTATGAACTTCACGAAATACTGAGAAAAAGTGAACCCATTTTAAACTTGTAGATAAATTTCTGGTTTCTGCAAAGTGTTTATTAGCAATATTAACCGCATAATTTCTCACTTTTGGTTCTTTATAGTCAATCGCTTCCCGCAATTTATCTTCTTTTAAAAACTGTATTTCCCTGTTCGAAAACTTTTGTTGAAGTGTATTATTTGAAATGTCATACAAAAAAGCAGAATAGTCATGGTATAAATTTTCAACTGTATAAACATCTGAAAAATTAGTAATTGTCAATGTTATTGCACCAATAAAAACCGTTGCAATTACCAGGACCCTCAGTTTTTTCAAAAGATAGTATAAAAGAAAGAACAGGGTTAGAAATAGAATGATATGATCCAGACGTAAAGTATTCTCAGCGAGCTTAATTTCCAAAGTTGGGATGTACTTGTACAGAAAAATAAATGCAGGAATGGTTAAAACAGCTGAAATTATTCCGATTAAAATGACAGAATAAGCCTGATTGGAACCGGAATTTTGTGGATGACTCATATATTTCAAATTTAAACTTTTAAAATGAATTAAAAACCTGTATTTACTCAAATGTATTACCAGTTTATTTTTTGCAATAATTACTATATTTAGCGCTTAAAATCACGAAATATTATATAAATGAAAAACATATCTGTTATTGGCGCAGGAACCATGGGAAATGGTATTGCACATACATTTGCTCAAAATGGTTATAGTGTTAATTTAATTGACATATCTGAAGAATCTCTTAACAAAGCAATTAAGACAATTACTAAGAACCTTGACAGAATGGTTCAGAAAGAGAAAATTACTGAAGATGATAAGACCAATACACTTAATAATATTACAACATTTACTGATTTAAATGCTGGTGTAAGTGAGGCAGATTTAATTGTTGAGGCAGCAACCGAAAATATTGACCTTAAATTAAAAATATTTAAGCAAATGGATGAAGCTGCTCCTGCTTCGGCTATTTTATCCACTAATACTTCTTCAATTTCAATCACTAAAATAGCTGCGGCAACAAACCGACCTGATAAAGTGATTGGTATGCATTTTATGAACCCTGTACCGGTAATGAAGCTGGTTGAAATTATCAGAGGCTATTCCACCAGTGATGAAGTAACTGAATTAATCATGGAAACTTCGAGATCGCTAAAAAAAGTACCTGTTGAAGTAAACGATTATCCGGGATTTGTTGCCAACAGAATATTAATGCCAATGATCAACGAAGCCATTATTACTTTAAATGAAGGCGTTGCAGGTGTTGAGGAAATTGATACGGTAATGAAGTTAGGAATGGCTCACCCAATGGGACCATTACAATTAGCTGATTTCATTGGTCTGGATGTATGCCTTGCTATCATGGAAGTATTGTACGAAGGACTTGGTAATCCAAAATATGCTCCTTGTCCTCTATTGGTTAATATGGTAACTGCAGGAAAAAAAGGCGTTAAAAGTGGAGAAGGGTTTTATTCATGGACACATGGCACAAAAGAATTGATTGTGTCTGACAATTTCAAAAAATAGATAAAAAATGCCGGAGCAATGAGTCCACACCACTTTTTGTTCCGGCTTTACTCATTTTCGATATATCGGAAAATCGAATGCTGTAAATTCAAGTGATAAAATGACTAAAAGGGAAATTATAAAAACTGCCAGGCAGAAAATTTTAAAAGGTAGTCTTTCCCATCAGGAAGTTTATTCGGAATTGAAAACCGGTAATCCAATTACAGACAAACGTATTGCTGAAGCTCTAAAACTGGTCCCTTCAAAAAGAATTATAAAAAAATATCAGGGGATTAATATTGTTTTTATAGTATTAATGAGTTTAAATATTCTGCTCGGATTAATAGGACTAATTGCTTTTTTCATGATGGTTTCGAACATTCCTTATATACTTCCCTACGTTTTTGCTGCACTTATGGTAATTGGTTTACCACTGTTTGGATTAATTGGTGCAATTAAACATATTAAGTGGATGTATTATGTGACAGCTTCCATATTATTGGTTTACTTCACCATATTATTAATGGATGTCTACTTTCTTAACGGTGCTACTGCAGTAATGTTAATTCTGACACTGGCTGAGATCATTTTTGGTTTCTTAGTGCCATCAAAATTAGTCACACCCTATAAGAAAAAGATTACTGACTACTTTGAAGATGGTCAAAGAAAAGCACATGTTAGCTTTGAATTTGACATGGACCATGAAAACACTAACCGTACTCCTGATGCCGAAATTCTGGATGATCAACTTTAATATAGTCGAAAATCTATTTTCTTATATACCTGCTTTTACAATTCTGAAGCCTTAACAACTCTTGTTTTAGTCCACCTGTCATGCCACCCTCTGGGTTCACTACCTAAAAAAGAAAAGGCTTCAAAAGGAACCAAACGGCTTAAGCTTCTTAAAATACAATCAGACATTGTAGCTTCTTCTCCTGATTCAGTTACTACCTTAGTACCAGTGATTAATTTACCTAATGTCCTGCCGGAATACCCCTCTGCCAATGAATAGTAAAGCACTGTAACTAACAGCCCAAATATAGCATTAACAACAATAAATAACATAGGGTCGGCACCTAACATCTGATTGTAGAGCCACACCGTGAAAAATTCGAATAAGTAACCTATTCCAAACTGAATAAATAAACCATCTATTAAGTTGTTAACAAATCGTAGTCCCAGTGAGGCATCCTTAACTGTCACATTACTTTCTTCAAAATCTAAAATTTCTTCCATTTTCTTTAGTTATAATATTTGTTTGGGGTTCAGGGTGTACACCGGAAGGAATATCCGGTGCGTAACCCTTGTAAATTAAACCAAGTGTAGAGTCCCCTATGATAATCCGACAGATTGTACTGAAGTAATTACGAAACAGGATTTCAAAAGCAGATTTTGTATTTTTAAATTAATCCTGTAACAGTCACTTCTTCTACCGGAATGTTCTACACATTTACTGTCAGACGAAGGTCAACAATTTATTGACAGTGAACAAATGAATAAGAGCAGATTTAAAATTTGGACAGGTTTATTTAAAATTTGTCATTTTAAATACTGCAGAACTCGATTTAACGGTTAATCATCATTCAACTTTAATACGGAATTAATAAAATTATTGAACTCCGGATCACTATCAATTGGGTAGTCTAGATCAATACTTTTTTGAGCTGATTTTTTAGCAGAATCAACAAGACCCATATCATAATAAATCAGGGCCAGATTTTTATGCGCATAGGAATTTAAAGAGTCTATCTCCAAAGATTTCACTACATCCGATTTGGCTTGTTCATAATTTTTCAATTTCCAGTGAGTATACCCTCTGTTATTGAGCGCAAATGCGCTCATTGAATCACTTTTTACTGCATTATTCAGGTCTTTAAGTGCTTTGTCAAATTCCTTATTAGGAAACCAAATATACCAGGCCCGGTTTACATAAGAATCCGTATGACTAGGCTCAAGCTCAAGCGCTCTGTTAAAATCTGACAAGGCCTGATCCAATTGATCAATCTGAGCATAATAAGTTCCCCTGTCATAATAGAGATCCGCAAATACAACAGATTTCAATACATCACTAATGGTTTCAATTGCTGCTTTAATATTTCCTGACCTCGCATAACTGAGACTAAGATCCTGATAATATAGGGTACGAGGATAAATATCAATGGCTTTTTTATAATTTTCAATTGCCAATTTGTATTCTTCAGATCTCTTGTATAGCATACCTAATGTTCCATAAATAGCATGATAAGAAGGTTCAATTTTTATGGCTGAATTTAAATCTGCTTCTGCTTCAGGATAATTTTCCATTAACACATAAGTATATGCTCTTTTTACAAGCGGAACTACATAATTTTTATCTAAGTCAAAAGCAGTATTATAGTCTTTTAAAGCTTCATTGAGTTTATTTAATCCTATTAAAACATCTCCCCGTGCAAGAAGTCCTTTTATACTCTCTCCATTCATTTGCATGTCTGCGGAAAGGTCATCATATGCACCATCATAATCATGCATTCTATATTTTAAGAGCCCTCTTTCAAAATAACCCAATTTACTTTTAGGGTTTATTTTTATTGATCGATTAAAATCAAGTAATGCAGCATCAAGATTATTTAATTGAATTTTGGCTTTAGCTCTATTATGATAACATACGTAGCATTGATGATTAAAAGCAATTGCTTTATCGTAGAACAGAATAGCTTTCTCTGGTTTACCCTGTTTTGTATACTTACACCCCTTTTTGTAAAATTTATTAGACTTTGTAAAATTCTGACCTAATGCAAAGAAGGACATTCCTACAAGTAACAATAGCAGAATATTTCTCATAATCACCTATAAAACCAGACTTAATTTACAATTACATCCAAAGGCCCTACCCAATTGGTAACTGTATTATCTTCCACACAAACTACCCTAACATAAAAATCATATTGTTGATTTATGGTCAGATCATCATAATAAACCTCATTAGACTCAACGTATTGAAATGAACTACCATCAGGTGATTGGCCATCTCCCACCATATTAATTTCATATCTCAGATTTCCTCCCGGATCATCCCAAGATACTTCTGCACCTGTAGGATCTCCAAAAAAATCATATCTAACAGCATAGCCAACATTTACCGGTTCCATACAAAGGTTTTTGTTTTTTTCAGCAATAAAGCCAGAGGGTCCTAACCACTTACTGTACCCCAATCCATCTTTACATAAACTCCTAACATAAAAATCGTAGGTCTGGTCCTTTTCTAAAACCATATCCAGAAAATTGGTACTGTTTGTCACTTCTCTTGTTCCCTCACCAATTTTGAATCCCTGCTCGCCGTACTCTATTTCATAATACGAAACATTATTTGACTGTGGATTAGCAGCCGACCAATAGGCTCCAAATCCATTTACCGTTACTGAAGCTGGTTGTTCACCACATAGACTTCCTATTTCAATAGCAGAGGGCCCATACCAGTCTGATACCTTATCTTTTTTTCCAACAGCTCTTATCTTAAAGTAATAAGTTTCACCCTGCTCAAGTCCCAATTCATCAACAGTTGATTTAGAATTCTCAGGCACTTTAAAAGTATTTGACCCCACATCATTCGGATCTTTACTGTATGAAATTTCACAATATTCCACATTACCTGCTATTTCGTAGGTATACAGAATTGTTTCCAGATTCTGAGACACCTGAAAGTCTGTTATTGCAGGATTATTTTTTTTACAGGCTACTATAACGGTAGCAATTATAAGGAGACTGAGTACTTTCTTAACTTTCATATATTTTAAATAGTGATCATTTATTGACAGACATCTAATATATTAATTCTGTACAATTATAGCTTTAAAAAAAAGTAATGATAGTCCTGATACTTTAAATTTAATCCTGGTTGATTGCTTCTTGTTTTGAATTTTGAATTCTTGATTTCGAATTTCCAATTACTTTCACCTGCTACCTACTACCCACTAACTTTAGCTAAAAACTAATTACTAAAGACTAACAGCTAACAATACTTACTACTTAATACTTTTTACTTAATACTTTTAACTAATTTCACTTGACGATCAAGTCCTTAAACAAAATTCCTTTTTCTGTTTCAATCTGAATTATGTATAATCCGGAGTTATAGTCATCCAGTTCAATATTTAGCTGGTTTGAAAGAATGCCATCCATGTTTATTCTGGTTACTATTCGTCCCTCAATACCAATAATTGTAATTGACCTGACAGTAACCTGCTGACTTTTTGAAAAATCTATGGTAACTACACTTGAAGCAGGATTAGGATAAACATTAATATTTTCGTCAATAGAATATGCAGAAACATCAAGTAAACAAGTGTCAATTGCCTCTACACCAACTGCTGCTGAATCAGAACAACCTGACATGTTTGTTTTAATGGCATTATAAATACCTTCGGATGATGCAGAATATGTATTATTGGTAGCACCTGAAATAATTACTCCATCCATATACCATTGAACTGTTCCACCACCAGCATTTACTGAAATATCAACACTTCCCGGGCCACAAAATTTGGCCTCAGGACTCGGTGTCAGTATCACATTCGGCACCGTTGCTTCACTAACAACCACGCCTGCAGCTGCAGAATCTGAACAATTATTAGTGTTGGTATTTAGCATATTGTATACCCCCGGTACACTGGCCTGAATCACATTAGCCGTTTCACCAGCAAGAATACTACCATTTAAATACCACTGACTTGTCCCGGCACCACTACCAGTTATGGCAACACTGTCGCCCGGACAAAAGGATAATGGTCCGGTAGGAGATAATGTTACAACAGGAGCCGATAGCTCCGTTACGATAACCCCTACTGCTGCTGAGTCAGAACAACCATTAAGATTTGTTTTTGTCATGTTATAAATCCCCGGAAGGGTCGCTTCAATTGAATTATCAGTTTCTC
This sequence comes from Putridiphycobacter sp., assembly GCA_965230195.1. GTDB lineage: Bacteria > Bacteroidota > Bacteroidia > Flavobacteriales_D > Crocinitomicaceae > Putridiphycobacter. Next base: position 3,641,817 of record OZ245997.1, read on the forward strand.
CTGCAATTATATTTCCATTCAAATACCACTGACTTGTTCCCCCGCTACTACCTGAAATATTTACACTATCTCCAGGACATATTTGAAGTGGCCCGGTAGGTGTCAGACTTACTGACGGTAAATTTTGAACCACAATTGTAACCGAATCAATATCTGAAGTGTTACAAACTGATTCAGTAATCTGGCAAGCAAAAGTACCAGCATTTGTGGTTGAAAAATCAGAAGTAGTCACACCCGTTGAAACGCCATTTTCAAACCATTCATAAGTCACATTTGGATTAAGGCAGGAAATGACTGCTGTTTCACCAGTACAAATCGTGTCATCAGGACTTGCTGATAATAATGCATTATCGGCTAAATCTGCTAATCCAAAAGACAATCCCTTAAGTATCAAATCACTTGATGTTGTTGTCACTACTCCTGAAGTAGTCACCCAATGCATGGTTTCCTCATTAACATCAGATATCAAAAAGCGATTGTTTCCGGCATATACTGAAGCCCCAACATTGTAAAGAGGATCTCCACTCAGAGTTATTGAGGAAGTAATGTTAAACGTATTGGGATCAATTGTTTCCATTATTACATTGCCTATATCCCATCCGCTCCAGTGATAAATCAGACCGTCAACAGGGTTAAATTCAATTGACTCTCCGTCATCTCCATTTCCAAGATTTGTAATAAAAAGCATTCCGGCAGTAGCTGTATTTATTTCATAAAGTGCTTCGGGTGTTGTAGCACCATCTCCTGTTACACCATATAAAATATTGGTTGAAGTATCATAAGCTATATTTGCAATATTGTCTGATAAGAGGCCGATATCTGTAATTGAAGCTGTGCTCAGATCAATTGTACCTAAACGTCTGTCACCTCCGGTTTTGTAAACAATATAATTTAAACCGCATGGATCGGATGTCAATCCATTACATCCATCAACCGTCCCCAAATTTGATGTGATGGTTTGTGTTGTTTCGGTAAAGTTAGTTGTATCTATAGTATACAAATCATTGGATTGCGGATCTACACCATAAACCGGAGATTGGGCATGCGTAGAAAAAGGCAGAACAAATAGAGTAAATAGTATCAAATGCTTCATCAGTAAATCATTTTAAGCGTAAAAATATTTCAATTCATGTTAAAGGTAACAAATTTAAAATGAATCAAGAAAGGATTCAAAAAAGCATTATTTAGCAAAACGGGTACCTTTGATGATTGATACAGAGGTACCCGTTAACTAACCAACAACTACTATTGTTTGTAAAAGTGCTTAATGGTAACCTCCCCCTGATTAAGACCAGGAGATTGATTACATGGATTGAGGTGTTGTTGTTTCAATGTTAACCTGTTTCCATCAATACTATATGTCCATGTTCTGAAATAGCCTGATTCTATAAACCCAATTAATGTATCGTTTAAAATTGTATAGTCGCAAATATTAGCAATATTTGAGTTAAGCATAAGAACAGTATTATCATCATAAAAAGTCATGGAATGATTAACTGTATTAGAACTGTAGTCCAGATTTGTTCCATTACAGTTGTAATACAAATGTGTAAGGCTATCAGAAATCCATGTTGAATTTGCAAAAATAATATCTGGTGTGATTAATCCATTTGAAGAATCAACAATGGTTATTTTCTTGTTATACTCAGCGGCAACTGTTTTTTTACCACCTTCTACCCTTAAAGTGACAATATACTCTCCGGCTTCGGTATAGGTGTGACCAGGATTTTTTAATTCAGATGATTCTCCATCTCCAAAGTCCCATAAATAAGATACACCATGCTCACTCTGATTACTAAATTGTATCGATTCCTTTACTTTATAAGTTTCTTTATCAGTCGAAAACAATGATTCAGGATTTTCCTTTTTACAGCCCATTAAAACAAAGGCCAGAATAATACTTGTTGTTAATAGTTTCATTTTTATAAATTTTATGGTTTAGTCATTAAGTTACAATACCATAAATCCAATATTGTTGAAAAAATATTAAAGTGCTAACCTGACCTATTGACATGTACCAATACTCATATAAACATAAGATATACAATGTTTTACAATTAATTTACAAGTCTATTCAACTGTTCTATCTGTTTAATTATGATAAAATTAAGTCCGTACACCTGATAATTCTATAACACTCTATAACTTAAACTGTAACTTTTTAAGAATTTCAAAAGGAAACTGTACTTTTACCGAATTGCTAACTGATAATATGTTTTATTTTTAAGAACATTCATTGTTGACTTAAGAAATAGGAAAATGCATAAATTTGAAATTAAGGGGAATAGTATTAAATATTTTGAAAAGGAAAGAAATGGAGATCATTTTAAAATCAAGGATCTACAAAATGAAAATATCCTCATTGCAATTGTTGCTGATGGTGTAAGTCAACAACCTTGCGATTGGTATGCATCTGAATTGGCTTGTGATAAATTTATCAATTTCTTTGAGGCCAATACCGAATTTGAACTTGTAACAAGAACTAAGGATAGTATTATTAAAACTAATCAAATACTTTGCGAGGTTGAGGGCGATTGTGAAAATTTACATACTACAGTGAGTCTTATGGTTTGGGATTATAATAACAACGTCTGTTTAATATCAAATATTGGAGACTCACGAATATACAAAGCCAATAATAAGGAACTAGATCAACTTACAATAGATGATTCCATTTCTAAAACGAAAGAAATTGTAACATCAATTGGAAGAAGGACAATCACAGTATCAAGCTTAACAAACGTTATTGGAATGTCAAACCCCAAGGTTAATATTAAAACCATTGAGTTTAAATCGGGAGAAGTAATAATTCTTGCTTCTGATGGATATTATGATGCGCGAAAAAGTTCCTTTAAGAACGATATGCTGGAGTTAGGTAACCTGGACTCAATCGAAACCAGCTTCACTGAATATTTCTCCAAGTACGAATTATCAGCAAAAGATGATATGACTGCCATAATTGTACTCAATAAGGGACTCTGATAATTGTTTTCTTATTAATCAGTCAAAAAAGAAATAATATTTGTAAAAATGAACTCATTGCTTTATTAATTGTAAATAATAATATGAAAAGTCTTTTACTTGTATTTATTCTTCTTGTTGTTCAACCACTTAGCGCGCAGGACTATCAAATCAATGGTAAGGTTCAATTAATCTCGTACCAGCAGGGCGGAATGGTATTACCTCCCAGTGCTTATCTTCCAAAAGCTTTGACAAATTATACGGTATTCATTACAAGCTATTCAAAAGATAGTAAAGACACAATAATAATTGACAGTACAATAACTGACTCACTGGGAAACTTCACCTTGAAAGCCCCTGAAGGCCAATATAACTTACTGGTTTCCTCAAGTGATGGTCACATCTCTAAAAAAGTTGTGCCAAGTCAAATCACTTCACCCTCAACAACAAGTGAAAAGAAAAAGGAACCTGTAATCGGTTGGTACCATTCCGATCACTGGACCTTAAACATTGACACTCCATTAATTGTTAATCAAAGTTTTAATAATCCGCTTTTAATCACACATTATCTTGTCAGTACCTGTATGATGTGCCCTTAATATTTTATTAACTTATTCAATACTATTTTATTCCTTAATAAACAGTATAGAAAACATTTATTTTTAAACAGTTTTAATTGCTGATTTACAGATATTCCAGTATTTTATTATTTTAAAAATGAACAGTTAGCTTACTCTGGAGAAGCCAGAAATTCCAATGGTCCTTATTTGATTTGTCCTTAAAAGTTTCTATATTCATATCAGTTTGTATTTTTAAGGGGATGCTTCGAATGTCTGCTTTACCCTTGTTAATTTAACATATTATTCTTGTGTCCCCTTTTTGACAAACAACAGAAAATCAATATGTTTTATGTTACAAGTACTAACTATTTGCTCATTAGTGTTGGATAGTGTTATAGTTACTTACCCTGGGTTAGTTATTCGTAGTTACTTGTAGGTCGTTTATTATTCTTGATAATAGATTAAAGTAGCAAGTATTAAGTATTAAGTATTAAGTATTAAGTAGTAGGTAGTAGGTAAAAGTAATTGGAAATTCGGAATCAGAAATCAAAAAATGTACGCCCTAACAACTAATAATTTAAATAATCAATCTTTTACAAAAAAACAAGATACCTGCAACCAGATAATAGATATTAGAGCATAGATAATAGATTTAAGTATTAAGTACCTTTTTTGATTATCAACTAACGAAATACAGGTAATAATAAATCGAGAATTAGAAAACGATCAACTATCAACCGTAAACAAGTAGCCTGGAATTGAGAATTGAAAATCAGAAACGAAAAAACCATTAACTGAATAACTGTAAATCAAAACTTTGAAGCCATTAATTTTCAAGTACAAAGACTATACTAGCCGGAAAACCCATGCCAGAGAATAACAATCATCAACAATATAATCAGGCTCTATCTAGCTCTATGGTAAACGTCCCACCTTTTCTTTTCTGTTTTTAGCAGAACTACACCCTTACTATTCAGAAAGCTTAAAAAATTATCTAGCTCTCTCACTCCTATTAATCTAAATTCAAAAAAGAAAAAATTACTTTTTTGATGTAAATGTACATACCTGTAGGAGTTATAGACCTTTCCTAAATCGACTCTCAGCTTTTTTATTTCATTAATATTGATCTTTTTATATCTAAATACAGGTCTAAACTGATAGAAAATATACATTTCATCTCCCACAACCCTTATATCCTTATAATAGAAAAAAAACAAATAGAAAATTACAGAGACAAACAAATACAAGACAGCTATAAAGCTCTGATCCCAATAATAAAAAATGGAAGCCAAAAATAAGGTTAAGATTATTATCATATAAACAGAAAATTGCTTTCCTTCTTTGTTCGAAATAAGAATGTTTCCTCCTTTCATAGACGTCTTTACTTGAATACATAAAGATAGAAAATATTAATCAGGTTACCCCGTAGAATTTATACTAAGAGACAATAGATTAAAGGCAAAAGTTGTAAGATTTTTTTAGGACTGTACCTGACACCTGTCACCCGTAAACCTAAAACCGGATAGTAGATAAAGTAGTAAGTATTGTTGGCTGTTAGTCTTTAGTTGTTAGTTAATAGTTATTAGTTTTTAAACTTAATACGAATCGATATCAAATTAGATGAAAGTAATAAAGTATCAAATAGAAAGTAATTCAAAATCGTGAGTAATCAACGATCAACTATTAACCAGAAACAAGTAACCCGAAATCATGAATTGGAAATTTGGAATTACAAACTATTAACTATTGAAGAATTGACTAAAAAATAGTATATTACTGGTTATATGACAACAAAAGAAGAAATTGTAAAAAACTGGTTACCACGCTATACGGGAATGCAACTGGATGGGTTTGGCAAATATATATTACTCACCAACTTTAATAGTTATCTTGACATTTTTGCAGAACAACATCAGGTCACTATTAATGGAAAAGATAAAGCAATGCCTAATGCAACTGCTAATGGAATTACCATGATTAATTTTACAATGGGAAGCGCCAATGCAGCAACAATAATGGACTTGTTAAGCGCTGTTGAACCAAAAGCTTGTCTGTTTTTAGGAAAATGTGGTGGTCTGAAAAAGAAAACGGTTATCGGAGACCTGATATTACCAATAGCTGCAATACGTGGCGAGGGAACATCCAACGATTATTTCCCTCCGGAAGTCCCTGCCTTGCCTGCTTTTACATTACAAAGAGCCGTTTCTACCACCATCAGGGATTTTAAAAAAGATTATTGGACTGGTACTGTTTATACCACTAACAGAAGAGTATGGGAACATGATGATGAATTTAAATCGTACCTGCGAAAAACAAGGGCCATGGCCATTGATATGGAAACAGCAACTTTATTTATAACAGGTTTTGCCAATGCTATTCCTACCGGTGCATTACTCCTGGTGTCCGATCAACCCATGATTGCCGAAGGTGTTAAAACAGCAGCCAGTGACAAAAATGTATCCTCAAACTTTGTAGATGTACATATTGAAATTGGGATCAGAGCTTTACAGGAACTCAAAAATAACGGAACTTCGGTTAAACATTTAAGGTTTCCTTACTCCGAAGATTGATCACTCTAATGTCTTGCTTCTGATCCTGCTAAATGTTTCAGGACTCATGCCTAACATTGATGCTAAATATTGCAATGGCACCTGGTTAAACAAATCTTTATTTTGCTTGTACAACATTAAATACCTCTCCTCAGCTGAGAGCGATAAATGAGACAGCACACGGTTTTCCAACATTAAAAAGCACTTTGCTATAAACAGTTTTTCTAATTTATGCCAGCTTTTAACGTATTGATCCATTTGATCATAAACTGTTTTAGGCAGACTATAAATCTCACAATCTGTTAAAGCCTGAATATTAAACCTTGATGTTTGATTAAATACAAGACTCGACAGCTCTGTCACAAACGAATTTGGATAAGAAATCCACTGTGTAACCGGTTTATCATTTTGAGAAGTATATATTCTAAGATAACCTGAAACAATATAACTGAGTCGGTTACAATAATGTCCTGATTTTAGAAAATAATCCCCTTTCCTGATTATTTCAGGTTCAAAATATTTAACGATATGCTGAGCATCATACCGGTCAAACCCAAGATATTCCTGAATACTTTGCTGAAATTCGGAAATCAATTGTGATAAAGTTTAAATATTTCAATGAGTTTATCAGGGGGAATAAGATTATTCGGATACTTTACCATTTCTCTGAAAACCGTATCAACTGCAATAGGCTGTAATCCTAACCTCAGACCAATCTGCCTGATGTGTTTAAACTCTTCATTGGCCATATCACCATCAATATTCATGGTTAAAATTAAGCGTTGAAACTGAACAATCCGGTCTACTTCTAATTTTGGGGCCTTAAAATCGATATGTTTGGCAAACAACTCGTCAAAATCATTTTTAGGGACAGATAGTTGATTGGCTATGGCCAGCAGAAAATTGTACTCGGCTTCTCTGACCTTGCCATCAGATTCGGCTAATTTAATTAGCTCTTTGATCAAACTTTTGTTTTCTTCCATATTCATGTCAAAAATCTAAATTTAATCAAAATAGATGAGGAAACCTCATTTTATTATGTATTCGGTTGATTGTAGTATTTAAGCGCCCTCTTTAATTTGTTCCGTAAAGTAATCCGGAACAAAGGAAACTGATCAGGAATAAATTTTAAAGATCTGCAGCATTTGCAATCATTTCTGCAATATCCATCACTTCAATTTCTTCTTCCTTATTGAAATTCTTCACACCGTCAGTCATCATAGTATTACAGAAAGGACATCCTGTTGCAATCAGGTTTGGTTTTACAGCCAATGCATCTTCTGTTCTTTCCACATTCACTTCCTTATTACCCTTTTCCGCTTCTTTGAACATTTGCGCACCGCCGGCCCCACAACATAAACCTTTCGATTTACATCTTTTCATTTCAACCAGCTCTGCATCCAGTTTTTCCAATACCATTCGTGGTGCTTCATATACGTCATTCGCTCTACCCAAATAACAAGGATCATGGAACGTAATTTTTTTACCTTTAAAATGACCTCCCTCAACTTTAAGCTTACCATCCTTAAACAATTGCTCTAATAATTGGGTATGGTGAATTACTTCATAGTTACCTCCCAATTCAGGATATTCATTTTTTAAAGTATTGAAACAGTGTGGGCAAGCAGTTACTATCTTCTTTATGGCATAGGCATCCATCACCTGGATATTCATCATAGCCTGCATCTGAAACAAAAATTCGTTACCAGAACGCTTTGCCGGATCCCCTGTACAGGACTCTTCGGTACCGAGTACAGCGAATTTAACATTACAATGATTTAAAATTTTAACAAAAGCTTTGGTTATCTTTTTGGCCCGATCGTCAAAACTTCCTGCACAACCTACCCAAAATAAGACATCCGGTTGTTCTCCTGCAGCCATCATTTCGGCCATTGTCGGTACTTTTAATTCACTCATGTTATTTATTTTTTAAATGCCTGAACTTTGGCATCAATCTCTGTTAAGTCTGTAAATTTTCCTTCGTATCTGGTAGCTCTCACAATATGATTATCAATCCAGTGATAATTGCCTCCTCTTGGTTTCCCCATTAATATACTGTGATATTTAAATCCATGTTTATTTAACCATTCTTCAGTCACTTCACGGTGAGCTTCTAATCTGGATGTAAAAAAACAAATGATATGTCCTTCATCATACCATTTATTTAAGGTTTCCAAAGCATCAGGATATACTTTAGCAGTAGCCATTCTCTCAGGTTCCTCATTCGGAATATCATCACAAATGGTACCGTCAATATCAATCAAAAAATTCTTAACCCCTTCTGGTAAAACAGGTGAGATTGATTGCCCGTCAACTTTTTTATCCTCTAAATTACTATGCTTCATCTTTCCAGTTTAATCTGTCAGTCGGGGAGAATTGCCATGGGGCCTGATTATTTTCAATATTCGTATTCATGGTTACTAATTCAGAAGGCACCTTTGATTCTTCCATTACAAGATACCGTCTTAAATCAATAATAATTTCCAAAGGATTAATTAAAACAGGACATTCCTGAACACAAGCATTACAACTTGTACATGCCCATAATTCTTCTTCGGTAATATAATCTCCTAATAGTGATTTACCATCATTAAAATCTTTTCCGTTTTTTCGGATACCTTCACCAACTTCCTCTACTCTGTCCCTTACATCCATCATGATTTTTCGGGGAGACAATAATTTACCGGTTGTATTTGCCGGACACGCTTCTGAACACCTTCCGCACTCAGTACAAGTATAAGCATTCAAAATATTAACCCATGTCAAATCCTGAACATCTTTTGCACCAAAACGTTGTGGTACTTCACCTTCAGCAGGTGCAGGTGCTGCAAACGGATCAGCATTCGGATCCAACATCAGTTTCACTTCATTGGTCACTGATGCCATATTAGTTAAGCGTCCTTTAGGTTCCAGATTTGAAAAATAAGTATTCGGAAATGCCCAGAAGATGTGTAAATGTTTTGAGTACGGCAGGTAACAAAGTAGTGAAAATACGACTAATATATGTCCCCACCACCCTATTCTTTCAAGGATATGTAATGTTTCTATTTCCATTCCTCCAAAAACCAATGGCCCAAACCAGCTCGAAATTGCAAAACCAAAACTACCCTGACCTTCAAGATGACTCTCACCCATTCCATACAAAACTTCATCTGCGCCATTCATGGTGAAAATACAAAGCACTAATATTAGCTCTGAATACAAAATAAGATTACCATCCAGTTTAGGAAAACCAGTCATTTCACTCATTCTGAAACGCGGTACTTTTAGCAGGTTCCTTCTGGCCAGAAAAACAAAAGTAGCCAGTAAAGCCAATACTGATAAAACTTCTATAGTACTGATACTAAAAATATATAATCCACCTAAGCTTGGTTGAAAAAAGCGGTGAGTACCGAATATACCATCCACTAAAATTTCAATTAGTTCAATTTGCGTAATCACAAAAGCCACATAAATAAAAATGTGAAATATCCCTGCTAAAGGTTTTCTGGTCATTTTTGATTGGCCCAGGGCGACCTTAGCCATAGTTTTCCATCGCAATGATTTATTATCAGAACGGTCAAGTGCTTTTCCAAGTTTAATATTCGCAATAATTTTTCGCACATTTAGTGCAAAAAAAGTTGAAGCTCCTATTACCAGAAGTATAAAAATAATATTACTAATCATAAAAAATTATTTAGGAAGGCACTTTTTGTTTTCTTCCGAACAACGAAAAGTGAACATACTTATTTGGATTCGCCTCCATATCATCCAGTAAATTTTGGATAGACTGATTGGTCTCCAGTAATTCTCTGTGTAAACTGTCGGTATGCAGCAATGCCCCTATAGAACCTTCACCGTTATTAACTTTTTGTAAAACGCCATTTAACTCAGTCAATGTTTTTTGAGTTTCCAGTACCACTGTTCTGATATCAATATCGGCTAAAGTATCAGAAACAGAAGCTATATTATCAATTGTACGGTTAATTTCAGATGTTTTTTCTGAAAGGTTACCAGTAATGTCGTTAACATTATTCAGGACATTATCAATTACCATTATTTCCTCGTTTATCGCAGTAGATAATGTATTCGCCAGGTCACCGAATTTAGAAATCGCCAGTCTGAATTCAAATAAACTCTCATCAATGGTATAAGCTGCGGAAGTATCCCAAAAGGCATTAATAGAAACAATAATACCATCAACCGAACCGATTAAATCCTCTGTTCGCTTTTTTAACGGGAGGATTTGTTCATTAATTTGTTCCTGAAGATCCTTTTCAACATCAGATTTCAGCGTATCTCCACTTTCTATATAATTTACTGAAGCCACCGCCATGGTATTCAGTTCCAGACTTAGAACCTTAGTTCCTAAAATATCAGAACTTTCCAGGTGAATCAATGAACCTTCAGGTAATAAAATTTCATCCTTTATTACGGAAAAGGTAACTAATATTTTTTCAGGATTATCGGGGTGATGTGTGATTGCTTTTACTAATCCTATCTTTAACCCTTTCAACTGGACTTCATTTGAAACCTTTAATCCATGGGCCTTATCAAAAACGGCAAAATACTCACGATCTGCCTTAAAAATTGAATTTCCTTTCAAGAAGTTTACACCTGAGTACAATAATAATATTCCTAAAATGACTAATAACCCAACTTTAAACTCTTTTGAAATTTTCATTCTATTTTTTTTTCGCAAATTTAATAGCTTTTTCCAAATTTATCCGTTGATTTTTGTGAAAAGCCACAATAAAGGCATTGTTAAAATCTTCGGTTTTCATTTCTTCCTTTAATTCCCTTGCCTCATCAATCGACTTATACGCACCAACAGTATACTTATAAAAGCCTTTATCAAAATACATCCAGATTGGCAAACCTTTAAACCGATCATCATCCAAGTCCAATTTTTCAGGGTTTGTTTCAATCTGAACTCTAAAAATAACATCTTTTTCGTGAATTTCACTTTCCTTTAAACCGTAATTTCGAACAACTTCCACTTTTGCAGGTGTGGAATCTACCGGAGGAGCTTTAGGTTCCTCTACCTGTCCGCCTTCGTAATAGTCCTTATATTCACTAAAAGCGGTAAAAAAGCTATTAGCCATTGCACTTTGGTTTGCCGTATCCAATAAATAAGCTTCTTCTTCCTTATTGGTTAAAAAACCGGTTTCAATTAAAACACTTGGCATAGTAGTTTTATAAAGTACAAGAAATCCAGCTTGTTTTACACCTCTGTTGTTTCTACCCAGTTTTACAATAGCCGATTGAATTTTAGAAGCAAAGACAATACTGTGATCCAGAAAAACACTGAGTTGTAACTGACGCGCAATAATAGCATCAACCGACATATCAAAGTCCTTGTACTTCTCTCCTCCATCTTCTTCAAGATGAATCGCTGCATTTTCCCTTTCGGCTACCTTTTGCTGAGATTCCGTCCTGTGCAACCCTAAAACAAATGTTTCCACTCCACTGGCGTTAGAGGCTGCAGAATTGGCGTGAATACAAATAAACAGGTCTGCTTTGTTTCGGTTAGCGATTTGAGCCCTTTCATCCAGCTCTACAAACACATCAGTTTTTCTGGTATAAATCACATTTATCTTCGGAAAGTTTTTTTCGATATACTCCCCGAGTTTTAGTGAAATAGCCAGAGTAATGTGCTTTTCTTTGGCAGTACTACCATGACATCCCTGATCGTGTCCTCCATGCCCTGGGTCAATCACCACCGTTTTTATTCCATTATAAAAATCGGATTGGCTAAATCCTGCGTTTAAAAAAAACAAACCCGCAAACAATAAAATAGTTTTGAAAATGTTATTTAGCATAACGTCCATCTTAATAAAATTTTAATTTTGCAAATAATTATAACAAAGTTAAGACCATAATTTGACCTTAAGTAAAAATACATACAGACTTATTCATTATTTTTTGTTGATAATCGTACTGGTTTCAACAAAAAGCAGCTTTGGCCAAAATGTTAAAGTTGCTGATTTTGGCTTAGGTTTTCCGGTATATTATTCTGCCAGAGACTCCATTGTGATGGATGTGCCGAATCAGATTTTAAGGCTTTATGGTGAAGCCGATATCAAATATGACGATATTCACTTAACGGCCGATTTAATTGAAGTTGATATTGAAAAAAGTGAAGTAGAAGCAACTTACAGTACCGATTCTATTGGGAACCCTGTAGGCAAGCCGGTTTTCAGTTATGGTCAGGAGGAAGTGAGGTGTGAGGCAATGAAATATAATTTTGACACTGAAAAAGCTTATATCACTGAAGTTAGAACACAACAGGGCGAAGGTTATATTCATATGGCAGAATCAAAACGATTGCCTAACGAAGAAATACATTTTAAAAATGGTAAATACACTACCTGTGATCATGAAAAGCCACATTATCATTTTCAGATGACCAAAGCTATTACAGTTCCTGAAAAGAGAATTGTCACCGGTCCTATATATATGAGGATTTTGAATATACCAGTCCCTATAGCAGCCCCATTTGCTTTTTTACCAAATTCAGAAAAAAGAAAGCACGGTATTTTAATGCCACGATTTGCGTTTGGCGCTCAATCCTTTGGTGTTCAATATGGAACAGGAATTGAAGACTTAGGTTACTATATCCCTTTGAGCGAAAGATGGGAGACCACCTTCTATGGCACTATTTTTACCAGTGGAAGATGGGGGATCAGAAACCAAACTAACTATAACATAAAATATAAACACAGTGGTACCTTCCGGCTGGGTTATGAACGTTTAAAAGGCTATTTCTTTGAAGGAGCTAGCACAAATAACTATACGGTTTACTGGAAACACAATCAACATGTGAAAGCGCACCCAAGCTTACGATTTGGTGCCAGTATCGATTTCAGATCGAACAACAACGCCAAACAAAGCCTTGAAATTTTGCCGGAAAATGTTTTCAATACTGCTTTTAACTCCGCCATGAATCTGAACAAAAGCTGGAAACTTAACCGGTTAAGCGGGGCCTGGACCACTAAAGTTTCACTTCAGCAAAATTCATCTACAAACAACTATATTTTTGAGTTACCAAGCTTTAACCTGTCAGTTAACCGTTTTGACCTTGGCGTGCTTCGACGACCATCCGCTATTGGTAAAAAATGGTACGAAAACATTGCGATAACCTATACTTTAAATTCTTTAAACAGAATTAACGCTCCCGATTCAGTTGTCAATGAACTTTTTAGTTCGGGTGACTTTAGCCAGATTGGAGAATTTGGTTTAAATGGTTTAAAGCACAATGCAATAGTACAAACCAACCTTAAACCTAAATCAGGGTGGTTTACCTTTAATTTAAACACCAATTACAATGAATACTGGAACTTCCAAAGTATTGAAAAAAACTGGAACATTGCTGATGAGAAAATTGACACGACTTTTATTGATGGATTTGAGTCGTCGAGGGATATTAATTTTTCCGGAGGACTCGCCACCAATTTTTATGGGTATTTCAAGACAAATCTGCAATCTAAATTAAAGTTCAGACATGTCATGTCCCCCAATATAACCTTCACCTACCGGCCTGACATTGGGGCGCACCAACAAATCCAAATTGACACGCTGGGTACAATGGGCTACTACTCTCCCTTCGATTTAAGTTTATATCGTGAAACCTCAAGAGGTGAATCCGGTTTAATATCATTTTCATTGGCTAATATTTTGGAAATGAAAAAATTGAATAAACGCGATAGTATTAATCAGAGTTTTAACAACTTTAAAATTATTGATCGATTCAGTATTAACGGTAATTATGATGTTATGAAAGATTCACTTAATCTGTCTAACATCAGGTTTAGTTTGCAAACTTCTCCGTTTAAGTTTATGAATTTTCAATCCAGCTGGACACTTAACCCTTATGAATGGGATGACCAAACAGGTGAAACTAACAGCACTTATGCATGGAATGCTGATAAAGGGATTGGACGAATCACAAATGCTAATTTTGCGATTAATGGTCGGTATGGAAAAACCAGGGATCCTAAAACCGACACGTTAAGGAATTTTAAAAACACCACCTGGAATGTTAATTTTCAATACAATATCAATTATTCCAGAAGAAATAACGGTATAGTTGTTCAGGATACTTTTAATCTCGACCACACTATCCGGCTTAATGGCTCAGTTGAATTGTGGCAATTGTGGAATATAGACTATGATGTAATGACTGATTTAATGGGATTAACCACAACACCTAATCCAAGTTTAAGGCTGGCATTAAGACGAGAGCTCCATTGCTGGGAAAGTAGCATTGAATTTCGAAAAAACGGAAATTTTATTAAGAAGATTACTAATGGTGAAACACCTAATTACAGTATTCAATTCCGGATCAACATTAAATCATCAATGTTTAATTCATTCCTGCCGCAACAAAATATCAGAATCCCTGGTATCTGATTAAACTACAGGTAGCTTTCCAACAGTAATTATTATTAGCCGGTTATTCTCTTTATTCTTTTTCATAAATTTGGTGGTAATCCATAAGACTTCGCAGCCATCCCGTAAAGTCTTTATCCCCACTTATTATGAATTTAAAACTACTTTGCTGATATAATTCAGCTAAAACCAGATTATGAACTTACAAATCAAAATTGCTTCCCTTTTAGCATTTATTATTGTTTTTAGCAACAATGATAAACTTATAGCTCAATGTGCCAGTGCGACAAACATTTATACTTTTACTTATAATGGCTCAACTTACGAAGTAGTAAGAGAAAATAAATCGTGGATTGATGCAGCGGCCTGTGCTGTGGCCAGAGGTGGTTATCTGGCTGAGATTAATGATATGGCTGAACAAAATGCAATTTATACCGAACTGAGTTCAAATGCTTCAATTGTAACCGGAAATACCATAGCGCCTGATGGTGGTGGCGCATCTTATGTATGGATTGGGGCCAATGACCTGGGTACAGAAGGTGTTTGGATATGGGACGGAGATAATAATACTACCGGACCTCAGTTTTGGCAGGGAACCACCAGTGGTAATGCCGTTGGAGGATTATATAACAACTGGGGAAATGAGCCTGATAATTTCAATAATAATCAGGATGCTGCCGGTATAGCATTAACCAATTGGCCCTTAGGTGTAGCCGGAGAATGGAATGATGTTGACCATACCAACACCTTGTATTATATTATCGAGATTGATGTAAATGATAATATCCCACCAGTTCCGGACCTCAATATGCTTCCGGATATTTATGAAGAATGCTATCTGGTATCTCCAACCATCCCCACAGCAACCGATAATATTGTGGGCACCATTAATGGTGTAAGTGATATTTCCTTTCCGCTTTTGACTGAAGGTAATTATCAGGTAACCTGGACTTATACAGACCCATCAGGTAATAGTGTTGATCAAATTCAAAATATTACGATTGACGATACCACGGCACCTGTTTTTGACATGCCCGTTTTACCCGATTTTTCCAGTGCCTGCAGCGTAGATTCTATTCCTGTTCCAACAGCAACCGATTTTTGTACAGGATCAGTTGATGGTGTATTGGATACCCCTCTTCCAATTACAACATTAGGCACTACGGTTGTAACCTGGACCTATGATGATGGCAGAGGAAATATGATTAGTCAAACTCAAAATATCATTATACACGACACAGTTCCACCAGTCCCGAACATTGCCGGTTTACCGGACATCAACCATAACTGTATAGTATCGGACCTTACTGCTCCCGAAGCAAGCGATAATTGCACTGGTATAATTACCGGCACTCATGATGCTGTGCTGCCTATTCAAAATCAGGGTACAACCGTTATAACCTGGACTTATGATGATGGTAATGGTAATCAGTTTATGCAAACACAAAATGTAATCATTAACCCTGCATTTGATTCTGTTGTATTAGATAATCTGACCTTGACACTTACTGCATATGAAAACAATGCAACTTATCAGTGGTTGGACTGTGATAATAACTATAGCCCAATAGCTAATGCTACAGCGCAAAGTTTTACAGTTACTGAAAATGGAAATTATGCTGTTGAAATTACCTCCGGAAATTGCGTCGACACCTCCAATTGCTTTATAGTCGCTGATCTTGGTCTAAATGAAATGGCATCTCCTCTTTTTAATGTATACCCTAACCCTACCGAGGGACAAATTTCTATCTCTGCTACTAAAGAAAGTTTACCTTATAATGTAATTATCAGAAGCATTGATGGAAAAATTGTTGACTCAATTAACAATTTAAGTAAAACAACAGAAAACACTGATATAAAAGGAAATAAAGGGCTATATATTATTGAATTGCATCATTCAAATCGGATTAGCTATTACAAAGTATTTAAAGAATAGATTCTAATTCTGACGCCTTGTGTGATGTGGCTTTTTTAAGAAAATAACCTGATCCAATTGATAAAATTACAAAGCATAAAAAGTAATACAAACCAATCAGGGTATTTGAATTAGTATTAACACCTACATTCATATTTGAAAAAGCAAAAAATGCCAGGAAAATAGCCGCTACAAATACATCCGCCATACTCCATTTCCCTACCAGGTTAATAACTGTAACATATGAATTTGAATACTTTGAACCTGGATATGCAAGAACCAATAAAGATGCAATTAATTTAAATAGCGGAAAAACAATACTAAACAAAGTTAGAGTGATACCTACAACGATATTTCCTCCTGTAAACAATAAACCAATGACCTCAAATACTGATTTATTTTGATACAGATAGTAAATATCCCCTTCAAAATCAAAGCTGCCAAGACTGCCTATTAATGGAATATCATCCAGTTCAAACGTCAAATCTGTATTTAAAGCTTCTATTTCAAGGAAAGGAGTTTGAAGTCCTAAAACAATAAAGCACAAGCTCGAGACAATAAATGCAATACCAATTGCTCTGTATTTAAAAACAGACTTTACATATAATAAGATATTCAGACTAAGGTAAAGCACAACGCCTCCCAATAAGCCTAAACCGTAGAATACCCCTTTTTGATAAGCACTATCAGCATTTGATAGTAAAACTTCACTTTGCTTTATTTTATCTGAACCTGCTGATGAAAAAGGAATCCACTCAGCCGTATTGAGTAGTCTGTTTTGGAAATTCAAAACTTCAGCTACCTCCTCCTTATTTACTTTGTATTTGCCTAACTCTCTAACAATTAAAATTGTACAACTGATTGATAGTAAAACTACAATAATGCTGGACACTGTTAAAAAGATAAATCGATTCATCTATTGTCTAAGTTCTTTAAAGCCTTAATAAATGTACTGCTAATTTCCGAAATACGAGTATGTTGACCATTTTTAACCTGTAAAACGCCATTAGCAATGGTACCGTATTGCATTGAAGAATCACTTGCATAAACAATTGTTGAAACCAGGTTTGACTCACCAGTTACTGCAATTAACGGGTGGCTTTCATCAATTAAAACAGCATTGAGTTTTTCACCCACTTTAAAATACTCCGATTCGTAATTATTCATTGCTTTTCTACCCGCAACAATACATTGGTTAAGTGCATACTTTCCACTATCTCCTTCATTATCTGAATTAAAAATATTACGCTGATGAGTGGTTAAACGCTGTCCATAATCTAAAATTCTTAATTCTTCGAAGGGATTCAAGCCAATATGACTATCAGTACCTATACTCCACTTTCCGCCATAATTTTGAAATTTACGTAATGGAAATATACCATCTCCTAAATTACCCTCTGTGCTTGGACATATCACGACATTAGCTCCTGTTTCAGCAATTCCCTTAGTTTCGCTATCTAATAAATGAGTGGCATGAACCAAATGAAAGCGATCATTCATTGCTACGTTTTCGAGCATCCATTCTACCGGTCGACAACCTAAATAATCAATTGAATCTTCAATTTCCTTTAATTGCTCAGCAATGTGAATATGAAAAGGAATATCCTTTGGCCCTTCCTCAGCCACCAACTTTATCAATTCCGGCTCAACCCCTCTCATAGAATGAATCCCAACTGCAATATTCGCATTATCGTATAATTCAACTGATGCTTTTGAAGCTTCCAGAAGTTTCATATACTGATCGATATCCTTTGAGATAAAACGCCTTTGACCTATTGTGGCTACCTTACCAAAGCCTCCTTTTTGATAAAAAATAGGAACCAATGTAATACTAATACCAGTTGTTTTAGCTGCTTTAACCAAACGCTCACCCATTTCTGATAAGTTATGAAAAGGCTGTCCGCCTTTATCATGATGAACGTAATGAAATTCAGCAACATGCGTATATCCATGACGTAACATCTCGGCATATAGCATGGTAGCTATCGCTTCCAGATCATCAGGTGAAATGGTTAATGCCAGTTGGTACATGGCTTCTCTCCATGACCAGAAATCATCAGCTGTTGCACTTGGCTCATGACGCTCTGCCAACCCTGCCATAGCATACTGAAAAGCATGAGAGTGAGCATTTTGAAATCCCGGTAAAGCATAAGCATTGAGCTTAATTGGCATACTATCGCTACTCAAAGTTTCTTCAATCGAAACAATAGTACCATTTTCATCCACCTTTACAAATGCCGGAGAAACCCAGGCATTATTTTGCAACAAGCCCTTAAATTGAAATGTTTTCATTTAATATGATTTATCTAATATTGAAGAATAGTATAAGCTAATCGGAGTATTCCAGTAATTCATAGAATAATTCCGTTCCTTTTGATATATCCAAAGTGTCGAAATTATCAATAACCAGATCCTTGTGAACACTATATATACAACCAATATGTTTGGCATAAATATGATATTGGTTTTGATAATCGACAAAACTGATAAAATCCTGGTGTAAAACTGTACAGGTAGAATCAAAAGTCAAAGTATTTAACGAAAAAGGCTTATACAATACACTGTACCGACATTGGTTTTCGTCAGAATTATTGAGAGCATTTGCATCCCAGGTTGTATTTGAATTGATACCAAACCCCATTTTTATAATGCGATTATTCTCCTCAACCTGTTCTGCAGTTGTTGCTGTCCTCTTCATAGTCCATACATCCTTTACCTGCCAGGGGTCAGACTCAGAAATTCTGAAATACCGAAGTAATTCATAAGCTTCATCTCCTGTCTCATCTGTATAAACCTCTCCAATTACCTCTTTAATCTGATAATAATTAGTGTCGTGAGCAGGACTTAACTCAATATCGTGAAAAATATCTGTGACCTGATAAACTCTGGTTAATCCCGTTTTTGTTGGAAAGTAATCATATCCTAAATCCACTGTTGTTTTATCTTTTTTACAGGATAAAACTAAACCAGTAAGCAGAATTACTATTCCAACTGACCGGATCATCAGGCCGTCATTCGTTTTAGATTAACGCCGTACATGATAATAAAAGCAACCGAAACAACTGCACTCGCAGCTACAGTCCAAATGGTTATTTGTTGGTCTGCACCAAGGAAGTATAACGAAACTGTTGGTACAGCTATGCTATAGAGCACATATAGTCCAAAACCTAATTTTTTCAAGTTAAACATCAATAACACACTTAAACCACCCAATAATAGAGCTGCCATTGTTGATAAATTAATACCTTGAAAATTTTCAATTGTACGTTCCGTTATCACCATAGCACCATCCACCATGGTTTCTGCAAATGGATTTCCCTCTACACCAGGTGTCCCTTCTTCCAAAACCATCAATGACTGCTCCAGTTCATCTGTTCCTTTTAAATAATTAAAGAATGTCATGATTAACATTAGTCCAATATAAACCCAGGACAAAATGCAGATTGTTAATAAGAAATTACCCCTTCTTTCTTTCATTGAAAGATTGGTTTCATCATTCCAGTCAGTAGAGTCATTGATTTGATCGCTCATAATTTTAGTAGTTTAAGTTTTCAATAAATATAATTGATTTTTTTATTTCGGGGTGCATGTATTTGTCATCTTCAACCACAGGCACTACTTTTCGGTAACCGCTTACAAATTGTTCAATAGTATCACTCGATTTAAGCGGACGTCTGAACTCGAGTGCCTGAGTTCCGTTAAAGAGTTCTATTGCTAAAATTGTTTTCAGATTCTCAACAATTTTATAACATTTTGTTGCAGCATTAGCTCCCATACTTACATGATCTTCCTGTCCGTTTGATGATTCTATGGAATCAACTGATGCAGGTGTTGCTAATTGTTTATTTTGACTCACCACTGATGCTGCAGCATATTGAGGAATCATAAATCCTGAATTTAAACCAGGATTTTTCACTAAAAAGGCTGGCAATCCACGCTCGCCACCAATTAATTTATAGACCCTTCGTTCCGAAATATTACCTAGTTCAGCCAGTGCTATTCCTAAAAAGTCCAATGAAATGGCTAAAGGTTGACCATGAAAATTACCTGCAGAAACAATCTCACCTTCATCCGGGAAAATGGTAGGGTTATCAGTAACCGCGTTAATTTCACGTTCAAATATTGATTTGGTATGGGCTATGGCATCTTTTGTGGCACCATGCACCTGAGGAATACATCTAAAACTATAAGGGTCCTGAACATGCATTTTTTCCTGTGCAATTATTTCACTACCCTTTAAAAGTGATCGATACAGTTCAGCAGTAACAATTTGCCCTACCTGATTTCTGATCCCGTTTACATTTTCATTAAAAGGGTTCAATCTTCCGTCATACCCTTCTAAACTAACCGCTCCAACCATATCAGCAATAAACGAGAGTTTTTCAGCCTGAATAATACTCCATACACCATAGGCACTCATAAACTGCGTCCCGTTTAATAAAGCCAACCCTTCCTTTGATTGTAAAGTAATTGGTGTCCACCCTAATTGATCAAGCACTTGTTTTGAAGCCATTTTTTGCCCCTTATAATACACCTCTCCCTCTCCTATCAACGGCAATGCCATATGTGCGAGTGGTGCCAGATCTCCGGAAGCTCCCAAAGAACCCTGCTGATAAACCACAGGAACGATATCGTGATTATAGAAATCAACCAAACGTTGGACAGTTTGTAATTGTACACCTGAATGACCATATGACAGTCCCTGTATTTTTAACAGGATCATCAATTTTACAATTGGTGTGGGAACTTCATCTCCAATTCCACACGCATGTGATATCACCAGATTTCGTTGTAATTTGCTCAACTCTCCGTTTGAGATAATGGTATTGCACAGGGATCCAAACCCTGTATTAATCCCATAATGTACTTCTTCCTTATCGCTTACAGTATCAAGATAAGCTCTGCATTTTTTTATTTTATCCTGAGCAGATTCTGACAGGCTTAATTTTACCCCTGACTGAATTATCTCCTTTACTTTCTCTATTGAGAGGTATTGATGGTCAATGTTATGATTCATAAAGACAAAATGTTATTTATAAATTCTTCACCTGAGCAGGAAATCTGCTCACCCGTCTCCATTATTTTATACGTTATTGAATTGGATTTTATTTCATTTTCTCCTAAAAGAACAACTATCGGTATATTTTTATCGTTGGCGTATTTCATCTGTTTTTTCATTTTTGCAGATTTAGGATACACTTCGGTTGAAATACCGCTTTCCCTTAGTTTTTTTGCTGTTTTAAGGCAATAGGCCTGTTCGGCTTCTCCAAAATTAATGAACAGTACCTTAGTGCTCTCCATGACTGACTTTGGGAACAAATCCAACTCTTCCATTACATCATAAATCCGGTCGGCTCCAAAAGAAATACCGACTCCTGACATACCAGACAATCCAAACAGTTCGGTTAGATTATCATAGCGTCCACCACCACAAATACTTCCCATTTTCACTTCATTTGTCACTACTTCAAAAATAGCACCGGTATAATAACTTAATCCCCTTGCTAATGTGACTTCAAACTCCAGTTTGGCTTTATTTAAACCAAGTGCTTCAATTTGATTGATAACATACTCCAATTCTTCAACCCCCTTCAGCCCTGTTTCACTTGATATTAAAAAAGCACGCATTTGGTCAATCAGGTCATGATTACTACCATTTAAAGAAAATAAGGGATCAATGATTGAAATGGCTTCGGCACTCACTCCTCTTTCTTCCAACTCTTTAATTACCCCATCCTTACCTATTTTGTCTAATTTATCAATAGCAACGGTAATATCAACCAGTTTATCTTCCTCTCCGCATACTTCTGCAATACCGGTTAAAATCTTCCTGTTATTAAACTTAACTGAAAAATCGTTTAATCCCAATTTTGACAGTACATCATCAAATATCTGAATCAGCTCAACTTCATATAGTAAAGAATCACTGCCTACCACATCAACATCACATTGGTAAAACTCTCTATATCGCCCTCTTTGGGGTCTGTCAGCTCGCCAAACCGGTTGAATCTGGTAGCGTTTAAAAGGAAATGATAAATTATTTTGATGCTGAACTACAAAACGAGCAAACGGCACGGTTAAATCATATCTAAGTGCCTTATCCGAAATAGAATTTGCAAACTTAGCATATCTATTATCCTTTAAAGCTTCTGTATCTGCCAATCCTAATTTATCTCCTAAATTCAACACTCTGAAAATCAAACGGTCTCCTTCCTCACCATACTTACCCATTAAGGTTTCGGTTTTTTCGATTGTGGGTGTTTCGATCCCTGAAAAACCATAGGTTTCAAAAACTGAACGGATAGTAGAAAAAATATAATTCCGTTTGGCCATGGTTTGGGGCAAAAAGTCTCTCGTGCCTTTTAAAATTGAAGGTTTGGTGCTCATTTTTGTCGTTGATTTGCCACAAAAATACTAATTTGTTTGAATTAAACTTAAAGAAGTTGTGTAAAGAAAATAAAGGTTACTAATGGCACAAAAACAGGTAAAATTAATCTACCTGATTACATTCACAATACCCTGCTCTGTCACCCGTTCATCTTTATTGAAAACGCTATATTCTATCTGCCAGACATAGACCCCATTTTGAACCAATTCACTACCCCTGTAGCTACCATCCCAACCTTTTGAAATATCGTTTGTAACGAATAACAATTCTCCCCAGCGGTTAAAAACCGAAAATTTATACTTATAGATGTCAATTCCGGCAGTCATTACCGGATTAAAGATATCATTAGAACCATCATATCCAGGACTAAAGGCATTGGGGACATAAAAAATAACTTCATTCTTAATTTCGATATGTCGTATTGCTTCATCAAAACAGGTATAAGCCTGATTTGCTACCTCTAACCTAACATCATAACTGCCTATTTTATTTGGGAAGGCATGAACAGGATTCTCATCAGTGACAGTTGGTGATCCATCATCAAAATCCCACAAATAAGAGGCTGCATTGATGGACTCATTAATAAAGTTTGTTTCACTTTGATCAATGGATAAGTCTTGTGGTTTATACCTGAATCTGGCCAATGGTGTTTCCTCCATCACCACAAAATCAAATAATACCATAGAATCCACACAACCATCCACAGAGTATACCTTAAGCTTTACATCATATTGGCCTGAACTCATATATTTATGTTCAATAGAACCGCAACCGTAATCTGAATCACCATCTCCAAAGTCCCAGTAACATTGATCGGTTATACCATCTACTGTATTTTCCAAAACAACCTGATGTGGTACACAATATTGATGTGGTCCACCAATGATATCGGCCAAAGGTTTAGGATAAATTAAAACGCTTTGAGTTAAAGTATTACTGCAGCCCATATCGGAATCTGCAATTAAAGTAATATTGTGAAAGCCTGGTGTTGAAAAATAAACATTAGTTGGTTCCTCTTGTCCGGAAGTCAATCCATTATCAAACTGCCAATTGTATTGTTGAATAGTACCGGAGCTGATAGCTGTTGTGTTTGACAGATTAACGGGAACGCCTTCACAGGCATTATCAGCCAAAAAACCAATATCAGGCTTTGGATAAACTGTGAGCTGACTTTCAGCGGTATCGGTGCAACCAACCAAATTTTCTACAATTAATTGAACTGTATAAGTACCATCATCTGCATATTGATGTCCCGGACTTTGAAAAGCAGAGGTATTATTATCTCCAAAATTCCACTCCCAGGCAGACAAACCGGTATTTACAATTGTTGACTGATCAAAAAAGTTGATCCATTCATTCTCGCAATTTCCGGAAATCTGAAATGCAGCTGTTGGTACATCCTGAATAGTAATTTGTTGTGTGATTGAGTCTACGCATCCAAAATCACTTTCAATCTGTAATTCAATATTGTAAACGCCGGGAGTGGTATATTGATATACCGGATTTAGAAACCCTGAACCAGCTGAATTACCAAAATCCCATTGATTAACAATAATACTTCCGGACTGTATAGTTGAAGTATTTGAAAATATTACCGGTGTATTTAAACAGGAATTAGTCATTGAAAATCCGGCATTCGGAATCGGATTAATGCTAATAAAGCAATTAAAAGTATCCAAGCATCCATTATTACTCCCAACCTCCAATTCAACATTATAGGTATTGGGAATGGCGTATTGATGTATAGGGTTCTGTTGACTTGCCCCTGAGAAATCTCCAAAATTCCAGTTAAAGGTACTTACCATATCGGGATTAGCGACAGTAGACTGATCATAAAAACTAATGGCGCTTCCATCACAAATTTGAATCGTATCACCTTCCGAAACCTGATAGAGTGTACCATCTACATTAAATTCGAATACGGCAACAGGATCAGGGCTAATGGTTACAGGAACAGCAGAAGTATCACTACAACCTTCATCTGAGGTCACGACTAAACTCACATCATAAACTCCGGGACTTGAATACATATGGGAGGGATTGATTGAATTTAATATTGTATTATCTCCCATATCCCACTCCCAACTCACTATTGGAACTGCAGAGGCATTTACAGACAAATCAGTGAAATCAGCATTAACTGAAACACAACCCAATCCTACCTGATTAAAATCTGACACAGGATAAACCGGTGCTTCAAGTAAAAAATCAGACCTTGTACAATAGTTGTTTGTATCCACATGAATCAGTGAGTAGTCACCCAAACCATACGTCATTGCATTTAAAGTTGGTCCTGTTTCACCGACTAAGGCAATATTATTTAAATACCACTGAAATGAGCCAGGCCCTAATACAGTAGTTGCATCAATCATTAAATCATTAGTACACCAATTTCCTGTAACCGGAATAACTCCTGTTACTAAAAAACTGGTATTAAGTGTCAACTCATCCATAAAATAATAATTTGAGCCGGCTACCTGAGGAGTCAGACATGAACCTCCCAATGCAATAGCATTAATATTTATAGTTGGTGTAAATGTTATGGTTACCTGTTGCCAGGCCCCCGTTGTTTGATATGTTACTGTTTGAGCGCCCAGGACTTGCCATGCTCCCGATCCTAACGGACAAGCAGACCCGGTCCAGGGCAGATCACTGCAATTTGGTGTACCATAGATTGTAAAGTCCATATTTGTAACGCCTGATGACCAGGCCGTGTAGAAATTAATTGTATAAGATGTTCCGGCAATCATTGATCCGTTCAAACAGGCTCCTGCATACTCATTCCAGGCTGTATCAGCTGTAAAGCCAACATATCCGTTTCCACCACCGGGTATTGGATATTGTGGCGGCGCATAAATAGTTGATAAACCACAGGTATTCAAATAATCTGTTGTTCCGGCTGAGGCCTGGACCCATAGCTCAGCACAAGTCATTTGACTGGGTGCTGTAGGACAGCATACAGTATCTTCAAAAGAAGGATTTAGAATAAGGGATGGTGTTTGCGCGTTGACCAAATCACAATTACAATCAAGCGTATCATTTAAATCTATCAGCCCATCTGCATCATCATCTATACCATTATCACATATTTCCTGAGTGAAAACATTAGCAAAAACCAATAACAAACAATATATCAGCAATTTACTTAGCATATAGGTAAAACAAGCAGGGATTCTCTTGTTTATAAATCAGGTGTAGGGTTATAGTAAAGTTAAACATTTTATGCAAAAAATGCATTTTATTCATTTGGAATAAATTACCTGATCAAATTCACTGTCCCCCGTTCGGTTTGACGTTCATCTTTAGTTTCAACACCGTATTCGACCTGCCAGATATAAATACCTTGTTGAACGATTTCTGCACTTTGAAAAGTGCCGTTCCAACCAATATCAGGATTATGAGAGATAAATAAAACCTCTCCCCAACGGTTAAAAATAGTCAACTTGTAATCATAGATATCAATACCGGAAGTCATTACCGGAAGAAAAACAGAGTTAAGATTATCATCCCCGGGTGTAAAAGCATTAGGAATATAAAAAATGACTTCATCATGAACCACAATGGTTTTTCGAATTTCATCAAAACAGGTACTATTATCGTTACTGACCTCCAAAACAACAGAATACACACCACCTGACTGATAAGGGAATTCATGAACCGGATTTACATCCGTACTAATATCTGATCCATCATTAAAATGCCATACATATCCTGCTCCACCACGCGTTAAATTTTCAAATCTAACTTCATTTTGTTGAGTCGTAATTGTTTGAGGAGAAAACCTAAAATCAGCATAAGGAGACTCATATACTGTCACAAAATTTGGTTCGGTAACGGAATCCACACAACCATTGTCAGAATATACAATGACAGATACATCATAAACACCGGGTGCATATGTATTTCTAACTGAACCACAATCGGTCACTATATTCCCATCCCCAAAATCCCAGACACAGGTATGTACCAGGTTATCTACAAAATTAAACATTGGCGCATCAAATGGGCTACACCCCATCATGGGATCACCCAGAATATCAGCAAACGGTGTTTCAAAGATCTCTAAATCGGCAGAATCACTATTAATACAACCCTGATCAGATTCCAGCTCAAGCACAATAGAATAGATACCGGCATCAGCATAAGAAAAACTTATTGGGTCTTCCAAAGTTGAAGTCGTACTATTTCCGAAATCCCAATCAAATTTTGTAATTGATCCATTGCTAATGGTAGAATTATTGATAAAATCAACCTGTTCTCCTTCACAACCATCTTCTATCTCAAAATCTACATCAGGAACTGGATGAATAGTATGGTTTATAACTGCAGTATCCAAACAGCCCATATCACTTTCTACAATTAATTCAATATCATAATTACCAATATCTGAATAATTGTGAATAGGATTTGTTTGTCCGGAAGCGTTATTATCGTCAAAATCCCAGTCCCAACTGATGATGTTACCTGTAGCTATAACTGAAAGGTCAATAAATTCAATGGTTTCATTCAGGCAATGTTTTGCAATCTGGAAATCAGCTGCAGGCGTTACCCAAACTGTAACAGGAAATGAAATGGAATCCATACAACCAAAATCACTCTCTACAACTAATTGAGTAATATAGCTACCGTCCGTTGAATAAAGATGAACAGGACTTAAAACAGCAGAAGAGTTTTGGTCTCCAAAATCCCAACTGTGACTAACAATACTCCCTGAACTTATAGTAGAATTATTGGTAAAAGTAAAAGGCTCATTTTGGCAGCCGTCTGTAGCAGAGTAATTGGCTACAGGTGCGTCCACAATACGTATCACACATGAAAAATCTTCACTACAACCAGCATCACTGGTAGCAGAAAGATTGATGGTATAAAACCCTAAATTTATGTATTGATGTGAAGGGTTGATTAAAGTTGATGTTCCCAAATCCCCAAAATCCCAATTATACTGGTTAATTAACCCCGGATTTTGAATAGTCGACAAATTATTGAAATTGATTAGATCATTACCACAAACAATAATCGTATCGTCTTGTAATGGTTGATACAAAATGCCACCGGAAGTAAATTCAAACAAGGGGTCTGGCAATGGATTTACTGTAATCTGTGTAGTTAAAGTATCAGTACATTCCAACTCCGTTTCTACAACCAGGCTTACATCAAAAGTTCCTGAAGCAGTAAATGTGTGGAAAGCATTATAACTATTATAGGATGTACCGTCCCCCATATCCCATACCCAATCTTCTATGTCTACCGAAGAAGTGGAAGTATCGTTAAGAAATACGAAAATATCACCCAGGCAATTCCCTGAAGCATTTATAAAATCGGCAGTTGGATATGAGGGCGGGTCAATTAAAAAATCAAGCCTCTTACAGTCTACACCATCCATATATGTTAACGTATACAAACCTGTTCCATAAGCCATAACATCAATTGTGTCTGAAGTTTCTCCAATAAGTGCAATTTGCTCAAAATACCATTGTTTAGGACCGGTACTATTGTTAACAATAGTACTTATGTCTAAAACCAAATCATTAGTACACCAATTTCCCTTTTTTATTAGCGAATCCTGTATAATCACTGAACTACCTCCTGAAGACAAATTCAAATCATCATAATAGAGATAAGAGAGATTAGGAACCATTAAACTATTACCATTACAGGTTGGCCCTAAACTAATAGCATTAAGATTAGTGGTAGGCGTAAAGGTTAATGTGATTTGTTGCCAGTTGCCATTAGTGTTTAATACTATACCCAGTGATGAATCCAAAGGTTCCCACTGTCCTGTTCCAACCGGACATGTTAATGACCAGCCTGTCCCTAAATCATTACAATCGGCCGTACCAAACAAAGCAACATCAGCAATATTATTGTAACCACCATATGCCACGGATAAACTCAAAGTATAAGTAATACCTGCTAATAACGGACTATTCAGGCAAACACCTAAATATTCATTATTAGAGTAACCACCAGCATATCCATTTCCCCCTCCCGGCAAAGGAGTTGTTGGAGATGTATTTGTAGCGAATGATGTCATACCACAGGTATTGTAATAATCTGCTGCATTATTACCGTTGGTCTCCCAATTATTAACAAGTGTTACGGTTGAAGGAAAGGGTGTTGTTGGACAACTGGTAAAATTCTCAAAGGAGGGATTAGGTATAATATTCGTTAATGCATAATACTCACAATCGCAATCAAGGGTATCATTCAGGTCAATCAGTCCATCACCGTCATCATCAATCGCATTATCACAAATTTCCTGTCCAAATAATTGAATGGATTGCAGCAATAACAGAAATATAATGCCATTTTTTAACATAGCGGAGAACATTCTTGATCTGCATTGATTAAGGCAGACATTTATAAAATTAGGCAATTTATTTTATTTCACTGTCAATTATCATTTATCTAATGACATTCACCGTACCCCGCTCAGTTTGCCGTTCGTCTTTGCTCCCAACACCATATTCCACCTGCCAGACATAAATACCTTGCTGGACGATATTTGCACTTTGATAAGTACCATCCCAACCAATTTCAGGGTTATGGGAAATAAACAGAACCTCTCCCCAACGGTTAAAAATGGTCAGTTTATAATCGTAAATATCGATACCGGATGTAAAAATCGGTAGGAACACTGCATTTAAGTTATCATCTCCTGGTGTAAAGGTATTTGGAATATAAAAAATCACTTCATCTTCAACTACTATTGTCCTGGACACTTCATCAAAACAGGTATTATTATCATTATAAGTTGTTAAATTAATTGAATAATTAGCTGAATTCTGATCAGGAAAAGTATGTTTTGGACTTTCCTCGGCACTCTCATCCGATCCATCCCCAAAATCCCATACATAAGATGATCCACCAGAGGACAAATTCACAAAACTGACTTCATTTCTACTGATTGTAACTGTTTGAGGTGAAAAAACAAAATCGGCATTTGGGGTTTCATTTACAGTCACATATGCTGATTCACCGGTAGAATCCACGCAACCATTTTCAGAATAAACGATTAAAGAAACATCATAGACACCAGGTGGATAAGTGTTTCGAACGGAACCACAATCAACAACGGTATTACCATCTCCAAAATTCCAAACACAGGTATATACATTGTCATCTACAAAATTAAACATTGGAGCGTCAAAAGGGCTACACCCCATTAAAGGGTCACCAAGAATCTCAGCAATTGGCGTTTCAAACACTTCAAGTTCACTGGAATCAATAGCTGTACATCCCTGATCTGAAATCAATTCCAGCGAAATGGTATATATTGCATAATCAGGATAAGAAAAACCTGGTGGGTTTTCCTGATTAGAGGTCAGATTATTGTCAAAGTCCCAATTGAATTGAGAAATTGAACCTGAACTGATCGAAGAATTATTATTGAAATTGACAATTTCATCTTCACAGGCGTCTTCTACTTCAAAATCAACTTCAGGTACCGGGTAAATTATATAGTTTTGAATCAAAGTATCCTCACACCCCATATCTGTTTCCACAATCAATTCAACATCATAACTACCAGTATTTGTATAGTCGTGATTCGGATTAGTCTGATTTGAAGTATTATTATCATCAAAATCCCATTCCCAGTTTAAAATATTCCCTGAACTGACTGAAGATTGGTCAGTAAAAGCTATTGTCTCGTTAAGGCAATGGTTAGCAATTTGAAAATCTGCTACCGGTGTCGGCCAAACAGTTATTGGAATAGAAATAGAATCCATACAACCAAAATCACTCTCTACAAGTAATTGAGTAGTATAATTACCATCCGTTGAATAAAGATGAACAGGACTTAAAACAGCAGAAGAATTTTGATCTCCAAAAGTCCATGAATAATTAACAATATTGCCTGATCCGATTGTTGAATTATTGACAAAATTGAATGGTAAATTTTGACAACCATCTGCAATCGAATAATCAGCTATCGGCGCATCTACAATATGCAATACACATGAAAAATCGCCATTGCAGGCAGCGTCGCTGGTAGCAGAAAGGTTAATACTGTAAAACCCTAAATTTGCATACTGATGAGTTGGATTAGTCAGGGTTGAAGTGCCCAGGTCTCCAAAGTCCCAATCATATTGATTAATTGTTCCGGGATTTGGGATAGAGGATAAATTATTAAAATTAATTGGGTTATTACCACAGACCAAAATAGTATCTCCTAACCCTGGTTGATATGATATTCCATTAGCAGTAAACTCAAATAAAACATCAGGAAGAGGGTTAACGGTTACCGGGATTGTTAACGTATCAGTACAACCAACATCTGTTTCAACGATTAAACTCACATCATAATCTCCACTTGTTGTAAAAGGATAAAAGGCATGATAGGAACTTATATTCGTACCATCATCCATATCCCATATCCAGTTGTCTATCTGTATAGGAGATGTTGCAGTATCATTAATAAACACAAAAACATCACCAAGACAATTCCCTGAAACATAAATAAAATCAGCTGCAGGATAGTCCGGAGGACTAATTGTATATTCAGCCAGTTCACAGCCTCCTCCGTTTAAATAATTTAAAACGGAATAATCTCCGGCACCATTTACCATCCCATCTAAAGAGTCACTTGTTTCTCCTGATAAGCCTATCCCGTTAAAAAACCACTGAACGCTATCTCCCACAGTTGGAAAGTTTTCATATAACATCAAATCATTGGTACATAAATGTCCTGTTTCAACAACCGAACCGAATGAGGCAGTGGTGTTTAATGTTAACTCATCAATATAATAATAATTAAAAGCAGTATTTAGTGAATTACATACGTTCCCCAATGCAATTGCATCTATATCTACAGATGGTGTAAATGTAATAGAAATCTGTTGCCAGGCTCCGTTGCCCGCAATCGTAAAATTTGTACTTCCCAATTGTTGCCAGCTTCCACTTCCCACAGGACAAGCCGTACCTCCCCAGGGCAAATCACCACAGTTTGGTGTACCGAAAAGACCTAAAATATTAGTTACATCTCCATTCCCATAGGCAATGTAAAAGGATATAGTATAAGATGTTCCTGCCAAAAGAGGGCTATTCAAACAAGTGCCAACATATTCATTATAGGCCTGACTGGTAATAAACCCAACATAACCTGTCCCATCAGGAGGTGGTAATTGAGGTGCAGCAAAAACAGAGGTGAAACCACACATATTATAGTAATCACTTGTAGCTATCGAAGCCTGTACCCAGGAGTTAGCACAGTTTAATTGTGAAACATTACTCGGACAACAAGTATAATCTTCGAATGAAAAATTTGGTATCACAGAGCCTGGTATCTGAGGTATTACCGTTGCACAATTACAATCCAGAGAATCATTTAAATCTATCAGTCCATCTGCATCATCATCAATACCATTATTACAGATTTCCTGCGCAAGCAAATTAGTAGAGAACAAAAGGAAAATTATGAGGATTTTTTTTTGCATAAAAAATAAACAGATATCAAAATATAATAATCATCCGGTACATCATTTTGATAAAGTTAAACAATTATACAAATCAGCATGCGCATATAACATATCAAATACTATTTAATCAAATTTACTGTCCCCTGCTCGGTTTGACGTTCATCTTTGTTTTCAATTCCATATTCCACCTGCCAGATATAAATACCTTGCTCAACCACCTCCGCACTTTGATAAGTACCGTCCCAGCCAGCTTCAGGATTGTAGGAGATAAATAATACCTCTCCCCAACGGTTAAAAATGGTCAGTTTATAATCGTAGATATCAATTCCGGATGTAAAAACCGGCAGAAACACTGAATTTAAGTTATCATCTCCCGGAGTAAAGGTATTTGGAATATAAAAAATCACTTCATCTTCAACCACAACAGTTTTAGTCGTTTCATCATAACAGGTATTATTACCATTATAAACCGTTAAACTAACTGCATAAGTGGCAGCATGTTGATCAGGAAAAGCATGTTTTGGACTTTCTTCAGTACTCTCTTCCGATCCATCTCCAAAATCCCAGATATAAGACGATCCACCAGAGGATAAATTCACAAAATTGACATCATTTCTGCTAATCGTAACTGTTTGAGGTGAAAAAACAAAGTCGGCATGTGGCGTTTCATTCACTGTCACAAAACCTGATTCACTTGTAGAATCCACACAACCATTTTCGGAATAAACGACTAAAGAAACATCATAAACACCTGGCAGATAAGTATTCCTGACCGAACCACAATCTATTACTGAATTACCATCTCCAAAATTCCATATACAGGTATAAACATTATTGTCCACAAAATTAAACATTGCAGCATCAAAAGGACTACAGCCCGCTAAAGGGTCTCCCAGAATATCAGCAATTGGTGTTTCGAACACTTCAAGCTGTGTAGAAGCAAGGCTTGTACACCCCTGGTCTGAAACCAGTTCCAGTGAAATAGTATAAGTCCCGTAATCAGGATAAGAAAAGCCTGGTGGATTCTCCTGACCGGAAGTCAGATTATTATCAAAGTCCCAATTGAATTGAGAAATTGATCCTGAACTGATTGAAGAATTATTGTCAAAATTGACAATTGCATTTTCGCAGGCATTTTCCACTTCAAAATTAACTTCAGGCAGAGGATAAATAATATAGTTTTGAACAACAGTATCCCGACATCCCATATCTGTTTCTACAATCAGTTCGATATTATAATTACCTGTATTTGAATAGTCATGATCGGGATTAACCTGCATAGAGGAATTATTATCATCAAAATCCCACTGCCAGTTTAAAATATTCCCTGAACTGACTGAAGATTGGTCTGTAAAAGCAATCGTTTCATCAATACAATGATTCATAATTTGAAAATCTGCTATCGGGGCCGGCCATACTGTTAACGGAACCGATATTGAATCTATACAACCAAAATCACTTTCCACAATTAATTGAGTAGTATAGTTTCCATCAAACGTGTAATAATGTATTGGGCTGGTTCCGGTGGTAGAAGTTTGATCACCAAAAGTCCAACTGTGATTGATAATACTCCCCACCCCGATTGATGAATTATTAGTAAAAGTAAATGGTAAATTTTGGCAACCATTTACAACTGTATAGTCAGCTACAGGTACATCTACTACCTGAATCACACAGGTAAAATCATCAGAACAACCAGCATCACTTACTGCTGAAAGGTTAACACTATAAAATCCTAAATTAGAATATTGATGTGAGGGACTTGTTGATACAGAAGTTCCCAAATCACCAAAATCCCAATTGTATTGATTAATTAATCCCGGATTTTGAATAGTGGACAGGTTATTAAAATTGATGGGATCATTACCACAAATTATAACTGTATCGTCTTGTCCTGGCTGATAAAGCACACCATTAGCAGTAAACTCAAACATAACATCAGGTATAGCATTAACTGTAACCGGAATAGTCAGTGTATCAGTGCAACCCACAATTGTTTCCACAACCAAATCAACATCAAAATTTCCACTTGATGTAAAAGTATGAAAAGCGTGATAGGTACTGATATTGGTATTGTCTCCCATATCCCATTCCCAATCTTCTATCTGTATTGGAGAGGTTGAAGTATCATTGATAAACACAAATACATCTCCCAAACAATTTCCATTTGCACTGACAAAATTGGCAGATGGATACAAAGGGGGATCAACAGTATATCTGGCCATCTCACAACCACCCCCGTTTAAATAGTTTATTAAAGCATAATCACCTGGTCCATAAGTCATCCCGTCTAAGGAATCACTGGTTTCACCAATCAGTGCAATACCATTAAAATACCATTGAACACTATCTCCTGGGTTTACAAAGCTTTCATAAAGTACCAAATCATTGGTGCAAATATGTCCATCACTGCCTATTGATCCATAAGAATTAGTAGTGTTTAGTGTTAACTCATCTATAAAGTAATAATCACCCACACCATTTGCTGCAGCACAGGTTCCACCTATACTAATGGCATAAATATCTATTGAAGGGGTAAACGAAATACTCACCTGTTGCCAGGCACCATCAGTAGTATAATTAACAGATTGGGTACCTAATGCCTGCCAGGAACCACTTCCTACAGGGCAGGTTGTTGTTCCCCATGGTAAATCACCACAATTTGGTGTACCAAATACTCCTAAAATATTTGAAGCTGAGCCTGCAGACCATGCTGTATAAAATGATAAGGTATATGATGTACCAGCCAAAAGTGGTCCTGATAAACAAGCTCCAACTTGTTCATTCCAATTCTGACTGATATAAAACCCTACATATCCACTCCCTCCACCTGGCAATGGTGTCTGAGGAGGTGTAAAAATAGCAGTAAAATCACATAAATTATAGTAATCACTGGTTGCCAATGAAGCTTGCAACCAGTTATCCGCACAGCTTAATTGTGAAATCTGACTTGGGCAACATGAATTATCCTCAAAAGAATAATTCGGGATCAGTGAAGGCGGAATTTGTGGTATAATTATACAATTACAATCAAGTGTATCATTTAGGTCTACTAATCCATCCCCGTCATCATCAATCGCATTATTGCAAATTTCCTGTGCGTATGTACAATGCACAGCAAAACACAAGAGCATTAAAACAATTCCTGATTTCATAGAGGGGCGAAAAAAATAATCTTCAGTTTAGTAAACGTATTAAAAAATGGAATAGATGCTTTAATTCAAAATTGTTTACCGGAAATATGTGATAACTCTCAATTCTTGTTGGTAAATTTGCACAGTGGATAAAAAGAAACGAAAGAAAATTCTGAATTGGTTTTCCAATATTGCGTTGGTAGTCATCATCCTTATCTTATTGATTCCAGCACTTAGAGTACGATTTCAGGCTATGGTGCAAGGTTTCTTTATGGGAAGTATGGCCATTCATTCAACTGAAAAAACACAAGTTAATATTGCTGCTAATGATTGGGTTTTATATAATCAGAGTCAAAAAGCGATCTCATTCAATAATTTAAAAGGAAAACCAATTGTACTGAATTTTTGGGCCACATGGTGTCCGGGTTGCCGTGCTGAACTACCAGAATTATATGATCTTTACAAGAAAATAAATGGCAAAGCCCATTTGGTATGTGTTTCAAATGAGTCCTTTGATATTATCAAAAAATCAGGCGTATTAAAAAAATACGGAGAAATTATCTTTTTTTCAGAAGCATTTCATCAGGCTTTTGATTTTTCAGTCTACCCTACTACTTTTATAATCAACAGTAATTTTGAAATAGTTTCAAAAATTGAAGGTGCTTATGCACTTGATTCGGAAGAAAACATAGATTATCTAAATACACTTTAATCTACTTTTTTTACTATTTTATAGGGCTAAATTATTATTTAGTAGACAAAAACGCCCATAACGGGGTAATAATTAGTACATTTGTAGAAAGTTTGGAATTCGCAATTATTGACATAGAAACTTCAGGTGGTAAACCAAAGGATAGCAAGATTATAGAAATTGCTATCGTTATTCACAATGGTACTGAAATAATTGATCAATTCCAGACCTTAATCAATCCTGAAAAAAAAATTGACTGGTACGTTTCCAAATTAACCGGTATTTCTAATCAGGATGTTGAAAAAGCACCTAAATTTTATGAAGTTGCCAAGCAAATCCACGAATTAATCAACAAACGTGTTTTTGTAGCTCATAATATTGGTTTTGATTACCCTATTGTCAGGAATGAATTTAAATCATTAGGGTTAGATATTCGCTTACCACACTTGTGTACAATCCAGACTGCCAGAATTTTAATTCCCGGATTAGATTCATACGGGTTAAAAAACTTATCGGCATACCTCGATATCAGTTTAACTTCTCATCACAGGGCAATGGCTGATACCATGGCCACTGCTGAAATTTTTGAGCATTTATTTCAAAAAGATAAAAACGGATTAAACACCTTTATCAAACACGATATTAATCCGAAAATTCTTAATCCGAAGTTAAACCTGAATGACTTTGACGATATTCCAAACAAAACCGGTGTTTATTTTTTCTATGATGATAAAGGAGAATTGATTTATATTGGCAAAAGTATTCATATTAAAAAAAGGATTGAGCAACATTTAAAAAATGACAAAACGGAAAAAGCCATTAAAATGCGTTCCGAAATTGCCAAAATTCAATACAAACTGACCGGAAGTGAACTCGTTTCATTATTAAAGGAATCTGAATTGATTAAATTGCATCAACCTAAATATAACAGGGCTCAACGGGCCAATCAATTTAACTTTGGGCTTTATTCATTTGTTGATGGCAGGGGTTATATTAATTTAACGATTAAAAAAACTAACCTGACCGAACGTCCAATTCATACTTTCACCACCAGCTCATCTGCTAAGTCAAATTTAGAGCTCTGGGTGGATGAATTTCAACTTTGTCATAAATTATCGGGACTTTACACTTCAAATTCAGGCTGTTTTAACCATTCGATTGAAAAATGCAATGGGGCTTGCGTAGGGAAAGAGGAAGTAGAAGAATATAATGCCCGGGTCAATACATTAATTGATAAACTGAATTTTAAACGCAAAAGTTTTTTAATTTTGGATAAGGGCAAGGTCAAATCAGAAGCCAGTTTTGTTTACATTGAAAATGGTGAATATATTGGTTATGGTTTTGCACCCGGATTTATTTTGAAGAAGAATTATAAAAACTTTCACAAGTATTTGAAAAAACAAAAGAGTAACCGGGATTTCAAATCTATTATTAACTTGCAGCTGTCAAAAAATGAAAAACTGGAATTAATCGAGTTTTAACCCCAATTGATTAAACCTGATGCAAAACAAAAAGTCGAATCTGAAACCATGGCAACTAAAGTTGCATGAAATCATATTTGAGGCTGATACCCTTGCCGGCAGAGTATTTGATATTTCATTACTGATTTTCATTATCCTCAGTATCATTGTTGTGATGCTGGAAAGTATCCCATCATTGACAGATAAGGTAGGATATGACTATACTCCTGTTTTTAATGGTGTTGAATGGTTTTTCACAGTAGTATTTACTTTTGAATATATTGCCAGAATTATTGCCATTAATAAACCGTGGAAATACATATTCAGCTTTTATGGCATTATCGACCTTTTATCGATTATCCCAACATATCTTGGTATCTTCATCAGCAACGAAACCAACTCACTCATGGTGATCCGATCACTCCGTTTGATGAGGGTTTTCAGGATTTTGAAACTGGGGAAATTCATTAAAGAATCAAAAATCTTAATTGATTCTATTCGAGCGTCAAGACATAAAATTTTTGTTTTCCTGTTGTCTATCCTTACCCTGGTCATCATATTAGGAACTGTAATGTATATGATTGAATCGGAAAAGAACAGTGAATTCACCTCTATTCCGAGGAGTATATACTGGGCCATTGTAACCTTAACAACAGTAGGTTATGGCGATATTGCACCTGTTACTTCATTAGGACAATTCATTGCATCAATTGTAATGATTTTAGGTTATGCCATCATTGCCGTTCCAACCGGAATGGTGACCGCCGAAATTGTAAAAGCAGATCCCAAATCAATTTCCACACGATCTTGTTCTAACTGCTCAAAAGATGGTCATGATTCTGACGCAGAGCACTGCAAATATTGCGGTGAATTATTGTAAAAAAACAATAAAAAAGTAATCAACATCCCTTGTTAATAGTTTTGTACATAAAAAACTCGTAAAATTTAGATATACTAAATTCTTTCCTTAATTTTGCTATTCTAAACATAAGCGATAGCTTGAAACAAAAATATATGAGTGTTTATGGAAAAAAGGCTGAAAATGCCTCTTTAAAACAAATTGGACTAGAAAATGTGGGTAGTACTTTTTGGAATTTAACGCCGGCGGAATTAGTTGAGGATATAGTTATTTTGGGTCAGGGATTAGTTACTGATTCAGGTGCAATTGCTATTGAAACAGGAGAATTTACCGGAAGATCACCTCAAGACAGATTTATCGTTTGTGATGACAAAACCGAGGGTGCAGTATGGTGGGGCGATATCAACAAGAAATTTGATGCTGACAAATTTCAATCGCTTTATAACCGTATGAAAGCTTACTTAACGAACAAAGACCTTTATGTTCGTGATGCATACGCCTGTGCAGATGAAGAACACAGATTAAACTTAAGAGTTGTAACAGAATTTCCTTGGTCAAACATGTTTGCTTATAATATGTTTTTACGACCAACTGATGAGGAAATTGCAAATTTTGAACCGGAGTGGCATGTAGTATGTGCTCCTGAATTTATGGCTGATCCGGCTATAGATGGCACAAGACAACATAATTTTGCTGTCATTAACTTCACTGATAAAATGATTATTATTGGTGGTACAGGATATACAGGTGAGATTAAAAAAGGTATTTTCTCTGTATTGAACTTTGTATTACCTCATGAAAAAAATGTATTATCTATGCACTGCTCAGCTAATGTTGGCGAGGCTGGAGATACTGCAGTTTTCTTTGGTTTATCAGGAACAGGAAAAACAACTTTATCGTCAGATGAAAACAGAAGATTAATTGGTGATGATGAGCATGGATGGTCAGACAATGGTGTTTTCAACTTTGAAGGTGGTTGTTACGCTAAAACGATTGATTTATCAGCTGAAAGAGAACCGCAAATTTATAATGCCATTAAATTTGGTGCTATTTTAGAAAATATTGGTTTTAAATCAGATTCCAGAACACCGGATTACGAGGACATTACAATTACTCAAAATACAAGGGTATCCTACCCTATCCATCATATTGACAATATAATGGTCCCTTCAAAAGGAGGAATGCCAAAAAATATTTTCTTTTTAACCTGTGATGCTTTCGGTGTATTACCTCCGATTTCAAAATTAACTCCTGGTCAGGCAATGTACCATTTTATTTCAGGATATACTGCTAAAGTTGCAGGTACTGAAGCCGGAATTACTGAGCCTCAAACAGCATTCTCTGCTTGTTTTGGTGCACCATTCTTACCTTTACATCCAACTAAGTATGCTGAAATGCTTGGTGAAAGAATGGAAAAACACAATGTTAGAGTGTGGTTGATTAACACCGGATGGTCTGGTGGAGAATACGGAACAGGTGAAAGAATTAAGCTGAAGTTTACTAGAGCAATGATTACTTCTGCATTAGAAGGGAAACTTGATAATGTTGAGTACACAACTCACGAAATTTTTGGATTAGACATGCCAAATGAATGTGAGAACGTACCTACTGAAATCTTAAACCCTAAAAATACCTGGGCAGATAAAAATGCTTACGATTCAAAAGCCAATCATTTAGCAAATGAATTTGTAAAAAACTTTAAGCAATTTGAAGACAATGCTAATGCTGAGATTTTAGCTGCAGCACCGAAAGCTTCAGCTAACGCTTAATTTTACAATTATATTATATTTTAAAAACACCATTCAAATGAATGGTGTTTTTTTATACCTTTATTTTACAATCATATTCCCATGATAAAATATATTTTATGCCTGTGTACAGTAATTGCAATTACCAGTTGCAGAAAAGATAAGCAACCACATACTCCACTAAGAGCAGGCAGTGAATTGAATGTAAAAATCACCAACCATAATGTAAAAATAAAGGGCGTTTATGATTATTTTAATGTTGACATAAAAAAGGACTTTTTATCAATTGATATTACGGGAGATAGTATTCCAGACATTAGTCTTACAAGTAATGTTGATTCTGTTAAAAGCCTCTCCACTCCCAGAAGTTACGTCTGTGAACTTAATATTCTTGATACCAATTTAACCATTGCTAAAATACCCGAATCCGGCAGCAGATATGAGCACTACCATCCACTAACCTACGATCAGGAGGGCATTTTTCCGGTTGTTATCTATAAAATTGAAATCCTTTGTGACTCGCTTTTTGAATCACACCGAAAGAACTACTTCGATCGTCCTCAGTTATACACATATAATGAGTATATAAACGAAAATGAAGGCTGGAATAAGTCTATGTACTTAAGAATTTTGCAAACTGACATTCACACAAAATTTGCTTCCCCTTCAATAAATGGAGATACACTAATCATGGAAGACTACTTTAGACAAGGAGACTGTATACCTTTTGAACAGAATACAATTCATTATCTGGCTTTTAGAAAAACTACCGGGCCAATAAAAAAATACGGTTGGATTGAATTTGAGATCAGAGACAATAATGAAATAATTATTTATCGGTCTGCAATTGAGGTATAGTTTAACGACCAATAACGGATTACAGCTCTTCTTTAATTTATTTTATATTCATTACATTTGAGATATGAAAACTGTATTTTGCACACTTTTTATAGCGCTATGCTTCCTCTCATGTAAAAAAGAAAACAAAGCTTTTTTAACCGGTCGCCTGATAAACACTTGTAATGGACAGCCAATGGCTGATGAAACCATTAATTTTTATAAAAACTTTCAGGAAGGTGTAAATTGGCTTGACCCTGACACTGATGCGGAAATACTTGAAACAGTAATCACAAATTCAGACGGATATTTCTTTTTTTATGGTGATGACTACACCAGTAAAAGCACTACTTTTTACGCTAATTCATCTGTCAGATCAGCTGATGGCAGAATTCTGGTAACTGGTAATCTTGGTGAAGGAAAAGGCGATCCAAATGGAAATACGACTCATAAAGATGTTGGTGATCTTCTTTTAGATGGTATGAATTCTGATATCAAATTTGAAATAACAACCCATAATGCATCCGGAACAACATATTACGATTCTGTAAAACTATTCAGTAGTTATTACAATATCAATTTAACACTCAAAGACTCCATTCCGGGGTACTTTACAGGAACAATTACTGATCAAAAATTATGGATTAAGAACCTGTGGACACCGGATCATGAGGGTTACAACCAATATAACCTCTACGTCAGACTTGAATTTTACAGAAATAATGGTAACACTATAAAAGAAGTCTGGCATGATTTCTTTTTTAAAGCATGCCAGACTTCAGGTACTGCTGTATTTAATTTTGAATAATCACTTCATTAAAAAGTGTCAATTCGGGTGTACCGGATTAGACGGAGTCAACAACTTTTTAATGACTGTACTCCAGCTTCTTATTCATTATAGAACCAATCTAAAACACAAAATTTACTCTTGCAAATACATACCTTCCTGTATAACCAAACTGCGAAGTTCTTCTGGAATAAACAAACTGATCGGAAGAAGTTGATGCCGGTCTGTTTTCATCAGGATAAACATCCAAAAGGTTATTTGAGCCCAATGTTACTTTTAAACTTTTAGTGAAAGAATAAGCAACAGAAATATCTGTCACCACTTTAGCTCCATAAACCGTTAATTCAGGGTCATTGTAAGAATCCGGATCAGTCACCTCTCCAAAATAGACATTCCGTAACATGAAACTCCATTTTTGAACAGTAAGTATATTGGTCAGATTAAACTTTATTCTGGGTTGTGCCTCTTCTAAAAACAAGCGCTCTCTCCCACCAAAAAAAGTCGATTCCTGATCCTTTAATTTTTCAGTTGTTTTAATACTTCCCACCTGACGTGTTTGTGAAATTGTTGCTGAAAAATCATTTTTAAGAATATGCTTTTCATTAATTTTTACCTTATTGGAAATAACCACGTCTAATCCCTGCGATTTTGTATCAATGGCATTCGCAAAAAAACGGGCTTTACTGGCACCTGCAGCTTCAAAAATAGCCAACAATTCAGGATCAGAACCCGCAGTAAAAGAACCGGTATACACTACCCTGTCCTCAATGTCAACCTGATAAACATCAACCGTTAATGAGGTATTGATATTAGGTATTTTCATGGTAAAACCGGCGCTATAGTTTTGTGAGGTCTCTTCTTTCAACTCAGGAATACCCAATAAATCCGCGGCCCTGCTGTTATTGGCAAAAGTCCCCTCTTCCTGTGCCACACCATTGGCGTCAAAAATTGTACTGCTTCGGCTAAAATACTTTTGATGTAATGAAGGCGCTCTGAAACCTGTACTATAGGCTCCTCTTAACGAAATATTTTCTGTTATTTTATATCTGGTGGCCAACTTATAATTAAAGGTCTCTCCAAAATCAGAATAACTTTCGATTCGGGCTGCAGCCCCTACCACCCATGACTTGCTTAAATCCAATTCAACATCAACATAAGCTGCCAGATTATTTCGGTACTTGTCTAATTCATTTTGTGGCGTAAACCCTCTGAAAACCTGTGAACCACCTGCCAGATTAGCACCTGTAAAGCTATTTTTCACTTTTAGAGAATCTGGTGTATTACCGGTAATAAAGTTTCCATTAATATCATAATTGGCCCAGGATGTCTCTTCTCC
Organism: Putridiphycobacter sp.; assembly: GCA_965230195.1. Taxonomy (GTDB): domain Bacteria; phylum Bacteroidota; class Bacteroidia; order Flavobacteriales_D; family Crocinitomicaceae; genus Putridiphycobacter. The sequence goes on from OZ245997.1 coordinate 3,684,831, forward strand.
ACTAATAATCTGATAATTATCAACCCTGAATACTACTCCTGCAGCTATATTCAGGCCTGACATTACATCATCATAATAATTACTAAAGTCAAGATTTGAAGTGGCCTGGGAAAATATATTTGTTCCGGCATAGAACTCACGCGGTGTAGCTACTCCCATTGTTCCATTACTTGAGTTGTAAATGGTATAAGCAAAACTATTTGACCCAAAAGAAGTTGAAAAATCAGCATCCCAGTCTCTTACTTTCCCCCTTACACCTATCACTAATGATTTATCGATAATATCCGAACCAATTTGCGGTAAAAAACCGTCTGGAAAGGCAATAGTATTTGCACGGCCATCAGATTGAGCCGGACGCCTGTAAAACCCGGAGGCTAACCCCTGACGGTAACTTGCGCCACCAAAACTATAAAACTCGGCGCCATCAGAAAGCGGTACACTTAAATTAGCAAAAAACTTGCCTTCCCGTAACTGAGACTGCCCTACTCTAAAACTAAAGTCTTTCCTGGTTAGTCCTCTGATAGCTAATTCATCTTCAGTAGCATCAGCAGTTAATATATCTCTTAATGTAGTAGCGTCTGCATCATTTGTTACATCTAAACCGGCAATTGTAGTCTTATCAGCATCACTCAAATAATCCAAACCGGCAGCTGCATTCTGATAATCCGCCAATGTAATATTAGCCAAATCTCCTCCGTTTGCTGCAAACACTCTTTCAGCACCATGAAATGCATCATAAATATCACCGCTGAATGCTCTTGCTCTTGAGGAAGGCTGCCGAATCCCCAGTTCACCGGTAAAATTGATATATCCGCCATTATTACCGAGATTTAACCCGTAATTTGCACCAATATTCAATTTTTCTCCATCTAAACCACCATCAAAATTATTACTGTTTTGACTAATATTAGCTCCCGAATTGACATAAAAATCAAATTGATCGGTTCCTTTTTTCAGAACAATATTAATGACACCGGCAATAGCATCAGAACCATATTGAACAGAAGCACCATCTCTTAGTACTTCTATTCGTTCGATAGCGGCAGTTGGAATAGCATTCATATCGGTTCCAACACTTCCTGCTCCCACAGTTCCATTAATATTGATCAGTGCTGATGTATGGCGCCGCTTTCCGTTGACTAAGACCAAAACCTGATCAGGTCCCAAATTTCTTAAGGTAGCCGGATCAATATGGTCGGTTCCGTCAGAAACTGTTTGAGGTTGAGAAGTAAACGAAGGCGCTACCATATTCAAAATATCATTAACCGAGGTCTGTGATCCTAAAGCAGTAATATCTTTCATATTAATGACATCAACCGGTACTACACTTTCAGTAGAGGTACGATTCGGATTCCGGGTCCCTACCACAACAAATTCCTTCAGTACCACTCCCGCCGGAACCAATTCCACGCTAATTTCGGATTGACTGCCTACACTAATTTCCTGCGAAACATATCCAATATAGCTGATTAATAATGTATCGTTCTGTTCCGCTTTTATTTTAAACTCTCCGTTTACATTAGTAATCGCTAACGATAAAGGTTTACCTTTTACAGCTATTTTTGAGCCAATAATGGCTTCTTTCGTTTCACTATCGGAAACTTTTCCTGATATAGTCTGAGCATGTGAATTAACACTAAAAAGAATACACAAAGCAAAAACTAACCCGCAACTATTTGCGCATTTTTTCCTGATTCTTATCATAGGGGTTCGTTTTAATTAAACATATGCCCCATGACCTAAAAAATTGGTCTTTAATAGTATTCAGATTGACGGGGCTTATCCTGAAATTAGTGAAAAAAATTTGAACGAACACGTATTCGCTATAATTATTTATTTTCTTTCAGGCTAATTTTGAATGATTTACAGGTTTATCCCCTTTCGTTTTTGCTATCGTTTATCTTATAAAATTAAGGTTTTGTATCAGGTTGACTTCCAATAGGATTTGCCTATTGTTTTTTTAAAACCGTAACAATAAAACTATCGGAATACCCTTTGACGATTTAAAGCCTTTTGGTATCTTCTGGCATAGATTAAATGCTGGGCATAGGTTTTAGAGAAATAACTATCCCCCGAAAAGTCCTCTTTAGCTACAAAATATAAATAGTTATGCTTTGAGTAATTTAACACAGCATCAATATAACTGATCGGAGGAATTAAAATTGGTCCCGGAGGTAAACCGGCATACATATAAGTGTTGTATGGAGAATCAATTTTTTTATGTTTGTTTAATACCCTTCTGATAGAATAATCGTCTAATGCAAATATTAATGTTGGATCAGCCTGTAATGGCATTCCTATTCTTAAACGATTCATGTAAACACCTGCAATCACAGGCATATCCTTTTTTGAATTTGTCTCACTATAAACAATTGATGCCAAAGTCGTTGCTTCAGACTGACTTAGTTTACATGCTTTTAATTTCTGTTTGCGGTCCTCATTCCAAAAAGCTTTATACTCCTTAGCCATTCGTTTCATCAGATCTCCAACATTGATATCGAAATCAACATAATACGTATTGGGAATAAACATTGACACAATGGTATACTGGTTAAAACCATAACGCTTGATACTATCTTTATTGGTCAGCCACTCATATACTTCAGCGGAATCCAGCAAAATATCTTTGGTTATAGCACCAGACAATTGCTTTAACGTTCTGACCTGATTAAAACTGATTACAGCATCTAATCTCCCGTTACCAGCTCTTAAATGGTTGATCAATTGATTATTGGTCCAGCCACTTTCAATTTTATATTTACCAGGCACAACTAAACTGCCATTATAGTTTTTTTGATCTGCCAGCCATTCCAATGAAGACATATCACTGACAATCCCCAAAACTTCTATTTGCTTTAAAACGTCAGATTTTGTTGAACCTTTTGGGATAAAAACAAATACTTCCTGTTCCTCAAACTGAATATTAGCACTTATAAAATTCTTGTAATAATATGAGCCAGCAATTCCTCCTCCTATTAAAACACATAACAATACAAGGATACCGACTCGTTTTACCAATTTATTTTTCTTTTTAGCCATTTACAGAATTATTTTATTCTTCAACGTTATGGGGTACAAAAGTAACACTTTGTTCATGCTTAAAGGTATCATCCGGATCATATTTTCTCTTAATTCCCTGTAGTTCTATATAATTTTCCTTTCCATAGTATGCCTCCTCCCAATTTTTAAAGTCAATATTCGGGTAATTCCTGTAATGGGCATTTATACCGTGTCTTTCCAGAATACCTTGAACGGCATTAAAGGCCGTTAACCTGGCAGATTTATCCTTTTCCTTTTTCCAATAAGATTGTAATTCACACAAATACTTCATTTTTCTGTGAGGATAACATGAATTGGTTTCAAATTCTGCACTATTAATCATTCCTCCCAAAGTGTTAATTTGATAGATAATTCGGTTATTGAGTACAACTTCTAAAATATCATCTATACAACCTTCAATAGTTGAATAATCCTGATAATAACCTGCCGAAGAATTTTTAAAATAAATAGAGTGTTGAGTACCATAATAAGTACTTAATGCGCCTTTTAACGGTTTCTTACTCCCGATACTGGTTTTATCCATCAAATCGCTTAGATTGGCAACCATTGCATCAACTTCAGGCGTATCATTCTCAAAATTGGTAATTAGAACTGTTAGTGTTTTTCCATTTAAAACAAATGCAGAAAAAACAGAATGCGGCAAATTGTTAGCATATTGAAACCAATTCTGCATGAGTAATTTTGCTCTTGACGAATCCAGATCATAAGCCTGAAAACGAAAACGTTTAAAACCTTCAGGCAATGGTCTGCTTTTAAAAACCATTGATGTTACAACCCCAAAATTACCATTACCACCACCTCTGAGTGCCCACATCAACTCATGGTATTCATCAACCTCATGGATTTTTCCTTTCCCATCAACAAAGGTCGCTGTGACTAAATGGTCGCAGGTTAAACCATATTGTCTCGAGAAAAATCCATATCCTCCACCCAATGTCAACCCTGCAAGACCAACCGTTCCGCAAGATCCTGCCGGAACCAACCGCCCTGAAGGTAAAATGAAATCATATAATTCTCTTAACAGTACTGCCGGACCAGCCTTTAAATAGTCGCCTTCCATCCATTCAAGCCTGTTCATCAATGATAAATTAATCATCAATCCACTATCATTTGATGAAAAACCTTCAAAACTGTGTCCCCCACTTTTAACCGTGATCTTTAAACCATGATCAATGGCATACCGGACAGCTTCAGCCACTCCATCAGTATTTTTACATAAGGCTATGATTAACGGATATTTATCGTGATTCAGGTTAAACCCGGTTCTTTTATTTTCATAATCAGTATCATCCCTGCTCAAATAGATCACGTTTTCAACCTTAATTTCCTCCTCTAATTGCTCTATTTCGGGTACAACTACAATGCTATCTATCTCCTCTTTAACCTTTCCTTTAGTAACCGGTGATTCTTGATTTGAGGTCTCGGAACCACAGGATGGCACAACTAAGCCAAATCCTGCAACCGTCAATAATTTTAGAATTTCACGTCTTGATTTCGGTTTTACTTTATGCTCCATAAAATCTGTTCTAATTCAGTTTGAAGATAGCATAAATCTGAAATATTTTTACGAATAAGCGGGGATTATCATTCTCAATTTGTACTTGAATTAACGAGTCGATTCCTCCTGATTTTGCCATTCCTCCAAATCAATTAAACGGTTATTTGGCTTATCAAAATATTTAATCAAATAATCGGAATCAGGGAAAACCTTAAACTGGTAATATGTGGTTAAACCAATGCTATTATGTTCAACCAGTTTTAGTTCATAGCTATTCAGTTCATCATTATATGGTAAAATCAACAAGTCCAGCTCCCGGTTTTCAGTTGTTTTTTCAAAAAGTGCTTTGACTTCAACTACTTTGGGTACATTCCAAATCTGTTGAACAACCTCATTGAGTCTTAATGAGTCTTTTTTCATTTCATTATTTGTCCTGAAAAAAACAAACTGATCATTCACCCAAAGTTTGTATTTAACATTTTCTGACAAACCAGCTATCCTAAAGTCAAACAAAAAGGGACAGTCGCAAGACGTAAAATCCGCTACTACATAAGTATGCATGACTACTTCTGAAGGTATGGTTACAGTATCTCCTTGTTTAGTTATTGAATCATATTCAATAGAATATACCGGCGCCAGCTCAAGTCCACCATCTTTGAAACTCAAAAAGAGTGTATCATGACTTACCCGCACAGTGACATCATGGACTCCGGAACAATTGGCAAATCCATCCAGTTGCAGGTTTAAAATGTTATCAGTAAACCGGTAATCGGCCACATGGTGTCGGTAATCCAGGTTACAAGTTCCCTGTAAACATTCTGAAAGTGTAAAGGATTCCAGACGGACACTATCTGACTGCCCTGCTCCTTTTGCTTGGAACAACATACAGAAACAAATCAGGTTAATTGCCTTACTAAACAAACTACTCAACTATTACTTTTTTGGTTACTGCTCCTCCCTTGTTGGCAATTTTCACGAAGTAAACCCCTTTAGGTAAGGTGCTGATATCAATAACAGTTTTATAAGGGGTATTGGCAGTATAAGTTCCTACTTTTTGTCCCAATCTGTTAGCAATTATAATTGAAGACAAGTCTCCCTCCGAAGAAATAATGTTAATGTGTGATTTGGCTGGATTAGGATAAATATTATATGAAGTAGGGTTCGACCTCTTAATAAAAACAGACTCAACACCTAAATACTTCCGGTCTCCATTAAAATCAGTCTGCGATAATCTATAATACGACAAACCTTCGAACGGGGTTTTATCAACAAATTTATAGTTCTTTTTAACCGTACTATTACCTGCTCCCTTAACAGTTGAATAGTAATGCCATTTTTTCCCGTCAGATGAACGTTCAAGTGTATAATAATCATTATCATTCTCTGACAGGCTGGACCACTGACAAGATACCATACCATCATGAATCTCTTTTACTGAAAAATGACCCAACTCTATTGGCAGTGGTGTTGTTAAAATATCAATTGTTCCGAGAGAAAAGAAAAAGCCGGTTGTTGAATTAAAATCATGATCAAAGTTTACAATACCAGTCGAATTATTAAATGAAGTCGGGGCTATCGAAGTCGCACCACTGGCAAACGTACCATCCTGGTCTACTAATAATCTGGTATCATTTAAATCATAAGTAATTCCGGCACCAACACCCAAATCAAACTGAACCCGCAGTGACCCTACAGACCCAATTTCCTGAGACTTCCAGACTCTTGCCACCCGACTTTCCACAATTTCACTATTAACAGTTGCTCCAAAGTCCGTTACACCTTGTGAATCAAATGCCCCGGTGTTCCGTCCCCAGACAAAATAAGTATTGTCAACTGTAAAGCTATTCGGGTTAGAACCTACTGTTGGCTCAATACTTCCTATTCCTATAGCAACCACATCATCATTTAAACTCGACTTATTTTGCCACTGTCTTAATCGGCCACATTCATCCAGTCCAATAGCTCCAATACTGTTATGATAAGGTGTATTGGCAGAATAATCCCAAATTACCGACCCGTTATTCGAAACATAATCACCATCATTAATTCCCGTTTCATCATTTGTAACATCAAAAGTAATTCCATATTTCACCCCATAGTAGGTTTCTACAATTTGTCGTTCAGCGGGAAGTAAAGTCGTATCAAATAATGAAAATTCAGCGATATAACCATCAAAAAAGTGTCCGCTTCCTTCCTCACCACCTCCTATAATTGACTCAGAGTTTGCATCAATGGTATTAGTGGTCATATTACCAAAATTTAATGGTCCTGCCTTACCATTTGCAAATAATTGCAACGCTGTTCCGGTATGTACCCCTGAAAGAACCACATATTCTGACTGGTCAATATCAACATTAGCTATAATTGGTCCTCCAGATGCTAAAATGGACTGACTAAAAGCATAACCGGAAGCCGTTTTAACAATTTTAGCACCATTTGCTGAATTTTCAAATGAAAATACTGCACGTCCGTCCACCGTATTTGAATCCTTTAACACTATAAAAAAGGTGAAATGATTGGACCCATCTAAACTATTCAGAAGATTTATGGTCTTCAAATATTCACTATCTGTGGCACTAAACTTTGGTATCGGATGATAACCCGGTATTTGTACATTAGAAGTCCGTATTTCCGGCCCTTTGGTTACTCTTGATGCTGTATTAAAGTTTTTGCTTTGTTCGTCCCAGTCCACAACTTCGCTACCTTCCGAAAACCCATCAAAGGTCTCAGATTCGTAAACAGCAATAATTTTTGAAAAGCCTTGCTCTCCCGGTGAACCAAATTCATCCACAATTACTGAGGTAGATTCCAGAGGTAAAGAACAATAAGTGGCTATGGCTTTGTATTCACCGACAGTAGAGATGGCCAGACTGTCATCTGTTTCTCCCGGAATCGGTGTATTGTCTTTTATCCATTGAAAATCATCATATGAAGCTGCATCAGCAATAGTAATATAACTGGGATTTTCTTCACATAAGTCCAGCCTTGCCCTACCATTACCAATAAATAAAGGATCTGAATCAGAATATTCAACAGCCCGATCTGAAAAAGCGCTTACATATCCGGCACCACCAATCACACTACTTGCTCCCAAATAACCCAATGTAAATTTTTCATCTCCGGTAACCAACACATCAGTGACCGTATTTGGCACGCTGTAAACAGACGTTCTGAAATCAGTTATAATAGTACCTGGTAAATTTTCAGAACTAGGCGATATGGTTAATAAAGTCGCTCCTGCTTCATCCTCAATTTTTATGGTTGAACTGGTCGGACTGGTAATTGTAATCGTTGTATTGTTACCAAACTGTTCAACATCTGGTATATAAATTGAGTCAGAACCAATACAATCAGCCAGTGGTGGGATAAGGTTCATACTACTGGTAGCATTACTGGTACTTCCAAATAAGGTTTGAAAAACCTGGATGGGTTGATCACTGGTCATAGCAATATTTCTATGTCCATTGGTTCCGGTAGCAACACTTGGTGCAGCCGTCCAATATGAATTTCCCGAAATTTCTGCATAATCTCCCTGACCGTTTAGAACAACCGCCGGCCCGGCCCCAAAAGTAACATTGGTTGTCCCGGTTTGTGTACTGATTATTATGATCTTTTCCAACCCATTATTACTACTGGTATTATTTCCCTTAACAATAGCATATTTTTCGCCGGCATAGGAGGCCGGTACCATTTGATCGATACCAATATCCCTGCTATTTCCTGACGCCGGACCTGTCCAGCTTCCGGTGTTGATGACAATATTTTTATCTGATGTTATACGAGTCCCATTGTATTCATTCATATCCACTGCTGCAGAATCTCTGGTTTGCGCAATAACATACGATTCCCCGGCATTTAAGGTGACTGAAATTGTTTGTGCAGTAGACGGCACACCACTATTGGGTTGACCATAAAATGTAACACCGGAATTAAAGCCGTCAATAGTCACATTAGTATTGTTTAGAGTTGCCATAATGGCAATAAAATGGCAATGGTTTCGGTCAATAGATGAAGAACCAGCTGGAATAGCCTGAAAACCGGCAAAAAAGTTTGTACCAAGCGCTGTAGTTCCTTTACAAGTCAAAGACCCACCCTGAGACCCTGCCAAATGACGGATATTAGCAAAAAAGGGTTTTGACGCACTCATGGTATAACAAATTGTATCTAACACTGTATTTAATGAGCCTCTCGAAATGATATTTTCAACATTAAAGCCTGTATTATTAAACTTTAACTTGATGGGAGTTGTTCGGGATAAATTAAATACACCCGTTGAAGCCTGAGAACCGGTTTGAATAGTATAATCACTAAAAGGTGTACCATCCCCCCGTAAAATGGTTACCTGAAAAGTAGTTGGTTCCAGCGTGGAGAGCAATAAAAAATGATCTCTGCAATTTGCGCTACTGGTTTTAATAGCATCACTTACAAATACCGGAGGCATGTAATGCACAGTATCGTATTGGCCATACGCCAAACTACTAATAAGGACAAATATAAGGGGTACTAATTTCACTTTTTGGGGAGTTAAAGTTCATTAGCAAAAATACGTTAATTTTAAGAAAAGTACCAGTCTCAGATTAAGTATTTTAACCAACTACAACCACCAGGTATTTAGAAACCTTCCAAAACTCTTTCGGGTTAGTGATTTTTAATGTATGATTCGTTCCTTTAGAACTTACTTCATAAGAAGAAGATGAATGATCAGAGATAAATTTTAGTTTTTCACCCCCATCAATTTCAATTTCAGAAACTTGAGTCATATCTATCTCAGTGAAATATTCATCATTAAAATTATCATGGAGTTCGGTTTTTTTTCCAATCCCGATAAAACCACCTTCTTTTACCAGAACACCATTTTTCTCAAGCTCATCAAATGTACCATATGCATAATAAACAGTATTCAATTCCTGTATAGTTTCAGCAGCCAATGTTGACTGTTCCTGATAAGCTTCTAATAACTCAACATATTCTTTATCTAAGTCAGATAGTTCAGCTCGTAATACCTCGATCTCTTCATCCTGAATCTCAATTTTTGAATTCAAATTAGTAATCAATTTCTCAAGTTCTGAAATCTTTTGGTTATTATTCCTTAGTTGTTTATTTAAAGATGAAACTTTCTTTTTGTTTTCCTCTCTTAAATAATTGATATTTTGAATTTCCTGAAGTATCCATTGTTTACCATCTTCAGCCAACTCCACATCCTTTGAACGCAAACGAATTTCATCTTCTTTCAGGTTAATTTTTGCTAAATTTTCCTCTATCTCATTAAACAATAAAATAGATTCGTTCAGAATTGAATCTTTTTCAAGTAAACGGTTTTCCAGTTCTCTTTTTTCAGACTTTAATCTGGCCAGCTCCTCGCTGTTATCGTTTGTTGCATTATTTTCTGTTGGACTTTCACATGACAGCATAAAAACAGTGCTCAGACAGATCATACCACCGTAAAAAAGATTATTCATAATTGTAAATTTAAAGCTGAAACAAATTTAATAATAATTAATACTTTTGGAGAATTAATACACTCAATCGAAATAATTTTTTTTTAATGCCAGCCTTTAGCTATTAATTGCCAACTTTAGTCCGAAATTCAAACGAAAAAATAAATCAATAACCTGACACCATTGAAGTACATACCTCATTATATCCGTGCATTTATTTTAAAATTTTTAATTTTTGTCTTATTGTTTTCAGGTGTAAGATTAGCATTTTACCTGTTAAACAAAGAACTGTTTCCTGTCGTTTACCTTACTGATTTTATAGTTGGTATATGGTTTGACATGATTACCACCGCTATCATATTTTTACCATTAATTGTTATTGAGCTATTTCCTCATCACTTTCGTTCTAACCGGTATTATAAGGCGTTGTTAAAGGCACTTTTTCTTATTTTTCTGGTATTGGGCATGCTGATGAATATTGCGGATATTGAGTATTTCAAGTTTTCATCCACACGAAGTAATGTATCAACTTTAAAAATGCTGAGCTATGGCAGCGATCTAAAAGATCAGCTTCCATCATTTATCAGGGATTATTGGTTACTCTTTTTGATTTTGATTATGGTCATTATTTTGGGACTTTTCCTTTATAATAAGATAAAAAAAGCAGATCATGAAAGAGTAAGCATTCCCAGGCAAATATTGTTTTTTATAATTATTTCAGGATTATTTGTCAGTATAGGACGGGGCTGGGGACTCAGACCAATTTCCCCTATTAATGCCTCCAAATATACTATTGATCAAAATGTTTCATTGGTACTCAACTCCACCTTTACCATTATTAAATCATTTGGTAATGCAAACCTAAAGGAAAAGGAGTACTATTCCGAATCGGATTTAAAGAAATGGTTTAACCCTATTCATCAATATAACGGAAGTGGTTTATTGGATCAGCCAAATATTGTACTCATCATGCTTGAAAGCTTTTCGGTTGAATACATTGGGTCAATTAATCATGATTCGGTATCCTACACTCCTTTTCTGGACAGCTTGGCCGGAAACAGCCTGGTATTTACAAATTGCTATGCTAACGGAAAAAAATCGATTGATGCTGTACCATCTGTCATCTCCTCAATCCCCAAACTAATGGATCAGGAGTTTATTACCTCTACGTACGCCACTAATAATATCGAATCCCTGCCAAAACAACTTGAAAAGAAAGGCTATTATTCCGCCTTTTTCCATGGCGCAACAAATGGTTCAATGAACTTTAATCAATTTGCTGCAAAAGCAAGATTTGATGATTATTTTGGAAGAACTGAATATAATAATGAAACTGATTTTGACGGTACCTGGGGTATTTTTGATGATAAATTTTTAGCCTGGTCGGTGGACCAGATGACAGGGTTTAAAACACCATTTTTCAGTACAGTTTTTACCATTTCCTCACACCCTCCTTATGCCATCCCTGATGAATTAAAGCAAAGATTTACCGGAGGACCTGGTCAAATGCACAATTCAGTGATGTATTCTGATTATGCCCTGAAATTATTCTTTGAAGCCGCCCGGGAAAAGGATTGGTTTCAAAATACACTTTTTATCATTACTGCTGACCATACACCTGCCTCCACCACTCCTGTTTACTTTAAAGAGCGTGGTAATATGCATATTCCACTCATATTTTATCATCCGGATCAGTCTGTTTTAAGAGGTCGAAAACGTAAAATTGTATCTCAGGTAGATATTATGCCAAGTATATTAGATTTAATTGGTTTTAGAGATACTTTTTTCAGTTTTGGAGAAAGTGTATTTAAAAATAAATATGGATTCAGTGTCAGCAAAATTGGAAGTAAATATCTTATTTTTGGATATCAGCATTTCCTGGTATTCCAAAATGGTAAAATTGTAAAAATGTATCATATAGACGATAAGTTGCAGGTTAAACGACTACTAAAAGCCAAACCCGAAACGGTTAAGTTTCTTAAAAACAAATTATTGGCCTATATTCAAACCTACCATTCTGCTCTGATTAAAAATAAAATGACAACGGAAGTAATTGAATGACATCCAGGAAGAAAATATTATTTATTATTAATCCCATCTCAGGTGTTGGTAAAAAAAGAACTATTCCTAAAGCAATAGTAAAACATCTGAACCAGGACCAGTATGACTATGATATTGTTTATACTGAGTATAAAAAACATGGTCATTTTATTGCTTCAGAAAATAAAGATAAATATGATGTTATAGTGGCAATTGGTGGAGATGGAACAGTCAGTGAAATTGGAACCGCCTTAATAAACAGTAATTGTGCATTAGGTATTATTCCTTCAGGATCTGGAAATGGAATTGCACGACACTTAAAAATTCCTTTATCTGTCAAAAAGTCTATTCAACGGCTTAACCATTTCAATGTTTTAAAAATAGATACTGGTATAGTTAACGATACTCCCTTTATAGGAACCTGTGGTTTTGGATTTGATGCACATATTGCTAAAAAGTTTGATGAATTTCATAAAAGAGGGTTCAGTAGCTATATCAAACTGGTTAAACAAGAGTACAAGCGCTTTAAAAACCTTAGTTATATCATTAATAATGATTTGTCAAAAAAGGCAAATATGTTTTGTGTAGCTAATTCCTCGCAATTTGGTAATGGTTTTACTGTTTCTCCAAAATCAAAAATTGATGATGGTAAATTTGAGTTGATATTTGTTGACAAAGTAAAATTAGGACAAATCCCTAAATTAGTGAAACAGTTTTTTTCAAAAAAAATTCACCATTCCAAACACTTTCATTCTGTAAGTTTAGATAAACACTTTTCGGTTGAAATAGAAGATCGCAACGACTCGATTTTTCATATTGACGGAGAACCATTTAAAGGTCCAAATAAATTTGATGTCAAAATTGTACCAAAGTCATTAAAAGTATTGTATTAGTCAGGGTTTAATCTCTGATGCCGAAAACAGTATATGTCTTCGCATTAATATCCGCTTTAAATCGAATAGTATCGGCATTTTCCGAAAATTCGCCACTGTGCCAGTTTGAGGGAAGGTAATTACCATTACTTTTAAATTACAGTTCTTTAAATAAGCAACTTACAAGAATTGGGATAAGATAAAATATCCCCTACTTATCTGAAGACATTTTAAAATCCTTAAAGTTTCTGAATACAAGATACAATCCAAAAAGAACCAAAGGAATACTTAAAAACTGTCCCATATTAAGGCCTTCCTCCAAATATTTGGCATCTACCCCATCTTGGTTTTCTTTAATGAATTCAATTAAAAATCTTGCACCAAATAAGGTTACAAAAAAAGTACCCGTTAAAAATCCCTTTATATGTCTGGCATTGGTTTTCCAGAACAACCACATCACAATTCCAAAAATGAGAAAATAACAGATGGCTTCAAACAACTGGGCAGGGTATCTGATTGGTATCGCTTCATAAAAAGCAGTATACTGATCAGGATTGGCCGCTAAGGCATTATAGGCCTCATGTAATTTATCCCCATAATTTTCATTTGTAATAGCTTCATCCGATTTAACTGTTCTTAAAGCTAAACTACTTAAGGTTATTTTGTCATCCCCAACCGCAAGTCCGTCATCTCTTAAAAACTTAAACCCTAACGACGAAGTGGTAACTTTCCCTAAAATTTCGTGATTAAACAAGTTTCCTAATCTTATCAAACCGGCCGCCAGCGCAGTGGGAACAATTAATCGGTCTAAAATCCATAGTACAGATTTTTGGATCACCTTTCGGTTTAGAATTATAGTCGCTATTATCACTCCAATGGCTCCACCATGACTTGCAAGCCCGCCTTTCCAAATGAATAATATTTCGATTGGATTGCTCAGGTAATATTCAGGCTCGTAAAACAAACAATGTCCAAGTCTGGCCCCTAAAACGCCTCCAATTAAAACATATATAAATGATTTATCAACCCAGTTTGACGGTACGCCATCTTTCTTATAGATCCGCCTTAGTATTTCAAATCCAAGATAAAAACCAAGTCCCCACATGAGTCCATACCATCTGGGGGTATTAAGACTGTCAATAATTCTTGGGTTAACGGTCCAGTTGAAATGTAGCAGGTCTGTCATCAGAAAAATTTTGAACGAAATTAGTCATTCTATCTTAAAGAAAAAAATTTGAATTATCAGTTGATTAAATTACAGTTAAATTGTGGTGTTAAAAGGATAAAATTATCCATATTTGTAAACCGAATTTACAATAGAAAAAACAGGTATGTCTAAAAAACACAATTTTGGTGCAGGACCATGCATCTTACCTCAGGAAGTTTTTCAGGAAGCTGCAAAAGCAGTACTTGATTTCAACGGATTATCAATTTTAGAGATCTCTCACAGGAGTGCTGATTTTGTTGATGTTATGAATGAAGCCCGGGATTTAGTAAAAAAAGCTTTAAATGTACCTTCGGGTTACTCGGTACTTTTTTTACAGGGAGGTGCAAGCTTAGGTTTTTTAATATCAGCTATGAATATGGCTGGAAAAAACAAAAAAGCAGCTTATGTTGATACAGGAGCCTGGTCAACCAAAGCAATTAAAGAAGCTAAAAATGCAGGACTGGAAGTTGATGTTGTAGCCTCATCAGGAGACCGTAATTTTAACTATATTCCAAAAGAAATTACAGCTGGTAATGGTTATGATTTTATTCATATCACCTCTAATAATACCATTTTTGGAACACAGTATAAGTCATTACCAAAATTTGACATTCCTTTAGTGTGTGATATGTCATCCGATATTTTCTCAAGGACTATTAATGTTTCTGACTTCGATATTATTTATGCCGGAGCACAAAAGAACTTAGGTCCAGCAGGTACAACTTTATTTATTGTTAAGGATTCAATTCTTGGACAATCAAGCTTGTCAATTCCGACTTACCTTGATTTGAAAACGCATCAATCCAAGGATTCCATGTTTAATACTCCTCCTGTTTTTTCAATCTATGTTTCAATGTTAAATTTAAGACACCTGATTGCTAACGGAGGTGTTGAAGCCATAGAAAAAAGAAATCAGGAAAAAGCTGATCTTTTGTATGCTGAGATCGACTCCAACCCACTTTTTAAAGGAAACGTAGCAGTTGAAGACCGTTCGAATATGAACGTTACTTTTGTTCTTGAAAATGAAGATTTAAGTGATGACTTTAATAAAATGTGGAACGAAGCTAATATCGTAGGACTAAAAGGTCACCGTTCAGCAGGAGGCTTTAGGGCTTCAATGTACAATGCATTAGATATTGATTCAGTTCAGGTTCTGGTAGACGTTATGAAAGAATTTACAAAAAATAATACTAAATAGAAATGAAAATTTTAGCTAATGACGGTATTTCTCCTGAAGGAGTACAGGCACTTACAAACGGTGGTTTTACAGTGGTGACTGAAAATGTACCGCAAGACCAGTTGATAGATGCCATTAACAATGAAAATTACGTTGGTTTATTGGTGAGAAGTGCTACAACTGCGAGAAAAGAACTAATTGACGCCTGCCCTAACCTTAAATTAATTGGTCGTGGTGGTGTTGGAATGGATAATATAGATGTTGATTATGCCAGATCGAAAGGTTTACACGTGATTAACACACCCGGAGCCTCTTCACAATCAGTTGCTGAAATGGTAATGGGTTCATTGTTTTCTTTATCCAGATCATTGTTTCACTCACACAGAATGATGCCACAAAACGGTGCTAAGGAATTTAAAACCTTAAAAAAGAAATACGGTAAAGGTCAGGAATTAAGAGGAAAAACAATAGGTATTGTTGGTTTTGGAAGAATTGGACAATCATTAGCATCATACTGTATTGGAAACGGTATGAAAGTGGTTGCAGTTGATATGCAAACTAACCCTGTTAAAATTCCTATTAGTATTGAAAATGTTGGTAAACTTGAAGTTACAATCAAACCTTATTCAAGCCTGAATGACATTATTAGTGAATTGGATTATATTTCACTTCATGTACCAAAACAAAGCAACGGTAAAGCTTTGATTGGTGATTTTGAAATTTCAAAAATGAAAGATGGTGTAATTTTAGTTAATGCAGCCAGAGGTGGTGTAATTGACGAAACAGCATTGATCAACGGACTTGAATCAGGTAAAATCCGGGCAGCAGCTCTGGATGTTTTTGAAAACGAACCAACACCAAGAGAAGACTTATTGATAAATGAAGGCATAGCAACTACCCCGCATATTGGTGCAGCTACTACTGAGGCTCAAACCAGAATAGGAATTGAGTTAGCTGAACAAATTATTGAGTTGTTGAAGTAGCCGTTTAGATATTAGATTATAGATACTAGATTGTAGACGATAAATAGTAAGTTAATTAATACAAATTGATTAGAAATGGCAATAATTTCTCCTTCAGTACTGGCATGTGACTTTGCAAATATTCAAAGTGAGGTCGAAATGGTAAACAACAGTACAGCCGACTGGTTTCATATTGATATTATGGATGGTGTTTTTGTACCGAATATATCTTTTGGATTTCCGGTTATGGCTGCAATGGCTAAACACGCCACTAAACCGCTTGATGTTCACCTGATGATCGTTAACCCTGATCAGTACATCACACATTGTAAAAAGGCAGGGGCAGAATGGGTAACTGTACATTATGAGGCTTGTACGCATTTACACAGAACTATTCAGGCCATTAAAGCAGAAGGAATGAAGGCTGGTGTGGCATTAAACCCTCATACACCGGTTTCTGTTTTAGAAGAAATCATTTCTGAACTCGACCTGGTATTAATCATGTCAGTAAATCCAGGTTTTGGAGGCCAAAGCTTTATTGAAGCAGCAGTAGATAAGGTAGCTAAACTTAAAAAGCTGATTAACGATAAAGGTGCTCATACCTTAATTGAAGTAGATGGAGGTGTTAATGATAAAACCGGAAAGCAATTAATTGATGCAGGTGCTGATGCGTTGGTTGCCGGAAGCTATGTGTTTAAATCCGAGAACCCGACAGCTACAATTGAAGTATTGAAAGGACTTTAAAGTAGATAAATACTATTATTTTAGAAGAGGCTTAGCGGCCTCTTTTTTTGGTCTTAAACAATTATACAATGCAAAAAACGATAGCAAATACCATTTTAATGATCAGACCGGTAAATGTCAGATCAAATGAGCAAACTGCATTAAATAATTATTACCAATCTGATGATGCCATATTGAATGGTGATTTGCAGGTAAAAATTCAGGAAGAATTTAATAGCCTGGTTAATGCTATCAGAAAAAAAGGTATTGAAGTACTGGTTTTCGATATAAATGATGAATTGGATACACCTGATGCTCATTTTTCAAACAATTGGATGTCATTTCATACTGATGGAACCATGGTGCTCTACCCTATGTATGCTGAAAACAGAAGATTGGAAAGAAGACCTGAAGTAAAAGACTTTATCAATCAAAAAAACTTTATAATCAATAACTTAACAGATCTAACGCAAAGTGAAACTTTAAATCGGTTTTTAGAAGGTACAGGCAGTATGATTTTCGATAGACAAAATCGTATTTTGTATGCTGCTTTATCAGAACGTACTGATCAGGAACTCTGTATTAAATTTGCAGACCAATTCGATTATACTCCTGTTTTGTTTTCAGCATGGCAAACGGTAAACACCTCCAGAAAGAAAATATACCATACCAATGTGATGATGTGCGTAGCAGAACAGTATGCTGTTATTTGTCTGGATTCAATTGATGATAGAATGGAAAGAGAATTGGTTGAAACAAGTTTGAGGTCATCAGGAAAAGAAATTATTGAAATTACTGAAGATCAGGTCAGGCAATTCGCAGGTAATATGATACAGTTATCTAATACGAACGGAGACTTTTTTATAGTCATGAGCTCATCAGCTTATCATTCTCTCACCCCTGAGCAAATCTATAAATTAGAAAAACACAACACTATTATTCATAGTCCGTTAGACACCATTGAAGCGCTTGGTGGTGGCAGTGCCAGATGTATGATTACTGAGATTTTTTTACCTAAAAACTAATTATTTCCTATTTTTAATCCATATGAATAAGGAAGAAGAATATTTTATTTCAGTTGGTAGCGAAATTAAAGGCAGTGAAAAGAGTCAAATGTTTGGCAAATCCTGTTTTAAAGTAAACGGGAAGGCATTTACCTGTTTTTTTGAAAGTGAAATGGTTTTTAAGCTTTCAGGAGAATCTCACCAGGAGGCTTTATCACTTGAGGACGCTAAATTATTTGATCCTTCGGGAAAAGGCAGACCAATGAAAGCCTGGGTTCAAATTCCATTTAAACATAAAACGTACTGGTCAAAATTTGCAGAGATTTCAGCTAATCTGATCAATTAATTCAAACATTATGGGCATATTAGATTTAATTGCTTCAGCACAAAACAGAAAGGATGAAACACCCAATATTGCATTAGCAAAACAAATTGTAATGGATTCTGATACTAAAGCTGTTGAAGAACTAATCATAAATCTTGATAGTAAGTCAAAAGCAATTCAATCCGATTGTATTAAGGTACTCTATGAGATTGGAGAGGATAATCCGGAACTAATTAAGCCATACATGGCCACTTTCATCAAACTCCTGAAACATAAGAACAACCGCCTTCAATGGGGAGCAATGACAGCATTAAAATCAATTTCTTACATTACCCCAAACGACTTTTATCCACTTCTTCCACAATTAATGGAAGCAGCAAGTAAAGGTTCAGTCATTACGAGAGACAATTTCCTTGGCATCCTGATTAACATTTCCAGTTTCAAAGATGTGTCAGACCTTTTGTTTGAGCTCTTATACAAAAGTCCGGCTAACCAGGTACCAATGTATGCAGAGCGGATACTACCGGTTATTTCTCAATCAACCAGAACAAAGTTTATTAACACGCTTAATGAAAGACTAAGCGATATTCATAAGGAAAGTGCTTTAAAACGGATTCAAAAAGTGATTGACAAAGCAACGAAACTTTAAGCTTACCAAAATTTAGTCCATTGTAAAACCAACTTTAATGGTGACCTGCCAACGATCAACCTTACCATCATTAATCGACCCTCTGGTCTCCACCACTTCGAACCAACGCAGGTTATGTATTGATGAGGAGGCTCGTGCAATTGCATTCTTTACAGCATCATCACTGGATTCTGTTGATGTTCCTGTGATTTCAATTTTCTTATATACATGATTTTCCATAGCGTTATCTTTTAAGGTAAGATACGCTATTTAATTCATTATTCCAATAGAGAGAATTCAGATATCTGATTAATTCAAATGCTCCCAAATCAGATCTTTGAGTTCTGTTAGCCCTTGTTGTGCCACAGAAGAGATGAATAGGTGTGGGACATCAGGAATATCGGACTGCATTTCTGCTTTTAATTCATCATCCAACATATCAGACTTGGAAATAGCCAATAATCTGGGTTTATCTAAAAGGTCTGGATTGTATTTTGTCAGTTCATTGACCAGAATTTCGTATTCTCCCCTGATTGAATCAGCATCTGCAGGCACCAGAAATAATAATAATGAATTCCTTTCAATATGCCTTAAAAAACGAAGACCAAGACCTTTTCCCTCATGTGCGCCTTCAATAATCCCGGGAATATCAGCCATTACAAATGACTTATAATCCCTGTAAGACACAATTCCAAGGTTAGGTGTTATGGTTGTAAAGGGATAATTGGCAATTTCAGGTTTTGCTGCTGAAAGTACTGACAGCAATGTTGATTTACCGGCATTTGGAAAGCCTACGAGTCCAACATCTGCGAGCACTTTTAATTCCAAAATAATCCAGCCTTCTTTTTCCGGAATTCCAGGCTGTGCATAACGAGGTGTTTGATTAGTTGAACTTTTAAAGTGAACATTACCCAGCCCTCCTTTTCCGCCTTCCATCAATATTTTCTGCTCACCGTCTTCTGCTATTTCAAACAGCACCTCTCCGGTCTCAGCATCCTTAGCAATAGTACCTAACGGCACTTCCAACACCACATCCTCACCATCTTTTCCTGAACTTTGATTTTTACCTCCCGGCTCACCGTGTGAGGCTTTAATGTGTTTTCTGTATTTTAAGGGTAATAAGGTCCACAATTGTTTATTCCCTGCTAATATCACATGTCCTCCTCTTCCACCATCACCTCCGGCAGGGCCTCCCTTGGGAATATATTTTTCTCTACGCATATACATTGAACCTGAGCCTCCACGACCCGATTTACAATGAATTTTGACGTAATCAATAAAATTTGACATAACCTTAAAAAACAAAAACACCTTCAATCAAAAAAAATAAAAGATTGAAGGTGAAAAAAAACATCAAGTTGTTAAACAGCGTCTATTGCGCTGAATAATCTTGATGTAATATCATCAATTGAGCCTACTCCATTAATTGACCGGTGCTTATTATCCTTAGCATAATAATCTGCAACCACGGCGGTATGCTCATTATAAACTTTAATTCTATCCCGTACAACAGTTTCATCAGCATCATCCGATCTGCCACTGTCTTTAGCTCTGTTTAGTAATCTTGTTACTAACTCCTCTTCGTCAACATCCAAAGCTAACATCACTTTAACTGAAGTATTTCTACCTTCTAAAAATTTTTCAAGTGCTTCAGCCTGCACAGTTGTTCTTGGAAAACCGTCAAAAATAAACCCTTTAGCTTGCGGGTTCTTTTCCACTTCACTTTCCAACATTGAAATCGTCACTTCGTCAGGTACAAGCTGCCCTTTATCTATGTAACTTTTTGCTAATTTACCTAATTCTGTTTCTCCCTTAATATTTGCTCTAAAAACATCACCTGTTGAAAGGTGATATAAGTTATACTTCTCAACAAGCCTTTCCGCCTGTGTCCCTTTACCTGCTCCCGGAGGTCCAAACAAAACTATGTTTAACATTCTATTTTCGCTTAATTTATAAATTTCAGTAAGGTTCCTGCCTAATTCATCATAATCCAGCCCAAAACCGACCACAAATGTATTCGGAATTTCAATACCGTAATAACGAATTGGTATTTTTTTTTGATAAACCTGTTCTTTAAATAGTAAAGTAGCAACCTCAATTGATTGAACACCTGCCTGAATAAGCAAATCATATACCTTTTCAATGGTCTGGCCGGTGTCAACAATATCCTCTACTACAATAATATCCCTTCCTGCAATATTCTCCGGTAGTCCAATCAGCTCCTCAACTGTTCCTCTTGATTTTGTGCCCTCATAGGACGATAATTTGACAAAACTAACCTCACAATCCACCTCTATCTGCTTGATTAAATCGGAGGCAAACATAAATGCACCATTTAAAACCACAAGGAATATGGGTTTCTTTTTTATATAATCAGAATTAATTTTATCAGCAACATCAGCAATAGCAATTTGAACATCCTGCCCTGTAATATAAGGCTCAAACCACTTATCATGTAATTGTATATGCTTTTTCATATTGGTTATATCTAAAAAATGAATCAGAATACGCCAATCCAATTTGTTCAAAATATTACATCCTAATATTAAGGTTTACGGCAATAAACATTTTGATTTAACAAATAAATTTTCTGACACATTAATTAAAAATGAGATATTTATTAAATTTGCATCTCAAAAATAAACAAAAAACCATACATACCCTCGGTGTAAAAACATTACAATACGGCACAGTTATGAAAAAAATATTGACTTCACTATTTCTAAGCGCTTTTATCTTCTTTCCTCAAATAACTAAGGCACAAATTAATCAGGACGCAGTTGGTGCGTGGTATATGTATTTTTTTAATACAACCTTTAAGGATGGTCCGTGGGGTGTTCAGGGAGATATCCAATACAGAAACTGGAACATTATTGGTGACCTGGAACAATTGTTATTACGAGGAGGAGTTACTTATAAGCCTAAAAACACCAGCATCAAATTTACCTTAGGATATGGTAATATCACCACCGGAAGGTACGGTTCTGATGATGCTACAACTGCCGAAAGCCGTATATATCAGGAAGCCTTGTTTCCTGTTCATGTAGGCTCCCGTTTCTTTATGAATCACAGGTTACGATACGAGCAGCGTTTTGTGGAAAGTCAGGATTTAAGAACCCGTTACAGATATAATTTGTTCTTAAATATTCCATTAAATAACCCTAAAATCATAAAAAACACCTTTTACATTGCCCTGTATAATGAAATCTTTATCAATGGTCAGCGCAGTACCGGAAATGGTACTGTTGAAATTTTTGATCGTAACCGGGCCTATGGAGCCATAGGATACGTGCTTAAAGATGGTATGAAAGTACAGCTTGGTATTATGAACCAAACTACCGATAACTGGTCAAAAAACCAATTACAGGTTAGCTTCCACCACAAATTCTAAAAAGCACTTCTTTATATATTACTAAGTCCAAGTTAAGCTGAAATTATTTCAGGTTAATTTGTTTTCACCTGTCATTTTTTCAGTAAAATCAACGTCTATCTGCTATTTTTTCAGTTTTCTGATGATAAATTCGGTTCGGCTTACTATTTGAGTTAATCTGAAAAAAAAGAAACATGGATATTGAAAAATTTACACATAAATCAAGAGAAGTACTACAGCATGTTCAAAACCAAATGAACAACCTCGGACAACAAACAATTGAACCTGCTCATATTTTAAAATCAATTATTTCAACAGATGATTCAGTATTACCTTTTTTAGGAAACGAATTGAACATCAACTGGGGAATGATTGAAAAGGTGACAGACCAAATCATCAATTCATATCCTAAAGTATCGGGAGGAGGTATCTATTTTTCTCAAAATGCCAATCAAATTATACAAAACGCATTAAAATCTCTTCCGGATTTTGGAGACGAATTTGTATCGGTTGAGTTACTACTTTTTAGTATGCTTGACAATAAAGATGATGTTTCCAAAATTCTTAAAGATAACCACATAACCAAACCAAAACTAAAATCCGCTATTATGAAAATGAGAAATGGAGAATCTGTAAACTCAGCCAGTGCAGAATCTAACTACCAGTCACTAAACAAATACTCAAACAACTTAAATGAAATGGCTAAAACAGGTAAGCTTGACCCTGTAATTGGCCGTGACGAAGAAATACGACGGGTTTTGCAAATATTAACCCGAAGAACCAAAAATAATCCAATTTTAATAGGTGAACCCGGCGTAGGTAAAACTGCTATTGCAGAAGGCATTGCTCATAGAATTGTAAATGGTGATGTACCTGAAAATTTAAAAACCAAAGTGGTGTATTCTCTTGATATGGGAGCACTGGTAGCAGGCGCAAAATATAAAGGTGAATTTGAAGAAAGACTAAAGGCTGTTGTTAAAGAAGTGATAAAATCGGATGGTGAAATCATTTTGTTCATTGATGAAATCCATACACTGGTTGGTGCCGGTGGTGGTGAAGGTGCAATGGATGCTGCAAACATTCTTAAACCAGCTTTAGCCAGAGGTGAATTAAGGGCTGTTGGTGCCACTACTTTAAATGAATACCAAAAGTACTTTGAGAAAGACAAAGCTTTAATCAGACGATTCCAGACTGTATTAATTGAAGAGCCTAATCGTGAAGACGCCATATCAATTTTACGGGGAATCAAAGAAAAGTACGAAAACTACCATAAAGTTCAAATTAAGGATGAAGCAATAATATCTGCAGTAGAATTATCGCAACGCTACATCACAGAACGTCAACTTCCGGACAAGGCCATTGACCTGATTGATGAGGCAGCTGCAAAACTCAGAATGGAAATCAACTCTAAGCCGGAGGACCTTGATGAGATTGAGCGTAAAATTATGCAACTCGAAATAGAGCGTGAAGCTATTAAACGGGAAAATGATCAAAAAAAGCTAAAAAAAATCAGCAAGGAGCTCGCTGAACTCAATGATATTAAAACTGAGCTTTCTGCTAAATGGCAAAATGAAAAAAACAGCTTAGATGGCATACAACAAGCTAAAGAAGAAATTGAACAATTAAAACTGGAAGCAGAGAGAGCTGAACGTGAAGGAGACTATGAAAAAGTTGCTGAAATAAGATATGGTAAGATTCAGGAAACCGAACAACGGCTTGAAAACTTCAAACAGAAATTGCAGGAAATGCAAAAGGAATCCAGTTTAATTAAAGAAGTTGTTGATGCTAAGGAAATAGCAGATGTCGTTTCAAAATGGACTGGCATCCCTGTATCAAGGATGTTAGAGGGCGAAAGGGAGAAACTACTCCGACTGGAAAAAGAACTTGGTAAAAGGGTTATTGGACAAAATGAAGGTATCCAGGCAGTCAGTGATGCTGTAAGAAGAAGCCGAGCCGGATTACAAGATGATAAAAAACCAATAGGATCGTTTATTTTCTTGGGAACAACAGGTGTTGGAAAAACAGAACTGGCAAAGGCACTTGCTGAATTCCTTTTCAATGACGAAAATGCAATGACTAGAATTGATATGAGTGAATACCAGGAAAAACATTCTGTTAGTCGACTGGTAGGAGCCCCTCCGGGATACGTTGGATATGACGAAGGCGGTCAACTGACCGAATCGGTAAGAAGGAGACCCTACTCTATCATTTTGTTAGATGAGATTGAAAAGGCCCATCCGGATGTGTTCAATGTACTTTTACAGGTACTAGATGACGGAAGATTAACCGACAACAAAGGAAGAGTAGTCAATTTTAAAAACACAATCATAATAATGACCTCTAACCTGGGTGCATCTGTGATACAAGAAAAATTTGAGAACTATGAAAATTCGAACGAAAAGGAACGTATTATTTCTCAAACTAAAACTGCTGTTTTTGAATTGTTAAAGAAAACTATCCGACCTGAATTTTTAAACAGAATTGACGAAACTATCATGTTTAAGCCACTGGAAATTGATGATGTCAAAGCCATTACAAAAATTCAGATTAACAGGTTAAATGAGCGTTTGCAAGCCAACGACATTAAACTTGAATTGACTGACCTGGCATTGAACTGGATCTCATATAAAGGTTATGATCCTCAATTTGGAGCAAGACCAATCAAGAGGATCATTCAAAAGGAATTGTTGAATGAACTTTCCAAAGCCATTTTATCTGGAACGGTAAGCATTAATTCAACTGTAGAAGTTGATGTTTCAGGAGATGAACTCAGCTTTCAAACTAAAGTCAATACACCAGTTG
Organism: Putridiphycobacter sp.; assembly: GCA_965230195.1. Taxonomy (GTDB): domain Bacteria; phylum Bacteroidota; class Bacteroidia; order Flavobacteriales_D; family Crocinitomicaceae; genus Putridiphycobacter. The sequence continues at coordinate 3,709,937 of OZ245997.1, forward strand.
AAACTATGGAAACCTAAAGGACTCATACATTAAGCGTATGCTAAAATAAAAAAGCAGAGATATTCTTGATTGAATATCTCTGCTTTATCGAAAATGAAGTTGACTATTATTGTTTAATCAATTTTCTTACTAACACTTCATTATCAATGGTAATTCTTACTAAATAAGTACCTTTTGAGAGTAATGACATATCAATTGAGGCTTTATCAACTGCCCTGTCTCCTGTAATTTTTTCTCCCGTTATTGCATTTAATGTATAGGTAAACTCTCCCGGCGTTTTTATAATTACATTGTCTCTGGCCGGGTTAGGATAAATTGAAATATCAAAATTTTGCTGTCCAACAGATAATTGTGAATTTACAGTAACCGTGGCAACTGCCGAACAACCGTTTTCATCAATCACAGTCACATTATAAGTACCACCTGCAAGGCTGTCAATCATTGTAGAATCATTATTGTCTCCTATTCCATCATTATCCCAATCAATAGCAAAGGGACCATTTCCGGAATTAACCGAAACCGAAACCGTTCCATCTCCACCCAGAATCTCATCTGTACTACTCACTGAAATTGTAGGTGATTCATAATAATGTACAGTCACATCTTCATCACTTGTACATGATGTTGCTGTAAACTCAGCGGTAACTGTATACGTAACAGATCCTAAATTCGGCGTAAAAGGCACTCCATTGGTGATTCCGTTTGTCCAGGAATAGGTATCAGCATTTCCACTTGCTGTCAGGGTAACCAGATCTGGTGTACAGGCAGAAATACTGGACGGTAAAGTTATTTCAGGCTCCGGATTAACCGTTACTACCGCTGAATCCAGGGTTTCGCAACCATATGAATCAGCAGTAACATAATATGTGGTTTCACCTAAAGGTGCTGTAAACCCAACATTATTAAGAATAAAAGGCGTCCAGCTGAATGTTACGTTGCTCATGGTACTTGTAGCGTTTAATAAAGCACTTGTACCTTCACAAACCTGAACATCTGCTCCCGGATCCAGGTCAGGGTATACTGAATAAGTTACCACTACTTCATAAGGACAATCTTGCGGATTAGTACTTGTTGCCAAATAGAAGTTCTCACCAGTTAATGCTGGTGTAAAAGGTACATTGTTTACCACACCGTTATCCCACGAAATTGTACCACCATTTGTAGAAACAGCATTCAGTGTTACTGTTTCGTTACCACAAATAGTATAATCGGAAACTGTTACAGTTAAAGGGTCATCACTACATCCTCCTGTAATTGTAACCATTCCGTTTCCGGCATTTACACCTCCATTATTAATTTGGTTTGTACCACTATTAAAAGATCCGCCACCACCACCGTGGTCGGGATCATTTCCTCCGGCACCACCTGAGTAACCGCCACCGCCGCCACCGCCGCCGTAAAGGTTACCGCCACCGCCACCACCGCCGTAGCCACCTACACCACCGCAGCCGCCGCCACCGCCGCCACAATAGCCCGGTCCGCCAGCCCAAGTAGGTGCATTAAGTCCTCCGTAAATCGATCCTCCAACAGTAAGCCAGCCGGCACCACCTCCAGCACAAGGTGTTCCACTCCAAATCCCCTCAGCTCCACCATTACCACCAGTTCCGCCCAGTGACTGACCATCAGAATTATCTCCTCCATCCGGTCCTGCCTGACCGGCAGCATCAGCATGTAAAGGTACGGCATTCAACCATGGACAAAGTCCACCACCACCACCAGCAGCCATTAAAAGTGTATTAGTAGTTGCATTATAAACAAATGAACCACCGCCACCACCTGCACTATTTTGAAAATTTCCACCGAGTTGCAGGTGACCTTCTTCACCTACAATGATTGTAAGAACGTCTCCACTTGTCACACTTACATCACCCTGTATTTGTGCTCCAAGTCCTCCGCCGGCACCACCCTGAGCTCCTAAACACTCAATAGTGAGCGTATTAACTCCGGCTGGAACCGTATATGTTTGTGGGGAACCTGTAAAATTAAATACAGTTTGAGTAAATATGGAAGTGGTTATAAGCACACTCAAACCAGTGAGTATACTTTTAAAGTTGTATAACTTTTCCATATAAAAAGATTTTGAATTTCCAATAAAGTAGCTATTATATTTTAAATATCAAAACAAATCAGCTGAAAATGATAGAATTAAAGCTCCCGAACATAAGTATTTATTCTTATCATAAAAACCTTTTAACAATTTAAACAACAGAGAATTAGCCATATTTAAACAATATTGCTTTTTAATCACTATTGATCGTTAATAAATAATAACATTATTTTAAGATTTTACTTGAAAAATAGTTCTTTTTGCTGTACTTTTGTTATAGTCCCAAGGTGAACTTTGGTTTGCGCTCCTTCTTGTTAAGGTAGTAAAATTTATAGCGTTTTTTTGTATTTTTAGCTATAAGAAACAAGTAAACCCTGAGATGATTTCTTGGGGTTTGTTTTTTCCCCTAATTGATTTTTAAAGAAAATCCGACACCATATTGATTGTAATCGAAGAGTTTAGGCCTAATGTTTAGACTAAGGTTTTTTGACACATCAAATGTTACGAAATGAGCATCAATAAAGGCATCCAGAATGTTTAAAGCGTAAACAGCAATAAAGCCTGCTATAAAGTAATCACGGTATTTGGCAGTTGTCTGAAAATTAGTTTCAAGCTGAGCTGAACTTAATCCCTTATACTTTTCATAGAGAAAGATACTATCGACTCCACCTCTGTGCAACCATTCTTTTCTTAATGAATTCGCTTCATTAATATGAGTATAACCATAATAACCAGTGACAGCCATACCTGAGAGATATAATGGTGCCCTCCACCAGGATATATGCTTTCTGTTTCTGACCTTTCTATGCCCTATCTCATTATAAATCTGTCCGGATCCTGGTAAAACTGCTGAAAAAATAGCCGCCCGTTTCCTGACATGAACATACCCGGTATCTGATTGAGCAGATAACCATTGTGGTACTAACAACAGTATGACGATAAGAACCTTTTTTCCAACCACGAAATTAATGATTTAGGGCGTCGAGAATAGTTTCCAGATCTGATAAGGATTTAAAGTCAATAACCACTTTACCTTTTCCTTTATCGTTAGCTTTTATACTCACTTTTGTATTCAGACGTTCTTCCAGGTTATTTTTTGAAGATTCTACTAAATCTGAAAATTCAATTTTAGGTGTCCCGGCACTTTTAGGGGTTGCTACAGATTCTCCACCTTTAATTAGCTGTTCCAGTTCACGAACCGAAAGCTGATCTGTTAATATTTTTGTAAACAGTGCCTCCTGACGTTTTTCATCTCCTGCTGACACTAATGCCCTTGCGTGTCCCATTGTGATCAAACCTTCCCTTACACCAATTTGTACTTTAACCGGTAATTTAAGTAACCTAAGGTAATTTGTTATATTTGAACGGCTTTTACCTAGTTTTTTTCCCAGATTTTCCTGAGTAAAATTACACTCATCAATCAATCGTTGATATGACAAAGCCACCTCAATAGCATTTAAATCTTCTCTCTGTATATTTTCCACCAATGCCATTTCAAGCATAGTAGAATCATTCGCGATTCTGATATAACAAGGCACCTCGCTTAAACCTGCAATTTGAGAGGCTCTGAATCGTCTTTCACCGGAAATTAGCTGGTATTTATCTCTTCCCAGTTTACGTACGGTTAAAGGTTGAATAATACCATGCTCCTGAATAGAATTTGACAATTCATTCAAAGCATCATCTTCAAAATGTGTTCTTGGATTAAAAGGGTTGGCTTCAATTTGATCTATTGCAATTGATGCAATAGCCCCCACTGTATGATTTCCCTGCAAAGAGGTATTTGATGTTGTAATATCAGTAGATGCACTTTCTAACAAAGCACTTAATCCCTTTCCTAAAGCTCTTTTCTTCGTCATTAAATAATTTGTTTGTCTTTATTTTTCATTTTGGTCAGGTCATTTTTCTGTAAAACTTCCCGTGCAAAATTCAAATAATTAATTGCCCCCTTACATGTGGCATCATGCATAATAATTGTTTCTCCAAAACTTGGGGCTTCACCCAATCTCGTATTTCGGTGGATAATTGTATTGAAAACCAATTCCTGAAAATGTGTCTTGACTTCATCAACCACCTGATTAGCCAGTCTTAATCTTGTATCGTACAATGTTAAAACTATTCCTTCAATATCCAGCTCAGTATTTAAACGACTTTGAACTATTTTAATTGTATTTAACAATTTACCTAAGCCTTCCAGTGCAAAATATTCACATTGAACCGGAATAATTACTGAGTCAGCAGCAGTCAATGAGTTCACTGTAATCAATCCTAATGAAGGCGAACAGTCAATAATAATAAAGTCATAATCATCTTTAATCTGATCAAGAGCCATTTTTAACCGGTGCTCCCGGTTTGGCATACTGATCATTTCGAGTTCAGCTCCAACCAAATCAATATGCGCCGGAATAATAGACAAATTTGGATTCTCCGTTTCTAAAATCAGGTCATTGACATTCACATCACTGACTAAACAATCATAAATGCTGGCACTGACCTCTCTTGGATCAAAGCCTACTCCACTGGTAGCATTTGCTTGCGGGTCTGCGTCTACAATCAATGTTTTGTACTCCAGCACCCCAAAACTGGCTCCTAAATTAATAGCAGTTGTGGTTTTTCCTACACCTCCCTTTTGATTTGTAATTGCAATTATTTTACCCATTGAATTGTTTTTTAATTAAACAATCAAAGATACTTTTTTTATGCGAAAAATGAAGGCTTTGTTAATAACTTAAGCAATATATTCATTCTGTATTGAGGATTAGACTCAATACCAGTACTCGGAACACTAATAAAGCGATTAATTTGTGAACTTATACTTAATGATTGAACCAATAATTTTATAACCGGCTAAAATTGTTCCTTTAACTGTTCCTGAGACCTTTGACACCCCGATTCTTTTTTTATAATTTACAGGAACTTCGGTAGATGTCATCTTTTTTTTGGCTGCCTTGATTTGCATTTCGATTGTCCAACCATAAGTTTTATCCTGCATACCCAGCGCCAGTAATTGATCATATTTTATAGCCCTGAATGGTCCCAGATCAGTATACTTTACGCCATAAAACAGCCTCATCAAACGAGTCGCTAACCAATTCCCAAACCTTTGAGGCACTGTCATAGAACCTTTTACCTTTTGTCCCAATGCCCTGGAACCAATCACTAAATCAATATCATCTTTTAATATCGGTGCTGTAATCTGAGGCATTTCCTGAGGGTAATCTGAATAATCACCATCCAGAAACACAATAATATCCGGTTTTTCAATTTGTTCAGCAACATATTCCATTGCTTTCAGGCAAGCCCAACCATACCCTTTTCTTGGTTCATCCACCACAATAGCACCGGCCGATTCAGCCACCATTTTTGTATTGTCAGTAGAATTATTATTACCCACCACAATTGAAATTACATTTTCTTTTGGAATATCATTAATTACCAGACCAATGGAAGCTTCTTCATTAAAAGCCGGGATAATTACAGCAATAGTTTTTCCTTTGGAAAACTCTTTTTTTTCAGACATTAATTTTAAATGGAGATGTTATTACTCTTTTATTTTGAAACCGTCATTTCCAAAAACAATTGGATTATCAGGTTTGATTCTGCCTTCTTCCGGCCCGTTCTCAAGTTTTAACACCCCTCTTGGACAAACTGCCGAACAAACACCACACCCCACACAGGAAGCACGAACAATATTTTGACCTTTCTGAGCATAAGCACGAACATCAATACCTTGCTCACAATAAGTAGAACAGTTACCACATGAAATACATTGACCACCATTAGTAGTTATTCTGAAACGTGATTTAAACCTTTGTATTATTCCCATATAGCCAGCCATAGGACAACCAAATCTGCACCAAACTCTATTTCCTAACAATGGATAAAAGCCAACACCAATTACACCCGAAAAAGCGGCTCCAATCAAGAAACCATAAGGCTTTTGAACATAGTTATAAATATCAAGTCCTAAAAATGAGTAGGAATCTGTTAAATAGCCATAAAGAGTAATTGCGGTCATTAAAAATATCCAGACCATAATCAGGTGAATAATCCAACGCTCAAACTTCCAGCTCGACATTTTTTTACTTGACAATTGTCTGAAAGAATCACCGGCTGTTTCAGCTAATCCGCCACAACCACAAACCCATGAACAATACCAACGCTTTCCAACATAGTATGTTAACAGAGGAGTTACAATTAAGAACATGGCTAAACCAATAAATAAATACAATAAACCAACAGGTTTATAAGCCGGCTGTTGCATAGCATCCAGATGCCAGCCATAAAAGAAATCGTAATCCAGCGGCCAAGTATTCTTTATGTCTCCGTCAAACCACCCAAGGTATTCACCGGAAGTGTTTACTGCATTATTGTAGTTTAATGCATCTAAAATTTCAGGGATCAGATAAGCCAGTAGCAACTGTGAAAAAATCACCACTAAAGTTCTAATAAAATGATAGCGGTTATGTCTGTATTTAACCAGAAACTTAATTCCTAATGATGTAATTAAAAGTGTATATATGGTTCCGTATACAAACCATTGGGATGCAGCCTTCCCTTTTAACCAAAAACTAAGGGGATCAAACAAACCAACAAGTCCTAAATTTGTACCATCAGGACCAGTTTGATAACCTATGTACTGTGGATACCAATATAAAACGACATAGAAAAGCGTTAACACAACGCCGACAATCCACCCCACAATACCTCTCGAACTTAACGACCGAAAGTAAACACCATTATTTTTTATACCCGCTGGTTGAGACCGGTAGGTACCATAAGTAAATACAATTGTACCCACAAATATGCTAACCATGGTCAGGGTTATATATAATCCTGAGCTCAGGTCCATTCCTGAAAAGGACAAAAGCATTATGGAGAGCCCTACTCCAACAACCAGCAAACCTATTTTTTGTATTGCATTTAACGACTGAGCTTTAACACCTGATACGCTGTAATTTATAGAATCCATAAGTTTGAGTTTGTTTAGTTAATTTGAAATATTCGTTTCCAACTTTTCTTTGCGGGTTTAATACTGGTTCCCTGTTCTTTATTGAACTGCGCCACAATATCATTTTCATATGTCCTGTAAAATTCAGGATCAAAATTAGCATCAGCAAGGTGTTCCATCACATATTCAACGCTTTGCGCTTCATTTAATACCCGATCAAAAAACTCATGCCTCATTCTGATTCCAAAAGTATTGATGCCAATAAATTGTCGTGATGATTTATCAAAATTGATATGAATCCCCATTTTTCCGTCTTCATGCTCCCAATAAAACCGATCTTCATTCTCTTGTACCTGAGCCCAAACCCAACCATAAGTTTGATATTCGATATCCAGAAATTTTGCCGAATTAAACCAGTGTCCCGGTTGATATTCCATGCGATTACCGCAAATTGTTTCAGCAACAGTTTCTCCCATCATTCTACCGGTATACCACACCGCCTCAATTGGGCGTCGCTGACCAATGGGTTCATGTTGTTCGGCACAATCACCAATGGCATATATATCTTTAATATTAGTTTCTAAAAAACGATTGACTTTAACGCCTCTACCTACTTCAATGCCTGAATCTTTCAGGAAATCAACATTTGGTGAAACACCTGCCGTTAATCCCACTAAATCACATTCAATTTCTTCTCCGGTTTCAGCAATAATAATTGATTTTGCCTTACCCATTTCATCCGGAATAATCTCTTTTAAATTTGATGATAACCTTAAATCGATATGGTGTTCAATGATGTGTCTGTTTATCATTTCAGATTCCTGAGCCGGCAGAACACCATTCCAAAAACTACTTTCCCTAACTAAAAACGTAACCGGAATATCACGGCTTCTCAACATTTCAGCCAATTCAATTCCAATTAAGCCCCCACCTACAATAACCGCTCTTTTACAAACTTTATTATTAGGAGCATACTTTTCAATATTCTCTAAATCCTGTCGGTGATACATCCCCATTACACCATCTAAATCCTGCCCCGGCCATCCAAATTTATTAGGCTTACTTCCCGTAGCAATAATTAGTTTATCATACGTCATTTTTTCACCCGACTTCAGAACAAGTGTTTTTGATTCGGAATCAAGTTCGGTAACAAGATCCTGTTTAAGATCAATCCTGTTTTTTTCCCAAAACCAGTTTTCGTAAGGTTGAGTATGTTCAAATTTCATATGTCCCATATAAACATACATCAGAGCAGTTCGTGAGAAAAAATATTTATTCTCATATGAGATAATTGTAATATTATTGTTTGACTTTTTTCTGATATGGCGGGCTGCCGTTACACCGGCTATACCGTTTCCAATAATCACTACATGTTCCATAACACCTTAGACTTTAATGAATAATTTTCCTTACATCAATTAGATAAAAGAATCGAATTTTCCTTAGCAAAGGCTTCCTGAGTCTCCACTATTTTATAGAATAATTCTGCTTCCTTTTCAACAAAAGAACGGTCATAATCCTCTAGCTTTTCCAGCTCTTCTTTCGTTTTATCCTTCTTATGAATTAAAGGTACCAATGCAGTAAAATTTGAACTTATTTCTGTTTGATAATAAACAATCAAATCTTTTACCGCACTAATAAAGGGACTGATTTCTGGTAAAGGCTCAATCTCATCAAGTCGGTTTAAATTAACGTCCAACTCAAACAATAAGGTTGACATTTTACTATCAATAGCTCCTGAATCTGCCTGAAACAGACTATCAACCAAATCAAGAGATGATTTTTGAATACTTGAAATTAAATTATTAGCATCAACTGCTGATAGTTTCGACTCGTTCATTTGATAAACTACCTCCGGACTATCTTCCTGCGGTAATGCTTCAGTTTCAACTTCATTTTCGCAAGAAGTTAAAATCAGAACAGTACTAAATATAGCAAACGACTTAACCTTCATCCACTTGCAATTTAATAAAAATTTCTGATCCTAGTCTTGGTCCGACAGAATTATAACATGGCGCCATGTAAATACTTTTGAAGTTTTGGCTAAATATTGTCCTGTACTCTTCTGTATTTCCACCATATGGCGGTCCTCCGTCAAAAGTTCTGTTAAACATAACACCAACTAATTTCCCACCATTATTAAGTAATTCTGCCATTTTTTTAGCATAATTATTACGTTGATCTGGTTCCAATGCACAAAAAAAGGTTTGTTCTATTACCAAATCATAAGATTCATTCAATGTAAAAAAATCACCGGCAATAATATTGCCTTCCGGAAAGAAAGGACATCTTTCCTTGAACTCCTGGATTGCCCGATCAGAAATTTCTACGATAAACACATTTTTAAACCCTTTTTTCCATAAATATTCAGCTTCATAAGCGTTACCGCATCCCGGTATTAATATTCTTAGTGATAAATTGGTGAGTTGATCAATATAAGCCTTAATTGGAGGTGATACTATTCCCAGATCCCAACTGGTTTGATTTTTTTCCCAAAGTGATTCCCAAAATTCTTTTGACATTTGTTTTTAGTTAAAGTAAGTGCAAAAAAAACACCCGCTATAAAACGGGTGCTTTTATAAAAAACTTATACTTAAGCTTACATTAAAGCTTCTAACTTTTCAACTAACTGAGCTTTAGGTACTGCTCCAACTGATCTGTCAACAACTTCTCCGTTCTTTAAAAAGATTATGGTTGGGATATTTCTTACGCCATATTCCATAGAAATTGCGCCGTAAGCATCCACATCTACTTTTCCTATTACTGCTTTTCCGTCGTATTCGTTTGCCATTTCTTCAACAATTGGTCCTACTAATCTACATGGTCCACACCATGCTGCCCAAAAGTCTACCATTACTGGTTTGTCTGATTTTTTTGCTAATTCTTCAAAATTGTCTGTTGTGAATTCTAGTGCCATAATATTTCTTTATATTTTATACTTTCTCGATTTAAAATGCTAAATTAAATCGTATTTTTAGTTTATCAAATAGAATACCATATTTTTTTTCTGAACAATTGTCAGTGAATTGAAATGCCAATAGTTAAGCACAGCACAGAAAAAGGCCTTTTATCCTATAGGTTAACTTTTCTTTTTGAAGCCGCAAGTAAAATTACAAGTACTAAACCGGCGTTAATGCCCAAAAGCTCCGACCCAAACACATAGTCTCCATAAATCTCTCCACCATATTTTATAAAAACATATGAAACTACTGAAATTAAAATGGTTACGACTGCAGAAAACAGATCACCCACTCTTCTTTTTGTAAAAACACCAAATAAAAACAAGCCCAACAAAGGGCCATAAGTGTAATTAGCAGCACTAAAAAGTTCCTCTACCACACTTTCACTTTTAACGGATTTAAATATTATAATGGTCAATAATAATGCTACTGACATAATTACATGAATTATTTTTCTGATTCTGATTTGCTCTGCCTCGCTTTTCCCCTCTAATTTGAAAAAATCCACACTAACCGAAGTTGTTAAAGAGGTTAATGCAGAATCAGCACTTGAGTAAGCCGCTGCAATTAACCCCAGAAGAAAAAAGATTCCCAAAACGGTTGATAAGCCACCTTCAAGTGCAATAGTTGCAAATAATAAGTCTGTATCTTCACCTTTTTGCTGAACCCAATATTGTGCTAAATCAGGATGAGCATCAATATATAGGTATAGTAATCCACCCAAGGTCAGAAAAACCAGATTAACAAAAAAGAGTACCACACTTAATGAAAGCATATTCTTTTGTGCATCTTTGGTCGAAGCACATGACAGATTCTTTTGCATCATATCCTGATCTACACCAGTCATTCCAAGAGTTAAAAACATTCCACCTAATAATCCTTTTATCCAGTAATTTTTAGCATTCGGATCGGTTGTTTGCCAAAAGGTTCCCATACCATTATTATCTATGGCACCGTAAATATCAGATAATCCAAGATTCAACTCATCAGAAATCAAATAAACACTCAAACCTACTGAAATTAGCATAAACAAGGTTTGAAGAGTATCTGTCCATACGATTGTTTTGATTCCTCCTCTGAATGTATAAACCCAAATTAATAAAATACTAATCGTTACTGTTACCTCAAATGGTACGCCCATACTTCTGAAAACAAATTCCTGCAATACATTGGCTACAAGGTACATTCTGAATGAAGCTCCGATTAAACGACTCAGCACAAAAAAGGCTGCCCCCATTTTATAGGTTATTACACCATAGCGATTTTCCAAATAACCATAGATAGAAACCAAATTAAGGCGGTAATACAATGGCAATAATACAAAAGCTATCAACGCATATCCAAAAATATACCCGATTGACATTTGCATATAGGTATAACCGGTACCGGAAACCCAACCGGGAATAGAAATAAATGTCACCCCGGATAGTGACGCTCCGACCATCCCGAACGCCACCAAATACCACTTATTATTCTTGTTTCCCGTAAAAAAAGTATCATTATCTCCCCTTTGACCGGTAAAAAAGGAGATGGCCAGTAAAACGATAAAATAAATGACCAGAATAGCTATAATAAGAAATGTTGACATCTGCTACGGCTTAAGATTTCCTAAAGGTGATTATTTTTTTCTTTCGATTAAAGACCTAACATAAAAATTAATCAACATTTTAAGTAAAAACTCAAATTCTAACCTCTTAACAACTGGTGTAGAACACTACTTTAAAGCCAGTTACAACAATACTTATTCACATTTTAACGGTAATAATTTCTATGGTAATTAAAGAGCTTAAAAACAGGAAATTGATATTTATCATATTAATTTGACTGCATGTTTGGGTAAATTGCATTAATAAAATCTTTACTTTTGTATACTGAATTTAAAACCATTCTAAATTATGAGTAACTCCATTCAGGTATTGAAACCAATTCGGTACTCTCAAAAAATAGGTAATGAGTTTAACAAAACGTTAAATAAAAGGATCAGAGCCTACTTTAAAGAGAATAATATTTCGAAGCATGCCAATTTTAATATGATTTTGAAAACTATATTCATGGTATCGCTATACTTTGTACCACTTGGCTTTTTATTATCTGGACTTATAACAAACTTTTGGATCATTGGCTTAATGTATGTTTTGATGGGGTTAGGAATGGCAGGAATTGGTATGGGTGTTATGCATGATGCAAACCACGGGGCTTACTCTAAAAACCGGAATGTTAATAAATGGATTGGAAAAATTGTTAACCTGATAGGTGGTTATGCCGTAACCTGGAAAGTTCAACATAATGTACTTCACCATTCATACACAAATGTTCATGGTTATGATGAGGATATCATGCCTCCCCGTTTTATGAGATTTTCTCCAAATGAACAATTAAGACCAATTCACAAATACCAGCACTATTATGTTTGGTTTTTTTATAGTTTAATGACATTGTCCTGGGTAACCACAAAAGATTTCATGCAATTGTTCAGGTATAAAAAAATGAATCTGACAAAACTTGAAAACGAAAAATTCACTCCTCTGTTTATTGAATTAGTCATCAGTAAAATCTTCTACTATTCTACTCTAATTGTTTTGCCAATCCTTATTTTAGACATTGCATGGTACTGGATTCCTGTGTTTGCTGTTATCAAAAACCTGATCAGTGGATTTGCGCTAGCTATAGTATTTCAACCGGCGCATGTTGTTCCTGAAACCGATTTTGTTACACCTGATGAAGATAACCTGATCGACAATAATTTTGCTATCCACCAAATGGAAACTACAGCTAATTTTGCACCAAAAAGCAGAATATTAAACTGGCTTGTAGGTGGTCTGAACTATCAGGTTGAGCACCACCTTTTTCCTAATATTTGCCACGTTCATTACAAGAAAATTTCAAAAATTGTAAAAGCTACGGCTGAGGAATTTAACGTGCCTTATAATACTCATAAAACCTTTTTGAAGGCCCTGATTTATCATACTAAAATGATTAAATCTTTAGGAAGAGCTTAAGAAAATCTAATATTATTGAAATTAAAGGCTGTCTCAAAAGTAAGACAGCCTTTTTTTATACCATTCCTCTTTTTTAACAAATTATTAACTAAGCTTTATTTTTTATATCAATACCTTGTCGAAACAAGACTATAATTATGTTTCGATCACTACTAATAATACTGACACTATTTGGCTCAATCCAATTGAAAGCAGGACCAACTATACAGTTTGAATCACTAATTTATTCATATGGAGATATCTGCTATAATACTAATCCAGGCGGTATTTTTCATTTTAAAAACACTGGTGATGAACCACTTGTTTTGATTAGTGTTAAAACTTCTTGTGGTTGTCTGGTAGGTTCATGGTCCAGAGAGCCGGTAATGCCTGGTGAGTCAGGCACAATAAAATGTAAATATGATACTAAAAGATTGGGACCGATTAATAAATCAATTACAGTAAAAACTAATGACACAACCAATAGTATTACGGTATTACGAATTAAAGGAAAAGTAAGTTATTGCACCACTTCAACTAATATTGAATCTGATACAATACCGGTTAACCTTGGTAAGATAGATTTACTGGAACTAAAAAGTGTAAAAGTAGAATTCAGTAATACAGGGGACGAATACCTGGCTTTGTTAAGGCCTTATAACCGGTATTATTCCGATACACTACCTGAGGGCAATGGACATTATAACCTGATTTTATATCAATATTCTCCTTATCCAGGTACCCGTAATACCTATCGGGCAACAACTCTCTATCCCGGAAGCAATGGATATGTGGAGGTAAGTGTCAGAAACACTGCCGGAAAACAGGAAAGTTTTGTTCACTATATTCCCTTAAAGCTGAATACAGAACAACAGTATATATTAAAAGTAACAGGAGAGTTTATTAATAATAATCCTAAAAAAACACATTATTGGGACGACAAGCAGAACAGACGTTTTCATTATAGCAATGGTACTTTGGAAAAAATTGAATACCGGTATAATGAAAAAGTGATAAAAACTGTAAATTTCAAAGATCAATAAAAACCTAGCCATGACAAAACCAAGTTTAACCTGGACTGACTTTGAAAAAGTTGACATCAGAACCGGAACAATAATATCAGCTGAAATATTTACTGAGGCTAAAAAACCAGCTTACATTCTACACATTGATTTTGGTCCCTTAGGCACCAGGAAAACCTCCGCTCAAATTACGCAACTTTACCAACCTGGTGAACTTTTGGGTTTACAGGTAACTGCCGTAGTAAATTTTCCACCTAAACAAATTGCCACAATTATGAGTGAATGTCTGATATTGGGAGCAATCGGACCTGACAACAAGGTTACTTTACTATCACCAAATAAGCAGGTTGAAAATGGCCTGAAGATTGGATAGTAGCAACTTTTTCTTATTGACAAACAGAAAATAAACCGTTACTTTTATTAAAAGCAACATTATCTGTACAGACTTATGTCAATAATCAGCGTTAAGAACAAAGAGATCTCAACATTAAGTATAACCTTTGGAATTGTTTCAATAATTGCATTTGGATTACTATCAATTGTATCAGCATATTGGTTAATGGGCTTGTTAATTTCTGCCTTAATTGTTGGCAGATCTGAAGGTATTGAAATTGATAGTGAACAGTTCATATACAGGAACTATACTCAATTTTATGGGAAAACTTTTGGTTCATGGCAGTCTCTGAGTAGATACAGTAGTCTTGTTGTCTTGTCCAAGTCAGGTATCAAGGAATCAATGGGGATGTTAGCTAATTCAACTTACGAAGTCAGAGGTATTCAGTTTTATGAGCTTTATTTAATGGACACTTTACATTTAAAGCGATTATTTGTGCATTCCAGTAAGGACAAACAGGAAATAAAAACACTTATAGAAACTTTATTGGCCAGTACCCCTTTAAAATATGAAAAATACAACCCCCGAACATTAAGTAACAGGTATTGAGCACACCTTTTAAAGGCTTTTAAATGGACTAGACAGCATCTGATAACCTCATGTTCTGACCTAAGAATCAATATTTTTAATAATGATGCTGATTTCGTAAATTTCCTTAACTTCACGGCGAAATGAAATTTACGGAACTCAACCTTGATCCTCAACTTTTAGAAGCCCTGTCCTATATGGGGTTTGAAACCGCCACACCTATTCAGGAAAAATCTATTCCTGTGATATTAGAAAATAAGGATATTATTGCCTGCGCACAAACAGGAACAGGAAAGACTGCCGCATTTGTTTTACCGGTTTTAAATAAAATGATTGGCAAAGAAGATAATCATATCAACACTTTGATTATTGTACCCACCAGGGAACTGGCCATTCAAATTGAACAGCAAATTCAAGGGCTTTCATACTTTGTATCAGTTGGGTCAAAGGCCATTTACGGAGGCGGAGGTGGTAAAGATTTTGATCTGCAAAAAGACTCCTTGAAGAATGGTACAGATATTATTGTGGCCACTCCCGGAAAATTATTATCTCATTTAAAACTGGGATACGTCAATTTTAAACATGTAAAACATCTGGTTTTAGATGAGGCTGATCGTATGCTGGACATGGGGTTCTTTGACGATTTACAAAAAATCATTTCTTATTTACCAGAGAAGCATCAAACCATTATGTTTAGCGCTACTATGCCAACAAGCATAGAACGGTTAGCCCAGAAGATTCTCAAAAAACCTGTTAAAATTGCATTGTCAATTTCCAAACCGGCCGAAGGCGTAAATCAAAGTGTCTACCTTGCTTTTGATGAACAAAAAACAAATTTACTGACTCATATCCTATCAAAACGGGAACATTACGATAGTGTTATCATTTTTACCTCTGCTAAAGCCAGAGTTTCTGAAATAGTACGAACGTTAAATAAATCAGGCTATAAAGCAAAAGGAATTTCATCTAACCTTGATCAGGAAAGCAGAGAAGATGTACTGAGAGGCTTCAGATCAAAAAGAATAAGAATTTTGGTTGCTACTGATGTCATGAGCAGAGGAATAGATATCAAGGAGATTAATATGGTCATTAATTTTGATGTGCCTCATGATGCAGAAGATTATGTTCACAGAGTTGGAAGAACAGCCAGAGCTAACACAAAAGGAGAAGCCATCACACTCGTCAACACAAAAGACATGTACAGGCTTCGAAAAATTGAAAAGTTAATTGAGTCGGATATTCCAAAATTGCAACCTCCTGAAGAAATAGGTCCCGGACCTGAGTGGAGAACACCAAAACATAAACCCCGTAAAAAGAAAAGATACTATCAAAAAAGGAAAAACAGTCAAAGTAAAAACAAGGAAAATAAATAATTTAATTCCGATTTTCTTTCAGCCATTCTAATCCGTTTTCCTCATTTGTAAAAAGCTTAATCTGGTAATCCGGTCGATTAGAGATCAGGTAAATTTTGTTTAACAAGCGATAAATTAAAGATTGACTAATGATCGCTTTCTTCTTTTGAGTATCACCATTACACTTTAACAACAACCTTGGAACTGGAGTTCTTCTCAATCCTGAATTCAATCCAAGGACTACCAGAAAATACCTTTTATGATCTGTTAAGCTTTCATAAAACAAATCAAAATGATGTATAAAATCTGCCTTTGTCAACATAGCATTGTCCTTGACTTCAACTCTGACAATATCATTCCCAATGGTTGATATTTTAACCTTCTTCGTTTCGTAATACATTTTTTATTAAGATGTAAAAATTCTAAGAAAACTCTTAACTCTATTTAACCAAGGGGATCTGGACTGCAAAGATAACAAATAAACACTTAAATTAGAACACTTTACATTAAATAAAGTACTTTTTTTTAAGTGATATATTCGAAACAGAAATACCAAAATGACTCAACAATTAAATTACTGATTTACAATATTCAATGTATTTCTTATACTTAAAAAGAAACATTAAGGCTGTTCAGTTAAAAAATTACCGCTTTTTTCAGGTCATTTATTTTGATAAAATTGGGACTATTATCAATCATAATGCTATGACTATGCTTTCAAAAAAAGATTGTTGATATCTTGTGTTTTCACCTATTCCATTAATTGTTTTTGAAGCAAAAACCGCCACAGACCTTCTTATAGTCACTAATTCCTTTTCAATTGACTAAAATCTACGCTTAAACCAACACACAACATACTCATTAATAAATATTTAACGATATATTAATTATATCTATTTATATTTAAAAAAAGCTTACCCGATTAAATATTAGTGATTTTCACAGAATTGTGTCAGCACATTGTATACTAAAAAAACACCAAAGAAACAAATTTAACGTAACATATTCTTTCTGTTGGTTTTACAGCCCAAATCCCCTTTAAAATGGCACTTTCACAGAAAAACAATTGAAAGAATTACTCGATTTTAAATCAGAAGAGGATTATCTTGGTAGCGATTTTTAACAAATAAAACCTAAAACTATGTACAAATTTAGAGAAATTAAAAGTGAAGCAGAATTGGAACATTTTATGCATCTGAGGTATGAAAGATACATGAAAAGCTCCAACAAATCTTTTGTCAAGTTGAACGAAAACAAAATCGACATTGACGTGTATGATTTAAATTCCAAACATTTTGGTCTTTTCTACAAAGAAGCTCCTGTTGGAGGGTTTAGATTAATCAATCATAAGAGCGAAATTTATGATGAAAAAGCCTTTAACATTGGACTGAAGTATGGTGTTTTTAACGAAGAACTCCATAGTAGAGAAAATTTAATCAAACATGATTATCCGGATTTTCCTTTCATCAGTAATTCAGAAATCCCAAGATCAATTTCAAGTTTTTATAAATCTGTTACCAAACAGAAAAATGATATTCTTGAGGGAAGCAGATTGGTCCTTATTGGTAAACACAATGGATTAAGGTTGGCAAAATTTCTGGTTGAATGTTCTATCGTTTATTCAATTATATGCAGTAAGAAACATTACGTTTTAAACTGCAGGTCTACTCACGAACGCTTTTATAAGGGGTACGGCTTCCGCACAATTAATGATGATGACAGAAGCTACCTTAAAGAAAAAACTGAAAGCGCAGCTTTACTCTCATTGTCTTCAATAGGAAGTAAATTCCATGACTCCTTCCATGAAATGGCTTATCAATTTACTAACAATAACACTATTTCAAGAGCAATATGAGAGCAAAAGTAATTTCAATATTAATTTTCGTTTTAATGGTTTTTATTTTACCATTAATTCCAAAATCAGATTTAATCCTGACAGTTCAAATCTTATTCTTAATAGTTATCTATTCAGTGTTATTTGCTACTCAACCGCCATTAACACTAGATGAGAGTAAAGAGAATAAGAACAGAGACAAATCCTCTATTTGGCTGATTATGGCTGCAGTTGTTCTGATTTGCCTGGCAACTACACTTGAATGGGCTTATGTACAATCTAATTTTATTTCTTTCAAAATTGATGGATTTACCATCACTGGTTTAATACTCATTATTGGAGGAAGTATTTTTAGAATAATGAGTATACGAACATTGGGAAAATTCTTTACCGCCGCCGTTCGAACTCAGGAGAAGCAAGAAATCATTCAACATGGGGTTTACAAATACCTTAGACACCCAAGCTACCTTGGCGCGTACCTGGCAATTATTGGCACACCTGTTTTTATGCATGCTTATTACAGCATTGTATTTGCAGCAATAGCAATGTTTATTGCCTACTGGTTCAGAATTAAAGTTGAAGAAATTGCACTAGTCGAAGACTTTGGAAAACAATACACAGCCTATCAGGCTAAAACGAAACGCATGTTTCCCTTAATTTATTAATAACAATATTAAAAATAACATTATGAATACTTTAACACAAAATTTAACGATTAAAGAAAATCAATTAGCAACAATTAGATATACAAGAATTGTTCAACAGGAATGGCTTAAGAAAATAGAGCTTAAAGCCGTAAATGATCAAATCAAATTAAATGCTGCAACAATGCTAAAACCTCAGGGAGGTATTGTGATTAACTCATTTAAAACATCAAAACAAAAAACATCAGTTAGACTTATGAAATATTTATTTCCTTCAATAATCGTACTGTTAGCGGTTATCATATTAATTTAAGGTAGTTGTCAGGCTATTGATAACAAAAATCAATAGCCTCATTGCCTTGAAACATTTATAATCAGTTGTTTTCTACAAGTGAACAGGAACCATACTGAATACAAAGTATGACCTTTTAACTTGAAGATAATGGTGCTTCATTTACCAAAAAGAAGTTAGCTATTGGTACGTAATAGCAAATAAACCATTATATTACTGGTAAAAATTGGTTATGGATAAAGTAAAAAAAATTGGACTGATCGTACTTGTAGTCCTTAACATTATGGTTTTGATCGGCCAAATATGGCCGGAACACACGCCACGTTTTGCAAGGCTTATTAATATCTCATTTCTGATATTAACTTTGCTATACTTAGCGTATCAAATTCTAATGATTAGCCGAAAGCAAAAGAAATCTTAGAAAAAACGATAACACAAAAAAGGGTTGCAATTTTACGAGCAACCCTTTTTTGTGTTTAGTACTTTTATTCTATTACGAATGAAGCGCTCTATCCTCAGTTGCTGCCAAAGCAGCTTCTTTAGTTGCTTCAGTATAGGTTGGATGAGGATGGCAAATTCTACCAATATCCTCGGCTGAGGCTCTAAACTCCATAGCCGTTACTGCTTCCATTATCATATCTGCAGCTCTGGCACTAATCATATGTACTCCAAGAACCTCATCTGTTTCGGCATCAGCTAAAACTTTAACAAACCCCATAACATCCATACTCGCTCTTGCTCTACCCAATGCTTTTATTGGAAAAGACCCTGCCTTATAATTTACCTTAGCTTCTTTTAGCTCTTCTTCAGTTTTACCTACTGCTGCAACTTCCGGCCAGGTATATACTACACCAGGAATCAAATTATAATCAATATGAGGCTTTTGACCTGCTATATGCTCAGCTACAAACACCCCTTCTTCTTCGGCCTTATGCGCTAACATAGCTCCTTTTACCACATCACCTATTGCATAAATATTTGGGATATTAGTTTGCAAATGATCATTGGTTTCCACTACTCCTCTATCCGACACTTTTACTCCTGCATTTTCAAGTCCTAAGCCAGTAGTAAAAGGCTTTCTTCCAACAGCTACCAGGCAATAATCGGCCTCAAATTCAACCTCTGCTCCTTTTTTATCTATTGCTTTAACTTTTACACCTGACCCTGTATTTTCAACGTTTTGGACCTGGGTTTTTAAATGAAATTTAAAGCCTTCCTTTTTTAATACTTTTGTCAGTTCTTTACCTAACGAACGGTCCATTGTTGGAATGATGGAGTCAGCAAATTCCAATACTTCAATTTTTGTTCCTAACCGAGCATAAACACTTCCTAATTCCAATCCGATTACACCACCACCAATCACCAGCATTTTTTCAGGAATCTCATGTAATTCCAATGCTTCTGTTGAAGTAATAATTCGATCTTTATCCGGTTCCATACCAGCAAAATAATTAGGTTTAGACCCTGTTGCAATTACAGCATATGTAGTTTCCAATACCGTTTCTTTAGAATCTGCACCGGTTACTTTAATATGAGTAGCATCAACAAATGAACCTAATCCGTGATGAACATCAACTTTATTTTTATCCATTAAATATTCAACACCGGCAACATTTTGATTAACCACCTGACGTTTACGCTCAATCATGGTTTTAATGTCTGCCTTCAAATTATCTACATTAATTCCATGCTTCGAAAAATTATGTGCTGCATTAAAATAATGTTCAGATGAATCTAATAAAGCTTTGGATGGAATACACCCCACATTTAAACAAGTCCCGCCTAAAGCATCATACTTTTCTACTATCGCAGTTTTAAATCCCAACTGGGCAAACCTGATTGCGCAAACGTAACCGCCCGGCCCTGATCCTATTACAACAACATCATATTTCATAGTTTCTGTTTTTTATTGTTAATTTGCCAATCCGGCAATTTTACTTTCTAATATCTTAATTTTATTTGTAGCATCCCGCTCCTTGTTTCTTTCATTTTCAACGACTTTTTCAGGCGCTCCGTTCACAAATCTATCATTACTCAATTTCTTTTGAACTGAAACTAAAAATCCTTTAGTATAGTCCAATTCCGATTGTAATTTTTCTATCTCTGCCGAAACATCAATTTCATCACCAAATGGTATAAAATATTCATTGTTCTTTGTGATAAACGAAAAGGCATTACCCATTTTTTCTTCAATGTATTCCAACCCGCTTAAATTACCAATTTTTGAGATAATAGCATCAAAATTTCGATTAATCGTCTCATTTTCTTTAATTGAGAGGTTCAATTCAATTTTATTGGCAATGTTGTTTTCCTTACGAATAGTTCTGATATTGGAAATAACATCACATGCAATATCAAACTGATTGAGTAATGACTGATCAACAATTCCACTTTCTGGCCATTTTGAAATCACTATATCCTCTCCCTCTTTTCTATCTTTCAATAAATGCCAGATTTCTTCTGACACAAATGGTGTAAAAGGATGCATTAACTTCAGAACCTTTTCAAAGAATTCAATAGTAGCTGTTAATGTTTTTTGGTCAATCGGTTGCTGATAACTTGGTTTTACAATTTCAAGATACCATGAACAGAAATCATCCCATACAAACTTATAAGTTGCCATTAAAGCATCAGAAATCCTGAATTTATTAAAGTGATCATTAATTACCTCCAGGGTAGCATTTAATTTGTGCTCAAACCACTCAATTCCTTTTATACTTGATTCCGGTTGATCGATATCCTGTACAGTCCAGCTCTTTACCAGACGAAGGGCATTCCACACTTTTGTTGTAAACCCTCTACCCTGCTCACATTGCGAAGTATCAAACGGTAAATCATTACCTGCCGGAGAGGAAATCAATATCCCTACCCGTACGCCATCAGCCCCAAACTCTTCAATTAAACCTAGTGGATCGGGAGAATTCCCCAATTGTTTAGACATTTTACGTCCCAGTTTATCTCTTACAATACCAGTATAGTAAACATTTTTAAATGGCGCCTCTCCTAAATACTCATACCCGGCCATAATCATCCTGGCAACCCAAAAGAACATAATTTCCGGTGCTGTTACCAAATCATTAGTCGGATAATAGTAGCTGATTTCATCATTACCAGGATCTGTCAACCCTTTAAATGATGAAATTGGCCAAAGCCATGACGAAAACCATGTATCTAACACATCTTCATCTTGCTTTAAATCATCAATACTTATTGTTCTTCCTGCCGACTTCGTTGCCTTTTCAGCGGCTTCTGCTGCTGTTTTAGCAATAACAAAATCATTTTCACCACTTCCGTAATACCAGGCCGGAATTCTGTGCCCCCACCATAATTGTCTGGAAATACACCAATCATTAATGTTTTCCATCCAGTGGCGGTAAGTATTTTTTAAATTGTCCGGATGAAATTTAATGGTACCACCCATTACACTTTCTAATGCAGGTTTTGCCAGTTGTTTCATATCAACAAACCACTGCAACGACAGTTTTGGCTCAATAGGCACATCCGTTCTTTCTGAGTAACCAACTTTATTAATGTGATCCTCAACGCTCACTAAATAACCTAATTCATCCAGCTCTTTAGCAATTAATTTTCTTACTTCAAATCTATCCTGCCCCTCATAATGTAGCCCGTGCTCGTTTAATAGTCCCGAATCAGTTAAAATATCAATTGTTTCAAGATCATGGCGTTTTCCGAGCTCGTAGTCATTCTCGTCATGAGCAGGTGTTACTTTTAAACACCCTGTTCCGAATTCCATATCAACATAATCGTCGAAAATTATTGGAATCGCTCTGTTGGCAACAGGAACAATGGCTTTTTTTCCTTTCAAATTAGCATACCTGGCATCATTAGGATTCACACAAATAGCAGTGTCCCCCAGAATCGTTTCAGGTCTGGTTGTAGCAATCGTCAGCCACTCATCAGTAGTACCTTCAATCTTATACCTGACATTGAATAATTTCGAATTCACCTCCTTATGAATCACCTCCTCATTTGACAATGCTGTTTGAGCAGCCGGGTCCCAGTTTATCATCCTAATCCCTCGGTAAATCTTACCTTTATCGTATAAATCAATAAAAGTATTGATTACACTTTCAGAGTAATCCGGATTCATGGTAAACTCAGTACGTTCCCAATCACAAGATGCGCCAAGCTTTTTTAATTGTTCAAGTATTATTCCACCATATTTTTCTTTCCAATCCATGGCATGAGACAAGAATTCATCCCTGGATAAATCAGATTTTTTGATACCCTCCTGTCTTAGCTTTTGAACCACCTTTGCTTCAGTTGCTATTGAAGCATGATCAGTACCAGGTACCCAACATGCATTTTTCCCTTCCATTCTTGCCTTTCTGATCAATACATCCTGAATAGTGTTATTCAGCATATGACCCATATGTAAAATACCAGTCACATTCGGAGGTGGAATCATGATAGTATAAGGCTCTCTATCATCAGGTTTTGATTCAAAATATTTTTGCTCAAGCCAGTGTTTGTACCACTTTTCCTCAGCTTGATTAGAATTGTATGATTTTGGAATATCCATTATTTATTTTCTACTACTAAAAATTGAACCCCAAATTTAGTGATTTCCATTTAATAAATAGTGTCAAAAATTGAATTAATAGAAATGGATTACAAGTGTATTTTCTGAAAGTTTTGCTTTTAAAAACTTTGCTTTATTCTTAATGTCCAACAAGTAAGAATCGCACACTAAAAGGCAATGAGCCAAGCACAACCTAAAAACAAAAATTTAAACCTGTTTTGCGAAAAATGCAAATTTCATTTTTTATTGCGCAAATCAATTATTCTATTTCAATTTTTGTTCGGAACTTTAATAACTGATAAACCTGCCATATATGACTTCGTTTAAATTTTCAGTTCTTAATATTCTTTTTTTGCTCACTTGTTCTTATTCGATTATTGGGTTAAGTCAAACCGAAGAGCAATATTTATTAATTGAATCCAGGAAAGATATAATCGTCAAGGAAGGGAAACCTATCAGGCTAAAGCTGGATAATGATAATGTGGTTTCAGGACGCTTAGCAATAGTGGATGATAGTACATTATTAATTGATGACCAGAAAATAGCCATGCAGAGTATTTCTAAAATCAGACTCCCCAGTAGATTGAATCAGGTTTTAGGCGGTTTTTTTACAGCCGGTGGACTTGCTGTAAACATTGTAGGAATCACACTTCTTTACCATGGTTACCATGCCAACCCAAACTGGAATGAACCTTTAATCATTACTGCTGAAGCCATTGGTGGCGTTATTCTAATTGCCCTTGGACTTGGCATAACCGCACTAGGGACAATTACAACAGTTGCAGGGGTAACGACTATGTTTATTGGAAAAAAATATCGGGTTGCTGAAGGAAAAAGCAAAATAAGTATAGCTCACCGGCTTGAGTAACTAATAATTAGCTCATTACAAAACAGGCCCCGACTTTGCCATAGTAATTTGGGAATCCTACTTATTTTACTAATACACAATATAATGCACCTCCTCAGTAGGATCACAGTCATCCATGCACCAGCAACCATCAACAATGGAATCGTTAACCCATAATGTAATGCCATTCCCTTCACATTCAGTTAACTCAATACCAACCGTATCACCTAAACCAAAATAGGTGTAGGTATAGCAGTAATTTGAAAGTACAACATCAACCTTATCTCCTGATTCAACCGGAAAAGTGGTTTTATCTGTTTCAACATCATTTACTGTTATGTTCAAATTATGATACCCGGGATGGCCAAATTCTATCTTGAGTATCTTTTCATCAACCTGCTCTTTTAAAGGCTCTGTACACTCTTCTTCCACCTCTATCTTCTCCTTTTTACAGGCATATAACCCCATAACAAGAAACGATAATATAAATGATAGTTTTACAATTCTGTTTTTCATAATCAATTTTCTTTCACCTCCTCTTTTAACAAATCATTACTGAACAGCAAGTTTTAAGGCCTTATTACCAGTTTTGACAATGTATGTCCCTTTTGGCAGATTCGATACATCTATTATTGTTGAAATACCTTTGTTTACAACCTTATCTATAACAACTTTACCTTCCAGATTATAGATTTTTATTGTCCCCGTAAATGGTGCTACAAAACTTACAAAATCGCTTGCAGGATTAGGATATATTTTAAATGCCTCACTATCATTTTCAGACACATCACTCACACTATTCGTCAGGTTATCAATCCAACTGATATCATAACTGTACATTGAACGGGAATATGTTCCGCAAATCAACTTTTCATTATTGAAATCAATCTTTAATTCTCTGGCAGTAACTGTAGGCATATCAACCCCAACATAACCCCAGTTTACTCCCCCGTTCTCAGTAAAATAGACACCGCCATCAAGTGCTGCAAAAATGTAATTACCACCTTGATTGGGTACAATACAAATATCATTGATACCTGCATCAGGTAAATCACCTGAAATATCTTCCCAGGTTTGACCAAAATCACTGGTTTTATACAGATAAGGGCTATTATCATTTAAAGTATAACCTGAGTAACAGACATAAAAATCAGAACTTGTAAGGTCAGGAGATGACCGAATTCCTGTTACATAACGA
This sequence comes from Putridiphycobacter sp., assembly GCA_965230195.1. Lineage (GTDB taxonomy): Bacteria > Bacteroidota > Bacteroidia > Flavobacteriales_D > Crocinitomicaceae > Putridiphycobacter. The sequence continues at coordinate 3,735,527 of OZ245997.1, forward strand.
TCCGGAAGATTCGAAGCTGTAATATTAGTAAAGTTCCATGTTCCGGATCTTTCACCGAGCCACACCAAACCATCCGAGGTTCCAACCATAATTTTATCTGAATCCTGAGCGGACTGTTCAACCTCTGTAATAGTGTGCGACCTTTCTGCTCCAATAGCTGTACCCAAACCAACCTTTGTTAAATCACCACTAATGGCCTGGTGAACACCATATGGTGGTACTTCCATCATACTGATTTTTGAGGTACCAACATATAATTCTTCATCATCTTCATTAACAAAATAAGGTGTATCCCAATTTGTCCGGTCATTAGTTAAATCAGGTGAAACATTCATAGTATTAAAAAAGGGATCAACGTATACTATATTTCCTCTTTGCGTTTCAACATACATAGCACCCGGTTCCAATTCGGAATAAAACAATCTGAATCCATCTCCACCATACAATCTATCCCAAAAATTGAACATTAATTCATTCCCGCTTATTGTACCATTATCTTGTGTTCCTCCACCATATACTCCTGAAGAATTTGGATCAACTGCAACATGGTAAAACTGTGATACAGCAATATTTTCGATATCATCCCAGTTTTGACCATGATCGATTGTTTTATACAAACCACCATCAGTCGCTATAATATATGAGTCGGGTCCCAGAAACAAAACATCATGCTTATCAGCATGAACTTCATATGTAAACCAATCCGGCACATTTTGACTCCAGGTACTTCCTCCATCAACCGAATGGAACATCTCCACTCCGGTCACCACTATATGATCATCATCATAAGGATTAACATAAACTTCACCAAAATACCAACCGAAGCCACCATGAACATTAGTATCTAAACCATTTGAAGTAACATTCAGTGCTCCCCAGTTTAAACCGCCATCAGTTGTTTTATAAACATCCAGTATGTGTTGATCAGCCCCGGCTACATATATCGCATAAAGTACATCAGGGTCTGATTGTGAAATTGAGAGACCAACTCTTGACTCCTCTGTATTGGGTAAGCCGTTGGTTAAGTGGGTCCATGTTGCACCACCATCAGTTGTTTTGTAAACGTCAGATTCAGGCCCCTTAACCACCGAATTAAAAGGCAGATTGATTCTATTGAAACCGCTCGCATACAAAACCTCCGGATCAGAAGGATCCATGACCAGATCCATCACACCTGAGGAATCACTTAAAAACAATACATTAGTCCAGTTTAATCCGCCATCAGTCGTTTTATACACTCCTCTTTCAACAGTTTTTTCATATGGATTACCTAAAGTCGCAGCATACATTGTGTCTGAACTGGTTGGATGTAACACCAGTTCGGTGATAATTCCTGTTTGCTCCAACCCAATGGTCGACCAGTTTGTCCCACCGTCAGTACTTTTATAAATACCATTCCCTATTTTCGAACCACCTCCGAAATTTTTATCACCGGTCCCAACATAAACAGTATTATTATTTGCAGGATCAATTGCAATACAACCAACCGCCAGGTATGCTAAATCATCAAAAACCGGAAACCAATTCTGTCCGCCATCACTCGTTTTAAATACACCACCATTCGCAGCTCCCGCATAAATTAAATCGTTATTACTATCACTTTTACACAATACATTAAACCGGCCCCCAATATTTCCGGGTCCTTCTTCTATCCATGATAAAGTCAGATCTGCATCTCTACTTTGTAAATTATCTTTCGAATCAAAATTAATTTCGTTCATTTTTTCAAGAAAGAGTGACTGATTAAAGCCATCAGGATACGAACGAATCTGATACCACAAATCATTGGGATAAGGGGATTTTATTTCTTCTTTTGATATTTCCCCGTTTTGACTCACCTCATTAAAATCTGTCGAAAAAATCAACAAAAAAGCACATAGAAACAATGTCAACACAAGTAAAACCGGAATACTTTGTCTTCTCATAAAATCAGTTTTGATAATAGTACACTTATTTTAACCTTAATCCAACTTAAAATTTTTTTATTCTTATATTTTTAAAACGCTGACAGAATCGTGTCTTCGCTTCATATACCAATTTAAACGGTTCATAAATTATAAGATTAAATTCTTTAACCTAATTTACGGATTATCAGAAATTACAGCCTATAACTTTTAATTAACAAATTTAATTTGTTTACAGGTCTATTCTTTTAAATTATGAATAGTTTAATCACTAATTATATAGAACTATGAATAAGTTCCCGTTTAGTACATTCGACAAACGATCCAAAAACTCTATTCCAATTCTCTGCTCTTAAAAAAATACTATTGAATCAATTTCACATTTATTTTCAATGCTTATAGTACCATTATTCACTCTGTTACAATGAATTGACCAGAACCTTTGATTTTATGATTATTTAAAACGGTGTAATGATATATACCTTTTAACAGATTCAATGTTATAACTTCCGTATCAGCCATCAACGTTTTTTCTAAAACCAATCTACCTGAATTATCATATATATTAATGATGTTATTACCCGTAAAGTCATTGAGTTCAACCCTAATAATGTTTTCATTGACCAATGTTGGATACAACTTTACCTGAGTCATTTCATTAAATTCCGGATTTGATAATACACCAATCATTACTGAATCAGAAATTGAACAGCCATTAGAATCCGTCACTGTAATTGAATACTGTCCCGCATTTAAATTCTGCCAAAGGGAATCATTAGAAGTTGAATTATCAGCTAAATTTAACCAGGTATAATCATAAGGTGCTGTACCACCCTGTACAGTACAAAAAACACTTCCATCAGCTGTTGTGGTAACTGGATTACTACCTAAAGTAGCAAAAGCTAATGGTCCGGGTTCAGTAATAACGAATTGGAATTGATTTACGCAACCAATACTATCCACAATGCCAAGACCATAATTACCAGAAGCTAAATTGGTAATAGTATTTGTATCAAGATTTGGATTAATCACACCATTAAAACTCCAAAAGTAATCAACAGGTCCGGTTGTATTAATAGTACTTAATATGCTAATACTACCAGTACTATCCCCAAAACAATTCACGTTTTGAATAGAATCCATCAGGCTAATTGTTGGTGTGTTGACTAAACTAACTGAGTCTGTACTCGAACAGCCGGCAGAATCAACAACCGTAACCTCATAAAAACCAGCTGGAATTGATATTAAATTTGATATGTTTGGCCCGGAAAGATTGATATTCATTCCAAGAGAATCAGTAATTGTTACCGTAAATGGGGCTGCACTACCATTAGGGTGAAGAATTAAAGTATTATTACAACTTGAAAGCACAAGACTATCATCAAGAGGTGAACCCACATAAAAATCAAATATATTTGTACACCCCACGTCATCTCCCACTATTAAGCTATATTGACCAGATGGTAAACCTGTTGCCGTATTTGAATTCAAGGGAGGAGTTGGTAATCCGGGTAAATCCCATGCATAAAAATTAACACCTTGCTGAGCATTATAAACCGTATCAACAATTGCTGAACCTGTACTATCTGTAGCACATGCCACATCTGTAACTGACATGTCAATTGCTATCATTGGAGGATCAATTAACTCAATTGAATCAGTATATGAACATCCCATTCCATCACTTACAGTAAAGGTATACACTCCGCTGGGAAGTGAATTAACAACATTTGATGTTAAACTTGCATCATGAGCCCACGTAAAGAAAACCGGTTGCATCAAACCTGTAAAGCCAGGTGCTACAATTGAACCATTAGATTCGCCATAACAATTTGGATCATTACTGGTAGCTGATTGCAAAGGGGATAAGTTGTAAGTAGCTGTCCCGGAACATCCAAGATCATCAATTACATCCAAAGAATACTGTCCTCCACTTAACCCTCCTATTGAATCCTGAAGAAGACCATTCATTCCATTTGGATTTGGAGACCAGCTATAAAATATTTGTTGATAATTCCCTTGCGCTCCTAGTACGGTATCAACAACTATACTTCCGGAACTAATTGTACCTCCACTACACAGTGGTGAAACAATGGAAACCTGCGCAACAACAGGATCCGGATCAACAAGTTGAACATATTGCGTATCTATGCATGAATTATTATCAGTAAAAATGATATGATAAAGTCCACTGGGTAAATTATTTGCAGTATTAGTGCCCGGTGCGTTAACAACAGTCCCTGAATCATTAGTAAGATCGAATACAGAACCAGGAAAAATTGCCCCGGTAGCCACCATAGTAATGGAACCATTGGATGTACCATAACATTGTGGATTATTCTTAATAAAAGAAATAGTTGCTCCGCTTGACTGAACATAAAAATTAGTACTGAAAGTGCAACCTATAGCATCCGTTATTGTGACTTGCCATGCATCTAAATCTGTACCATATAAACCTGTAACCGAAGCACTGGAACCACTACTCACGGTTTGAGTTGAAAATAAGCCTGTCGGACTGATCCATTCAACGGTATACGGCCCTGTGCCACCACTGATATTGGTAATTTGAGCCTGACCATCATTCATGCCATAGCAAGATTCATTTTGAAAGAATCCGCTATCCCATGTAAATGTACATTGTCCGAATAACAAGTTTGATATTATAATTGCAGAAATTGCAAGTAAAGAAGCTTTCATCTGATTCATTTTTGCCCGAATGTACAAATTTTATATCTATTAGATATATACAATCAGTGTTTTAACAAAAAAGCTGATAAACCTATAATGCTCTCCTCTTCCTCACAAAGGCCAGTATAAACAAACCTAAAAACGACAGCAATGTTATTGGTACCCACATTGGAATTGGTAAGGGCTCTCCTGTAGCATAAGAATGCAAACCACTTAAGTAGAAATTTACCCCATAGAATGTCATGATAATAGAGCCGTACCCTAAAACAGAAGCAACATTAAATGTATAGTCCGATTTTAACCCCGGAATAAACCTGAAGTGTAAAATCATGGTATATACCAAAACAGAGACTAATGCCCAGGTTTCCTTGGCGTCCCATCCCCAATACCGTCCCCAGGATTCATTTGCCCAAACACCTCCCAGGAATGTACCAATGGTTAACATAAAAATCCCTATGGTCATTGACATCTCATTAATATAACGAAGTTCTTTAGCCGTCATTCCCATCCGTTTCTTACTTTCTGTGGTTTTAAAAATTTCAATGAACAAATTAATAATACCCAATATAGCCGCCAAACCTAAAAAACCGTAGCTTCCTGTAATAATAGCTACGTGAATCATTAACCAATAGGATTTTAATACCGGAACAAGATTGGAAATTTCCGGGTCCATATTATTTAACCCAGCTACAAACAACATGAGCCAGGCTAATATTCCTGCTGCCCCTAATACAATTTTTGATTGTCGGGCAAATAATAATCCTGCCAGTATAGTGATAAATGAAATGAACACAATGGCTTCGTATCCATTACTCCAGGGTGCGTGCCCCGATAAGTACCACCTTAGCCCTAAAGCAAAAGCCTGAAAACCTGCGAAAATGACAAACAAAAAGACACCAATCTTATTCACACGGTTAACCTTAATATGAGGCTTAAATAAATGGATAAACTGTATGATTAATAAGATTAACCCAAAGAGGATATAGCAATGCGTCAACCATTTAAAAATATTAGCTTTATTGTAAAAAATTTCCCATTCAATTTTAGATTCTGACGGCATGATAGAAGCATTTCCTGCTCCTCTTTGATAAGTATCAATTAAAGTGACTATACTATCGGCACCTAACCAATTACCGGTTTCACTGGAATGTTGTACTTCATATAAATATAAAGTCATGATACCACTCACAAAAGTACTGTCATTGCCATGTAACTTATCTAAATTATCAGCTGGCGCATACCAGGTATCATTAGGATCACCTTTCATTGGAAATATCTTGAGGTAATATCCCATTACCACTCCCCTGATGATATTGAAACGCTCATCTGTTTTAATGAAGTCTTTTTCAAAAACATTTCTTGAATTAGCTGGCTTTTGTAAGGCAGCCTTGGCATATTTCGAAAGTTTATACCCTGTTTCTTCGTCATAAAAATCGCTCATAGAAGCTCTCTTTCCTTCCACACCAAGTAAACGACGTGTGGAGTCACCTGAAACATAGATTAAAGGCTCCTCAAACCAATGTCCGAAATTGGTATGCAGACCAATAAACACTTGTAAACCATTTAGCCCATTATAAGTTTCTGACCGGCTAACCTTACGAATAATTTTATCAGCCATTGTATGAACCGGCGTAAATCTGCCCCCAAAATCCTGAATAATCAGTTTACCAAAGGACTCCGCATGTGCCGGATCAACAGGAACATAGTCACTTTGTTCACCCTGAGCCATTCCGCTAAACGAAGTCAAAAGACCAAAAATTAACAACAGGGTTAAACTTTCGCGCTTCTTTCTGGTTTCATTCGACTTCCGCAGTAAAAGCTTAAAACGACTACCCCTGGCAAAAATTGATATAAACATACCAAGTGCCATTAAAGTGTACCCTAAATAAGTAATATTAGTTCCCCACCAATCATGATTGACAGATAAAATGGTTCCTTTTTCATCTTCATCAAACGAAGACTGGAAAAAACGGTACCCGGCATAATCCAGTACATTATTCATAAAAATACGGTGATCAATTTTAACATCATTAATGGTATCAACTAAAGTGACCTCACTGGCATATGATGAAGGGTTGTCAGTACCCGGATATCGCTCCTGTTCAAAATCCTTTAAATGAATAAAGAAAGACAATGGGATAATCTTTGATCCAAACCAAACTTTGTAGTTCAAACCGTTCATTGAAAATTTTGAGTATCGTGGAAACATACCGGCCCCACCACCACTTAAGCTTACTACTTTTTCGTATTCAGCATCTTTTATCTTAACCTGCAAAGTATTTACCCCCATTGGGTGATTAGTTTCTCCAATTTTTGTCAGTTTAGCACCATTTATCTTTTGCTTATACACAAATTGTGCATTACCAACACTGTAAAGTCTCATAGGTAAAAAAGGCACCAGGGTATCTCTTGGAATAATGCCTTTGGATTGATCACGCATTTGAAAATACTCCAAATCAAACGGCGTTTGGACATAATCTCCGCTATCAGTCGTAATCACATTAATTGCAGCCATTCCGGAAGCATTATTCAAGGTCATCATCACACCCTGATCTTCTATCACACCACCCTGTGGTAAATAATTGTTTTTCCGTCCGTTTTCGCCAACCGTTACAATATGTAAGATATCCTCACCTCCATCAATTAATTCAAAGGTGTCTTTTTCAAAATATTGTGGTAAAAAGTCATGATAAGTGACTTCTATCAAATGGGATTCATCCGGAAAATTAAATTCAGCTTCAATTGGAATATGGTCAGTTGTTAAACCACCCATTCCCACTTTGGATAATGTATTATGTAAATCTGCTTTGGCCTCATTTAAAGGGCCTGAAAACTCCAATGGAATATCAAACTCAGTTTGTTTAATTTTATCATTTACACCAATCTGAAGGTAAGTTCTGGAAGATAAAATATAATTAGAAGCACTATTCTCTCTGATAGCCATCATACCTTCGTAGCTGTAATGCCGGGTTATAAATGCTCCTATTACAATGATCAGAAAAGAAAAATGGAACAATAGCGACCCGATCTTTTCTTTCCGAAACAGCTTATACTTAAATATATTATTGATCAGATTAATGAACAATAAAAATATTACCCATTCAAACCAGGTGGCACCATATATAAAGTATTTAGAAACCGAAAGATCGTTATAGCCATAACTACTTTCAAGAAATGTAGCGATACCAATTGCTGATAAAAAAATAAAAACAAGGATCAGCATAAAAGGCATTGACAGGAGGAATTTGACCAAACGGTTCATATCTTTCAATTTTTACCCTGCAAATTTAGCCCTTATTTCAATAAGTTTGTCCTAATTTTTAAATGTATTTGAAGAACTTAACAAAACTTGAAAATAAAACTTCATAGCTCACCTCCTGACTTCACTGAATTGCAGCTCATTTATTTCATTCCAACCTTAAACCCGTTCAAAATTAAATTTTAAAAGGTGTTAATTAATATTGCTTATTTAGTTTTGAAATTTTATATTTGCAGGCTTTGAAAAATACAATTTGTAATAAAAATGAGAAATAAAGGATTCTTTTGGACGATAACTATTGCACTTGTTCTTGCAACAATTTATCAATTATCGTTTACCACTGCCACAAAAAAGATCGAAAACAGAGCTATCTCTGTTGCAGAATCTAAAATAGATTCTATCATCTTTGCTGGCGACACCACTTTTGTTGGTACAGGTAAAACGCTTAATTTGAACAATGAAAAAGACCGTTCAAAAGCTTCTAAGCACTTTGAAGAAGATTACATTGCTTCAATGAACAATGAAGAGGTTCATTTTATGAACTATACTTATAAGGAGTGTAAAGAAAAAGAATTAAACCTTGGGCTTGACCTGAGAGGAGGAATGAGTTTAACATTAGAAATTTCTGTGCCGGAATTAGTTTATAACCTTGCAGGAAAGACTAAGAAAGAAGAGTTTTCATCAGCTTATGATGCGGCTATGAAGAAAACCAGTGAAGGAGAAGGTGATTTTATCACCAATTTCCAGGAGGCTTTCGAAGCTAATACGCCTGATAAAAAATTAGCCAAGCTATTCCACCGATATAATACTGATGATGTAAGTTCTAATGCCTCTAACGAGGAAGTGGTTGACTTTTTAAGAAGAAAGGCCAGTTCAGCTTTAGAAGGTGTTGAAACTATTATTATCAAACGTATCAAACAAATTGGAATTAACCAGCCTACTATTCAAAAACAAGCCGGTGCAAACCGAATTTTTGTTGAACTACCCGGGGCAACCAATAAAGAATACATCAGAAAAAGATTACAGGCATCTGCAAATCTTCAGTTTTTTGAAGTGTACGACAATGCTGCCGACAATATTGCTAACCTGATTGTTACGCAGGAAGCTAAATTAAGTAAGGCGCTTTATGGTGATATTCTTGGGGACAAAGCTTTGGGTCTGGATTCAACAGATACACCTGAATTAAGTCTTGAAGAGGGTACTGAAGATGAATTATCACTGGATCTTGATGAAGACACCACTCAAACTGATGAATTAAATTTAGACCTTGGTGATGAAGGTGATTCAACAGAATTGGCAGATGTAACTGAAACCGATCAGGATTCACTTTCACTTGATGAGAGAAGAAAACTATCACCTATTACCTCAATTTTAGGTTTAAATATTCAGCAAAACCCTGAAACAGGTGCTACTAATATTGTACCTGGACCAGTTGTAGGTTATGCTGCTGTAAGAGATACAGGATTGATTAATTCAAGATTAAACCACCCTGCTTTTAGAAGTGAATTTCCTAAGGATTTAACTTTCATGTGGGCAGCAAAAGAGATTCTTAACGATAATAATTTAGCAACAGGTGTAATTTACCTTTACGCTATTAAAACACCTCCAGGTGATGCACCTGTTGGTGGAAAGGATATTGCCAGAGCGGATATTGGAACTGATTTTGGTAAAACAGAAGTTAGAATGACCATGACTCCTTCAGGTTCTGCTAAATGGGAAGAGTTAACAGGTAATAACGTTCAGAAATCTGTTGCCATTACAATGGATAATTTTGTATACTCAGCGCCGGTAGTTCAGGAAAAAATGAGTGGTGGTAGTGCCAGCATTTATGGAAACTTTACTATTCCTGAAGCACGTGATTTGGCCGGACTATTAAATGCCGGTTCATTACCTGCTCCTGCTAAAATTGTTAATGAAACATCAGTTGGACCAAGTTTAGGTGCTGAGAATATCAGTAAAGGATTGTATTCTTTCCTTATTGCCATTATCATTGTATTGATTTATATGGTATTCTATTACGGTAAAGCTGGTATCATTGCTGATATTGCCATGATTTTTAACTTATTCCTTTTATTAGGAATGTTAGTATCATTCAAAGCTATTTTAACACTACCTGGTATTGCCGGTATTGTATTAACCATTGGTATGTCGGTTGATGCCAACGTACTGATATTTGAAAGAATCAGGGAAGAAATCAGATTTGGTAAAGGATTAAAAGTAGCTATTTCAGAAGGTTTCCAAAAAGCAATGGCTGCTATTTTAGATGCTAACTTAACTACTCTATTAACTGCTATTGTACTGGCCGTATTCGGATCAGGTCCAATCAGAGGTTTTGCCACTACATTGATCATGGGTATTTTCACCTCATTCTTTGCAGCGGTTGTGATTTCAAGATTGATTTTCACTTTTGCAATGGCAAGAAATATCTCATTTGACTTTACTACTAACTTTACTAAAAACTGGTTCCTGAATACTAATTTTGCTTTTGTAAAGAGCAGAAAGAAATTCTATATCATTTCAGGGGTTGTAATTATCACCGGATTTATTTTCCTTTTCACTAAAGGATTAGATCTTGGGGTTGACTTTACCGGAGGACGAACTTATAAAGTGGCCTTTGTAGATACACCTGCTGATAATGAAGCCATCAAGAAGAATTTAACCAAAGCCTTTGGTTCTCAACCAGGTGTTAAATCAATTGATGACGACTATACCGTATCAATTACAACTAAATATTTAATTACTGACCCTAGTCAGGAAGCCAATAATGAAGTTGAAGCCAAATTAAAAGAAGGATTGTCAGAGTTTGGTGAATTTGAGGAAGACTATACAATTGATGAGTCCAAAATGATTGCACCGACTATCTCAAGTGATTTGAGAACCAGTTCATTCTATGCGATTTTATTCTCATTGATCATCATATTCTTATATATCGTACTGCGATTTAGAAAATGGCAATTTGGTATGGGTGCATTAGTTGCCATGGCACATGATGTATTGGTTGTACTAGGATTATTCTCTATTTTCTGGGGAGTTTTAGGATTCTCAATGGAAATCGATCAGGCCTTTATTGCAGCTATTCTAACGGTTGTTGGTTACTCGATTAACGATACCGTGGTTGTGTTTGACCGTATCAGAGAGTACCTTGCAAACAGCAGAAATAAAGACCAGAAAGAGATTATTAATAATGCATTGAACTCTACCATGAGTAGAACCATTAATACTTCGGTTTCTACCTTCCTGGTATTGTTAGTGATATTCCTTTTTGGAGGAGAATCCATTCAAGGATTTACCTTCGCATTAATGATTGGGGTGATTGTAGGAACATATTCTTCATTGTTCATTGCAACACCAACTGTAATTGATTTACAGTCAAAAAAAGAGGATAAAAATATTTAATCAATTATTATATTAATTTAAAAGCCTTCCTTAACTTTGGAGGGCTTTTTTATTTATAGCATTATGCGCATACTGTTTCTAAACGATTTTGGCACGGGAGAGCTACTTTTCATCATGATGGCAGTACTTATATTGTTTGGTGCAAAAAGTATTCCGTCCATTGCTAAAACATTAGGCAGAGGGATGCGTGAAATCAAACAGGCCTCTGACGAAATTAAAAGAGATATTACCAAATCCGCAACGGAAATGCGGCGGGATTTAAATATGGATCAACATCTTGAATCTCTGAAAAAACCAATGGATGAAATTGAAGAGGCAATAATGAAGGAACCGGAAAAAAAGGAAAAGAAAGCCAATCAAACCACTGACTCATGACGTATCTTTTATTAATCCTCGGATTAGCAACATTAATTATTGGTGGTGAATTTTTGGTTAAGGGATCGGTTGGTATTGCAAAAAAGCTTCATATTTCTACTCTGGTAATCGGTATGACCGTCATTTCCTTCGGAACCTCTGCTCCTGAATTAATTGTTAGTGTTAAAGCAGCCTTGTCTGGAAATCCCGAAATTGCCATTGGTAATGTAATTGGATCTAATATTGCAAATATTGCACTAGTACTTGGAATTACAGTTCTTATTTTTCCTATTGTAGTTGACCGAAATTCAAAAATCATTGACTGGCCAATGATGCTGCTGGCCTCTATCCTGTTCTATGTATTTTCACTTGACAATATTATTGAATTTTGGGAGGGCGCCATATTATTTGGTATTCTGATTGGTTTTACCGGCTCGTTAATCTACAGTTCAAGAAAGAAAACCAAAAAAGAAATAGCTGAACAGGAACAGGATTTAGAAGAAACATCTAAAAAAGTAAACCTGGGATTATCCATTTTGTACACACTCATGGGACTAACAGGTCTGTTTTTTGGAGCGGAATGGTTGTTAAACAGTGCTGTACAAATTGCCACAGATTTTGGAATGAGTAAATCGGTGATCGGCATCACCATTGTTGCTTTTGGTACTTCGGTACCTGAATTAGTAACTTCAGGTGTTGCTGCGTTTAAGAAAGAAACTGATATTTCTATTGGAAACTTAATTGGGTCCAATATTTTTAATGTAATGGCAGTTATTGGTGTCACGGCATTGGTTAAGCCCATTAATGTTGAGCAAGCAGTTATTGACAGTGATATGCTCTGGATGCTGGCTATTGCTTTCTTATTACTGCCTTTAATGTTGATAGGAAAGAAGCTAAACCGTTTTAAAGGCTTTATCCTGTTCGCTACTTATGTCATTTATATTACTATCTTGCTCATTAATAACAAACCTTAAGTTATGGTAAAGAAAGCACCCGGTTGGGGTAAAACCGTTGGAATACTGATGATTACATTTGGAAGTTTTGGTGTGTTTTATCAAATCTACCGGATGGTTGTGCCCAGATTGATGTCATTTCAGCGTAAGATGATTGATCGTTTTTCTCAAATCCCGGAGTACATGGAGTACAGCGATAGCACCATGACTAAAGAGGAATTTCAGGAAATAGTAGATTATCCTGTACAGGCATTTGAGGAAGTGAATAATATGTTTTTTAATTTTAGTGATGCTATGATTAATTATCTGACCTGGTTTTCGCTACTGATGATCCTGGTTTGTGTATTTTATATTGTTGCCGGTTCTAAACTACTAAAACCTACCCCTTCAAATTATAAAATGGCAAGGTTAGTCCTTCTGATTTCTATTGGTGTAAATCTATTGTCTTACGTTCTGATATTTTCCGAGCAGGGTAGCTTTATGCTTCAGGTTATGATGTTATATTCCTTTATTGGTGTGGCTGCTGATGTTGTTTTTCTTATAATTATGTCAAGCAGTGATAAATCAGCTTATTTTAATGAGGAAAAAGTAATCATAAAATCAGATGATTTTGATTTGTAAACCATTGTCATTTCAAATGCTAATTTCATTATCTTTGGTTAAAAACAAATGAAATTCGGAAAAGTTGACGATCCCTCAATAATTGATTTTACATTACCTGAAGACCATCACGATTCTAAAACAATCCTAAACACACTTGGTAGCGATACACCTGCAAAATTTCATATTGGTTGTGCAAAATGGAATAAAACAGATTTAAAAAACTTTTATCCAAGGGGAACCAAAAATGAGTTGGAATATTATTCCGGTCAGTTTAACAGTATTGAACTTAATGCTACGTTTTACAGATTCTTTCCTGATGAACAATTCATTAAATGGAAAGAAAATACACCGGATAACTTTCGTTTCTTTCCTAAAGTCAATCAAACAATCAGCCAGTTTAAGCGATTAAAAGATACTGAAGAGGTGGTAGATCAATACACTGCCGGTGTGAGGCTATTGGAAAATAAATTGGGTGGTGTTTTCCTTCAAATGATGCACAATTTTTCTCCCAAGGATTTTGAGCGTGTGGTTAAATTTATTGAATACTGGCCTAAAGATATTCCATTATCGGTAGAATTCAGACATACAGACTGGTATAATGATGCAACGATTGCCAATGAATTGTATCATTTATTCGAAACACATGGTATTGCGAACGTGATAACCGATACCGCTGGCAGACGCGACTTATTACATATGCGACTCACCACACCAAATACTTTTATCAGATATGTAGGCGCCAATCACGAATCGGATTACACCAGACTGGATGATTGGATTAAGAGAATTAAATTATGGATGGATGATGGAATTGATGAGATTAACTTTTTTGTACACCAAAACCTTGAGTTAGAATCACCTTTACTGTCTACTTATTTTGTCAGAAAATTGAATAAGGAATTGGGATTAAACCATCATGTACCTGCCAATTTGTTGGATCCTGGTGACCAACCGGATATTGGGTTGTTTAAATAGTTTCTTTCCAAGTTAGAATAAACATATACAATTCATAGACAGGGTTAAATTAATCCAATTTTCTCCTATGAAATAACTTAGTTTAGTACAAAGGCTTTACAGTAAGTCAGATTATATTATTATTAAAACTAAGAAATATGTGGATCAGCAAAAATGAATTTGACCCTTATGGTTATTTTAAGGAGGCTTATATCAAAGGAAAATACGAGGAACTTCAATCCAATCAATGCTACAAAATATTGGACAATGATCAGGCTAATTCAGTTGATCAATTCCAGATTACCCCAATTGATGAAAATGGTAAAGTTCAAGGTCCGCCTGTAATCAAAACAGCCGGAAACGTAATGTACAGCATATGGACTGAAGGCCAATATTCAAAGGCGTTTAATATTAGTGATACCTTTATCAAATAGTTAGAATATTAGTCTCATAACTTTATGATTTATCTACTATGTACATCAACAAAAAACATAGCAAAGCACAATTTAGGAAACAGGGTAATACAGAAAGTATGCATACATTTTGTTATGAAGATAACAGACCCACAACTGTGATTCAAAGAAAACTTAGGAACTTTACAAGCAATCGTTCAGGTTTGCTTCAACTCAAAAAGAAAACGAAAAGAAGAAGGCGTTCAAAGATGGGAACACATGCCAGAGAAGCAAGAAGAGAAGCCAGATATGCTTCAACAACAGGAGGCGGAACAACTATTTTTAATAATAATGAGGGGCGCCTTCCAAGAGCAGGAAGAGGACAACACTATATAGAAACAGATGTTGGAAGAGGTAGACATGACAGAGGAAGAAGACGTATCGTTTCTCTGGTTCAAACCAGTGGAGGTCGTGTTTTACGTCAATATATCACTGAGGATCATTACCGAACCTTTAGCGAAATCAGATAATTTCATACGGCATATGTATGGCTCTTTTTAAATAGAAAACAAAACAATTTCCTCCCTTTTTTACTAAATTTACTGAGGATGGCAATATACGCAATTGGAGACATACACGGTTGTTTAATACCCTTGCAAACAATATTTGAACAAGGTCTCATCAGGAAAGATGATAAAGTTATTTTTCTTGGAGATTATATAGACAGAGGTCCCCAATCCAAAGAGATTATCGACTGGTTTTTGAAGAATAAAAACCATTACGATTTTGAATTCATCAGAGGTAATCATGAAATTATGATGCTGTCAGCAAGGGACAATCCCCATAACCTGTCTGCCTGGTTATTTAATGGCGGAGCAGCGACTCTGGATTCTTATGGTATTGGTGATGATCCAAATTGGCCAGAGAAAGTAGATCAGAGCCATTGGTTATTCCTGGAAAATACAATACCCTATTACCAATATGATAAAACAATATTTGTTCACGCCGGTCTTGATAATCTTAAAAGTCTGACAAAACAAAATGATGACGATTTATATTGGAAAAAATATGAAACACCAACTGAATATCCAAACCATAAAGTTGTGTGTGGGCATACCTCAAGGAAAAATGGTAAAATTGCTGATTTTGGGCATACTATATGTATTGACACCTATGCATATGGTGGTCAGTGGTTAACCTGTTTAGATGTTGAGAAAAAAACATTTATTCAATCAAATAACTCAGGCGAAATTATTAGAGGTTCATTAATATGATGAAAATTAAACAAGTTCTCTTAAAATCCGAATGAAATTAAAAAAATACTTCTATTTCGAACAGGCCAACCTTTGGGATAAGATTTCTGTTATAACCTATCTTATCCTTTCAGTTATATTATATTTTGATCCTTATGGAATCATTAGCAAAGAAATTGTATTAGGCTATTCAATTGGAACACAACTTTTCCTGTATTTCTTCAATTATAAATCTTTACGCAAACTAAATATCTGGTTAATTTGGTTTTTGTACGCACTTATGCATCTGTATTTATATGAAGATCTCATATTAAAGGATGATTTTCAACACCATAAAGTACCTGCAGCTTCTTTCCTCAAACATACATGGATATCACTTCTACTTTTTCAATTCCTGAGAATACTCAGTTTGGTTATTCAAAATAAAGAATTGGTTCCACCCACTCCTGTAGGTCAAACCGATTTATGGGAAGACAGAAAATTAACTGCTATTGACTACATCTGTTTTATCATCTTTTTTGTATTCATCTTTATAATAATTCCATTTACAAGTTTTTAATGCTGTTCTGAATAATTGTTATTTGCATCAAAAAAAGCCCTGCTCAGCCTCTTTAAACACTCGTAATCATATTTTTTAAATATTTCTATTGCATTTAGTGGGAGGCATTGTGTAAAAAATGATGTATTACCAGAATATATTAAATAAACTTGCCATTAACAAAGAGCTTTACTATCAATATTTAGCGATCACTGATCAGAAATAGTTTTCCGGATCAGTTCGCTCTGTTTAGAACAATTTGCGAGATTAAACTATTATTTATACATACAAACATTGTATAAACATAAAATTATTTATTTACATTCTAATCAACACAATTATTATGACAAGTACATTAAAACCTCAAACTGTAAATTTAACTGATAATGCCAAAAAAAGTATCCTCGCCCGGGGCTGTGACCCGGTAATGTCGGCCTATGCGGCAAAAGTAATTCCACCACAAACAGGGAATCCGGAGTACGTTTTTACAACAAATGATGCCGATTTTTTAGAAAAGCTTTCATCCCGTCAGTGGTCGGTTGTCTTTTTTGCCCCTGACGCATGTCGGTACAGTGCAGCAAAGCAACAGATTCCAGGAGGAAATAAGCAAACTGAGGGCTGGACATTAGAACAATACAAAGCCTTAGTTAAAAAATTACAGGGTGATGACATTGAAATAGTAGAAGCACTAAGTGAAAATGAAACAATTGGACTACTCAAAACTGCATTATCTGAAGCAAGAGAAACAAGATAGTCTAAGGGAAAACAATATTGCTATTACATTCAGGGTACCAAACTTTTAAAAGAATTCAGGAAACCAATCCTACGATTTCTGGAAACCGGTACCCTGTCATTGTTCACCAATTCAATATAGCCTTCGTTTAAGTATTTACAAATATGGTCCTGATTAATAAGGTGGGATTTATGTACCAGGTAGAATCCGAAATCCTTTAACAACCTGGTAAAGTGACCTATGCTTCTTGAGCTCAACAACATTTTATTGGACATAAAAAAAAGCTTGGTATAACCATCTACACCCTGGCAATGAACAATTTCATTGACTTTTATAAATTCTATTCCATCTTGTGTTGGAATGGCGATACGATTTCTTTTGAGTTCTGAAAAACCGCTTCCTCTACCACCCCTTATTATATCCATATCAACTTTCTTCTTTTCAATCCTTCCCAATGCAACATTTACTGATACGTTTAAACTCTCATTATTAATTGGTTTTAATAACCTGTTTACCTGAGAACCGCCAAGATAATCCACATCATTCTGATCAAATGCGGAAATATAAATGATCTCAAATGAAACGTTTTCCATTTCTGCCAATGTCCTAAACTGATCAGTATATTTTAAAGCAGTGTCCACAAAAATTAATTGTGGTTTTAAAAAGTCAATGAGTTCAATGCTGTTTTTAGGAAAATGCGTTTCTCCAATAACCTCAAGAATGGGACAGTATCGCTCGACATTTTTCCGTAATCTGACCAGAGATTCATAGTTATTATCGATCAGCAGTGTTTTAATTTTCATAACAAACTGGTTGAGTTTTAATTCCATTTAAATCTTGGTGTCCCCTCCAATTTCGAATGTTATATTTGTACACTATAGCCTTTCGTTCAAATTTTGATTCAGTTTTCTGCTCTTTACATCAATACCTGAACAACCGAATCACCTGAAAATTCCTGTAGAAATATTAATGAGGTGATCTGACTGGATGTCCAAAATAGGAGTTTTTTTTTACTTGTCCCAATAATTCACTGTTAATTTTATGATATTATTGTGTTGATTTATAGTTAAATAGCTTCAATAAACAATACAAACAACTGAAAACCAATAAAATATAGGTTAAAATCAAGAGCAACAACTTTATTTTACCTCAAAATGAGATACTTACAAAAAGTAATACAAAGCCATTTCATAACCTTTCATTCCGAATCCAGCTATACTTCCCACACAAACAGGAGTAATTAAGGAAGTATGCCTAAAAGATTCCCGGGCAGCAATATTTGAAATATGTACTTCGATAACAGGAACACTACTGGCTTTAATAGCATCCCGTATAGCCACTGAAGTATGTGTATAACCTCCGGCATTTAGTACAATACCATTGTATTTCCCGTCAAGATTTTGAATTTGAGTGACTAAATCTCCTTCATGGTTCGATTGCAAATAATTTAACTTCAGATTAGGAAATTTCTGCTCTAAACCCACATAAAATTCTTCAAAACTTTTTGTACCGTATATTTCATTTTCCCGATTTCCAAGTAAATTTAAATTCGGACCATTCAGAATTAATATTTGTTGTGCACTCATCTTGGGATAAATATAGAAAGGATTATCAAAACTACTTGAAAATAGAAAAAAGTTTATCGGTAAACAGTGTTGATGCTTATATGAGGGATTATGAAAGGTTAGCCGATTTTTTTACCAATACTATTCCCAAAGCGGCAGAAAGTATTGATCTGAAGGATCTACAAAAAATGGTTAAATGGATTGCTGAAATGGGAATTTCGGCCCGATCTCAAGCCAGAGTTATTTCAGGAATTCGTAATTTTTTCAGTTATCTGATTTTAGAAAATATCATTCCTGATGATCCCACTGATTTACTTGAATTGCCACGATTAGGACGAAAACTACCGGAGGTATTAAGTATTGAAGAAATTGATGCACTAAAAGGCGCCATTGACCTCTCCAAACCTGAAGGACACAGAAATAAAGCGATTATTGAAACGCTTTACAGCTGTGGATTAAGGGTGAGTGAATTAGTCAACCTTCAAATTACTAATATTTATTTTGATGAAGGTTTTATGCGGGTTTTGGGAAAGGGAAATAAAGAAAGACTGGTTCCTGTTAATCCCCAGGTCGAAAAAGACATCAGGTGGTATTTGGAACACAGCAGAATTCACTTAAATATAAAAAGTGGTCACGAAGATTTCGTTTTTTTAAACCGTAGGGGTGCACAGTTAACCCGTGTCATGATTTTTACCATTATAAAAAACCTGGCCGAACACATTAGTCTTGGAAAAGCTATCAGTCCACATACTTTCAGACATTCTTTTGCCACACATTTAGTAGAAGGCGGCGCTAACCTCAGAGCTGTTCAGGAGATGTTAGGTCACGAATCCATCAGCACAACAGAGATTTATACTCATTTGAGTAATGATTACCTTAAAGAAGCCATCCAGTCCTTTCATCCACGTAATCAGTCTTAACCGTTAGCCCCTGCTGAAATTACTGTTCCCGACCAACCATGGTATGCTCAAATTCGTTTAGAATTTGTATCTTAAGAAAAATTTAACAAATCCTTAAAGTTTAGTTAATTTTTTAATATGAATAAAAACTGCTTATTACTCATTTTCCAATTCATTTTTGTTTCATCAGTTTTCTCGCAATACTGTACAAGTGTTGGTCCCACTACCCTAATCGACTCCAATGTTGAATCGGTCAACTTAACCGGAGATGCCGGTACAATGTCTTACACTGGTTGTCCGGGAAATTTGGGGTTAGAAGACCATACTAATTTGACGGCTACTGTTACAGCAGGTAATAATTACACAGTAAATATTCAATTCGGCACCTGTGGTGGAAATTATTCCGGAAATGGTGAAGCCTGGATCGATTTTAATCATGACCAGGTATTTGACAATAGTGAATCGATAGGAACCTGGTCAGGTACACCACCCGTTGCTGCCAGTGCCTTTAACTTTACGGTACCTGCAAACAATGTTAATGGTACAACAAGGATGCGCATTATACAAAGGGAAAATGGTTCGTTACCGCTTAACCCTTGTGGGACATTTCAATGGGGATCAGCTATGGACTTTTCAATTGAAATTACAGGAGGAATCGATTGTTCAGGACATCAGGGCAATACGATTGATGATGCCATCTCAATTGCCTCTCTTCCCTACACCAACACACACGACAATTCTATTTGTTATAACAATAACAATTTTGCTTATCCCTCGGTTGATGTATACTACCTTCTTCTACCACAACAACTGGGCATGAGTACCGCTCATATTAGCCTGTGTGGCTCTTCGTTCGATACCTTTCTCAGTGTATTTGAACCTGATAGTACTACGGTAGCATTTAATGATGACTCAGATTGCGGTGCTCAATCAGAATTAAATATTGAAGTAGGCGATTATGACTCATTGTATATTGTAGTTGAAGGATGGGGTACTGAAAACGGAGAATACACATTATCCATTAATGGTGAATTCTTAACTACTGAAACCATGACAGATCCGGAAATAGCAATCTACCCTAACCCTGTTTCCGACCAGTTCCGTATCAATGGTATCAAAAATCAGGATGTTTTATTGTACACCATTACAGGTGAACTGATAAAAACAATTAATAATTACTCAGGAGAACTGATAGATGTTAGTGAATTGTCTTCAGGAATTTACATCTGTCAAATCAATCATTCTGATCAGCAGGTGCTGGTTTCCGAAAAAATCTTAATAAATAAATGATGAAATTTTTACTCTTTTTAAGTCTCCTTTTATTGTTTATTCCTGATGTCCGGGCCAATAGTGTTTGGAATCAAAAGGAAAGCCTGCCGGTTGTTGGTCGACACCGGGGAACAGGGTTAGCCATTGGAGATAAAGGATACCTTGGATTGGGACATATTAACGGAACAGGTGTTAATATTGTTTTTTCCGACTGGTGGGAATTTGATCCGGCTACTAATTCATGGACGCAAAAAGCAGACTATCCTGTAGGAAACTATGGTGCACTCGCTTTTTCTACTCAAAATAAGGGTTATGTTGGTGGTGGTGTATTCCTGAATGATGAATTCTATGAATATAATCCGATTACTAACCAATGGACAGCTATCCCTGATGCACCATTTTCTCCGAGTGACAGAACAGCATTTGGACTTAACGACAAAGGCTATATTACTAATGGAAACGGTTTAGCAGAATATGACCCTGCAACAGAAACCTGGGCAATTAAACAATCGCCCCCTGCTTCATTCAGTGCCTGGTGCACTTCATTCGTTATAGGAAGCAGTGCATATGTTAAGTCGGGTGGAAATGTATACGAATACAAAGCCAGTCAGGACACCTGGCTCAATAAAGCACCTTTTCCCGGCTTGACCAGTAACGGCGCCTCAGCTTTTGCTATAAATGGAAAAGGGTATGTTGTTACAGGGTACGGATTCGGTTTGTCGGATGTAAACCGGGAATTCTGGGAATTTGATCCTGCATCTAATACATGGACACAACAACCTGATTTTCCTGGAACCAGCCGGCGTTTTTCTGTTGCTTTCGCTATCAATAACAGAGGCTATTTTGGAGGCGGAACCAACGGAACTAATTTTAACGACTTCTGGGAATACAACCGGATTCTTGGCGTTGATGAATCTCTAAAAGATGGAGCTGTTTCTGTATCCACCTATCCGAACCCTGCAACTGAATTAGTTAATTTTGTTGTCAATGCTGATGAATCTGACCCCTTGGAACTGGAAATATATAATACATCAGGACAACTGATTAAATCTGTCAGATTGAGCCATTCAGATCAATATTTATTTGAACGTCAAAACCTGAGCAAGGGATACTATCATTATAGATTGGTTCAAAATCAACAAAAAATAGCAACCGGTACTATCATTTTTAATTGATATGAAAAAATTACTTCATTTGATGGTCTGGCTTAGTATTGTATTGACCACACAGGCTCAGGATCAAAACTTCTGGGTTAAAAAAGCTAATTTTTCCGGGGCTAAAACAGAAAGAGCAGTATCGTTTTCGATTGCCGGTAAAGGTTATGTCGGAACAGGTGTTGACACAACAGATGTCCCAAAAAATGACCTATGGGAATATGATCCTGCACTGAATGCCTGGACTCAAAAAGCAAATTTACCTGGCTCAACCAGGAGAAACGCAATTGGTTTTGCAATTGGTAATAAGGGGTATATTGGTACAGGAATGGACAGCACTGAAGCTTCTGCAGGACAAACATTATCTGATTTTTGGGAATACGACCCAATCACTAATTCATGGACTCAAAAAAATGATTTTCCAGGATCCGGAGGCAACGGACTTTATTTTGCCACTGCTTTCACAATTGATAATAAAGGTTATATCTGTTGCGGAAAAAGAGGTCCTAATGATTATAGTGAAGAGCTCTGGGAATATAAACCCTCAATAGACGCCTGGGCTCAAAGAGCCGATTTTCCAGGTGGTGTGAGATACCAGTTGGCCAGTTTTGTGATCGACAATTATGCTTATGTTGGGTTAGGAATTGATCAGGATACCTACCGTAAAGATATATGGCAGTACAATCCCGGCAATAATGAATGGGTTCAAAAAAGTGATTTTCAAGGTGGAGAAAGAGGCAGTGTCAGTACTTTTACAATCAAACAAAGAGGCTTTGTTTGTTTAGGTACAAATGGAGGCTTTAAAAAGGACCTTTGGGAGTATAATCCTTTCACCAATAAATGGTCAGTCAGGGGAAATTTTGGGGGATCAGCCCGTAAAAATGCTATTGCTTTTACCGTTGGTGACCGTGCCTTTGTTGGAATGGGAAAAGGTTACTCCGGTAAAAAAACAAGCTTTTACGAGTATATTCCCTATCACCTACTCAACAATCAGCAATATAATGCTCATGACATCAAACTATATCCTAACCCGGCACATCAACTTTTGATTATTGATTCCAAAGACCATACAATCAATACCATTAAAATCTATAACCTTCAGGGCAAGGAAATGACAAGTCGTTACCATAATCAATCAACTTTAAAAATAAATGTGGAAGACTATCCTGCAGGTTTTTATATTGTTGCATTTGAAAATAGTAATGGTAAATTAATCGACACCAGAAAAATAACGATACGCTAAAAAATGAAAATACTTTTTACGATTATGCTCAGTCTGTCCATGATGGACATAAGCTATGCTCAGGACACATGGATTCAGAGAGACTCCGTTAACGGCCCTCCCCGATCCTCGTGCGCAGGCTTTGTTCTTTTTGGAGAAGCTTTTATCATTGGTGGGCTTGATCAAATCGAATTTAAACGAAAAATGTATTCCTATGATACAGAACAAGATGATTGGGATGCTGAATTATCGTTGGGAGGAGAAAATGGTGCAGGGTTAAATCGTGGAAGTGCTATCGGATTTTCCACAGCAGGAAAAGGGTATATCGGCCTTGGCCAGGGTAATACAAGCGCTTTTTTGTCTGACTTTTGGGAATACGACCCCGAATCAGAATCATGGACTCAAAAAGCTGATTTTATTGGGACAGCCAGGCGTCAGGCCGTTGCTTTTTCAATTGATAGCATGGGTTATGTAGGTACAGGTCAGGATATCAATGGTTTTACGAATGACTTTTATCAATACAATCCTTTAACGAATACATGGGTTCAGATTGCAGACTTTGGAGGCAGTCCCCGTAAGGGAGCAGTAGGCTTTACAATGGGAGGACAAGGTTATGTTGGCACCGGAGATACTGGTGTTTTTGTCAATGATTTTTGGCAATTCCAACCCTCAACAGGTACCTGGCATCAAAAAGCTGATTTTCCCGGTAATGCCCGAACAGGAGCTTCAGGATGGGGATTATTTCCAACCGCATTTATTGCTTGTGGTTACGACAATACCTTATCTTATACAAAGGATATATGGGAATACAATTATTTTGGGGATGTCTGGCAGCAAAGAGCTGATTTTATAGGTCCTGCCAGAACAAACGCTTCAGCCTTTGTTATCAATGGAACAGCTTATCTTGGAATGGGCTATAATGGTGACTTTCTGGATGATTTTTATGCATATACCCCTATTCTGTCTGTTTCAAATTCTAACCAATCTAATAAGCCGCTTCATTGCTATCCTAATCCGGCAAATACTGTCATCAATTTTTCCTCAGGTTTAACAGATCAACCATTTTTAGTTAAAATATACAATTTGTCAGGTCAGCTGGTTTTTCAAAAAACAGTGATTAACCAGTTTAATAATACTCAAATTGATATATCAGAGTTCAACAATGGCATCTATTTATTTAAAGTTATTTCAGAGGATCAATCCACAATAGAAACTGGTAAATTTACAGTTAGAAAATGAAACACTTTTTACTAATAATTAATATCTTAATCATAGTCAGCTGTAGCAATACAGCAACGGACTCTCATGATAAAGCCCCGGTTAAAACTGATGAAGTTAAGGAAGAGAACATTTCAGAGCCAGCTTCAAGCTACAGTTATCAAACCATGTTTGACTCCACATTGGGTTGGGGTTACCAAATTTTAAACAATCAAAGCCTGTTTATCAACCAACCTCATATCCCATCCATTCAAGGCAATAAGGGGTTTGATTCTGAAGAAAAAGCCAGCATCACAGCTGAATATATTCTCGATAAACTGAATCGTAACATCTTTCCACCTACGGTTTCAATAAGTGAATTGGATAGTCTGGGGGTATTATAGTTATTCTGAAGTCGAACGAATTGCCTCCAATATAATCTCTCCTGCTCTTTCAATTTCCTGCTCTGTGATTGACAGTGGTGGTGAGAGTCGAAAGGCTGTTGGACAGGACAAAAACCAAAAACCAATCAGTCCCATCTCTAAACATTTATCAACTACTAATTTAACCCGATCAAAACTGCGCATTTCAATGGCAAAAAATAAACCGGTTTGTCTGACCTCAAGTACTTCATCATTAGTTTGAATAATTTCAGCCAGCCTTTTTCCTTTTTCATTGGCTTCCTCAATCCATTTTTCTTCTTTTAAAACACTGATACAGGCATTAGCTGCAGCAGCAATAACCGGGTGTCCTCCAAAAGTGGTGATATGCCCAAGCATGGGATTATGCGTCAAAGTATGCATATTTTCGTAGGAAGAAATACAAGCACCAATTGGCATACCTCCCCCAAGTGCTTTTCCCAGTGTCAGGATATCAGGCACAATATCATAATGTTCGAAAGCAAACATTTTACCGGTCCTGCCCATTCCCACCTGCACTTCATCAAAAATTAACAAAGCACCTGTTTCATTACATTTTTGGCGTAAAGCTTTTAAAAAGGGCATTTCAGGTAAGCGTAATCCTGCATCTCCCTGAATCGTTTCAATGATCACGGCAGCTGTGCTGTTAGTAATAATATCCAGGCTTTCTATATTATTGAATTGAATATAGTTTACACCTGGCAATAAAGGACGAAATTTTGCCTTTTTGGTCTCATTACCAGTAATACTTAACGAACCGTGAGTACTGCCATGGTATGACTTATCACAAGATACAATTTCATGCCTGCCGGTAACCCGCTTAGCCAGCTTAATGGCAGCTTCATTAGCCTCTGTACCGGAATTAACGATATAAGAACAGGATAAAGCATCCGGTAGTATTGAAGACAGGTTTTCAGCTAAAGCCAGTTGGCTGTCCTGAATGTATTCGCCATATACCATAACGTGTAAATGTTTATCCAGTTGTTCCTGAATAGCAGCAATTACTTTTGGATGTCGGTGGCCAATATTAGTCACTGCCACACCTGCAATCATATCCATATAAGCCTTACCAGATTTATCATAGATGTAAATACCTTCTGCTTTATCTACATCTATCAGATAAGGTGAAGGACTGGTTTGTGCCTGCAATTGTAAAAAAATATCCTGTCTGGTCATTTCAGCTGATTATAAATCACAGCAAATGTATTGATTTCTATATCTGACAGCAAGGAATCATTAATAAAAACCACTTTATATATACATGATCTTTATGGAACCAATTCTATTTCTCCAGAAGTCATGAGGACCAGCTACCCATCTGCCCGTAATGGTTTTACAGGCACCACCAAAATTACTATGCTCATAAACAACAACCTTCATATTAGAGGGGACTTCGATAACTGATATTCTATTATTCCACTCATTACCTAATGTGGCATAATTACCTTGATTTAACTGCATTCTTACATCACCAAAATGTGTATAGTAAAATACTGAAACTCTGGCTTGATTTACAGGTTGATTAGGTTGACATTGTGGATAATTTCCAGGGTTATTCTGATAATTTGGTTGACCTATAATGACCTCACTGTAGAGATTATAAGTTTCAATATGCGTCACTCTCTGCCTGTCATAAATAAACTTAGCCAATACATCAAAATCGTCTGACTTAATTTTTTCCAGCTCCTTACTCCAACCATAATAAAAACGGTATTCATAATCGAAATCCTCATCCTTTATACCTGAAATACAATTATCCAAATTATAATAAAAACGAAGTAATTTATCATAATCGCCATTTGCTATGGCTGATAACCTTCCACTATGGTCATAGTACATTTTGAATCGTACATCAAAATTACCATCTTTAATTTTAACTAATCTGCCATTGTAATCATACTCTAATTTCATTATTAAGCGGTTATTGATATCCTTAATACGTTCAATTTTCCGGTTAAAATTGTACTGAATTTTAAACCGGCCTTGCAAAACCGATTGAAACGGTACTCCAAATTCATCAAACTGAACAATGGAGTTTCCGATTAATACTTCCAGAACATTGACCTGACCGTTTCCTGCTATCTCCAATCCACGTAATGGGTACAAGTCAGGTTCATTCTCCAGACTAAAATAAAGCTGGTCAAGGTTACCGGTTTCAGAAACATAGATTTGGGTAGGCTTAATTGCGTTTAATTGGTTAAAACCAATACATAACAATACTAATAGTAAAATCTTTTTCATCTGTATATTGTTTTAAATTTATTTGCCAGATGTAATGCCCAAAATTTTATTCTGTAATGGATTCCGATAATTATCGGAATTTAACTTTCAAAAATTTATGGTCATTTCATATGCTTCTTTTTATTATATGAAAGACAAAACTTATGCCAAACCCTATTCCGGGAAAATAGAATATGATAAACCCTGATTGTTACAGTAAAAGAAAGAAAGAGGTTTTCTTAAAAAGCCGGCTAACCCTATTTTCTTTGGTAAAAAATCGTAGAAATTAAAAATTTCCCTCCTTAAGGAGGGATTAAGGGAGGTGACAACCAAAATAATAGCCTTAAAACAAAATCACCCTCCACAATCCTCCCTCAAGGGAGGAAGTATGTAGTCAAGGTTGCAATAAATTAAGCAATAAAATATGAACTGCATTAACAAAGAAAGGTGGTCTTATTTCTTCAGAAAAAATTGTTGGAAAGAAAAAGACACTCATATGAGTGTCTTCTAAAAAATTTTATTCCTGTATATTATGACCTGGTGGCGGAGGTGGAGGTGGCGGATTTTTCAGTGATTTGAACAATTCTCGCTTGAATTTTTCTTCTGCTTTAAAAACCTTTGCCGCTTTTCCTTTACCCACAACTTTAGCAAATTCTTCCAGGTATTTTAACCGGACATCAGCTTCTTCTCCTTCCAGTTTTAATATCTTCATGGTCAGGTTATACACTTCATCTGCCGACAGGACATCATCATTCCGTAAGGTATGTCTGATTTTTCGTCTCTGTTTTTTGAGCGCATAGGTTTCTTTATCATAATTTTGATAAACCGGCCAAAAAACTGTGGCTTCATCATCTGTCAAATTTAACTCCTTGAGTATAAAAGCTTTTTTTTGTGCTTCTATTTCTTCTCGTTTGACCATCTTTTTTTGAGAGAAGGACAAGCTGGAAAAAAGTAATACAAGACTAAATAGTAATATTTTCTTCATAATTATAATTCGTTAAAATATTCATATAAATTGGACTCTAATTCATCATAATAAAATTCATCTTCTTCTGTTCCTTCATCAGTTTCCAATTCACTTGATTCAACCAGGTAGTCAATAATATCTTCTTCCGAAACAAAAGCTAATAATTCTTCGTCAGCCTCAGTAATTACAACTTCACTGGCCAGGGTTTCAACATTATCGGTATTCGAAGGCAGAAATAAAAACAGTAATAATATTGCAGCCGCAGCACCTGAAAGCCAGTATAAAGTCCTTACTCTGGCCATTTTCTTAATTTTAGGTTCAGTTTTATGCTCTGTAACCTCTGCTGCTAACTGTTCTGAAAAATTTTTGAAATAATCCTGACCTAAAGCCGGTTTATCAGATTTTTCCAGTGTATTTAAAAATGATGATTCAGATTCAGATTCAATTTCATTCATGACACGGTCAAAAAATGATTCAAAAAAGCCTTCAGGAACATTAGGTTTCTTTGCTTTCTCTACTCTCGATAATATGTTTTCTTCCGGTGTCATTTCAATATTAAGACTGTTTTAAATCTATAAAGGTTTAATAGGTTCTTATAATTTCTTCAATTTTTTTAACTGCCAAATGATATGAAGCTTTTAAGCCACCAACCGAAGTCCCTAATAATTCGGAAATTTCGTTGTATTTCAAATCATCAAAATACTTTAGCTCAAATACCTGTGCCTGTTTTTCGGGTAATGTTGCAATGGCTTTCATTAATATTTCAGAGATTTCCGCTCCTGACCACTCTTTCCCTTCAACGGTTAACCCGGATTTTATCAGTGGTTCATCAAAATCCTGCTTTTTTATCCTGCTTTCCTTCGATATAAATGTAATACTTTCATTATAAGCAATTCGGTAAATCCAGGAATACAATGCCGACTTACCCTGAAATTTTGGTAAGTTATGCCATACCTTTACAAAAACATTTTGCATCACATCCTCAGTATCCTGATGGTTTTTTGTGATTCTTCTGATTTGCCAGTAAACCCTTTCCTGAAATCGTTCTACAATTTGTTTAAACCCCAACTGCTTGTTACGGTTAAACGTTTCCAGTAATAATTTATCAGTATCAGACATATTTTATATTTCCACAAGTCAATGAAAACCAATTTATGTGGAAAGCCAGCTGATTTACTTTCTTGCTATAACTTTTTCGGCAGCAGCAATGACGTTTGGTGTATTAATGTTGTATTTGGTCAATAATTCCTCTCCTTTTCCACTTTGACCAAAAACATCATTTACAGCTACCATTTCTAATGGCATTGGCTCAGTTCTGCTTAATAACTGTGCAATAGAGTCTCCAAGTCCACCATTCATCATATGCTCTTCAGCAGTGACAACACATTTTGTTTTTCGTACAGATGTTAAGACTGCTTCTTCATCCAAAGGTTTAATCGTATGCATATTTATTATTTCTGCACTGATTCCTTTTTCAGCTAAAGCTTTACCAGCTTCAATTGCTTTCCATACTAAATGACCGGTTGCAATAATCGTAACATCAGAACCTTCACTTAATACATCAGCCTTACCAATAATAAACTCCTGATCAGGTGCTGTAAAGTTAGCTACCTTAGGTCGTCCAAACCTTAAATAAACCGGACCGTCATGGTCTGCGATAGCAATAGTTGCCGCTTTAGTCTGGTTATAATCACATGGTGAAATAACCGTCATATTTGGTAACATTTTCATCAAACCAATATCTTCTAAAATCTGATGTGTTGCTCCATCTTCCCCCAGAGTTAACCCGGCGTGCGAAGCACATATTTTTACATTTTTATTAGAATAAGCAACTGATTGTCTGATTTGATCATAAACCCGTCCAGTAGAAAAATTAGCAAAAGTACCTGTAAAAGGAATTTTACCACCTATTGTCAGTCCTGCAGCCATTCCAATCATATTGGCTTCAGCAATACCCGTTTGGAAAAAACGTTCCGGAAACTCAGCTTTAAAAGCATCCATCTTCAACGATCCAATTAAGTCTGCACAAAGACCAACAACATTAGGATTAGTTCGGCCTAACTCTAATAATCCGGCTCCAAATCCTGAACGCGTATCCTTTTGGTCAATTACTTCTATATTTTTCATAGTTCTAGGTTTATTGTATTTTTTTATAATTTCAGAGATACCTTATCCCCTGATATTATCTGAAAATCTTTAAATAGTGTATAGTCGGTTGATTTAGCGGCTTCCATACGGTAAACCACTCTGTAATTTCCTGGTTGAAGGTGTATATAGTCAATTGTTTTTTCAGTGTTTAAATCACATACCCATTCCAGGTTTTCATTTTCTGTTTTTAGAAATATTTGCCCAACAATCGGATTATAACTCTGGTACTTTAACTGTCCTGACCCGGCAATATCAATGTACTTGTAGATACTTTGACTAATGCTGATATTGTCCTGATAAATTCGGGGTAAAGTCAGTATTTCCAGGTCATATTCACCTACGATATAACGCTGAATTTCTTTTATTTCCTGAACATTTAAAGTCCTCATTTCTCCATCCTGCCTTACAATTACGTTGACATCAGGTCTTGAAGATGGTCCTTTTATTCTGACTGATAACATACCCTGTGGACAATCTAAATTCACATAGTTATGCCTTCCCCTGATAATTGATACATTTTTTACTTCTACCTTAGGTAAAGTATTGGCTACTACATCATACTTAAGCTTAGGGTCAATCACCGAAATGGTGTCCGGATTACCTTTATAATTCATGGTGTGCATGAATGTATATTTCAGGTTTTTAGTCCCGGCCTCATAAAAGAACACCGTTGTATTGGTTTCGGTAGGCTTAACATTAATATCATTCAAATTAATCTGAACCGTTGTGTTTAACAATACATCACTGACAACCGATTTCATCACCTTTTCGAATGATTGCAGGGTTGAAGCCTCATAAAAACGACCAATACAACCAAAATCATTTAAATAAGACAGGTCTATTCCCAGTCCAACAACGAAAGGCGTTACATTAACATCTTTTTGCTTTAGTTTTTTTGCAACCTCACAAGGAAATCCCTCACAAGCTTCCAGTCCGTCAGTAATCAAAACAATAACATTCCTTGTTGTTGCGTCAGGAAAATCATTGGCTGATTCCTCAAGCGATCTGGCAATCGGGGTGGTTCCCTTAGGCTCGACGTGTTCTATAAAATTAATGATCCTATCGTGATTGTCCTCCCCAAACGGAATTTCAAGTTTGGTATCATTACAATCCTGATAAGTTGGTGTGATTGGTGATTGATGACCATACACCCTTAGTGCCAATTCCAAATCAGGAATTTCTTTTAGTTCATTAATCGTATTTCTAAGAATTTCTCTGGCTCTTACAATTTTAGTGGCGCCCTCCCATTTACCATTCATGGAATTGGAAGCATCAAAAATAATAAGCATTCTTGTTTTCTGTTGACCAAAGCTCAGTACGCCGGTCAGCAACAAACAAAATATCAATAATAACGTTTTCATTTTTTCTTCATTTTAAATGCCCGATAAAATACAGTACTCATCATTATTACCTGATATTGAGATTTTGTTACATTCATTTTACCGGTATTAATCCATTTTGAAATGAAAAGTCACGCTATATTATGACTAATAATCACCAAGAGTTTCTGTTAACTGACCAAGAGCAATAGCTTCCTGCTCAATAGAAGGAGGAGAACCGTGCCATTTATGTGTACCTTCCATAAAATCGACACCTTTACCCATTTCAGTGGTCATGATAATCATTATTGGTTTACCATTTCCGGTCATACCCTTAGCTTTTGCCATTGTATTCAGTATCTCTTCATGATCGTGTCCGTTCATTTCAAGTACTTCCCATCCAAAAGCCTGCCATTTTAATTTCAGGTCACCTAAAGGCAGCACATCATCAATGTCTCCATCAATCTGTTTATGGTTATAATCAATAGTTGAAATGATATTATCTACTTTATTTCCTGCAGCATACATTGCTGCTTCCCAAATCTGTCCTTCCTGTAATTCCCCATCACCATGCAACGAATAAATTAAAGTATCATCATTATTTAATTTTTTGGCTTGTGCAGCTCCAACTGCAACTGATAAACCTTGCCCTAATGAACCGGTTGCCACCCTTACTCCAGGTAAACCTTTATCGGTACAAGGATGCCCTTGTAGCCTGGTTCCTAACTTACGGAAAGTCGCCAATTCACTTTTATCAAAATATCCTCTATGGGCTAATACACTATATAAAACAGGTGAGATATGACCATTAGACAGGAAAAAAACATCTTCCCCTATTCCATCCATCTCAAACTGATCCGGATTAACTTTCATGATATCAAAAAACAAACAGGTTAAAAAATCAGTACAACCTAAGGATCCTCCCGGATGTCCGGATTGAACTGCTGTCACCATTCTAATGATATCCCGGCGCACCTGGCTACTGATATCTTTTAACTTTTCGATTTCCATTATTTATTCGTTTAATACCCCACAAAAATAGATTTTTTTTTTGTTGATTTTTTTAAAAGTTAATATTTAAGTCAACAATTTATCAACTTTAACACAACTAACTTATAAACAAATAATTACTAATTAAAATCTTTTGAATCGAGTGCTTTGAAAGACTTCACACCTTTTAAAAACTTCATAACAAGAATTGATTTATTATAAAGTCCCGCAGTATTAAACCGGGATGATGTGGATTTAATTTTATTTCGCTTTTGTTTTAAGGCCGACCAGTTTTTGTAAAAATGCATATGTGCTCTAAAAACGGCATAAAAATGTGCAAACTGAAATTTAACTAAAAACATAATGGCTGCAACGCCATCAAGAACTAACCTGCGGAGCATTTTAAGAAACAAATTACCATCATAATTTTTGGCAATCATATAAATACTGTTTCTAAAATTGAGAAAGGTCTTTCGGGGATTCATGTAATTTAGGGTTCCCCCTCCTACATGAAAAACAGTTGATGAAGCACAATAGAAAATCTTATAATCCGATTTTTTTAACCGCCAACACAGGTCTATTTCCTCCATATGCGCAAAAAAATCGTCATCCAATCCTCCCATTTTATGGTATAGGTCAGCTTTGATAAACAAACAAGCTCCTGTTGCCCAAAACACTTCTTTATCTTCATTATATTGACCTGAATCCACCTCAACCTCCTCAAATATTCTTCCCTGACAGAACGGATAAAAGTTTTTGTCTAAATACCCTCCGGCAGCCCCGGCATGCTCGAATTTTTCTTTATTATGAAAGGAGAGTATCTTTGGTTGAACAGCTGCAATTTTATCATCAGAACTCAATAGTTCAATACAAGGCTCTAACCAGTTTTCTGTCACTTCTATATCAGAATTTAACAGAACATAATAATCTGCTTCAACTTTGCTTAACGCCTGATTATAACCTGTGGCAAAACCACCATTTTCAGGATTAATAATGATTTTAACGTCTGGAAAGTTAGCCTTTAGATAGTCAACCGAATCATCTGTTGAACAATTGTCAGCCACATAAATATCAGCATTTGAAGAATACGTAATCACAGTTGGCAAAAACTGCTCAAGAAAATGTTTTCCATTATAATTAAGTATGACAACTGCCGTTTTCAATCCCTGAATAATTCTGATTCGGCGAAAGTACTAATTTTCGAAATAAATACCGCTATTCCTTTGATCAATATCAGTATTGGCATTATTTCGTTTCAAAATTTCATATTTCCAATTCGTATTTTTGATTTCTCCTCTTAAATCGGAATGCAATAAAGGGTACTCGTTAGTGACCATATCAGGATTATAAAATACAAAACGGACATTAGACTGATTACCGATCTTATAGTAGTGCCAAATTTGATAAGGGTAAGCATTGGCATCATCCGGTTGGTCGGTAATAAAGTTTGGAGAGCCATACTTAAGGTGGACCCTTCCCCTATCCGATTCATATCCGGAACGGATTTGTGTTCCAAAAATCTTTTCGGCATACTCAACCTGCTTTTTATATTTTACCCATTCCTCATATGTATTATGTGGTGCAGTTCTTTTCCAAAACAAATGAAAAAACTTTTTCATCCGGGCAGTATCATTATCCGCAAACATTTCTCTGATTTGCTCATATTCATGTCGCTCAGAGATTGGCATCAGACTCCCCAAAAAGTAATGAATGGAATCATCAGAAATTTCATTGGCAAACGAACGGGCAATATCAATCGTTTCCATGTCAATTATGGGCTCTGGCAAATTGTTTCTTCTCTTAAAATCAACCTGTTTTTCTAAAATTGGTGATTGCTCTTTATCCATAACCGTTATAATGAGTTCATATTCCCCGGAAGGCAATTGCTCAACGGGTAAAATATTAATGACCGGAATTATTTTAGCAGGTTTTAGCTTTTTATATTGAAAATAATCCTCCAGTATCTCTCCGGAAGCAACATCTTTAACCTGAAAAGTAACAGCAAAAGGTTCATCAGCATCAAAGGCATTATCAGAATTATACAACTCCATATAATACATGATTTTATCATACACCGGAGGAAAATAATTGGTAAAATAAGGGATCAGCCTGTAACCGTTTTTAGTAAAATTATCCTTTTCCTGTGTTTTCGATAAGCTTTGAATAAACTCAACTTCCGAACACGTAATCTGGCTCAACTTCAAAGGAGGCACTTCAATTTTGAAATCACCTTCAACCTTTTCCTGGCTGTTTAAATCTTTTATTACCAACTCAAAACTATAATTTCCGCTATTTAATAAAAAACGTCTGACATCATAAAAATCTTCCACCACAGAATCTACCATTTCTGGAGAGGACAATAAGTACTTATCAGCGGTTATGATTTCTTCATCCTTCTTAAAGATCTGTGTAATTTCAAGATTAGCCTGTAAATTTCCACTTTCGTTTTTCAAATATTTAATGGTACCACTTGAAAACTGTATCGCCGTTTCAACATATGGGTCGTGATCAACAGTATAATAGACTTTATAGTTGAAGAATACACGAGGTGTTGCCAGGCCGACAAAAGAAATTGCAAGCAAAACAATCAGAAATTTAAACTTCATTTGGCTTTTTTTTCAAATTTAGGTAAACATTCTTGAATAAGGAAATAAGGCCGGACTCTTTTATTTATATGGTATTTATAAAGTGTTAAGTGATAAAAAGCCATGATTTGAAATCAGTTTACATTCGTACTACCTCAAATTCTCACAGGGTTTAAACAATTATTTTGAGTTTTGGCCTTAAGTGTTTGATCCGTTTAATTTCTTTCTCAGAAATATCGTTTCCTCTAATATCTAAAACTTTTAAATGTCGTAACCGGAAAATACTTTTCGACAAGGTTGTCAGGTTACAGTTACTCAGATCTAATTCTTCAAGCTTCTTAAGATATTTAAGGTCTCTGCTTAACCCTTCGAGCGAATTACCCGACAAGTTAAGCTTTTTGAGTTTTTTAGCATATTTTAAACCAATTGGAATAGCCCTCATTTGATTATTGGAGAGATCGAGCTCTTCTAACATTTTACACTTAATAAAAGGAATATAATCTATTTGATTATTACTTAGATTTAAATGGGTTAAATACTGATATTCAAAGCCTTTTTCAACCTTTACAATTCTATTATGACTCAAGTCCAATTTAACCAAATACTGGTTTCTGGTCAGTGAGGCATCCACCTTCTTTAAATTATTGTTTGACAGGTTTAGTTCCTGTAACATTCTGAGCGAAACCAATGCCCCTCCGGTTCTTCTGATATGATTTGAACTCAAATCAAGCGTCACTAATCTGGTGTGTTGTCCCAAACTAAATGGTATAGTACCTAAGTCCTGACCGGAAAAATCAATATGTCTGACGAGTTCTTTATTCTTTTTAGCCAGTTTTCTGTCTTTGACTGGTGTTGAACTGAAAAATTCACTCTGAAAACAAGAAAATGACTTTGAGTTCCCCTTGTAGAGTTTGGTCAGTGATTTTCCGGAAATATCATCTTCAATTGTATGGATTGATCCACCTGTAATTTTAGCTAAATGAATATAATTAGGATTAACACCTGTTCTGCGACTATAACCACATAAAATAATTCTCACCGGTTTTTCGATCAGGTTAGCCAGTTCAATATCTCGAACGCAAGCGTGATTATCAGCAATAAGAATAACCTCACTATGACTTGGATATTTTTCCATGCCTCTGAGAATAGCTTCAATATCATTTTCCGGTGCATCTCCGCCACCTCCCCTAGCTTTAACATAATCATACAGCACCATTAGTCGTTCTACATTATTTGCTTTTTCAAAATAAATCCCTTCTGTATCACCTATCCTTTTTATGATTTTGCGATCACCATCATTGAATAATGTGAAGTAGGTAATGCCTGAGGATTCAAAATTATTAATATGCCATAAAAGCACCTCTGCTCCATATCCATACATACTCCCTGTCCAGTCAGCAATCACAAGAGCATTTGACCACTCTTCGTGCCGATCCAATACTTTTTCGACCACATTGTTTTTCTTTCCTAATCGTTCGTAGCGGTTAATAAAGTTCTGTACCTTTTTTCGATTTATTTCAAGATATTCCTGGTCAACCGAATTAAGATCTGTTTCAGACAATGTATCCAGAACATTTTCGAGATATTGAGCTGTTATTTCCAATCTTTTTTCAAGTGATTCTCCCTTCATTTCAGCACTTACTTCAAGGGGTAATTCCTTTTCAATGGCCAGTAAATCAGCTTCCAGATCTTCCAGGCTCCCCTGTTCACTATATGCCGAGTTGAGTTCTTCCCTCGCATCCTCCAGTTTATCATCACCACTTTTAGATTCAGTTGATGAACTATCTGTCTTTTCAATATTGAATGAGTATTCAGGAGTATGTTCTTCTGCAGGATCGAAATAATTTACCCTGACACCATGGAATAAAGCATCTGCTTCATGATCGGTACGACAATCTGTTTGTAATACTATATTCCAACTAATCAACTCATCATTTAATAGTGAATCTATTTTAAACAAATTGATCAGCCTTTTTTGTAATAAGGGCATATACATTTGGTATTTGCCATCCCTTATCGGATATTTTGAAAAAATAATATCAATAGCATCTACTTCTACCTGATCCTTAATTTCTAACCATTTATTAGTATTAATAAAGTTTGGACTTCGAAGATCATTGGAAATATATAATACACCCGGGGAATCGAATGGCTGAACAGCATCTGTTTCTGTAATCACGAAATGATCATCAAGCTCAGTTGTCAACGTTTCAAGGTCACTTAACGATAGCTTACTAAACTCCTGTCCATAGAGAAATGGAGATAAAGTCAACAGACCAATCAAGTTGATTATTTTCATAACTATAGGGTAAACGTTTCTTTTATATGTCGAATTATTTATCAGGTAACCTTTTATTGAATTAATTATTTCAATGCAATATTTAAAATACTAAAAATGGTTGTAAAATCAAAGTAAACACTGGAGTTTTGAGGCCTGATTAAAACCCCAAAAAGCCCCCTTGTTAAGCCAGAACTAAAAAAAAATTATTTTTTTTCTAAAAAATATGAGGTGAATAAAAAAATAGTACTACTTTTGCCGCGGAGAATTGGCAGAGTGGTCGAATGCGGTAGTCTTGAAAACTATTGTACCGCAAGGTACCGGGGGTTCGAATCCCTCATTCTCCGCAAAAAAAATCAAAGCCTGACTGAATAGTCAGGCTTTTTTTATGCAATAAGAATTGTGAAGCTTACTTCAACAATTTTAGTGCACAAAAAAAAGAAGTGAAACGCCTTTGATTTTTCTTGGTCAAGGTTTCTCGTTTATGGGATCAACGGAGTTAATCCCTATCCAAATTATCCATTCGGCCTTCGAGTCCCCATTTTCAAAGAAAATGAGCCTCAGGCCACCATTAGTTTGATTGGACTCGTCGGTTACTTAAATGTCTATCCCTCCTAAGATTTAAAAGCATTTGAATAATTGTAGTAATGTGAATTAGAAATTCACCATATATTTCAAGTGTAGTTACAAACTACACTTTGAACTAGATCAACGGAGTTAATTCCTATCAAAATTATCCATTTTGTTTTCGAGTCCTCCCGGCTGAGCCGAGACCTCAGACTTCATTAGCTTTATCCTTCTAATTAAGAAACGGTAAAAATTCACTTGAATAGCATTTAGATTTAAGAACTAATTTTTCGTTATCATTTAAAAAGCATTTCATAATATTGAACCTAAAATTTCAGATAAGGATAAATTAATGGAAGCAATTATTACTATTGTCGGTTTTTTAGGAGCAGGAAAAACAACTTTATTAAAACACTTAACAGAAAAGTATATTAATGAAGGCTGGAATCCTTTTATTATTCTCAATGATTATGAAAATGCAAACCTTGATGCACAACAGTTTGTAGAATACGCAGGGCAAAATCAGGTTAAATCTTTAAGTGGTAGTTGTGTTTGTTGCAGTGGGATACATGTACTAAGAGACATGATCAATAAAATTCCTGAAAGAAATCAAGGCATTACACTTATTGAGGCCAATGGGACAACTGATGCCTGCTCATTAGCAGGCTTTTTAGGTGTTGGTATTGAAGAACGATTTTTGCCACCAGTCCAGATTTCGGTAGTTGATGCTAAAAACTGGCAAAAAAGAGGAGAACACAATGAATTAGAAGCTAATCAAATACAATTATCCACACTTATTGTACTCAGTCATGTAGATGACGTTTCTGATGAGCGGTTGACTACTGTGGTTAGTGATATTAGGAAAATCAGTCCATTGGTTGATATTATAACCAGTGAGGAAATTGATGTCTCTTTTCTTCCTAAACTCTCTCCTTCCAAAAATACTCCGCGGAAATTTGACCATTTCAAGTCACACTGGGCATCAAGTTCTATTGATTTACCCAGATTACCCAACACAAATAGTATCGATACAATCTGTAATACATTTCCGGAAACTATTCTTCGTGTAAAAGGCTGTGCCCAAATTGGTAATGAAGTGTCTTACACCTATTTTGAGCGTACAGCTGACGGACAAATTTACAGTCGTCCTTTTAATGGAATTCCTCCGACAGGAGCTAAACTACTTACTGTTGGACTTGGCAGTAGCCCCTCTCTCCTTGAAGAGGCAATCAATAATGCAGTACAATTAGAAATATAGATGAGCAAAGTCTGATCATATTTTTAAAAATCAATACTTCAAGAGGAACAATTAATGATTTTAATTACTTTTGCAACATTGTTGCAAAAAAAGTAATTATATGATTCAACTTGAAAAGGTCGGAAAGAAATATAAAGGAAGGGTTGCTGTAGACAACCTGACCTTACATATTAATAAAGGTGAAGTTTTTGGTCTTTTGGGTGCAAATGGCGCTGGAAAGTCAACTACCTTAAATATGTTACTGGGTTTTATAAAACCAGATAATGGTAAAGCATTAATCAACGGAATTGATTCTGCGCTAAACGCCGGAGAAGCAAGAAGGCAAATAGGTTATATTCCTGAAAATGTTAACTTATACCCCTACCTTACCGGAATAGAAAATCTGGATTACTTTTCCAAATTAGCAGGTAAGAAATACGATAAAGGTCAGTTAATAGAATTTCTTGTAAAATGCGGACTGCAATCAGAAGCCCATCATAAAAGGGTTGCCACCTATTCTAAAGGTATGAGGCAAAAGGTAGGTATTGCGATTGCTTATGCAAAGCAGGCAAATATCTATCTATTAGATGAACCTGCCAGTGGACTTGATCCATTAGCCAGTAATGAGCTTTCAGTATTACTTAAAAAACTATCCGGAGAAGGTTCTGCTATTCTGATGGCTTCTCACGATATTTTTAGAGTCCGGGAAACTTGCGATCGAATTGGCATTCTTAAAAACGGCGTGCTAATTAAGGAGATGTCTACATCTGAAGTATCAGCAAAAGAACTCGAAAACATTTACCTGGAATATATGCAAAATTAAATACAGAAGCATGGTTCAGATTATAATTAATGAATGGAAAATGCTGACGCGCCAAAAGCGAATGGTTTATACCACACTCTTTTTAATATTGAGTGTTGTATTGGTCACCTGGTTGGGAATAATTCAAAATAATACTCAGACAGAACTACAAAAAACCGCACAAAACCATGTCCGGCAACAATGGGAAAATTTAGAAGCTATGAATCCACATGGTGCAGCACACTATGGTTCTTATGCTTTTAAACCCATAACATTGTTAAGTACTATTGATGAAGGTATAAATGGTATTACTGGTAATGTATTAAGACTGGAAGGACATGTACAAAATGAAATTGTCTATTCTGAAGCTTCTCAATCCCTCACATTATCAAAATTCGGAAAATTAAAACCAGACTTATTGCTCAAATATGTCATTCCAATGCTAATGATATTTTTAGCCTTTATCTCGGTAAGCCGGGAAAAAGAAACGGGTAGACTAAAATTAATAGTGCTTCAGGGAGGTTCCGTGGTAAAACTTATTTTTGCAAAGGCATTAAGCATATGGATTTATGGT
Source organism: Putridiphycobacter sp. (assembly GCA_965230195.1). Classification (GTDB taxonomy): domain Bacteria; phylum Bacteroidota; class Bacteroidia; order Flavobacteriales_D; family Crocinitomicaceae; genus Putridiphycobacter. The sequence continues at coordinate 3,775,966 of OZ245997.1, forward strand.
TTGCTCTTTCTGATTATTACTATTGCGACTCAAATATTTTTTAATCTTAGAAGTTTTGACACGGATACACTACAAAGAACATTACTACTTTTACTAAGTTATGCCATGTACTACTATATTATTGCGACATTCACGACTTACCTTTCAGCCCGCTTAAAAAATAATACCGCTGCATTGTCCTCCATTCTCTCCATATGGATTCTATGGACTGTTTTTATTCCAAAAATTTGGGGAAATATCTCGGAACAAATCGATCCTTTACCAAACCGACAAGAATTTCATACTGCAATGCAAGAAGACCGGTCTAAAGGCATTGATGGTCATCATCCTTCAGAAGAACGGGAAAGCGAGCTAAAAAATAAAGTTCTGGCAGAATATAAGGTTGACAGTTTAGAGCAATTATCCATTAACTTTGACGGTATATTAATGCAGGCTGATGAAGAATATGGTAACCAGGTATGGGATAAGCATTTTGGAAATAATGATGAGTTACTAAAAAAGCAAAAAAGCACTTATCAACTTTCAGGTTTATTTAATCCTTTTGCTGCTCTTCAAAGCTTAAGTATGGGAGGTAGTGGCAGTGACATGATCCATCATCTTGACTTTTTAAAACAAGCTGAATTATACCGAAGAGATTTAATAAAAACGTTGAACGATAAACATGCTTACGGCGGTTCTAAAACAGGTGAATGGGGCTGGACAGTTGATCAGGAATTCTTCAGCTCAGTCAAGGATTTCAGTTATCAATCTCCTGATATTAGTGTAGTGCTAAGGTATTACACAATTGATTTGTTCTGTCTCCTGTTCTGGATAGTATTAACATCATCATTAATTGTATTCACAACTAAAAAAGTAAAGTTAGGATGAAAAATATTATAGTCATAGCAGTAAGCGAATTTGTACATTTCATCAGGAGTCCATTTAAGGTGGCAGCACTTGTTTTATTTATGTTGGCTGCAATTTATGGTTTACAAAACGGCTACAGTTTATTTAAAGCTCATGAGTCCGGAATCAGCAATATAAAAAGTGAAGACAAAGAAAGTGTAAATAAAACAATTAAATTATATGAAGAAGGAAAAACAGGACCCGAAGCATATCCCTGGATTGATATTCGAACTCCTTTTTGGGCTGCCTGGAGTACGCCGTCATCTGTTTTTAAAACACCTTCACCTTTAATGGTGTTTTCAATCGGTCAAGCAGAACAGTTTGGTTATTATAAAAATGCTTCTTTTTGGAGCAGCACATTTGATAATGATGTTACTGAAGAAATTGCTAATCCTGAAAGATTAGCTCTTGGAACGCTGGATTTTGGCTTTGTTATACTATATCTTCTACCCATCTTAATTATTGTACTATTGTTTAACATTGGCGGTTTAGAAAAAGATCTGGCTTTTGATCAACTTATACAAGTCATCAATACCAATAACAGAAATTGGCTCCTTGCAAGATTCTCATTCTACTTTATACTACTCACCGTAGTACTACTCATTTTAATGATTCCAACAGGTATACTTACTTCTGTTTTTCCTAACGAAACGGATACATTTTTCCAATTATTTATCCTCGTTCTACTTTATATTGCCTTCTGGTTTTGCCTTTTCTTCTTTATCAACCTTTATGGTAAAGGAAGTGCTAATCAAGCTTTAAAAATGGTGGTTATATGGCTTCTCTTTTGTGTTGTAATTCCCGGAGGAGTTCATCAGTTTGTTTCTTTAAATCATCCTGCCGGCTACATGACTGATTATATTGATGCTAATCGTGATGAAGCTAATAAAATCTGGGAATTGCCTCAAGATAGCATATATCAAGAGGTACTCATCTTATACCCTGAACTTAAAGATACGGATCATGCTAAAGATACAATACCAGACCCTGACATTATTGAGAATTCTTCGGCTGTTTTACACAATAAACTGATGAAAAATGCAGCGCAGACAATTGAAGAAAAACAAGGCAACAAAAACAGACTTATAAAAACGACCTATTGGTTAAATCCTGTCAGCTTTTTTCAAAATAAAATAAATGCTATTGCAAATACCGATTACTTTGCCTATCAGGCATTCAGAGATAAAATTCAATCTGCAATTGATAAGAAAGTTGAAACACTACTTTTCGATTGTTGGGACAAAAAGATAATCTCAAAAGCTGAATATTTAGAGTATGTGAGGCAATATCAAAACTGAAGCAGATGGTACTAACAAATAATCTGTCCTTTTGTTACCCGGATTCACCAGTCTTATCATTCCCGGATTTAGTTTTAGGAAAAGGCGAAAGTTTGCTGATCTGTGGCGAATCAGGTTGTGGTAAAACAACGTTGTTACATTTGTTAGGAGGTTTAAAAAAACCAAGCAGTGGCAGTATTACAATTAGTGGTAAAGAAATCACACATTTTTCATCATCAAAAATGGATCATTTCAGAGGGAGTCAAATTGGTTTCATTTATCAGCAGCCACATTTTATTCAAGCTTTATCCATTCGTGATAATTTATTGATTTCACCATACTGCAAGGACCCGGAGAAGGTAAAAACAATAGCAAAGCGTTTGTCAATTGACAAAATATTATCCCGATACCCATATCAACTCAGTGAAGGACAAAAGCAAAGAGCAACAATTGCCAGAGCTATTATGAATCAGCCTAAACTATTATTGGCTGACGAGCCTACAAGTGCACTGGATAACAAAAATTGTAAAGTGGTAATTGACCTTCTTAAGGAAGAGGCTGCTATCAATAATGCTGCTCTTATAATAGTAACACATGACACCCGGTTAAGGTCGGAAATAAACAATAATGTTGAATTAAGTGCATTGAAAGCAGGATGATATGATTTGGAAAATCGCATGGAAAAATATTGTATTCAAACCTTTGAACTCTATCGTATGCCTTATACTCCTGCTTTTTGGTGTCAGCATAATTTCCCTGCTTCTCACTATTCAACATCAAATAGAGCAAAAATTTGAACAAAATTTAAACGGTGTAGACATTGTGATAGGTGCAAAAGGTAGTCCGCTACAACTTGTTCTTTCTGCTGTCTATCACCTTGATTCTCCTACTGGAAATATTAAATTATCAGAAGTTGAAAAAATAATGGATAACCCTATGATTGAAGAGGCCATTCCTCTCTCCTATGGCGATAGTTATAGAGGTTATCGTATTTTAGGTACCTCTACTGCCTATTTAAGTAGGTACAATGCTAAAATTGAAGAAGGACGAATTTATGAGCATAGTATGGAAACTACTTTGGGCGCACATATAGCGGAAAAGTTAGGACTTCAAATAGGAGATTCATTTTTAGGAACTCATGGCGAAGCAAAAGAAGGGCATGTCCACGAAGATGAAATTTATACAGTAGTTGGTATTTTGTCGCAAAGCAATACTGTTTTAGATAATTTGATACTGACAGGAATTGAAAGCGTTTGGCAAGTACATGACTCACAACATGGTCATCATAACGAAACTGATACCTCAATGATCCATGAGCATACACATAATAAAGAAATAACAGCCTTATTATTGAAATGTAAAACTAAATTAGCTATTCTCAATACACCCCGAAAAGTTAATCAACAAACTAATATGCAGGCTGCCCTACCCGGACTCGAAATTAACCGGCTCTTTTATATGTTAGGAATTGGGGCAACTACTTTAAAATTTATTGCAGGAAGTATTATTGTTATGGCTGGTTTAAACTTGTTTTTTACACTTTACACCAGATTAAAGGAACGTAAATATGAATTAGCATTGATGCGATCTGTCGGGTATAAACCATTGAGCTTATTTAAGCTTTTACTACTCGAAGGTCTTTTACTGGTTGTGATTGGGCATTTACCAGGAGTATTATTGAGCCGTTTAGGCTTATATTTTATTAATTTTCAGGTAGAAGATGAATTCAATACTCAATTCGGATACGGGCTTGTAAAAGAAGAATTCTGGTTATTATTAATCATCATTTTAGTAGGATTTTTAGCAGCTTTGTTACCAGCCTGGAAAGCAACAAAAGTAGAAGTGTCCGCAACTTTATCCGGAAGATAAATTCATGATCAATCGCATTCAAATAATAATGGTTGGATTAATTGCAGTACTGTTATCATTAGTATTGATTCTTGAAAATACCAATGACAACTCAAACAATGCGCCTGTAGAGTCTCCCCGGAAGCAAGTCGAACCCAAGACTAATGCTAAGGTAAATATACCCGAAGATCCTAAGGAAATGGATTATTGGATAAATGATTCACTCTACACATGGGATGACCGGCAAATTAATTGGGTAACAAATGGCATTTATGATGAAAGCAAATCAAAAATTGACACTCAATCATTAAACAAAACTCCGGTAAAAGAACCAATTACACTTAAATGGGACATTTTAATGGATATAGAGTATAGATTAAAATATTTTGAAAAAATTCAGGGTAATGCATTCTCTCCTATTTTTACTGAAAAAATAAAAAAATTGAATGGGAAAGAAGTTGTTATCAAGGGGTTTGTAATACCTTTTGATGAAGAAGGAGAATTACTTGCTCTATCTTATAACCCTTATTCCTCTTGTTTTTTCTGTGGTAAAGCAAGCCCGGCATCCGTTCTAAGCATGTATATGCAAGATAAGGATATCTTGTATAAACTTGACGATTTTAAAAAATTCAAGGGGACACTAATTCTTAATCATGATGACCCGGATCAATTCTATTACATTCTTAAAAATGTTGTTCCAATATAATTTATAATCCTAAAAACATAATTATTATGAAAACCACCAGTAGAACCACTTTATTTTTTGTCCTTTTATTGATTAGTTTAAGTGAAAACAGTTTCTGTATTTCAGATACATTAGACTCCGGAGACAAACAAAAAGGACTTAGCTTCAATGTGATTGGAGATTGGGGGAAAGGAGATTCAAATCAAAAAAAAGTGGCTCAGGCAATGGCAACAGAAGCACGCAGAAATCCAATTGATTTCATTATTAGTGTTGGTGATAATTTTTATCCGCATGGCGTGCGTAGCATTAACGATAAACGTTGGAAAACCACTTTTGAAAATATGTATTCCGATAGCAGTTTACAACATGATTGGTACGCCGCAATAGGAAATCACGACTACGAAGGAAGCGTTCGAGCCCAACTACGATATGGTAAGAAAAATCCAAGGTGGAAAACAAAAGAGCGTTATTTCAGCATTACAAAAGCTATTCCTCAATCTACAGATTCAGTCCTCTTTGTTTTCATTGATACTAATCCATTTGACAGTGAAATTATTGCATTACATGCAGGAAAATGGCGGCAAAACAAAAAAAAGCAATTGCAATGGCTTAAAAACACCTTACAAAAAACCAAAGCGAAGTGGAAAATTGTGGTTGGTCACCACCCCTTGTTTACTACAGGTTATCGCAAAGGAAAAACAGAGGACATCAGGGGCCCCTTTCAACCTATTTTTGAACAGTATAAGGTTGACGTTTATTTATCAGGCCATGATCATGATTTGCAACATCAAAAACCAAAAGGTTATACAAATTATTTTGTAAGTGGTGCAGGGTGTGAATTCAGAGGTGTAAGTACTGATCCAGATATGACTAAATTTGCAAAAGGGGATTTTGGATTTATGCAATTCAACCTTACTGCAGACAATCTAAAGGTGAAAGTTGTAAATGCTAAAAATGAAACATTATACAATGTAAATATTACAAAATAGTTGTCAAACCTTATTTATTTCTAATCATGTCTGTTCCTTAATTGAGTGATTGATAAAACATGAATAAATACAGCAGAAGGCATTAAAAATCCAGGGACTAATACATAAGGATAATAACCAAAATCTAAAGGGAAGCTTTTTGTATCCGGTCCATACAGTTCCGGAAGATATATTGTTGTCATAAACAAAGAAATGATAACTGCAATGACCAATAATCCCAAATAATTCCACAAAATCAGTAGTTTTTTGGGTAGATTCTTGGATTTATATGCTATTAAGGCAATTAATGGTGCCGTATATGCAAATACCATATCATAATTATACCCTTCAATGGTAACATTTTCGTGCAAAATTCCTGCTGCCACAGTATAAACAAATATTGTTTCAATTATAATCCTAAAAGATTGATATGCTACCAACCAAACCGGTGGAATGGCTTGAATCCAATTACTTTTTCTATTACGGTAAACAAAAACACCGATAAAAATAAAAAGTGGCAAAATCATAGAGATAACAAAGCGGGGCGGAAAACTATAATCGGCCAAAAAACCAGATGAGCCTATGAGGTATGCGTATAGCTGCCATGCTAGTAATCCCAATACCATAATCGTTTTCTTTCTCTTTCTGAGTTTTGGATCCGAAATACTCTTATTAATAGCATAGTTTCCAATAAAAAACAAGATAATTAGCATAAGGGCTGTTAAACCAATATAGGACATTTTTAGTATCATAATTTTAGATTTTCAAGTTGCATATACAACTTTGTAGTTAATATTTTACACAGTTAATTGTTTTGTCAATAAAGTTGAGAGCTTCCTCACCTCCTTCCTTTAGTATATCTCTCAGCTCTTCTACTATTATTTTCCAATGCGGGATGACATCAGCCAGAAATTCCAAACCATTTTCAGTTAAAATCAAGGAAGTTAGATTGTGCTTTTGACATCTTCATAAAACAAATATAGTTTAAAAAGTTGTATATGCAACTTTTTAAGTCTTTTTTAGATTCCAGGGATTAATTGAGACAGTAATTAAACTATGTGGTTGTGGTCTTCGAGTCCCCCATTGTCCATGACAATGAGCCTCAGACCACCACACCAAAAACAATAAACCATTAAACTTTAAACTGAATAACCAGAGATAAGCTGATTAACCATATATTTTAATTAGATTTGATTAACTGACTCTCCAAAAAATAGTAACCAACTTCCTTACTAAAGAGCAAACATGGCAGAAAAAGAAAAACCAAGGCTTGCAAGGTTAACAGCGATTATTACACAGCTTCAATCTAAAAGAATTGTTACTGCAAAATACCTTGCTGAAAAGCATAATGTGAGTTTAAGAACCATTTACAGGGATATTCGTACGCTTGAGATGTCTGGTATTCCCATATTTACTGAAGAAGGTAAAGGTTTTTCATTGGTTGAAGGCTACCAACTTCCCCCTGTTCATTTCACAGAAAACGAGGCAAATGCATTGATTACCGCTCAACAGTTAGTTTTAAAAAACAAAGACCAGTCCTTTATTGAAAATTATACTGACGCGATTGTAAAAATTAAATCAGTATTAAAGCACTCTCAAAAGGGAAAGGCAAGCCTCCTGGCCGACCGGATTTATTTTGAAGAAAACCGGAAGGATGAAAAATCCAGTAATAACTTAATGTCAATTCAATCGGCCATAACCGGCTTCCAATTACTGGAAATTGATTATCTTTCAACATCTGGCAATACTACAACAAGAACAATTGAGCCATTTGCATTTTATAATAATAATGGGAACTGGCTTTTGATTGCTTTTTGCAGGTTAAGGAATGAATTCAGGACATTCAGAATTGATTCGATTAAAAAAATAACTCCGAAAAACGAAATATTTGATCCCCATGACATGACAATTAACCAGTATTTTGAACAATATGTAAAAAACCGATAACAGCCTTGACATACCTTTGTCAATAACCACCAGTACTTTTGTTTCAAAATCAATTAAAACACATAAGAATGGAAATCATCAGTATTGTAACATTATCGCTATCAGGACTTTTATTAACCTTGGTAGGTATTTCAAGATTAAGTAACCCTATAAAGACTTATCAAAAAAGTTCCGGTATTACAATTAACAATGACGTTAACCTGTTAAATGAAGTCAAGGGGGTAGGTGCATTAATGATGCTTGGTGGCTTACTCACATTATTAGGAATTCTGGTATCCCAGTTTACCTTTACTTCTCATGTCATAGCGGCACTTATTTTTATTGGATTTGCAATAGGCAGATTAGTGAGCATGGGCACAGATGGTAAACCAAATAAACAAATTGTACAGGGATTAATTTTTGAACTTGTATTGGGTCCTGCAAATGCTTTTTGTATTGCCTACACTTTAATGCAATAACCAGTAAAGTCTGATGTCCCGGCTGAGCCGGCAGGGACTTAAAGTATAAATAAATATTAAACAGAGGCCCGGATCACCGGGCCTTTATTGTTTTTAGAACTCATTATCTAAAGCCAGATCTACCCTATTTATACATTTTTTTAGCCTTTGAGTAGGGGTATTGCCAAACTAAATGGTCTTATAATTAAACAACATGGTTTATCCGCCAGGAATTGAACCAAAAAAACTTATCAAAATGAATTGGACTATAATAGAAAACAAGCTTGTTAAAACTTATCACCTTGGAAATACTTCAGAGACATCTGACAGAATACAAGCCGTTAATCTTATTGCAGGAGCACACAGACATTATCCGAACTTTCAGGTTAGTGATAACAAAATTAAATTTGAATTGACTTCTCGTAACCAAAATAAAATCTCGCAAAGAGTGTATAAAATGGCTGGTATTATTGATCAGTTATTTGGTTAAAAAAAACTTTAAATTTACGCCTGTTCAGACTTTATCAAATCAGGTAGATTTTAACCCTACCATTTCATAAGTCATTTTTACCAGACGTCTGGCTACCTCCATATCGTGAGCATTTGGATTAGGTGATTTCATTGGCCAACCACCTTCTTTACATTCCTTATCTCTGTACAATACACTGCTTTGACTGAAATAGGCTCCTGAATGGTGAGGCGCATCATCTGACAACAGGCAATGCAATGATGTCTGAGCAGATTCTTCATTACTATCCGACATACTTCGCGTCAATGGTCTCATGATGGTCATCAAAGCTCTCATCAAAAAATTGCCTCCACTTCCAAAGTTAGAACGTGCCCATCCCGGGTGGATAGATGCTGTTGTAACGCCTGTTCCCTCCAATCTCTCAGCTAATTCCTTAGCATACAATACTACAGCCAGTTTTGCTTCTCCATAAGAATCAAATGCATTAAATTTCCTTTTCTTCCAATGCAAATCATCAAAATGTATTTTATGACGTTTTTTAGGGCTCCCTGCATGTACTACCGAAGAAACGATCGCCATTCTTGAAGGCGCACTCTTTTTAAGTGTATCCAGCAATAATTCCGTTAAGAGAAAATGCCCAAAATAACTGGCTGCCATGGTAATCTCAAAACCATGTTTTGTATACTTAGGATTCCATTCCATATTCACCATTCCTGCATTGCACATCAAGCCATCTAATTGATTGTATTTACTCAAAAATGATTGAACAAAATCTCTTACTGATTCCAGATCTGCAAGGTCACATCTTATGACATCATAAGTTCCTTTTAATTCTTTAAACGATTTTGCAACTGTCTCTCCCGATTCAACTCTCCTGCAAGCCATTACAACATGTCCGCCTTGTTTTACAAGCTGTCGGGTTGTTTCCAGCCCTACCCCCGAATTTGCTCCTGTTACGATATACACTTTTCCACTGATATCTTTAGAAGCCGTTTTTTGATCGATTGCTAATTTTCTTCTTGCCATAATATTTGGTTTATTAGGTTTCTATACAGCAACAAATTAACTAAAGCCTAAGTGGTATTTTGAACACAATGTTCAGAAGATAAAACACAATTGTCAGACTGCAGTCTTAAAGATTGATCAATTGAAAAATTGCGACCTGTATACATTTGGTGATTCACCAGTTTTCTTTTTAAATAGTCTGCTAAAATAATGTGGGTAATTAAATCCTAAATCATATGCAATCTCATTCACTGTTTTTTGAGAATTTACCAACTCATTCTTAGCTAATTCAATTAAATGTCCGTCAATATGATCTTTTATACTCTTTCCTGTCTCTTTTTTCAACAAATCACTGAGGTAAGTAGTTGAATAATTTACTTTTTCAGCAAAAAAATCAGGTGATGGTGTTCCTAATTCTAATTGTAAATTTTTATTGTAAAATTCTTCTATTAAGGCTTCTACTCTACTGACAATATCAGAACTGCTGTTCTTTCGGGTAATGAACTGACGATCATAAAATCTTTCCGAATAATTGAGTAATAACTGGATATTTGTGACTAATACTTCCTGGCTATGCTTATCAATATTCAAATCAAGTTCATGTTTAATATTATTCACTATTTCAAGTAAAGTATCCTCTTCCTTCTTTGATAAATGTAAAGCTTCATGAACCTGATAATTAAAAAAATTATACTTTCTTATTTTTCTGCTCAGATCATAGTTCCTGATTAAATCAGGGTGAAAAACCATAAAAAAGCCATAAGTACTGGCTGTATGTGAAGTATTAGAAGATACAATTTGATTTGGAGCTATGAACTGCAACACACCTTCTTCAAAATCATATTTATTTCGGCCGTAATGCAAACCACAACTACCATCTTTTAAAATAACACTATATAAATCTGACGTCATCTTCACATCCTTATATGCTTCCATTTGTTCACTGGAAACATCAAGTTTGGTCACATCTACAATCCCAATTAAAGGGTGCTTTGGTTTATCATTACCAATAGCTTCAAAAAATTGGGTTACCGATTTAATTCTAAAAATACCTTCTTCTTGCATATTGTAAATTTAAAACAGGTTTAATGACTTATTAAACACAATTTACGTTTTATTGAACACAATACTCAGGTTTACATTTTTTTAATTGAAGGCAGTCAATGCAGAAATAGAACTATAGTACCTGCTTCCATAAAATATGAATATTGTGTTCTATCTTCTGAATATTGTGTTCTAATTTAAACAGACAATCAGTTAAATTTGACTAAATTACAACAAAGTTGGCATCCCACAGCATTTTATAATCCCCTAAAAAATCACATCTATGAAGAAAAAAATAATTATAGCAGCAACTTTTGCTTTCTGCGTGATGACTATTTCAGCTGGTTTCTCGGATTCAGATCCGATAGTCCTGTCTCCATACAATGAATCGGAATCACATGTTATTTCACTAACAACCAATCAGGAACCTCTAACAACTACTAATGGAGACACAAAGGATTTTGAGATAGTCATGAGTGTTATAACTCATCCCAGATGTATGAACTGTCACCCCATGGGCGACCGGCCAACCCAGGGAGATGATGGACATATCCATACATTTAATATTCAACGGGGAAAAGATGGACATGGTATGCCAAACGCTCAATGTTCTACCTGTCATCAATCTGAGAACAATAATTACTCAGGAGTTCCGGGTGCGCCACACTGGCATTTGGCTCCAAAAAGTATGGGATGGCAGGGACTCACAAAGTACGAGATTGCTGCATCAATACTGAATAAAGAAAATAATGGCGGAAGATCTCATGAAGAAATAAGGCATCATTTAAAACATGACCCGCTTATTTTATGGGCTTTTGATCCTGGTGTTAACAATGAAGGGGTTCAAAGGGAAAAACCACCTGTTAGTTTCGAAGAATTTAAAAAAGCCGTTGATTCATGGTTTGATGGCGGCGCTATCATACCAAAACAATAATAATACACAGATTAAGATGAAAATAAAGTTTAATATAAATGGTGTTTCACAGGAAGTAGACGTTGATGGTAACTCCCCTTTATTATGGGTCATCAGAGATATGTTGGATTTAAAAGGAACCAAATTTGGATGCGGTAAAGCTGCATGTGGTGCCTGTACAATACATGTTGACGGAAAGTCTGTACGTTCGTGTTCTTTTGCATCCAAGTTTGCAAACGGTAAAGAAATAACTACTATTGAAGGGTTATCTGATGGTGAAAACTTACATCCCGTTCAACAGGCCTGGAAAGAAGAGGTTGTCCCGCAATGTGGGTATTGTCAGCCCGGTTTTATGATGGCTACTGCTGCATTACTGGAAGAGATTCCTCATCCAACCGATAAAGACATTGATGACAATATTATCAACTTCTGCAGGTGTGCAACCTATTACAGAATGCGAAAAGCAATACACAGAGCTGCCGAAATAAAATCAAACGCTTAATCAATTTAACACTTACAAAATGGAAAATATAGAAAAGTCTGTAAAAAGTGAAAGTAGAAGGGATTTCCTGATTAAGCTATCGCTTGGCGGAACCGGAATAATGGTAGGAATGGCTTTGGAAAGTTGCAACCCAATGCGAAGAGCCATGTTCAACAATTTAGAAAATGTGGTTGCCGGTGCTAATTTTAATACAGAAAATAAAATTGGGCCAATGGCATGGCTTGAAATAACTAAGGATAATCAAATCATTCTTCATTCGCCGAAAGTAGAAATGGGACAAGGCGCTTTTACTGGTCTGGCACAATTAGTTGCTGAAGAACTTGAAGTACATTTAAATCAGGTCACTGTTGTTCATGCCACCACAGCAGGTCGACCAATAGATCCACGTTCCACAGGAGGAAGTGATTCAATTTCCGGACACTGGAATACGCTTAGAATGATTAGTGCAAAAATGAGAGTGATGTTATTGAATAATGCCAGTAAATTATTGAATGTACCAGTTGGATCTTTAAGAATTGAAAATGGAATAATCAAGTCTGACTCAGGTCAAATCACTTTTGGAGAAATTGTTGAACAATCTACTGAATGGATTGAACCTAACGATAAGGACATTATTTTAAAAGAGAAAAAAGACTTTAAAGTCATTGGGCAGGCCTTACCAAGAGTGGATCTTGATCTAAAAATCAAGGGGGATCCAATTTATGGAATTGATATGCAGTTCCCTGATATGTTATATGGTCTAGTGATAAGACCACCGAAAATTGACACCCAATTTGTAAGTGCAGATACTTCTGTAGCTGTGTCAATGCCTGGTGTTGTCAAGATAGTTCAAGAAGAAAACTTTATAGGTGTACTCGCAAAATCGAGACCTGAGGCCGAAATGGCAGCAAGAGCTGTCAAAATTGAATGGAAAACCAATAAAATTTGGAATCAAAAGGACATTGATGAAATCATCAAAGTTGGTAACTCTAAATCATATCTTATTCAAAAAGAAGGTAAGGTTCCGGATGGAGAATTGATTGAAGAAAATTATTCTACTTGTGCTGGTGCCCATGCTCAATTAGAACCTAATGGAACAGTAATTAAAGTTGAAAAAGATAAAGCTACAGTTTACATCTCTACTCAGGTTCCCAAATATACCAGAATTGAGATAGCCGAAGTATTGGGTATGAAAGAAGAGCAGGTTGAAGTTATCCCAACCTATTTGGGTGGTGGATTTGGAAGAAGATTACATACACCTAATGGTATACAGGCTGCTTTAATGGCAAAGGCTGTGGGTCAGCCAGTTCATGTGTTTTTTAGCCGTCAGGATGAGTTTCAAACTGCAAAATTAAGACCACCAACAAAGAATTTATTGAAAGCAAAGTTGACTAAGGACGGCAGAATTGACTATTTAGAGCATCATATTTCTAGTGGTACCGCTGCTTACAGAAGTAGTCCAATCATGGCACCAGCTATGGAAACAATGATTGGTTCTGATATTGGTACCTGGGGAGGTGGAAGAAATGGTTACTTTAAGATTCCAAATTACCAGGTCTATTCCTGGAAGGCAGATTTGCCATTTGATACTGCTATGTGGCGTGCTCCTGGTTTGATGGCTAATACTTTTGTTATGGAAAGCTTTATTGATGAATTGGCACATAAAGCAGGTAAAGATCCCTTACAATTCAGAATTGATCATATTGCAGATACTGAAAAAGGCAGAAGACAAAAAAGAGTACTTAATGAGGCTGCTAAAAAAGCAGGTTGGGGCAAGACTTTACCAGCCGGAAGAGCCCTTGGTATAGCCTGGAGCGGAGAATTAGGGACTGTTGTGGCCCAGGTAGCTGAAGTTTCAATTGAAAATAATGAAATTAAGGTTCATAAGGTCACTTGTGCTATTGATCCCGTATTAGCTGTCAATCCTGATGGAATCAGAGCCCAGGTTGAAGGTGCCATTATCATGGGTTTAAGTGCCTGTATGTATGAAAAAGTAGAGGTTGTGGACAGTAAAATTGAGCCCACTATTTTTGGCCCCTACAGAATGGCTATGATGAAAGATGCCCCCAAAGACATAGATGTTATTATTCTGGAAAGTGGTGACAGACCATCAGGTGTTGGAGAACCTCCTATTGGTCCAATCGGGGCCGCTATAGGTAATGCTGTTTTTGCACTTACCGGCAAACGATTAAGAAATTTACCTCTGAACGAAGAATTTCAAAAAATTTCCAGCTAGTTAAACTATGATGTTTGAATTCATTCAAATTGTAAATAAGGCTTTTGAACTCAACCAAAAGGGAATAGCATGTGCCCTGGTTTCATTAGTCACTGTTGAAGGCTCATCTTATCGAAAGGAAGGCGTTAGAATGCTGTTTGATGAGCATATGAACGCTGTAGGAGCTATTAGCGGAGGATGTGTGGAGAAAGAAATTATCAGCAGAGGACAAAAAGTATTTGATACTGATCAGTCATTAATCATCTCATATGACGGGCGATACAGGTTAGGTTGCGAAGGCACACTATACATATTGATAGAAAAATTTGAACCTTCGAACGGTTTTATGAGAGCGTTTGAAACGGCATGCATTAATCGCTTACCTATTGTACTAACCAGTCACTTCAAACAGGCGAATGATACTTTTGGAAATTTCGGTACAATAATGACTGTCAACGGACAGGAATATTCAATGGCTCGAAATGAAATTGACCAATCTAATATGATATTCAGACAGAGAATCCTTCCCCGGTTTCGCCTGATTATATTTGGTGCCGAACATGATGCCTCAAAATTATGCCTTCAGGCCTCTCTGTTAGGGTGGGAAGTCATTGTTATCTGTTCAGAAAAAAAACAGATCAATCTCAATGATTTTTCAAGTGCTCGTGAACTCATTTTCACTAATCCTGAATCTTTTGACTACGAAAAGGTTGATGATCAAACAGCAGTTGTATTAATGACCCATAATTTTGGTTGGGATTTCCGTTACTTATCCCAACTCAGAAATCTAACAGTACCATATATTGGAGTATTGGGGTCTGCCAAAAGAAATAATCAACTTCAGGATACACTTTTGGAAAATCACCCTGACATTGATTATGATTTTTTAGATTCAATTTATGGTCCTGCAGGACTGAATATCGGTGCTGTGACTCCGGAAGAAATCAGTATTTCCATTCTATCCGAAATTATTACATTAACCCGTCAAAAAAGTCCGCAATCTATGCGTGAAATCGGCAAAAGTTATTCAATAACTACCCAGAGTAACACTCTAAAAAAAGAAGCTTAAATCAGGTAATAAATTGCCTTTAACCTACAATTAAACCACTTCAATTTAATATATTTGTCCGCCAATTCTAATGGTGGAAGTTATGGAAAATCAACAAGTGCTCAATTATATTAAATCTGTTTTAGAAAATATGCCGACCGACTGGTTAAATTTAACCACACACAGGCTGGATATTTATGAAGAAAAACTGGCAAAATCTCAGTTTTTAGAACAGTTTGAGCAATTGTTTAATAACCAAAATACCAAACCGGCAGCTTTAAATGCTTTACCAACTGCCTTTGATTATATCAGATTGGGACATCCCCTATCCTGTGTACTTGAGTGGGTTATTGGTGGATTACATGGACAGCATGCCGATAACGTGATTAGTTTTTCATCCTCGACTATTCCGGTAATGGCAGTGTTGAGAAAAAACCTTTTAGATAAAAAAAACACACTTATCACTTATACCGGGCAATTGCCTGAAGCTTTTGACGAAAATACTCTCAAGCAGATTTATGGTTATCAATTTGACCTGCAAAAGGTAGAACGACCAGAAGATATTTCCGATTTTGAAGGCAGCACTGTTTTTATTTCTGAATCCCAAGATATTTGTCGTTTCAATCTTGATTCAAAGGTTGATTTTTACATTAATACTCAACAAGATTTAGGAAGTATTTTATTGGTTAATGGCGCAGAAAACGAAACTTATATTTCTGAAATACAACACGTAAGAAGAAGAGAAACCATTGCCATGACGCCTGCCAACTGTTTAGTAGCATTAAAACATTTAACTGATGGGGCTTCAAATCAAAGCCAAAATAACAGGGAAGCTAATCAGGCACAGGTTTTAGATTCAGTCCGAAAAATTACCAATACCAATATCAATGCACTGGTTGGTTCAAGTGGATTATCAGTACAATATGCCATAGTAATGGGATTGATACATGATGCCATAGAAAAACACCCTGAAAAAGCCATTAAAATTGTTGTTCCACCTAACTGTTATGGAGGAACTAATGACCAGGCCAGACGGGTAGCTGCCTGTAATGACAAAATTGAAGTAATGGACCTTCCTGTTGATGGTGGTCAGGATATGGTACAAAGCATTGAAGTGGTTTTAAATCAGATTGCTCAGGAAGATGCAGTACCTTATATCATTGCTGAAATTCCTACTAACCCACGGGTTGAAGTACCGGATTTGATGAAATTACGTGAAGTTTTAAGCAAGGAACGTCAAACCACTAATGGAAACCATGCTGTTCCTCCTGTATTTATTTTAGACCAAACATTTTGTCCTAATGTTCACTTTTTAGGTGAAAGTGATATGCTTTCGTCAGTTAGAACCATTGCCTACGTCAGTGGATCAAAATTCCCAAGTGGTGGTATGTGTACGGCAGGATACTGCACTGCCAACGAAAAGGCCGAAGACCTGATGGAGAAAATAGCAATACACCTTCACTTATGTGATAATGAAGCTACCGATCTTCAGATTGAAATTTTAGCTAAGCAACTGCCTTCAATGAACCAAAGAATTCATGATGCCTATCTGAATACCCGTGAGTTTGTTAATTTTATTGGTGAACATCTTCCAGACGCTAAAATTAACTTCGTATCTGAGGAATTGGCCAGCGAAGGGTTTACACCTTCTGTATTTTCTCTCGATTTACCAACCAAGGGGAATTCTGAAGAGGAAAAAGAAACGTATAAACGGGCTTTAAACCTGAAACTAATCAATTTAATGATTAATGAAATTCCGGGCGAAAGCAAATTCTGTGTGAGTTACGGACAATTAAAAGGATGTTACTGGACTATACCAGCTACCTCTACTCAGGGGACGACTAAGGAAGGTGATAAAGACTATATTGTTCGGGTAGCCCTTGCTCCTGACCTCGACTTAGAACATCATAAACAGATTTTTTTAGAATTTGTTAAAGGAATCTAAACCTTAAAAAGCAGACCCTGATCTGGAAGTCTATACCTCCATTGACCGAATGGTTAAGTTTAAAAACTGGATGCGCTGATTTAAATTTATAATCAAAGACAGAACAGATTTTCTACCTATTCCGGATCAACTTGAACAATGAATAAGAAAATCATTCATTCTCGATATTAAATTCTACCGAATTTCACTCGAACAGACATGATTTTCATAAACAAAACTGTCAATTTGAGTGCTGCTTGTATTGAGTGCTTGAATCGAGCGGAGTCGAGATTAAGTCGAAGCATATCGAAAATAGGTTTTGAAAATAAATTCTTCTTAAATATTATTCACATTAAATCAATGTCTTCCCCAAGCCACAACAATGGCTTTACCATTATGGCCCCTGATGGTTTTATAATTTAATTTGATTTTTTTAATGACTCTTTTATTCCCTGGCAGATCAATCATTCTGGTCATGGTTCCCGGGTTAAATCGCTTATTAAATACAACATTTTTGTTTGTACCATTTCCAAACACAATATTGATATTGCGCAGAAAAACAGGTGCCTTTTTTATAGCAAATTTCAAACGGGTATAATGTCCCTTGTGATGTGTAACCATAATCTCGTCATGGTCGGCTTTCATATTGACTGTTTTTAGTCCTAACTTCTCCCAACCTTTATCTACTCTGTGCTTACTAATTTCATTCGAACTTGTAAACGCCGACAAAAATAAAACACCTGCCATCAATATACCTATCACTTTTACCCATTTCATAATTTTCAATTTTATTGTTTTATGGTATGACTACTGATTTTAAAAAAGGTTTAATCCCTTTTTAGTTCTCAATAACACAAAATGATAGAAAATCCTTGAGAAATTAAACCTGCATCACATCTGACTGTATTTGTTTAGACTGCTCCCAGTCCATGTGTACTATGGGAATAGAATAAATTTCCGGTAGATTTTCTTTTTCCGGATAAAGATCTCTGATACGCTGGTCAATATTTTTGAACAGCAGACTTTTTGTTTTAGCCGTCATTAGAAATATATCCTTAGATACTATACTTTTACCATTATACTCAACTCTTTTAATTCCTGATTTAAGGTTTACATCTACAACAAAGTCTTCAGTCAACAACACCTCTGCAATTTTTTTAACCTGCATTTCGCTGGTACTTATAATTCTTAGTAATATCATAAATCCAAACTATACTTTAATCAACACAAAGCAAACCAAATGCATATTTGGTTTTTAACTCAGCAATTCTGTTTTTCATTTTTAATTCAATCAATTTTTGTTGCGCTTTGATATATGATAATTCACGCGCGTTAATCATAAATAAAGAGCTTTCCCCATTATCAAAAAGATTCCGTTCTCCATTTAATAATCTTTCATTATTTAGTACTGTTTCTTCATACAATAACACTTGTTCATAAGCTGTCTGCCACTCATTTAACGAAGCATTCGCCTTATAAATCAGCTGTGCCTGCTTGGTTCTCTGATCTAAAACAGTTTCCTGAATTTTAATATCAGTCATCCGTAATTCTCCCCGTTCTTTTCTCAATAGCACCGGCATACTAAATGTCATTCCCAGTGTGTAATTATTAGGAGAAAAGGTTCCTAACGAACTACCTCCAACAGGTTCGGTAATGGGGTTGTAATTCAAGTTTAGTGTCGGTTTTAACTGTTCCCTTTTCCACCTTTCTTCAATGGCTAACTGATCCAGTTTATTTGTATATAAAGTTAATTCAGGATGCCCATTGATTAAAGTATCCATTTTTAAATAATAAGCAGGATCTGTTTCTATTCCACCTGAATCATCACCTACAATTGGAGTAACAAATTCACTTAATTCCAGTGGAACAGCACCTTCGGACCACAGGTAAATTGACAATAAGGCTGTGGCATTAGTAAAATGCAATTGCGATTGCCGGTATTGTAATTGTCGGTTTTGAACCTGAATACCAGCTTCGACAGTATCTATAAACGACCGCTCACCTAAAACTGCAGTTTGACGGACCGCTTTTAACCGATCAGTAGCCACTGCCAGGGCGTTTTTATTAATTTGAAGCTCCTGATAATAACGGTACCACTCCCAGTAAACTGTACCGGCTTCGAATAAAAGATTATTCAATATAACGGTCCGTTGTAATGCAGTTCCGTTACTGAATATTTTTGCTTTTTTAAGTTCTGCTCTCCTTTTGTCAATAATCAGCCCCTGACCAATTGGAATTGAAATACCAGCATACAGCAGACCTGGTCCAGGTGTGGTATTTTGTTCATTTAAAAACACACCATTATTCACTTCATATCCTGCTTTAAATTCAGCGCCAAACCAAGTGGGTACTTTTAAACCACCATCAATCAAGCTGTAATACTGTTTGCCATCAAAATATTTCTGAGAAAGGTCCGCCTGTAATTTAGGATCAAATGCACCTTTTGCCTTCATAACAGCTGCATCACCGTACATCAGTTGCAAATCAGCTTGTCTGGCTACAGGGTGGTGATCAGTAACCAGTTTCATAAATTGTTCGAATGAAAATGAACGGGTACTGTCGGACTGTGCAATTACAGCACTATGACAAAGCACCAGTACTAAACAAAAAATTAATTTAACTCGTAACTTCATTATTTTTTTGATTTTGAAGAGGTTGTATTTTCAGGATTATTATAATCGGGAGGGAAATTATTGACCTTTCGCCATAGTTCGTACCAAATAGGAACATCATTCAATAATAACATATTAGATGTGGCTGATCCTACCCTCAAAGCTTCCGGCCAGGTTTGATCTTCTTCGTCAGGTGCAACTAATACTCTGTATTTTCCATTTGTGCTGATATAATTATCAACAGCATATACAATACCACCATATGTCCCGTAGCTCGCATTTGGCCAACCGGAAAAAACAATAGCCGGCCAGCCTTCAAACTGAATTCTGACCTTCTGCCCTTTTCCAATCAATGGCAGGTCTATTGGGTCAACATACATTTCAACTACTAAATCATAATTTGCCGGCATGATGGTAATAATTTCGTCACCTTCCTTCAGAGTCTCTCCTATTCCCGATTGGATAATTTTAGTCAGGTAGCCATCCTGCGGAGCTACAATAAAATACATTCCTGACCGGATTGAATAGTTAGCATACTGGTTTTGCATTTTAGTCACTACCGCTTCAGCATCATACATAGATGACATGGCTGCGTATTTATTCGATTCCGCTTTAGCAATTTCATTACGGTACTTCGATTTAATGGTATTCAATTTAATACGGGCATTGATGACTTTATTTTTACTGGTGAGCAATTTATTTTCAACAGAGATTTTTTTTGCCAATGCATCCTGCATTTTTAATTCCCTGTTTTCAAGTTCTGTCAATGACTTTAATCCGCTTTTATGCAACTCCTGAAATCTTTTGTATTGGTTAACTGCGGTTTGGTGCTTAATTTCTGCAGCCATCAGATCAATACTATCACTTGCTACCTGCAATTCAGATTGTGCCAATAGATTAAGTGCCTGTTCCTGTTCCAGCTGACTGTTTAATGCCAAACCATCAATTTGATCGTCCAGGGCTTTTACCTTATCCATATAGGAAGATACTGCCAGTTCTTTGGATTTAATCTGATCATTTGTTCTTTCCAGCAAGTTAGGGTCAAAATAGCTGTCCTTTACTTCAGTTAAAAAAAGAATGGTATCTCCTTTTTGTACAAAATCCCCTTCCTGAACAAACCACTTTTCAATTCTTCCGGGAATGACAGAGTTAATCGTTTGAGGCCGTTGATCCGGACGCATTGTGGTCACAGTTCCGGCAGAAGATACAATTTGGGTCCATGGCAAGAACATAATCACCATAAATGTTACCAGAAAAATAGTCATTAATCGAAGTAAAACGTTTCCTGATTTTTTACCTGCCATTTTTTTAAGCGATTGAAACCTTTTATGATCCACTTTTGCATTGATACTGTTTTCAGATATATTAAGCATGGCGATTCAATTTTAGGTTTTTATGATCTTTAAGTTGGTCATAAGTTCCTGATTCTACAATCGTCCCTTCCTTCATCACTACAAGGTTACCACAAGCCTGTGCCAGATAAGGATCGGAGGAAACAGCAACTAAGGTCCAATCGTTCTCAGGTCCGGTTAAAAAGTCAATAATTGATTGTCTGTCACTCACTTCAAGATGCTGGAAGGCATCTTCGAGGAGGAGCAATTTTGGTCTGTCAACAATGCTTCGGGCCAATAACAATTTTTGAATAGTACTCTTAGGCAAGTGTTTCCCCATGGTATCAAGTTTAGTATTATATCCCTGGGGTTGTGATTTAATGAAATTACTCAACCCCAGTTTATCAACTGCCCATTTCACATTTTCCAAGCCTGCATTCTCCCTGCCCATTGCTATGTTTTCAAGTATAGTCCCTTCAAATAACTGCTCCTGTGTTAATGAGTCTCCAATCATTGACCGCAAGGAACTTTGTTTATAATTCCCTTTTGGTAAGCCATCATAAGAAATATGTCCGCTTTTAGGCTCATATAAACCAGCCAGAAGGTATAATAATGTACTTTTTCCCGATCCATTTGCCCCAATCACTTGTAATTTATCGCCCGCTTTTAATGAAAGTGATAAGTTTTTCACTGTAGGGTTAACATGATCAGGGAATGAAAAATCGATATTGGATAGTTCAACGGCCAGCCCCCTTTTTAGAGATTCAGGTACATCAATGCCTTCGTCAGTTTCCAATTCAAGATCCGTAACCTGCCCAATTTTTTCAAGGCCTGTTAAAACATCATAAATTGTTTCTAAACTCAGTACCAGTTTTTCAACAGAATTAATAACCAGTATAATGATGATTTCTGCTGCAACAAACTGGCCGATATTCATATGCTGCTCCATAACCAGAATTCCCCCAATAGCCAACAAACCTGTTATAACCGCCACCTTAAAAACAATCATTAAGGCATATTGTCTCATTAATACTTTAAAATGAACTTCTCTTGCTGCAAGGTAATCCATAACATGACCATCTGTACGGTCCATAGGAAGGTTCGTTTTTCCGGCCAGTTTAAAAGTCGTTACAGTTCTGGCCAATTCCTCTAACCAGTGTACAACAAGGTATTTGTATTTAGATTCTTCCAGACTGGTTTCCAGTCCACGCAATGATGTAAATCTGAATATTGCAAAGACTAATAACAGTAAAGCCAAACTAAAAAGTATAAAAAACGGGTGATAAAAAGAAAGTAAAATCAAACCGAATATAACATGGAACACCGCCGTGGAAAAGTCAATCAGAATTTTTGAAAGCCCTTTTTGTACTGACATCACATCAAAAAAACGGTTCATTAGTTCAGGTGCATAATGACGATACAATGCTTCCATTTTTATTCTTGGTGTTCGGTAAGCAAATTCAAGCGCTGCCCTGGTGAAAATTTTCTGTTGCAGGTTTTCAGTAATTTTCAGCTGATAAATTTGAAGCACCCCACTAATGGCAACTCCGATAATGACCAGCGCAACCAATATGATCCATGATGTACTGACCCTTCCTCCCTGAATAAGATTAAGGATTGCCTGAATTCCCAGCGGTAATGTTAAACTCATTAACCCGGTAAATATGGCGTATAAGTAAACACTTCTGATTTCACGTCCGTCTGGTCTCAATAACCTCCAGAATCTTTGTCCCGGACGTAATGGCATTTGTAATGTTTGTGGCATAACAATTTTGTTGTTTTCTGTTTGAAAATGAATATTTAAGTTGTAATAAATTGCGACTGTTAACCCAGTCAAAGAAAGATTGAAAACTAAACGTAGATGTCGTTTAAACTCAAGCTGTTTTAGGAGGTCTGTAAGGTAAATTTCTATGAGCTTTACTCTTAAAATGTAAATACCTGAAAAGTCCTTTTTTAAATGTATTATTAATGTTCAGGGATTGAAATTCATCACTTAACCATACAATTTTGGGTAGTGTATCTTCTATTTTATTCTTTTCATCTGAATCATGTTCAGACAATTCAATCAATTCCCGCTCGTGAAAATCGAAAGTATCTGCTATAACAACGAATGAAACCAATATCACCAATAAAACACTAATTGACTTAGTCAGTAAAACAAGTAATATTCCTGGATTTTCTTTAGTCATCACCTCATTTTTCCCTAGTAGTAATATTGATAAAAAATAATATTACATTCTTTTACAATATTAAAACAACACAAAGATAATAGTATTACTATCATTTTTGCAAATTTTTAAATACTTTTTTTAAATAAAATTGAATAAAGACTACGTAATTTGATTTAAGATTAGCTTCCCGGTAACCTTTTTTATGTTCAGTAATTTCCTTTATAAATCATTTTCTATAGGGGATAATTCGTTTTAAACTGTCATCATAATAAAGGACCACTGATGATAAAGAAAATAATCTGTTTCTTACTCTGCAATTTGACTGTAACGCCATTGCTTTTTGCCCAGGATAGTCTTGAAGTTGATGTTAAACTTAAATCAGGTTATAGAAATACCAGAATACTTGACCTGAATGCCTCACCATTGCTATACTCGTCGCATAGTTGTTTAGTTGGCATTACCTATAAAAAAGATCTGAAAACCAACTTCTACGAAGCAGGTCTGAATGTATCGGTTGGGAATAACCAATCTAAACGCCATGGTAAACGTACCGTCAATGTTCCCAATCAACCAGATTTTTTTGGTCATTACGACTCCACAGTTTATACCTTAAATCCAAACCTTTCTTATATATACGGAGAATTATTCTATAAAAACTTATGGCATATTAACTCAGGAGGTTTGTATGCTGGTTATAATATATTTGACAGATTTCAGTTTAGCGGAATCGGGGCAGATAACTGGTTCTTTAATCAGCTGAGCATCCAGCCTAATTTTACCTGTATTGTCCCTGCCGGTGACAGGCAAAAACTTGATATCAGTATCTCTACAACAGTGCTTTCTTATGTGGTAAAACAACCTTTTACACTCGATCCGAGTTTGCCGATAACCAGTTACTTTAAAGCCTACCTGAAAACCGGTTCATCACTTGAATCGTTTAATACTTTACAACAAGTTGATTTACAGATTAACTTTACACGAGACCTTAGCAATGACAAAGGCATAGGAATGATGTATGAGTTCAGCTGGTTGAATCATAATGAAATTAAAGATCGACCACTGGGAATTTATTCCAATTCAATATCCGTTTATTACCTGCTTTAATTATGAAAACTTTATTATCCATACTCCTGATTATATTAATTGTAAGCTGTGATAAAATGCTGCTCAGGAAAGAAATTGAAAACGACCCTGTTACCAATTTTGAAACTGTTTGGCTGGAATTTAAAGAAAAATATGGTTTATTCGATACCAAATCAGTCGATTGGGACTCTGTTTATCATGTATACCGACCTCAAATTAATAATGAAAGCTCTGACCATGATTTATATACGGTATTAAAAGCTATGCTAAAAACATTGAATGACAACCATGTAGGAATGATTACAACTGATCCTGAATTACCCGCTTTTACAGCTGGAAATCTTGACGATTTCGAATCTATGTATGATTTTGATTTGTCAATTGTTACTGACAACTATCTACCGGATTCTAAATTTGAAGAACCTTTTTTCACCTATGGCATACTTGAGGGAAATATCGGTTATATCCATATTGAAGGCTTTAGTGATCTTCCGCGAAACCTCAAAAAACCAATGGACAATATTCTGGAACACCTCAATGGCACCAAGGGAATCATAGTCGATATCAGAGGAGGGTATGGCGGTGAAGATATTGCAGGACAATATATTGCCGGCAGATTTACAAGCAATACCATATCTTATATGACGACCAGAGTAAAAAACGGTCCCGGAAAAAACGACTTTACCTCAACGGAAGAATGGCAAATTAAACCGGAAGGCGATTTTCAATATTTAAAACCGGTTGTTGTATTAACGCACTGCTTTACGATAAGTGCCCGGGAAACATTTTGTCTGGCTATGAAAGTCCTGCCACAAGTAACCATTGTTGGAGATACTACAGCCGGTGCCTTTTCGAATCAAATTAACCGTGAAATGCCAAACGGATGGGGTTATTCTATAAGTATTGGAGAGTGGAAAACGGCTGACGGATTAAGCTATGAAGGCACAGGTATTCCACCAAATACTATTATTCAAAATTCTCAAGTGGATTTGTTGAATGGAATAGATCAGACATTGGAAGAAGCCCTTTCAATATTGAATTAGATACAACTCATTAATCTAACACTATCATTTTTTTAATTAATGAATGGTTATTAGAAGATACCAATTTTACCGTATAAACGCCTCCTGCTAAACCGGAAATATCCATTTGATGATAAGGAGTCGACAAATCATACTTTTCTACTACTTTTCCAAGTTCATCATATATCAATAACACTCCTAACTCAATATTTATCAACTGTACAGATAATATATCATTAGCGGGGTTTGGATAAATTTTAAATCCAAAATCCTTTTGGTCCATATTTAAAACGGATGGTACTTCGATATCCTCCGACATAATCACACACCCATTCGAATCGGTAACCGTAACAGTATAAATACCTCCGGCCAATCCAGCCGGATCTTCAACATCAAAGTTCACATTACCCGGTCCCATCCATTGATATGTATACGGCGGCACTCCTCCATTTACAGTTAAGTCTATAGCACCGTCATTCCCAAAAGTTTCGGCACTTGAAGTGGAAGAGTATGACATTGAGCCCGGTTCATTAATGGTTACCTCAACCTCAGAAGTACAATTTGCGCCATCATCAGCTATAATGGAGTAAGTGCCTGAACAAAGTCCTGAAAAAACGGAATCGGTTTGCGGACCATTTCCAATATCATAGGTGTAGGTCCCTGACCCTCCCATTCCCGACATTGTAATTTCTCCGTCACATGCCCCGGGACAACTTAACTCTTCAGCTATATTAGCCGAAAATACTGCATTACACCCATAGGTACCACAATCCGTTTGAATGATTGAACAACTGTTAAAAGCATTGAGTCTTCCACCCGTTACCGTTTCAGTTGCTAAATTCGGTACCTGATCAACACCATCTAATATCGCAGCTCTTATAATATCAGCCGCTGCCTGAGGATCCTGCATTGATAAATCTGCAAGATTTGTACAGGGAACAGAATACATTAAAGCACAAACACCTGCTGTTAATGGTGTGGCAAAAGAAGTTCCGGAAGTCGCACCAAAACCACCACCATTAGTTGTAGTTACCACATCTTCGCCAGGTGCACCTAAATCAATGGTCGTTTGTCCATATCCTGAAAATGTTCTGACATCTGCATTATTCGTCGCTGTTACAGATACCATATAATCCGAACCACATCCTGTAGGTAAGTCACCTACCACGTCAATATTAACATTGTTATTGGCAGTTGCGCCAAAATTTAAAATACCATAATATCCTAAAGTGTCATAAAACGCACACCATAATGGGGCCGAAGCCGGATCACCATTATCAATACCCCATGAGGCATTAGTTGCCACAACAAAAGCACCCGAAGCGCCATTTGAACTTGAATAGAGCTGACGCATTACTAAAGGATAGGTATAAGAATTTATCACATTTGCTTCGGTTAATCCAAAAGGCATATCAACCTGCATAATTTTAACCGCCCAATTAGCGCCTGCAACCTGACTGGTATTGTTTCCGGTTGCACCAATCATCCCACTAACACTTGTCCCATGACCTCCCCCATTAATATTGTCATTTGAAGCACCTACGTTCCAACCATTATAATCGTCAACATATCCATTATTATCATCATCAATTTGGTTGTTAGGAATTTCGTTACTGTTTACCCAGTGGTTATCGATCAAATCCGGATGACTCCAATCTGATCCGCCACCTTCAAGGACACAAACCACAATAGTATCGTTATTAGCAGTTACACCACCTGTTGTAATATCCCATGCCAATTCAGAATCAATATCGTTATCTGTTACGCCATCATCATGGTGCCATTGAGAACCATAATTTGAATCATTAGGTGCAAGGCGTTCGGTAACCAGATGATTATTTTGCACCAACAATACATGCGGGTCCAACCTTAAATCATTTAACATTTCAGTATGGGTCACATTATTATGATTAAAACGTAACAACCAAATATTAGCAGGTTTTGAAATAACCTTTTCAATTTTCAATTCGGTCACCTCTCCTTCTAACTCCTGGTGAAGACTTATTATTGATTCAACAGATTCATTATCATCAACTAATACCAATACATCACCTAAAACATAGGGCATATTTTCGAATTCATCTTCTTGAGAAATAACTGTTAACGAACCGAAAAGAAATAAAAAAATCAAGTACTTAAATTGCATACAGAAAAGGTTAGTTCGTCATAAATTTACATTGAAATCTTAAATTTTTACTGACTATTCTGTTAAAATATTGGAGACCCAAATGCAAAACAAAACATGTGACAAAACAGGGACGATTGACTAACAGGATTGATTCGAGACTTTTAATTCACTATCTTTGTAGCTGTATTTCATTCCCGCACAACCGCTTATGGAATATACTGATCGAATTAGAGAACTGGAGGAAGAAAACAGGAGGTTAAGAGAAATTATTAGTGAGAATAAGAAAAGTGAAGTTTGGCTTCAAAGCATAATTGATAAATTACCCTATCCTCTATTTATAAAAAACACCAGTAGAACTTTTGTACACTGGAATAAAGAATTTTCAAGAATAACCAATGTCAGGGATGAAGACTTTATAGGAAGTACTGATTTTGACTTATTTGAAAAAGAGCAAGCACAAGTATTTTGGGATGTAGACACTCAGGTTTTAGAAGAAAACAAAACAATAGTTAATGAAGAGGATCTTACTGCCAATGGCGAAATCCAACATATAATAACTACTAAAACAAGAATAACCGACCAGGAAGGCAATCATTACGTTTTAGGAATGATTTTGGACGTTACCGAAATTAAGCGTCAGGAAAAACTGATTAAGAAAAAAAATAAGGAGATTCTGGATAGTTTCCGTTATGCTAAACGAATTCAGGACACCATTCTCCCTAGTGCTGACCTGATCAAAAAATACCTGAGCCAAAGCTTTGTTTTATACATGCCAAAAGATTTTATTGCCGGAGATTTTTATTGGCTTGATGCCAGAGAAGACAATGTTTATTTTGCAGCTGCCGATTGTACCGGACATGGTGTACCCGGTGCAATGATCAGTGTAATTTGTGCTAATGCCATCAATAAAGTGTTTAGTGAATCTTCTGTCACCGAACCAGCCGAAATATTAGATAAGGTAAGGGAACTGATCATACAAAAATTTGAGAACAGTGACTTTAATGTGACAGACGGAATGGATATTTCATTTTGCAAAGTCAATTTAAAAACGAAAAAACTGTCATTTTCAGGTGCCTATAATCATCTGTACAGAGTTGCCAGAGATGAGGAAGGTAATTTATCTCATACAAAATTATTAGAATACAGGGGTGATAAACAACCAATTGGAAAGTTTGAAAAAAACAAACCCTTCAATCAATATGACATACAATTAGATGAGGGAGATGTTATTTATCTGTCAACTGATGGTTATCCTGACCAGTTTGGAGGAGAACGGGGTAAAAAGCTTAAGCAAAGGCCATTTAAACAACTTTTACACTCAATTTCTAATGAAAAAATGAGCAAACAAAAGGAGATTTTAACCAATTACTTTGATTCATGGAAACAGGATTTTGACCAAATTGATGATGTATGTGTTATTGGTGTCAGATTTTAAGTTGTAATTGAAAAGACAGGAAACAAAATAACAACCATCCTGTAACTTTTAGCGTCTTAAAATTGTAACGACTACTATTTATCGGTATACACCCTATGAATCAATATTTTACAATCTTGTATTATCTAACCGTATTTGCTCAAAAACTAAATTAAAAAGACAATTTAGTTTTTTTTTTGTAAATTGACCACAGTATATAAGTATTGAATATGAAAGGAAGCAAGGGAATCATACTCATACTGCAGTCAAACAACATTGAGGTTAGTAATGACAAAATTGAAAAGTATAGCACTGATTATAACTTGTTTCCAAACATTCTCTGGTTTTGCCGACCATGTTTCAGGAGCTAATATTACCTACAGCTGTACAGAAATTACCAATCATTATGCTATTACCGTAACACTTTACCGCGATTGTTCAGGAATAGAGGCTCCGGATGCCGTAGCAATTGATGCCGAAAATACATGTGACTTACCTAACCTGACCATCATATTGCCTTTAATATCCTCTTCCGAGGTCTCTCAACTCTGTGAGTCAGAACAACAAAACAGTACCTGTAATGATGGAAATTTACCCGGTATGCAGGAATATATTTACTGCGATACTGTTGTTTTACCAGATACCTGCAATACATGGACTTTTACTTATTCTGTTTGCGCAAGAAATCAACCATTGGTCAATTTATTGGGATCCAGTTGTCTTTATACCGAAACCGTTTTATATTCAGGGACTCAGGCCTGTAATAATTCCGTTACCATCAATGGCCCTCCAATACCATATATTTGTAATAGCATTCCTTCAACCTATGATCTGGGAATACTTGAATCGGATGGCGATTCATTAGTTTTTTCGTTCGTGGATGCACTGACAGCTGGTGGAACCCCGGTGCCCTATGTTGCCAATTTTACAGGGGACATTCCCATTCCCGGCATATCAATCGATCCCAATTCAGGTCAAATTACTGTTACACCAACTTTAAATGGTAATTTTGTAGTGGTTGTTTTGATAGAAGAATACAATCAAAATGGTGAATTAGTAGGAACTTTAATGCACGAATTTCAATTTGTAGTTCAAAACTGTTCAAATTCACCACCTGAAGCACCGTTGAATGTAACAAATTTCAATAATTTCAATACCAATGCAACATTAACTAACGGTAATATGGTTACAGCCTGTGTAAATGATCAGTTTTGCATGGACGTTACCTTTACCGATCCCGATTTGGGAGACTCTCTGACACTGACTTCAAATATCAACGATTTTCTGCCTGAAGCCACATTTACGCAAACCGGAGTTAACCCGGCCACAGCTACAATTTGTTGGACTTACCAGGAAGGGTATACAGGATCAATTATTTCTGTCAATGCAACAGACGGTGTTTGTCCAACCATTGGACTTGCAACATTTGTCATTGATCTTGACCTCCCTCCACCACTTCGAACGGGAAGAGATTCTGTGTTAAGTTTTTGCGAACCAATTGGAGAAATTAATTTATTTGACTACCTCGGCGGCTATCATACAACAGATGGTATTTGGTTTAATCAAAACTATGATACCATCCAACCCATTGTTCTTGCGGATACAATTAATTCCGGCATCTATACTTATGTTGTATATGCTAATCCTAATGTCAGTAACTGCCTGTCTTCCGATTCGGCATTCTTATCTATTGGAAATGGTAGTGTATATGCAACATGGAGAGAAGACAGCCTCCAAAACCTGTCTTGCTATGGTGCAGATAATGGTGTAGCCTTTGTAGACAGTATACATGGAGAAAACGGTCCTTTCGAAGTCATTTGGTCAGGAACCAATGGTATTTTCGATATTCAAACTGTTCCTTCGGGTGGTTCAAGCTATAAAAATGACCTTTACCTTGGTATTTGGAGCGTTAGTGTTGCCGACACCATTGGTTGTTTCTGGTCTCACAATTTTGACCTGAGCCAACCCGGCCTCATTAATATTGAACTGGAACCCGAAAATCCACAGTGTTATGGTATGTCTAACGGTTCCCTGACCGTTAACCATTCTAATACCCAGGGATCAAACGTTGTTTTTTCAATAGTTGACTCTAATAATAATACGGTCAATTTTAATGGTGCCAATACTGCTAACAGTTTAGTTGCCGGGTGGTACACTGTTTCACTAACTGACAGTGCAAACTGTACGATTATTGATTCAGTTGAAATTTTTAATCCTCTGCCACCTGAAATTGAATTAGCCATTACTGATCCACTTTGTTACGGAGAAGAAACAGGTTCTGCAATGGTCGATACTATCCTTAATACTCAGGGGGATTACGACCAGGTATACTATATCTGGAGTGCTAATACCAGTAGCGAAAATGGTCTATCTGTTACCTCTGATTCAGAATTGGGTGCAGGAACTTATACACTTGAAATAACTGATGGTGTTGGCTGTTCCAGAGAAATAGTATTTACAATTGATCAACCCAACCCTTTGATTGGTATTACAGAGGTAATATCGCCAACATACTGCAGAACGAAAGGTTACCAAAGCGGAAATGGTGAAGTAACAGTAGCAACGGCCGGTTCAGATTTTTCGGGTTCAGGAAACGTCACCTACCACTGGGAAAACCTTACCAATGGTGATGAATCCAATAATACAACCTTTATTGTCCATGATCCGGGCTGGATGAAAGTAACTTTAAAAGACGCTCACCAGTGCTTATTCATTGATTCAATTTATGTGGACTCTTTAAATCCGATTGCTGATTTTGAGTTAGAATCTGACCAGTTTGAAGGTCCCGGAGAATATGAAGGCACAGAGGATGTGACAGTCCGGTTAATTAACCAATCACTCAATTGCTATAAATCAACGGACCAACTTTCAGAAACAGCTTTTAAGATGAATTGGTATACAAATGCAGTACCTAATGGAGGGCATTGGTTTTTTATTAAGGATGAATATGAGATAACAGATACAATACTAAAAGGAGAACAGGAATACCAAACCTGTCTGGTAGCTAAAAATTTTAATCATTGTCAGGATACATTATGCAAAATAATTTCGGTAAGGGCATTTCCAGAATTAGTTACCCCAAATGTATTTACCCCTGGCTCTTTTCCTAATCAAACTTTTTTCTTTCCTGCAAAGGGTATTGAAACATTTAATTGTTCAGTATTTAACAGATATGGTATTGAGGTTTTCAGGTTTACTGATATTACAGACCAATGGGACGGTAATTATTTAAACAACAATCAGCCCTGTACTGATGGTACCTATTTCTACACCTACTCAGGTATAACAACCAAAGGGTCAACAATAAGTGGTGAAGGAAATATTAATTTGATCAGAAGCAAGTAGTTTAGTATATTTACGAAAAGCTTGCTACTTAACTCAATATTATGGCGGATCAACAAATGTCCCCTCTCGGTTTTTTTATATTTTGTTTTTCATTATTAGTCCTATCATCATCATGGAGCCAAAATGAAGGTAACATCTGGTATTTTGGTGATTTTGCAGGTATTGATTTTAATTCCGGAACAGCTGTAGGTCTCACCAATAGTGCCTTAACTACCGGTGAAGGTTGTGCAACAATTTGCGACAATAATGGTAATTTACTATTTTACACTGATGGCATTACAGTTTGGAACAGTAACCACTTACCAATGCCAAATGGTAATGGTAATTTAAGTGGCAATCCAAGCAGTAGTCAATCGGCTGTTATCGTCAAAAAACCGGGCAGTAACTCAATATACTACGTATTTACTGTTGATGCTCAGGGAGGGGCCGGTGGATTTAAGTATTCGGAAGTTGACATGACCCTTCAGGGTGGTTTGGGTGATATCAATGCAAATGTGAACATCTCCATACTGACACAATCAACAGAAAAAGTTTGTGCTGTTCAGCAACAAAGTGGAAATGCATATTGGATAGTGACAAAATTGTATAATTCGAATGTTTATCACAGCTATGAACTGACTGCTGCAGGTTTATCTTTAACACCAGTTGTGAGCACGACCGGAGCAATGCCCGTAACCCCATTCTCAAATGCAATTGGTTACTTAAAAGCAACACTTGACGGAAGTAAACTTGCCTCTGTTTGCTGGGGGGATGGATATTTTGAACTTTGTGATTTTGATAATAGTACTGGTATAGTCAGCAATGCTATTTATTTTTCTTTACCAGCAGCTTATGGTGCTGAATTTTCACCAAACAGTGAAATTTTATATGTTTCCAGTTTAGTTGGAGGTAATGTTGGTGAAGGCATATATCAGTATGACCTTTTAGCCGGAACAGCAAATGATATTATCAATTCAGAACTTTATATTGGCGGTGCAGGTCAGTCCGGAGCACTTCAACTGGCACCTGATGGTAAAATATATGAAGCTCAATCTTTTAGTTCGATACTTGGAACTATTTCTAATCCAAATGCTTTAGGTATAGCTTGCACATATAACCCAAATGGGTTCTCACTACCCTCACCTACCATTTCAACATTAGGTCTGCCAACATTTCACAATAGCGCCACGTTCAACCAGTTTAATTTTACAATTTGTGTTGGCGATTCTATTACGTTGATTGATGAAAGTTTAAATACCGCTCATAATTGGATTATTTCGGATGATCCGAATACCATTATTTCTCAGGATTCAGCGATTACAGTAGCCCCAACTACAACAACTATTTATCAGGTTTATGATTCTGGTGACACTTCAAGCTTTACTGTAAATGTTGATGTTCCAATAAATATTACACTTGGAAACGATACTATAATTTGTCCTGAAGACAGTTTAATACTCTCCGTCCCCAATCCTGGCTTAACTTATAGCTGGATGGACAATTCCACAAACGACAGCTTAATAGCGTACAATAGTGGTATTTATTGGGTTGATGTTACTTCAGGCGCCTGCACTTCAAGAGATTCAATTGTGATTACTGCAGAATCGATAATTGCAACTATTACTAATCTCATTAATGAATCCTGTTCGGGTTCAGGAGATGGAGGAGCAACTATTCAGAATATTTCAACCACCTCTTCTCCTGCAACTATAACATGGAAGGATCCTGACGGAAACGTATTTGATTCTCATACTGTTACTAACGGAGGTAGTTCCTCACAATCTAATCTAAGTTCAGGTATTTGGGAAATTATTATTGAGTCACCATCCGGTTGTCAATGGGATACCACATTCATTATTTCCAGTGGATCAACTGTCAATATTTCTACAAATATCAGTCACCCACAGTGCTTTGGAACTTCTAATGGTTCAATTACAGTATTTTCGTTAACACCTGGAACATTTAACTTTGAAATATTAAACGCAGCCGGTACACTTTTAAATAATAATGGTACCAATACTGCTAACTCTTTACCATCCGGTATCTACACCGTTAGTGTTTTTGATGATGGTGGTTGTGAAAATGAAACCACTATTATTTTAACAGATCCTGCACCACTTTCTGTTGGTTTAACAACTCAAAATCCGCTTTGTCACTCTTATACAACCGGAAATGCTACAGCTGATACAGTCTATAATTACCAGGGAGATTATGATCAGATTTTCTATTCATGGGACCCAAACCCAAATGGAACAAACGGACTAAATATAACTACCAATAATGGGTTGGGAGCCGGTGAATATACATTAGAAATAGTTGATGAAATTGGTTGTTCCAATGAGTTAACCTTTTTTATTACAGAACCTAATCCGCTTATCGGTGTTGTTGACATCCCATCTTTAACATACTGCAGAACCAAAGGTTTCCAAAAGGGAAATGGAGAAGTAACAGTAACAACCGCAGGACTGAACTCATCTGGAACAGGTAATTTATTATATCACTGGGAAAATCTTGAAAATGGAGATGAATCAAGCAATACCACTTTTATAGTAAATGAACCCGGATGGTTGGAAGTCACTATACTTGACCAAAACTTATGTACCTATATTGAACAGGTTTATGTTGATTCCCTTAACCCAATTGCCAACTTTGAATTGGAATCGGATGAATTTACAGGACCTGGGCAATATGAGGGAACTGAAGATATAGATCTTGAACTCATCAATACCTCTATTAATTTCGCAAAACCCACTTATCTGTTATCAGACTCAACATTTAAAGTGACTTGGTACAATAATGAACCTGGAAATGAAAATGGGAATTGGTTCTTCAAATACGATTATAACCTGACTAAAACCGATACCATTTTAACGGCCTTAAATGACACTGAAACAAACTATGAAGTTTGTCTGGTTGCTAAAAACTTTAACGATTGCAGGGATTCTATTTGCAAAATAGTCACCGTACACCCGTTTCCGGAATTAGAAGTTCCAAATGTATTTACACCTGGTGCTACTCCAAATAACGATTTTTTCTTCCCTTCCAGAGGAATTGGTGAATTCGATTGTAGTGTTTTTAACCGGTATGGTGTGGAAGTTTTCCATTTCAACAGCATTAATGATAAATGGGATGGGAATAATTTAAATAACAATAAACCATGTTTAGAAGGTGTATACTTTTACACTTATACTGCAACAGCTACAAATGGAACACCATTTGAAGGACAGGGTAATATTCACCTGATTAGAAAAAAGTAACCGGAATAAGCCTTATTCTTAAGGTCAAATCGGTTATTATTTATTGTATCTTAGTATAATACAAATTATTATTATGACAGATACAAACAATCCATTTGAAAATTCAGAATTAACCAGCATCCTCGTAGTTAATAATCTTGACAAAGCTTTACCATTTTATACCGAAATTTTGCAGGCAGAATTGATCAGAACTTATGGTGGGACATCAGCAGTATTAAAATTCCTAAATAACTGGCTGTTATTAGTAACCCCCGGCGATCCTACCGAAGACAAACCAGAGGTTTATTTTAAACCGAGTGAAAATATCAATTCGGTTCATCATGCTTTTACAATCCGGGTAACTGACTGCCAACATTCATACGAAATATTAAAAGAGCGGGGCGCTCAATTTATTACACCACCATATGATTGGGGAATGGAAATCAGATGTTTCTTCAGAGATGTAGATGGAAACTTATTTGAAATTAGTGAGTTTACAGGTTAAACTGAACAGTTTTTAGAGAATTGAATAAATTGATATTTAGCCCTGACACGATTTGTCATTCCTCTCATCTACTTTCGCATTGAATCTAAATTATTGAACAATGAAAAAAGTGAGATTAAACCCCTTTATGATCATGGGAATTGCTGTAAGGACCACCAATAAAAATGAACAGGCTGCTCAGGATATCAACCAATTATGGGATAGGTTTATCTCTGAAAATATTAAATCCAAAATTCCAAATCGGATTAACGATAATATTTATGCGGTATATACTGATTATGAAGGCGACCATACTAAGCCATATACCATGATTTTAGGATGTGAGGTCGATCGGTTTGACCAGATTCCTGTAGGTATGATTCCAAGGCATTTTATTGGAGGTAATCATGTGAAATTTACGGCTAAAGGTAATTTGACTGAGGATGCTGTGTATAATGAATGGCAAAAAATATGGAACTCAGATTTGAACAGATCTTATACTGCTGACATAGAAATATATGGAAAAAAGGCTGTTAACCCTGTTAACGGAGAAGCAGATATTCTGATAGCCGTATCAAACTAATCACGAAAACCTGTGACACAACCGGAAATAAAATCTAATAATTGATACATTTACTCCTATATTTAATAATTAATTGTGGAGAATAACTTAACAGTCCGGACCATAGAAGAAC
This sequence comes from Putridiphycobacter sp., assembly GCA_965230195.1. Classification (GTDB taxonomy): domain Bacteria; phylum Bacteroidota; class Bacteroidia; order Flavobacteriales_D; family Crocinitomicaceae; genus Putridiphycobacter. The sequence goes on from OZ245997.1 coordinate 3,812,612, forward strand.
GTGATATTCCCTTAATTGTGGATTACTGGTTAAAATCAGATCCTGACTTTCTGGTAAGTATGGGGGTGGACTTAGATAAACTACCTTCCGGCCGGGAGTTGACAGAAATGCTCAAATCTCAGATTGATTCACCACTAAAAGAAAAAAAGTCTTACGCCTTAATCTGGGAGGAATACAACCAACCCATTGGGCATTGTAATGTCAATCAGATTGTTTATGGCCAACAAGCACATATGCACCTTCATATATGGCATAAAAAATTACGCCAAAAGGGCATTGGGCAAAAGTTAGTCAGACTTTCACTTCCCTTTTTCTTTGAAGATCTGGAATTGAAAGTAGTCTATTGCGAGCCATATGCACTTAATCCTGCTCCCAATAAAACGCTCAAACGTGTTGGGTTTTCTTTTATTAAAACGTACAGGACTATTCCGGGAAGCTTAAATTTTGAACAGGAAGTTAATCAATGGAAATTATCTGAAGAAAACTATAAAAAGCTTTAAGAACAATCTTCTTAACCACCCTCCTTTAATCCTACAAAATGTGTTTTTTTCAATTCATGAGAAATAAGATAATTTCCTATGATTTGTATCATTAAAAAAGGATATAATCCTGCTTACCTTTGAGTAAAGAAATACCAGAGGGATGAATGGTATTTCAGGTTAAATAATTGAAAGATTTGTTAAATAGTATTAAGGTGTCACAGTGGTTACAGACAACCTTATAAAAAGGTTCACGCATGGGGACATGCTGAATAGTTTAAATTTTAGTTAGTTGTGGAAAGGAACTCTTCGGAGTTCCTTTTTTTACTATATTTGACAGTCTCATCAAAACAGCAATAATTTTATGATTTTATTAGACGGAAAACAAACATCACAAGATATTAAAGATGAAATAAAGGTTGAAGTTTCTGAACGCAAAGCCCAGGGAAAAAAGATTCCTCATCTTGCCGCAGTGTTAGTAGGAGATAATGGTGCCAGTATTACCTATGTTAATGCAAAAGTAAAGGCTTGTGAATATGTTGGTTTTGAGTCTTCATTGATTAAATTACCTGCTGATATAACAGAGGCCGAATTACTTGATCAAATTGAAAAGTTAAATTCCAACCCTGAGATTGACGGGTATATTGTTCAGCTTCCGTTACCTGATCATATTGATGAGCTTAAAGTCACTCAGGCCATTTCTCCATTAAAAGATGTTGATGGTTTCCATCCTGAAAGTCTGGGTAAAATGGTATTAGACCTCCCCTCTTTTTTACCGGCAACCCCTTATGGTATTGTTCAATTGCTGGATCGATACAATATTGAGACCTCAGGTAAGCACTGTGTGGTAATGGGACGTAGTCATATTGTTGGGTCTCCCATGAGTATTTTAATGGCGCGAAAAAATAAGGTAGGAAACTGTACGGTAACTTTAACGCATTCCAGAACAAAAAATCTTGCCGAGATTACACGATCGGCTGACATCTTAATTGTGGCATTAGGTCTGACTGAATATGTGACAGGTGATATGGTTAAAGATGGTGTTGTAGTGATTGATGTTGGTATTACCAGAGTTGAAGACCCGACAAAAAAATCAGGTTTCAGACTGTTGGGAGATGTTAAGTTTGATGAAGTTTCGAAAAAGGCATCCTATATTACGCCAGTTCCTGGTGGTGTGGGTCCTATGACAATTGCCTCGTTGTTAATGAATACACTCCAAGCCGTTAAATCTGAATAGAATTGTCAGCATACTGATTCTTTTTACACTGTTGGGATGCTTAAGAAAGGATCCCTCCTCCACTCTGATTGGTATTCAGCCATTTTCAAATTTTAATGAAAAAGAAATCGCAGTATTAATTGATTCTATTGAACATCATTATCAAACGCGTACAGTGGTTCTCCCAAAAGCAGAGCTACCTAAAAACATAATGACTTTTATAAAGGCTCCAAGATACAGAGCCGACTCCATTTTAAATTGGCTTGACCGTAACCGACCCGATTCAGTTGGCATTATGATAGGTATTATTAAAAAGGATATTGCCATTACCAAAAAAGATAAAAAAACAGGTAAAATAAAACACCCGGCGTCAACCTATACCGACTGGGCTATTTTTGGACTGGGCCGTGTAAACGGATATTCTTGTGTTGTTTCGACCTACCGATTGGGTAAAAGGGCTTCAAAACACCTTTTCCATAAACGATTTACCAGAATAGCTAATCATGAAATAGGACACGTAATGGGGCTACACCATTGCCCCAATGAAAAATGCTTAATGAATGATGCTAACGAAACCATAAAAACGATTGATAGCAGTACCGGTGAACTATGCAGCGAATGCAATACCCGGCTCTTTAATTAGTCTACTCGTATCATCTATACAGAAAACCAAAGGAATATCTTGTCGAACTGATCTGGGTGTTGAAATCGGTACTTATACTCTATCTTTATAATGAGGCAAATCTTCAAAAGTACATGACGTAGGGATTCCATCTGGAGAATTATCCAATCGGTGTTTTCAGCACAAATTTCATGGTTTATCAAAAAATTCTTATTAAACTTGATGTGATGGGAAAGCACATCTAAAAGAAACTAACACAGAATTTTAGTTGGATTGGTGACCTTTTCGTAAAGCAGACATTATATAATTAGAAATGATTACTCACTTAACCCAAATTCTATGCGTTTATATCTGCTGTGTTTCGCACTTTTTCTAACCCTTAATTCGCATGCTCAAGTTGTTGGAGGGCATGATAATTCCAATTTAATTCCGTCAGAAGCCAAACCCTCTACTCTTGGATCAGGTGGCCTGGCCGGAGACGTTAACTTATTCACGGGTGATTATAATACCTCCGTACCTCTGGGAAATGTGGGAACGCCGGGAGGGCTAAGTTATAGTCTGAATCTTAACTATTCTACAACCTATACTGCCGGTACGTCCCCCATGGTGGCCTCAGGTATTCCCTATGGGGAAGGATGGAATTTAAGTCTGCCAAGTATCAGTATTTCCAATGCAGCCTATTATTCTTTTTTGCAAAGTGTTGAATGTGACAATAATAAAAACAGCCCTGGTATTTCCGACTCAACCAATTATTATGATGTTACGACTTCTGAGGCTAATGGAGACATCTATTTGTTTTCTCCCGTTGTTAACATTCCAGGCTATGCGAACGGAAAAGCGGTCTTTAAATATATTGATGATGACGATCTGAATTGCGCGGTATTTGTATTAAATACTTTTGAGAGTTATGTAGAGCTTCGATTTTATGGCGGCAGCTGGACGGTTCTACTGGATAATGGGAATTTCTACACATTTGATTTGGCCATGAAGACCTATCGTTCACCGAACAATCAAAGGGTGCTCGATTATAATTATTACAGTCATCAACTTGATAACGAAACGCATGATGTTATTGAAAATAACAACTATGGTTCTGCTTCGGATGCAGTAAAGAATGTGTTGGAGCCTAAACGTACCTTCACTTCATGGTATTGTACTGAACTATCAAATAAAAATTTGCCGTATCAAACCATTAGTTTTGATTATAAAAAGTTTGGTGCCTTTAATTACTTTAAAGCATATGAACAAACTTATATCCAACTGGCATTAGGTAGTGAGCTTCCAAATAATTTATTTACATCTTCTTCAGGTTTTGCCATTCCTGAAGACTTTACCATTTATACTGATATTCTTCTGCAATCAATTACCTCATACAACTCAGTATCTCCCATTGATATTCTGGAATTGGATTATGAAACCAGTGATCAAATTGGTTGGAATATGCTTAACCCCTCTTCTAATGGAGTCCATAGAAAAGACTCACTTTACAATTATAAAACCATTATTTCAGAAGGCGTAAACGGTAACTTTTCTTCCAATTGGAACCGGTATTTACACGGAAAAACTGATGATATTACCAGCTCTTCTCCTTCAAGTCGTACTATTTCCTCTACAAACCCGTATCTTCTCACTAATGGCAACAGTAACCATTTTTTACGCCAAACCGGTGTAGGTGGCAATAGTACTCTTCCATTTAATCATGGTTTTTTAGAAACAGGACGGATTAGTGCTGATAAGTTAATTTCAGGAGATACTTACGAAATCAAAACCAAAGTTATTGATGGTAATGGTTCATCTTCATCTATGGGTAATGGTACGATAGATATTTCAGTGGTTACCGGTAATATGAACGTTTCAACCGGAATGACCATTGATTCAATTATCGAAAATCCCAATGGACCAGACTCGATTGCCTTTGGGCCTTCAAATTTTTCATATGGTATGTTTTCGCAATATAATGCGAATGCCGGGGATATATATACTTTAGCTGATTATACGGCAACAAGAGGAGAACAAATCTACAGCACTTTTGACAGCCCCGTAAAATGGCATTTACCAACTGTATCAACCAGTGTTTATACTTCTAATGTTTTTGTAATGCCAAGTATTCCAGTTAGTAATGCCGGAATTAATATACAGGTTGGTCCGGGGAACTCAGACCATAAATTTAATAAAAGACCTGATGACCTTGTTGGCGCTCAGATTGATCTCAATAATAATAGTGAAGTAACGGCCTATAATGCATACGCACATATGAATATTAGTCATCTCGAAGCTTCAAACAATATTCCTTCGAATTTCGGAATTGGAATGCCGTGGGCCATGGCACTTCCGATTTATGCAGCAGCCATGGATGGTACCAACCTGTCTGATCCTAAATTAAGTGCTTATAATAAATTTTGGTGGGATGAAGACGTTAATGACCCATATACTTGGGACAATGAACCTACAAAATTTAATGAAAACGTAAAACTACAGGAATTTGAATTAATCCGTTATTCCAAAAACCCATATATGCTTAAAAGTGCTAAGGTTTATAAGGTTAATGGTAAAGTCAATCCAAATGATAATTCAGGAGAGGTACTTGTTAGTGAATTAGCATTGGACTACACCATGGAAACTCAAAACCTGTATGAGAATTATGATTATCCACTTTATAGTTTTGATTCAACCTTTACTACTGAACTCCAAAATATTGTTTTGGACACTACCTTAGTCATGTCCACTCACCATCAGCAATATGTTTATAATCTGACTACTGTTAAATCTATCCCTACAGGACATTATAATGCTGACACACTTGACAATACCACTCCGGCAAATTCAACAACCTTACAAACTGAATTTGAGTACGAATGGTTTGGCGGTCCGAATAGAAACTCTGCCGAATCAGGTTTTGAAAAACAAATCAATCCGGGACGTTCAGGAACAGTATTAACTAAAATCATTGATCAACTTGGGGGAGAAACAGAGATTGAATATTATCCCAGATCAAGTTTAGCAACCCTTACAGGAAGTTATGGATTACACAGGGTACATGGGTGCAATACAGGCACCTATGTTCAGCGAAGCTATGCATCCGACCGGGCAGAAATTGTACACCCCTCAGTTAAGAGCATTAAGCAAAATGAAAATTTACTGGTTCCGGTTGGCCATTCAATTGCCGCCCCAACTTTTAAACAAACTGATTATGTCTATGACACCACTCAAATCATTTCTGAAACAAAAGATATTATATTGCCTTCCAATTTCAGAAAAGCTTTTGGTTATTCCCGTAACAAAGGGTTTCGCTCAACAACGGTACTTCATCCTCAACTGGAAACCGGTGAACGCAATTCAACAAAATATTACCACTTGGGGAATGTTTACCAACCCTATTTCGACTCCCAAAGTAATTCCATAGTTGACGACCCTTCCACTCTTGAAGAGTATTTATTTTTTGGAAAATTGAGTAAGACAGAAAATTACAATTCTGATAATGAACTCGAATCCTCTACTGACTTAACCTATGGTTATACCAAAGCATTTGAGAATGGCTATAAAAGACCGCTTTCAATAAGACAGGACCTTGCAAGCAGAAATGTGGATTTTGAACCTGGAATTGGTTATTCACATGCTCAAACCATGTATGAATATGCTGATTATTACCTTAATCAGGCTGATGGTAAAGATACATTAGACTGGTCATACCTGGGGCAAAACTGGAACAGGTCATTTGGTGAACAACCACGTTTAGCTGACGTTTATTTTTATAATGAACTTGAACAGATTAATCCTGAATGGAAATTACACAGTTATTTCATTAAACTGGAATCCAAATCATCTAAAACCTATGACCTGACTTGCTCTAAGACAGCGGCAGTAACAGCAGCACAAGAAATTTTAGGTGAATTTACCATTTCTCCAAACCCGTTAGGTGATAATCCGACAAATCCAAAAGGTTATGATGCAGTTAAAGACCCTGATTTAATCTCTATGATTGTTATTTCTGATGACGGAACCGATATTAAAGATTCATTACTCTACGATTCACCATTAAGCGACTCGGTATTAAACGCATTTATTGATCATATGGTCGATTTTGATAACGAGGTCGTTTACCAGGTATTACGAGCTCAAAATCCATTCAATAAATATTATCTCAATCGGGTTTTCGATAATGTAAGATCATTGAGTCCATCACAAGTAATCGAAATATTCAGATCACAACCGTTTCTGACTGATACCACACAAAAACATATTATTGACAACCATATTTACAGTCAAAACGAAATTTTAACTGCTCTGCTCACCCATAATTCTCATTTGTCGGATGATGTTTTAAGTTTTTTAATCGAAAAAGAAGGTTTTCCTGAGACTTCATTATATGATGTGCTTGCCGCACAACCTCAATTGAATCAGTCTACCTTACTTGCTGTTTCCAATATTTCAAGTGAGGTGGAAGGTGCAAATATTGCAAAAGTATTACAAAGCCAGCCTGCCGTTCCGGACGCAGTATTTACCAATGTTGTTAATAATCCAAGTATCTCTGAGAAGTATAAAGTTCAAATTTTTAGTGATTCAAGAAGTTACCCTTCTGATAACATTGTGATTGATTTTATCACGCCTTCTTTATCAACAGCAGACATTATAAAAGTAGGAGTAGCCTGTCCTTATGATATGAGCGATAGTCTGGAACATCATATTAAAAATATTATTGGACAAAATAACTGGCAAACTATTGAACCAGTTCAAAATAACCTCAACCCATATGAGTTATATTGTCAAAATCCGACAAACTGCTCTGATGCCTATATTGAGCAACTGGAAGAGTATGAATATTACGAAGCCGATTACAAAGGACATACCTCAGCAGAAGGCTACAAAAAAATGATGGGACAGGATAATGAAATTGTCCTGAAACATGAACCGTCCTGGCAAATATTCAGTATTAAAAAATCCAGTCCTCAATATCCCGGAGCCTACTCAAAAGACGAACACTTTTATTATTTTGACGTGTTAAACCGAAAGGATCGTCATTTAGAGTTTTATGATATTGCAGGTGGTAAGGCATGGTACACAATTGATACTTCTACCCCAAATGATACTATTGTTTTTCTGGCCGGGCACAGTGCTTTTTACCAGGACTCCAATTTAAGCGGCGAAACCCCTTTACCGGATGGTGCCAGAAGTGCTCAGGCCCATAATTTGAGACAAATAGCATTTCAAAAAACAACATTCTCCAAAAATAATAATGACGAAGCCCCGCTTATGAAGTCATCATATTACTTTTATGAAAGCAAATGGAGAGTACCTGAAATTTACACAGATACCATTATTGATTTTGAAGGCCCTTCCTGTCCGTCTTCTCCTGGTAGTTTAGGATGTGATGATTTAATTATCGGATGGATTCATGGTAATGGAATTTCAGATCAAACCATTTATGACAATACCCCAAGTGGTTATTGTGGTTACAGATTAGACCCTCCATTTGGTTTGATTGTGTACATTCCAACAGGTGAAGATATTGAGGTCTGTGCAGCAGGGGAGTACCTTTACGGTTACGAATTTATTGGTTGTTATGATGCCTCTCAATCCGGGAGTGGTTCAAACACCAAATACATGTATTTGTATGAAACAGTTTGGGATGAATATATGTTCCTTAAAAATGTGGCAGTACAAATTGATACTGTTCCAAATTCATCAGGTGATTGGAGCTTTAGATTAGATAATTCCAACGACTATATCGCTCATTTTTATGTTGGTGAGAATGATACCAACGGATTAAGTACAAATAAAATGATTTACCCATTCGACACATTGGGTATCAGGACAATTGATGAGATTAACCAATATGGACAGATCGCTTTAGAACATAATCAATCCGGTATTTACACCAAATACCATTATGATACCCCGTTTAAAGTCTGGTACAACAATGTAAATAATAACTCAAATTGTCCAAACTTTGGAAGCTATGGTGGGATCATTAGTTATAATATTGGACTTCCACATTCTATAACCACTGGATTTGGGAGGGTTGATGCCATGACAACGAGTTACGACCACTATCCAAATTATCGCGTAAAAAGTGTTACCAATCCGAATGGCATTGAAGTTAAGTACCATTATGACAATTATTCAAGGCTGATCAAAACTTTCGAAAATGATCGATTGCTCGAAGAACAGTCATATAATTACTGGGACAGGAATACAAACCTCGATCACATAGCAAGGACGAAGCAAAACTACGTTGACAGTTATAGTTATACCGGTCCTAACCCTACCCTGACCACCTATCAGGGAACGCATACCAGAAGTTTTATTGATGTGTATGGCAGAGCGTCCCATCACTCTATTGGGGTTCAGAATGACTCCACAGTACTCCATTCAGGATTAAGCCAGTATGACAATTGGGACAGAGTACGAAATCAGCTTAAACCACATATTACTACTAATCAGGTAGCTACTAATATGAACTTAATTACCAATTTTACATTAAATGGGAATAATGAACTTCAGGATGATTATGCTGGTTTTAGGTTTGAAAATAATACGAAAAGCAGACCATTAAGAACATCTGACTACGGCATTAATAATATCAATAATATTCATACCGTAAAACATGATTACAGCTATGTAAATAAAGTGCAACTGACTTGTGATCTGAATTTAAACCCTTACGAAGTCCAAACAATCATTAATACTGGTTTTTCAGGAGCGCCCCTTTTTATAAAAGAACAAGTTACTGATGAAGATGGTAAGACCATGACCACTTACATGAATGCTATTGGTCAAAAAGTGGCTATGCTACAATATAGTAATGCTTCAAATACCTTGAGTGGAATCAATGATAAGGTTGTGACACTTTTTGCTTATGACAGTTATGGTAATCTTACTAAGGTAATCAACCCTGAAAAGCAGGAATCCATCTACTTATATAATATTATGGGACAGATTTATCAGACTGAAACTATTGATGCCGGCACCACCAAAATGATGTACAACAAACTGGGGTTAATCTCAGTTAAACAGGATGAAAATGGAAAACGCGGAGAATATTATAGTGGTACAAATGACACGAGCAGCTTTTTCACAAGGTATTCTTATGACGATTATGGTCGATTAACAACACAACAAAAAGCATATCGTAACCAATTAACGTGTTCTTCCAATTCTACGGACAACAGTAAGGTTGATCCTCTCTTTTACCAGGACACTATATCAGGCTTAAACACTAATGGTGATCCAATCATTTATACTTTTGGAAATACTGAACAGGAATATTTTGAATATAAATTCTCAAACCAAAGCACCTATGACTGGTTAGCCAGTATTGAGTTAGTCGTTCCACCTTGTGAGCCTACACAAAGTAACGGTTCTGGGTCTGTTCTGGTTACTGAATTATTTACACCTAACCTAAACGAAAAATGGTTTCAATTTGGCCAGACTAATACGGGCAATGGCTTAGGAAAAGTGATTGCCACAGTTAATTACAATGCCGAAGGTCAGATAGTACAGGTCAGCAACTTTACTTATGACAATAATGGAAATGTCGCTACTGAATCTGTTGAGTTTAACCCTAGTGGAAAAAGCAGTATTTCATCAAACTACACTACACCCGGTAAAACTGTAACTGCCAAAATTCATTACTCAGATTATAACTACCAAAGGAGTTTGACTAAAAAGGAAGTTGATATTGGAAATGATGGTGTCATTGACTTTCAATATCATTACAATTTTGATGACTGGAACCGATTGATTCGCACTTATTTTAATTTTGCTGACCTGGAGAACGAAAAAGTTTTAGTCACATCATATACCTATGATTTAATTACAGGACTAAATACGAGTATTAAGCACTACAATACTGAAGTTTGTGGACCAAATACCGAAAGTGAATCTATCACACCAAATCAGCTTATTCAAACTATTAACAAAACCTATGATGTCAGAAACCGCTTATTTAAACAAAGCAGCGAACTTTTAAATATCAGCTTGTTTTATGATAACAATCTTCCTTCATCAATATGGCCTCAAAATGTAAATGCTTCGCAAAACTGGAATGGTAATATTAATGCTATGCAAGTAGAATACAGGGCTGATAATTCCAATATTGATGTGATTAATGATGCAGATGTTAATTTAAAATTCTCTCATCAAACAGATTATGGTTACACTTATGATCGCTTAAACCGATTAACTAAAGCAGATGCCATTCAAGGAAATGCAGTGTACGCAAGTAATGTATCCACCTCCTCTTATGGTGTTGGTGATGCCTTTTATAGCTATGACAAAATTGGAAATATACTGTCATTGGAAAGAGGTATTAAGGACTCAATAATCAACAATGTTTCTCAAAATATCCTGATTTCACAGGCGTGGGACTATTCCTATGGAAATGGTAACAACCACCTGACAGAAGTATCACCGGCCAATACTTTGACATCAGGAAGGTCATACACTTACGACAGCAATGGTAACTTAAGCTCTGATGACCACCGGGATATAACCGGAATAGATTATTACAGAGGGAATTACCCGTATCAAATCAACCAAACCAACGAGATTATTGATTATCTTTATGGAACTGAAAACCTGAGGATGTACAAACATGTTTTAAATACCAACAGTAATACAACTGAAACTGAGGAATATTACCTCAAAGATATTGGGGTGCTGGATATGGTTAATGACAGTTGGACGTACTACCTCACTGGATTAAGCAGAGAAGCCAAAATTACACCACGGCTATACCAGGTGCCGGACTCTGTCAGCTCCTATGAAGATTACCCAACAGGCTACGCAAAAGCCTTAGACATCAGCTTTTATATTTCTGATTATTTAGGGAATACCCGAATTGTTTATACCCCAATTAAAAACTGCGGACAATCTTCACCTCAATATGCCATTAAATATGCCGCAGATTATTTTCCATATGGAAAAATTCTTCGTGAGTTTACTCAGGGAGACAGAGAGAAATATCTGACCACACAACACGAGCGGGATAATGAGACCGGACTAGATTACAGAGGGGCAAGGTTTTATGATAGTGATGTCGCGAGGTTTTTATCGCTTGACCCCAAAGCAAGTGATTACCCGACACTGAGTGATTATGTATATGTTGCTAATAATCCAATATTTTTTATTGACCCTGATGGGAAAGACATTATACCTGGAAATGAGGTTGCTTTAAATCTATTTAATCAGTATGTTAGTACATTTAATTATACAGATAAAAAAGGTAATTCACATTCAGGCAAGACTTTGTTTGGAATAGTAGATAATAATAAAGGGGGGTACACTACAGAACATAGATATAGTGCAAAAAAGATGAGGAAAAGGTTAACCAAAGCTGGATTCTCAGAAGATCAAATAGAATCAGGTATGAATTTATATGGTGCACTATTAGATAGAAATGAACATGAATTAGTTGGTATAGAGCAAGATATGCGAACAGAGGATTTTTACCCTTCTGATGGAAAGGAGTTTACTGTTAACCCTCATTTAATTGAAGAATTGAAAGGTAGCATTATACTTATTGAAAATCCAGGACTGAATCGACTGATGTATCTTGATCAATTACCCTCAGTTGCTATAGACATCAATCCGACTTTTAATGAAGAGGGTGTCATTGCAATACCAAACTTATCCGGCAAACAAGTGGACGGCCACTACTCTAGTGGAATTTATGTGATAACAGAGAGTGAGTTTACATTAGAGAATGTACTGAATAAATCGACACCTTCTACTGATGCACAAATCGACAAGTTAATTAAGGATTTTAAGAAAATTGGAATATAATAATATACAAAATGAAATTATTTTTTTTAACCGCACTTTTGCTTCTTTTATGTTCAGCTCAGGACATTAGATTTAAAGAGAAAATTGTATACTTCAAAGAGGCCAATTCCATTTTTGATAAAAATATTGGCCGTATAAGACTCCATTATCCTGCCCCCTCAAATAAAGGTGCTTGGGATGTTTATTTAGTTGAAAAAGAAAAGATAAAAGAAAAAGATTTAAACAAATACACCAGGTATAAGTTTAGATATTTTTATGGGCAGTTAATTTATATAACAAATTATAGATCAGATGGAACAAAAATATTTCACGTTTTATCGGAGAAGCCAAATTTGATAGAAGTTACATTTTATGATAAAAATGACAACCCTACGGAATTTAGAATGCTTAAAGATTCTCTTCTTCATGGTAGCAGAATTTTCTATTACAAAAATACCAATACAAAGCATATAAGAGAGTATGATAGTGGGAAAGCTATAAATTTTAAATCATACTACCCTAATTCAAATTTAAAAAGTGAATCACACCTTTTTAATGAAACTGGCTGGCTCAATTGTTATGAAAATGATGGTTCATTGAAAGCATCCATTTTTTATGAAAACTCCAAAATAAAATTCATTAACATATACCACAATAATATTTTGTTTTTAAAACGTGAAGGAGAGTTTGAAGAAGCTACATTTTTTAAGATTGATGTTCTAAACTTACCACAACTTGTTACCGGAAAAATCACTTATTATAACAATGACAAATCAGTAATCTCCACTCAAAATGTTGATAGAGATGAGTAGTATTGTTTAGAAACCTAAAACTGTCTAAATGACATATTTAAATTTCGGATATATTATCACGTTACTTTTATCAGTAATGACATACGGTAACGTTCTGGCTCAGGCTTCTAACGTCAATTTTGTCTTCCCATATGCTAATGAGTATGAAATTAGAATTGATGATAACAAAGTATATAAGAAGAATATTATTCCCTTAAATAAAGGAACACATATTGTAGAAATTTGGGTCCCGGCTTTTAACGTCATTAAAGATACAATCTATGTCCATCCTGACTCAACTAACCGGTTTCAATATAAAACCAAACTTTCAAATGATTTCAGGAAATATAAAAAGGAAAAAGCAAGGTACAATACTAAACTTGGTGTGAACTCTATCATTCCAATTTCGTGTCTGGCTTCAATCGGGTTTTCAACTTATCTGTGGATAGATGCTAAAAGCTTAGCTAGAAACTACAAACTTAAGATTGAGGAATACCAAGCTGAAACCAATATTAATTTGGCCATTAAGTATAAATCTGAACTGGTTTCATGGAATGAACAATATATCAAAAAACAAAAACAATTAAGGAATTCGATTTATATTGGAAGTGCACTGGCAGTTACTTCAGCATTTATGATTTGGCGATTCAAAAAGAAACACGTAAAACCGAATCCAACATATCTAAACAGTCCCTTTAAGGCCGATAAATTTTCAATGACATTGACTCCAACATCTTATGGAATCAGTTTAAATTTACATCTATGAGAGTCATTGTTTTAACCCTATTAGTGGTCATATTTTCAAGTTGTCTAAAAGAATTAGATACCGATTATGAACTAAATATATATGATCCTGATTATGAAGGTGAATGGTTTAAATTTGTTGAGCACAGGGTAGATACTGTTTTAGTAGCAGGAATATCTAAAATTCCATTACATGAAATTGACTACGAAATCACTCATCCAACATTACTTGAAAATACGAATAATTTCTACATTGAAAGCTATGCCGGAATTCAAACTTATGGTAACCCCATAAAAAAATTAAACGGTAAGGTTATCTTTACTATCTGGAGGAAAACCTGGCAAACAGACCTTTGTTGGGATATTGAAATCAGGCAAAAAGATGTCAAAGACGCTGCCGGTAAATCAACAGTTTGTTTTAATTTTTAAGTACTAAATATAGTATTATAAACAATATAAACATGAGTGACATGTACTATTGTAAATAATAATACTGATATAAAATAAATCCACCTCACAGGTTCGAAACCAGGTAAATAGTTTTTACCTATCATAGGAATAGCGATTAGCCAAAACACAATTGTATAAGCAGGTGCTAATATTCCAATCATACTTTTGCTCCACACCGATTCAGGCCATATGATAAGTGTCAGCCAGGACAAAAAATAGAATATTATACCAAAAAAGTAAATATACAATCCCCTTTTCTGAACGGGTGTTTTTAAGGACAGGTGCAAGAATACAGGTAGTACAAAAATAACAGCCCTCAAAACGTTCTCCGCTATTAAAATCAGTTCCGGAATACTTTCATTGAATATGGGATCCTGATAAAATTCAGGAAGCGAATCGTAGAGAAGCAGATTCCAGATTAGTACCGGAATCAATAATGAAAAACAACTTCTAAAAAGGTTAATAATTCCCTCCCTGATCACAACTTCCAATTATATTGATTCCATTCCCAATCCCTTCCGTTCCTGATCAGCTAATGTCCAGTCGTCGGTTGTAACAGTTTGCAGCCAAATTCTTCCTGACTTACGATATACTTGTGCATTGATACCAAATGTATCATGAAAATTTTGTTCAAAAGTTGATGTTTTTAAATGTCCGTCAATACTTAACTCACCTTCGTTATGAACGGTACGGATATCTTTTAATAATAGTTTATCATCAAAAATTGCGGTCCGGGGAGAAGCCTCCTCTTCACCATGATCTACAGAAAAAAACTCAATTTTGAGATGTGGAAAATGAGCATTGAATTCGGTTTTTAATTCTTTTAATGATTTTGAATCTTTAATTAAGAGCGTTTTCATATGTTTATAATTATTACAGAAATAAAGATAAACTTAAACACCTTGTTTTTAAGTTACAAAGCTCACTATGTCAGCTGATATTGATCAGCTTATCACTCCCTTAATCTGGACCTGATATAGCGGAAAGTCTTTTCAACAGTTTCGTACACGCCATCAGGTGCCGGGCTCTTTGCCGGGGCCATAGAAATAAAACCATCCTGATCAAGCAAAAAATAATGAGGTGAACTGACCACGTTAAAATCTTTGATTACCTGATGATTTTCACCGACATAAATAATGGGCCAGGTCAGGGCTTTATTTTCCTCTAAAAAGGTTTTGTAGGATGTACTGTCTTTATCCATGCAAAACGAAATAAACTCAACATAATCACTGTAATTATAATAAAGCTCTTCCATTAATTTCATTTCCTTAACCGCATCATTATTCCAGGTTGTAAAAAAGTTAATATAAATAAACTTGCCTTTGTATTTTCCGAATGTAATCAAGTCGTCATGATTATCCATTAAAGAAATGTCGGGAGCAGGATAACCTGCCTCAATTTTTGTCAGGTATTTGAGTATATTTTTAGCGGCAATACTGTTCTCTCTATACTTTGAAAAACGGGAAACAGAATCTAAAATTGTTCGGATATTTGATCGATCGTACTGTCTTTTATAATAACCGTTACCCAACATATTAATCATCATTAATTGCCTTAATTCATCATTTTCATATAAAGGGTCCCTGTACATTACAGTCATTAACCGTGTTGGACTGCCATTGTCAATAGCCAAAATGATCTCAGCCTGAAACTGAGTATGAAGGCTACTAAGGTCAGCACTATAGTATGATTTGATAAACTCCATATACTTATCGTTGTAGGGATAAACTGGAAATGGCTTAATGTATTCCAAAAACTCTACATACTTTAATTTATTTGAAGCCGATCTCCTCTTTGTCCTTTCCAACATGGCTATGTCATACCGCACATAGTTTACAAAATAGGTGTTTTTCTCATTAGCATAAGCTGCATAAGCGTATTGTTTAAAGGTATCAATATATGGCCCCAATCCATGTTTAATAATATCTTTTTGATGAACGTATAAATATTCATCAAACCAATTTTCGTAGGCTAATACTTTGTAATTAATATCACTTGAATCAAGATCTGAAAAAAAAGTACTGGCCTTTTGTCTCGCAAATGCCATTGGTGTATCTTCCTTTTTTTTGTAGAAAATATTGTAGTCAGTTTCAGGTGAAAGATAAATTTCAGCTTCCGTGTTTCCAACTTCAATCATTCCTTTAATGGTTTGCTTGGTATCAAATTCAATCTGAAAGGTTGAATCTTTATCCGAAACAATCGCATTACCAATCTCCACCCTGGTCATGGTAATATAATCGCTATAGGTGTACATCACTACTTTTTCACCAATAAATTCAGGTGCAAACCCTGTAATTGTTGACGAGTAAGCTATTGTACTTATTAAAAAAATCAAAAATGTCAGCTTGTTTTTTAATGTCATCTTACTGTATAATCAATTGATCACTATTAGTTACAAATGCGGATATATTACCATTACTTTTTGCTATTTCACGAATAATTGTAGAGCTCAGATGTGATAGTTTTGCATCTGTCATTAAAAACAGTGTTTCAATACCTTCCAACTCTTTATTCATTAAAGCAATGGATTTTTCGTAGTTAAAATCCGTTGTATTCCTTAAACCTCTTAACAAATACTGCGCCCTTTTTTCTTTACAGAATTTTACGGTCAGATCGGTATAGTGTTCAATGACAATTTTTGGTTCGTTTTCAAATATTGATTGAATATGAGCCATTCTGCTCTCTAACGAATACATATATCTTTTAGAGGTATTCCCTCCAATTCCGATTATTATTTTATCGAATAATGGTAAAAACCGATTAACGATATTCTCATGTCCTTTCGTAAACGGATCAAATGAGCCGGGAAAAACACCTATTTTTTCCATATGATACTGTTTTATTGGGTAAAGAAACTAAAATTTACACCACCATACTTTCGTATTTCGCTAAAATTTCCATGATTAGTAAAATCGGTCTCTTTGCCATGTTCAATGATCAAAACACCCTCATCATTCAGTATTTTACCTGACAATATTAATTCGGGTAACAATTCTATTTGTTTTAACCCAAACGGCGGGTCAGCAAATACCAAATCAAAAGTTTGATCTAATTTAGGAATAAATTTAAAAACGTCCTGTTTCAGAATTGTCCAGTCAGATTCATCTAATTCATATTTGGTTTTGGTCATGTACTTATAGGAAACATAATGGCTATCGATACTTAATACCCTGTCAACTCCACGTGACAAAAATTCAAGACTGATATTACCTGTTCCTGCAAACAAATCTAAAACCGCAAGTCCTTCAAGCTCAATTCTGTTTTCCAGAATATTGAATAAGCTTTCTTTGGCATAATCGGTTGTAGGCCTGGATGGGAAATTTTTCGGAGGCGAAAACCTTCTGCTCTTGTACTTCCCCCTGATTATACGCACAGTAACTGATTAATTAATATAAAATTGCTGCTTTTCTCTGAAGAAATATCCACCTCTGCTTTTTTAGTTAATATCTCATTCATTTCTTTTACCTCTTCATGTCTTGTTTCCAAACCGTACAACTTAAGCGGTAAGGTATTCGCGTCAATTTCTTTCTGATCGAGGACAAATAAATAATAATAAACCAAATCCGATACTTTACCTGAATCAAAAGCATTAAAATAAGTTAGTTTATTCTTATCAGTCAGTACGATATAAAAGAGGTTTTTCTCCTTTAGAATATGTGCCCTCGGTTTAAATGCCGGGCGATTAAAAATCCCTTTTAGTAAAACTGCTGAATGGTGTAATATTTTAATTCGTAAAAAACGCTTAACAAAAATAGATTTAATCCATAATGGGATTTCATAAATCGTAACTAACCCAAGGGCTGGTAATCTTGAATAATCAATATTATCAATAGGCGCTGTATGATTCAATTTAAAAATATCCTTAGGGGCGGAATTATTAAAAATAGATTCAGGCACAAGCGTACTGCGCATTGTAGAAACACTTACAGATATTGACTTATAATCAAGATTAAAGAAATCTTCATTTAACAACTCAACAAGGTTGGACTTTTCTAAACCGTCAAACTCAATAGCTTTAAAAAATGCAACCTGGCGGTTTTCTGCATGGACAATTGCATACTTGAAGCAATCTGATCTTAATTCCATGCACAAAGCATACTTGTAGGCATCATTCGGTGATGGAATCATAAAGTACTTTTTATTTCAGAGACCAGTTATCCTTTAATGAGTTATCGGTAGTATCACCAATTGTATGGGTGAACGAGGTATCAATGGCATGTGGCATCTGGATCATTAAAGTTGAAATTCTTAAATCTCCTCTGGTAACTGATGCGGTATCCATTAACACTTCCTTACCTGAAAAAGGAATATATCTTAAAGAATCCGGATGAAAATCAAACATTAAATCTTTTTTATTTCTTTGCTCTAAATAAGCTTCTGCTTCAAATACCGACTTCAATACTGGTACATAAACTGTATCTCTTACAA
The DNA here is from genome assembly GCA_965230195.1 of Putridiphycobacter sp. GTDB lineage: Bacteria > Bacteroidota > Bacteroidia > Flavobacteriales_D > Crocinitomicaceae > Putridiphycobacter. Next base: position 3,831,104 of record OZ245997.1, read on the forward strand.
TTCCAACTAAATCAGCAGGCACCACAGGCATATTTAACAAAGCTTTAGCTTCAACGTCAGTAATATTATTATCCAAAGCTTTATTGGCTTTTCTTCCGTAAATAAAATCTGCTTCCTCTCTGGTTAATGTTCTGGTTGGAAGGGTTCCTTTTCGAACAAATTTAATGGTCTTTCCGTTCTTTACATAATCAACAAGTGAATCCATATTATTGGTATAAACCCCAAATTCATTTTTGAATTCACCTTGTGCGATTTTAAGATCGTTAATACGTCCTTTAATTTCTTTAAATATTAACTCTTTTCTATTAATGAAATCAACGTCTTCCTTGATGATTGAATAATCTTTGTTTAGCAAAAACGCAGCAGCTCCCAGAGTTACCACACTAATTCCAATGCCTACAAACGACTTTAGAACATTTAAAACGTACAATAACCATATCAGGCCAACAAATATTAAAAACAGGCTGGCTAATCTGAATTCAGATCCTTGCATGAGCTGATGAGGAATTGGGTCTCCATTTGGGTTAAATTGTTCAACAATAGTCACCCTTGCTGTTTTCATAAATAAAAACGCCCCCACTACCATACACAAAACCGGTCCTATAAACCGACCAAATTGATATTTAAAATCATCAAATTTTTCAAATGTGCTCATACTTCAATTAAATTTGTACTTATTTTTTTATCATCTTTAACATTGACAACAAAGCTACAATTTTTTTTATACCATTTTGATCCGCGCAATATTTTTTTTACATATTTAACTCAATAACTCATACACTGAAAAAAGCACTCAATTATATCGAATTTAAAAGCCATTTTAAAAGTCAATTTAATTTTAATCCAACTCAGGATCAAAACCATGCAATCGACCTGCTTTCCGATTTTGTAACCAACCGGGAAGAATTAGAATTCTTTATCCTGACCGGATATGCAGGAACAGGTAAAACCACACTGATTTCAGCATTTATTAATGCCCTTAGTGGTTTTTCGATACGAACAGTAAATTTGGCACCAACAGGACGTGCGGCAAAAGTGCTTTCGAATTATAGTGGTACTAAAACTTCTACAATTCACCGTAAAATATATTTTACCAATAATAATAAAGATGGCGGAACCTATTTTAGTTTAGGCAGTAACCGGCATAAAAACACCATTTTTATTATTGATGAAGCCTCAATGATTTCTTCTTCATCAGGTGGTAATGATTCGGCTTTTTCACAACGGGATCTCCTGTACGATCTGGTAGAGTATGTTTACAGTGGACAAAATTGCAAATTGGTTTTTATTGGAGATAACGGTCAACTCCCTCCTATTGGCACAGAGGTCAGTCCGGCTTTAAACACCCGGTACCTGAAAACAATTTTTTCATTCGACATTAAACATGCTCAGTTAAACCAAATTGTCAGACAGGATAATTTATCTGGCATTTTGCAACTGGCAAATCAATTACGTGATTTTGATGAAAATGTACCTGTATTGTACCATGACAATACTGAGGTTTTTTTTGTCAATGGTATGGAACTGTCTGAAGAACTGGAATCCAACCTAAATTTTTATGGTCAGGAAGAAGTCATGGTCATTACACGGTCCAATAAACGGGCTAACTTATTTAATCAACAAATCAGGCACAGGATTTTGTGGCAGGAAGACGACCTTAATGCAGGTGACATTCTGATGGTTACAAAAAATAACTATTTCTGGGTTGATGAAGATTCTGATGCCGGATTTCTAGCTAACGGAGAACTGATTGAGGTACTCAAAGTGATTAGAAGGGAAGAAATATTTGGTTTTGAATTTGCTGATATTTCTGCCAGGCTAATTGATTACCCCAACATGCCGGAAATGGAATTTAAAATTAATATCAACTCCATTAAATCTGACGGGCCGTCATTAACCCGTGAGGAAATGGGTGGATTATTTTACAGAATAGCTGATGAAGAATATCCCTTTGAAAGAAACAAAAGAATCAGAAACAAACTGATTATGAATCATCCTCATTTTCAGGCATTACAGGTTAAGTTTGGCTATGCTGTTACCGGACATAAAGCACAGGGCGGTCAATGGGATGTTGTTTTTATTGATATTGGCTATTTTACTGATGAAATGTGGGACCTTTCTTTTATGCGTTGGTTATATACTACGGTAACACGTGCTAAAGAAAAAGTCTACCTTGTTAATTTACCAGAAGCATTTAACGGTGACCAAATTTAAATTGGATAAGACAAGCTATCACCTGAACCATATTTTGATCTAAAAAGTATCTAATATAAAAACTTGCAATAGGGGTTTTTAAAACTAGATTTGTCCTAATTAAAACAATAGTTACAACATTGTTATTATGAAATTTCTCTTAACCCTTTTAACTTATGGTATTGTGGCTGGTTTATATGCCCAAAATCCATCCCCAAAAAATGAAATAAGTTTATTAAACGGCTATTATAATGCTGTATATAAAGATATACATTTTTCACCGCTCCACTACTCTACTAACAGCTACGCGGTTAATATTGATTATAAACGAAATAGCGAACAATTTGAAATTTACGGGAATTTAAATTCCAGTGTATCAAAATTAAAAACCGAAGTCGCTGATGTTCTTCAAACGACAAGATATTATTTCAATATTGAATTTGGATTTCTAAAGCATTTAGCCAAAGATTCTGAAAACTGGCAATTTTCTGTTGGTGGTCAACTGCATAGCTATGGTGACGTTGCCGACTTTAATAGTTTTGGTGCTGTTACTTTCTTCGGTTTTCATTCCTTAGACATCTCAGGGCAAGCTTGTTATAAGGTCAATGAACAACATGCCATTCAATCCCGATTATCTGTCCCATTACTTGGCATTCTTGTCCGACCACCTTATTCAGGTTGGAATAAAGAAATTTATGAGGCAAGTCTTTTAAAAATATTATATACCGGCTCTGTCACGTCATTCAATCAGTATCAAGGCATTAGTTCTATCACCAGATATCAGTTTCATTTATCAGAAAAATGGGCGCTAAATGCAGAGTATAGTTTAAGATTTAATGCCACTAAGCAAAGAGCATTAGCCAGAAACCTTAACAGCCAACTTTTATTTGGTGCGTCTTTAAAATTTTAAAATATGAATCGATTAGCATTATATATAACAAGTTTAGTCCTGATCACACTATTTACAGGCTGTAAAAAAATGGTTCTAGGTGAACCGGAATCGAATGACCCGGAAAACAATTTTGAGATTTTTTGGAAGGACTTTGATGAGAACTATGCCCTGTTTGGAGTCAGGGATTGGGACTGGGACAGCATTTATACGGTTTACCGGCCACAAGTTACCCCCGGCACTACTGATGATGAGCTATGGACTATTTTAAAGGAAATGGTAGAATATCTGGATGACAGCCATACCTTAATCTATAATACTGAAAAACAGGAGGGTTTTGTGTCCGGTAGTGTTTTAAGTGATATTGCAGAGGAGGAATTCGACTTTGATTTGGTTCAATCGAAATTCACAGAAAACATGACTGCTTTAGTGGAACTAGAAGATATTAAATTCCATTATGGTAAAATAAAGGAAAAGAATATTGGGTATATCTATTTAAACTCAATGGATGGTTATGAAGCCGAATTGATTGATCAGGTTATTGAAGACCTCAGTCAGTATGAAGCTATTATTTTTGATATTCGAAATAATGGAGGTGGTGATGATGAAGTAGGTGCCAGAATTGCAGGAACCTTTACTGATAAAAAAGATCTGGTTTATACAATTGAAGAAAAAAACGGCCCGGGGCATCATGACTTTGATGAAAAAATAATGATATATGGTCAACCGGAAGGCAGTAAACAATATTTAAAGCCTGTGATTATGTTAACTGACCGGTACACCGTTTCAGCAGCCGAAACTTTTTTAATGCGGATGAATCCTCTCGACCATGTTACCCAAATTGGTGATACCACCTCTGGTGACTTTTCAGATGTGGGTATGCTTCGTTTTTTACCTAATGGCTGGGTTTATCAATATTCTATTATGCAATACTTATTACCTGATGGTACCAGTCTGGACGGTATAGGCCATCTCCCTGATGTTTACGTTAAAAATACAAAGGCAGATGTAGCAGCGGGACAGGATCATGTTATGGATAAAGCCATCAACTATCTGTTTACTGAATATGGGATTGAGTAAAACTTTTGGTCATCCGGAAATTAAAAAAGTAGTTCTGCTAACTGCTTAATCCGCTCAGTCTTCGAGTCCTCTCGGTTTAGCTGAGAACTCAGATTTCACCTGGTATTTTTAGTATAAAAAAAAGAAAAAAAGCTATCTCATATATGAGATAGCTTTTTTAATTCTATAATCTAAATTTAATTGGAATAGTATATTTTACAGCTACATTTTTTCCATCCTTTTGTCCCGGAATCCAGTCCGGCATACTGCTCACTACTCTCAGTGCTTCAGTCGCCAGGTCATCATGAATTGGTTTCAACACTTTGGCATCCTTAATTTTACCGGTTTCCATAACAACAAATTGAATATAAGCAGTACCTTCAGCTTTATTCTTTTTTGCTTCTTCAGGATATTTGATGTTTTCAACGATAAACTTCATCATAGCTTCTTGCCCTCCTTTAAACTGAGGATAAACATCCACTTTTTCATACACTTTAGGTACCTCCTGATTGACTGTAGGGAGAACATCAGTTTTTGAAGTCCATGAAGTAAATATAAGAGCAATTGCAAACAATGGAATTGCGATTAGAAAACCATTTTTATTTTTAAGTTTACTTTTCATTTTTTGTGTTCTTTTTGCCAGACTTAATCCATTATAAAACTGGCTGGTTAATAATAAGTGAGATGAGTTTATACCTAAACTCTGTACCAATAAACACTTAACGTAGTCGTTTTTGTATTTACCATACATTTGTTCGTCAACCTCAAACTCATGCACATACACCAATGATCGTTTCAGCCATAAAAACACAGGATTAAACCAAAAAAGGGAATGGTAAATCTCCATGATGACAATATCAAGGGTATGTTTTTTTTGAACGTGGATTAGCTCATGATCTAATACCACTTGTTTTTCAATTCCTTCCAAATGAGCGCTCAAATGGATGAATTTGAAAAATGAGAAAGAATTTTCTTGTTCAGTAATTAATAATTTTGTTCCGGTAACTTTATCTTTAATTGCAGTTCTGAAAAAAAGTATAACCTTAAAGAGCTTTACCAAAAACCAGAGTAAAAAAAGCATTAATCCAGCAAAATAGATAATCTCAAAACTGGTAAACAAGCCATTACTATCAGCACTATAAACTATCACCGGAATCAAATCAACTTCAAATATCGGTTCAATAACGGCTATTGTTGAGTTACTATTAGAATAAGTCCATCCTTTTACAACCTGTATTAATATAGCAACCAGCGGAATTGAAATAATTAATTTTCGTTGTATGCCAAACGACAAATACTTCCTGATTGAAAAAGCAATCAGGGCCAAAATAATTATCAGAACGTTCAGCTCAATTAAGCCTCTTAATAAATCAGTCATTACTCTCCTCCTCTTTTAATAGTTTTAACAAATCATCCAGTTCATCCAAACTCATTTTATTTTCTCTCACAAAAAATGACAATAGTTCTTTTCCGGAATTATTGAAATAATTCTTTTTTAACTTTTGCAATTGATTGTTTGAATATTCAGCTTTTGACAATACAGGATAGTATTCGTTGGATTTACCATAAGTATTAAACTTAACAAACCCCTTTTGAACTAAAACACGAATAACAGTAAGAACCGTATTGTAAGCTGGTTTTGGATCTTTTAATTGCTCTAAAATATCTTTAGCAAACCCCTTTTTTACAGTCCAGATGGCCTGCATTATTTGCTCTTCCGCTTTAGTCAATTCTTTCTTCATGCTACAAACATATAACTATTTTTATAATTATACAACTATTTTTATAGTTATATAATTATTTTTATAGTTAACAAAGCTACAAACTGCTTGAAAACATCAGTTTAACACAGAATAATGATAATGAATCTCTTTCTTCTGTATAGTATCAACCTCTACACTTATGCTATCATTAGCGTTATATTTGTAAATGACAAAATTTCGAAGTCGCTCTGTTCCTACTCTTCTATCTATTCTATAACCTTTTTTTATTTTAAGTCTATCTGCTTCGTAATGGTACTCAGTCTTTCCCCATGGTTTTGAAGCAATAATTAAACGACCTTTGGCATCATATAAGTAAGCTTTATGAAATGCCAGGTTGATAGATGAATTGTAGTCTTTACCATATTTGTAAATTGTTGTTTTTTTACCACCTTGCAAATCAAAATCGCTTCTTTTGGCCAGACTATCATCAGAATTATAATATAAATCTGAACGGATAAGACCGTTATAAGGTTCCCCCATCCGCTGGCTTACTAACTGATGTTGATCGTTATACTTATTTTTAATACCAATTGTATAAACGGTATCGTACTCAAACGTAATCAGTCTTCTTTTTACGAATTCCATGTGCCCTGATGTATTGTATTGAATTTTTTCATCAAGATATAATCTATTTTCCTCCAGAAAGTATTTTTGACGATAAAGTCTGTTATTGACATATTTAAAGTACTCAACAGTGTCAGTTTGACTATCGATATGTGTTTTTTCAATTGTATCACCTGCATACCGGGTGATGTACTGTAAAGAGCTGTCACCGGCTGACTCCATAACCCAGGTGTTTTTAATGATTTCAGATGCAGTATTTTTTTGTACTTCAGAACTACAGGAAATCAAAAAAACCGCTATTAAAATCGCTACTTTATATTGATACATATTCTTCATTATTACCTCATGAAAATAACACTTATTTAAATGAAGTGGATATTTTTCGCGGATTGTACCGGCTTAAAATTTTAACAAACAAAAAAAGGGTGCTCTGTAACAGAGCACCCTTCCAAATATAATAATAAAACTAAGTTTTATTTTTTGTTGCCTTCCATTTCAGATTTTAAAGCTGCTAATGCATCTAAATCACCTAAAGTAGATTTTTCATTAGAATTATTGTTAGCGGCTACTGAGCTGCTTGCACCTCCACCAGAAGATTTTCTAGGAGATTTAGAACTTGGTCTGTCTTCTCCTTCTTCAAATGTTCTTAAGTGAGATACTACAATTTTCTTAGCGTCTTTATTGAACTCAATTACTTTGAAATCTAAAGTTTCGTCCATTGAAGCAGTAGATCCATCTTCTTTTCTTAAGTGTTTCTTAGGACAAACACCTTCAACACCGTAAGGTAAAGAAACGATTGTAATCTTATCTTTTTTCACGTCAATGATAGTTCCCTGGTGAACTGTTCCTTCAGCAAAAGTAGATTCGAATACATCCCATGGATTTTGCTCTAATTGTTTGTGACCTAAAGCAATTCTTCTGTTATCTCTGTCTAATTCAAGTACTACAACGTCCATATTGTCTCCTACTTTACAGAATTCAGATGGATGTTTGATTTTCTTAGACCATGATAAGTCAGAAATATGAATCAACCCGTCAACACCTTCTTCTAACTCTACAAATACACCAAAGTTAGTGAAGTTACGAACCACAGCTGTGTGCTTAGACTCAACAGGGTATTTAGTTTCAATATCAGCCCATGGATCTGGCATTAATTGCTTAATACCTAATGACATTTTTCTTTCTTCTCTGTCTAAAGTTAAAATCTGAGCTTCAATCTCATCTCCAACTTTTAAGAAATCCTGAGCAGATCTTAAGTGCTGTGACCATGACATTTCAGAAACGTGAATTAAACCTTCAACGCCTTCAGAAATTTCAACAAATGCACCGTAATCAGCAAGAATTACAACTTTACCTTTTACAGAATCACCAACTTTTAAGTTTTCATCTAATTTATCCCAAGGGTGAGATTGTAACTGTTTTAAACCTAAAGCAATTCGTTTCTTGTTATCATCAAAGTCAAGGATTACAACATTGATTTTCTCATCTAATGTTACAATTTCTTCCGGATGACCAACTCTACCCCATGAAAGGTCAGTAATGTGGATTAATCCGTCAACACCACCTAAGTCAATGAATACACCGTAAGAAGTAATGTTCTTAACTGTACCTTCAAGTACCTGACCTTTTTCAAGACCACCAATAATTACTTTCTTTTGCTCTTCTAATTCAGCCTCGATAAGTGCTTTATGAGAAACCACAACGTTTTTAAACTCATGGTTAATTTTAACCACTTTGAACTCCATGTTTTTACCAACATAGATATCGTAGTCTCTGATTGGTTTAACATCAATTTGAGAACCTGGTAAGAATGCCTCTAAACCAAATACATCAACGATTAAACCACCTTTAGTTCTGCATTTAACAAAACCGGTAATTACCTCACCTGTTTTTAATACTTCGTTTACTTTTTGCCAAGCTCTGTGAACTCTGGCAGTTCTGTGAGATAATACTAATTGTCCGTATTTATCTTCTAAAGACTCAACAAAAACCTCTACGTTATCTCCAATTTTTAAGTCTGGATTGTAACGGAATTCGTTGATAGGAATTACACCTTCTGATTTATACTGGATATTAACTACAGCTTCTTTATCCGTTAATTGGATAATAGTACCGTCAATAACCGTTTTTTCAACAATTGAATTTAAAGAGTTATCGTAAACTTCATTTAATGAAGCTACTTCTGTTTCAGAATACCCATCATTTTCATAAGCATACCAATCGAACTCTTTTTTCTCAGCTACTGGTGTTTCTTCTGCTACCGGAGCGGTAGTCTCTTCAACTGCAGGAGTTGCAGTTTCTTCAGTTTGAGGTGTTGCAGTGTTTTCTACGTTTTCCTCAGTGTTTTTTGTTTCTTCAGCCATTTTGGCGTTAAAATTTGTATCTCATATTAGCCAGTCTATGAGAGAGTTTACATCAACTGTCTGGCCTACAGTCTTTCTTAAATTGGGTGCAAAGATACAGTTTTTCTTTGGTAATACCAAAACTATCCCTCTAAAATTAGGCTTTTCCACCCTTTTTTAAAACTGTAATTATCCAGAATATCATTAACTTGTTTTCGGTTGGTTATATTGCCATCCTAAAACTGTGATATCATCAGTCTGTTCACCGTCTCTTTTCCAGTCATTTAACTCTTTTTTTAATCTGTCTTTTTGCTGATCAATTGGTAAATGACAAATTTGTAATAAAAATCTTCGGTAACGGGCTCTTGTATACTTTTTACCATTTTCTCCTCCAAATTGATCCTGAAAACCATCTGAAAAGAGGTAAACCAGGTCACCATCCTTTAAATTTATATCCCGCGATACGAATTCGGTTTCCTTAGGGTGAAAACCAATTGGATTTTTTGTAGCCTTAAGTTCATGAATTTCGTTATTTCGAATGATCCACAAAGGGTTATTTGCTCCCGAAAACTGTAATACTCCGGTTTTGGTATTAACAAGACATATAACCATATCAATCCCCTCTTTGGTTTCTGCTCCAAAATCCATAAAAGTTCCTTTAAACTGATTTCTTAGAAAATTCAACACAGTTGCGGCATCCAGGCTATCAGACCAGTTATTCTTTATAATTTCGTGGAGATAGGTAATTCCCAGCATGGTCAACAAAGCACCAGGTACACCATGACCGGTACAATCACCTACCACTAATATTTTTTTATCCTTAATTTGATTGAGGTAGTAAAAATCGCCACTGACAGTCGCTTTTGGAATATAAATTAAAAAATAATCATTGACGAAACTGGTCCTTAAAAATTCTTTATTGGTTAACAGAGCAGATTGAATTCTTTTGGCATAGTTGATACTATCAACAATATTACGGTGGTTTTCTTCAATGGTCCGGTTTTTTGATTTAATGGTATCATTTGCTGTGCTTAGCTTTTTATTGATACTTAACAACTCACTTTGATACATCAAAAGATCAGCATTAATCTTACTGATTTCATTCTTTTTAAACTCTACTTCGCTGATCATTTCATCCAACGTATTTCTGGTATGCGTTGCATTTTTGAGTGTCAGATCCAACTTTAATTTTTCGTTTCTGCTTTTTTTCTCAAGTTTATTTATGATTTCAGTTAATGTAAGTCTTTCGTCATCCGACAATTTTAACTCCCCTATCTTTCTCTCCAGGTCTTTAATTATCTTATCCATACAATCAAGATTACCCTGTTATTTCTCTCTCAGAAATACAACAGAACAAGTTTCATTATGAAATTTTGGAACAGAATGATCTTCACTTCCAAATTCACCACCTGTAAAAAAACCAATCATAGGCTTATTCCAGATTTCGTATAAGCCTGTAATCTCCTCTTCAACCAAATCCCCAAATACACCGTATCGTCCAACACAGGAAAACAAAAGAATAATATCTGGTTGCTGCTGCTCCCGGCTGTATTCCTCCATAATATTTACTGTATTATCCAATACTGTAAAACTTGGGTGGACTGAAAATTTAACTTTCGTTTTTTCCGGAATACTTCCATAAAACATCATTGATCTGTTCACTCTGTCGGCCGAAGCCGGTGCTCTTAATACCGAAGTGCCATCACTTTCAACCAACTGAAGCGGGTAACATCCCAATTGATGGAAAAAATCAATACTTTCATCAGCTTCATTGATTTTATAATATTTCAGAAAAACATCCAGGGCCGGTAAGCCATCAATAGAATAAACTGTATTACCTTCAGCTTTCGTAATCATTTTCTCAACTCCAACAGTATCCCATCCGCTTACGGCTTTTCCTTTGAGTTCTATTTTATCATTATCAAAAACCAAAAGGAGTATTCCGCTCTCCATTACTTTACCGTTTGTAAAAACAGAGGTTTTACTCATATCAATATTACTTGCCATCCCTCCAAACAGTGGCATTTTACTATTCTTCAAGCCATTATTAACTGCCTTAACAATAGCTTCTCCATCAGCCGAAATCGGTGAAGTAAGCATTAGTGCCGAAGGATTTGAAAAAGCTGATTTTGCAAAATGCACTGCCTTTTCACAAATTTTTGAATGTCCCTCATTTCCAACCTCTGATGAAAATAAAGTAAAATAATCCCGATTCATATCAATAAACATCACCACAACGGCACCCTGATAAAATGAATCTTTTTCGATTTCTGAAAAAGAGCTGGATCCGAATACTGTCACACCATCAATATCTAACACTTTACTTAACGCGTTCAAATCGAACGAGGAAGGTGAAAATACAAGCGCCAGTGTAGGTTTAAAATCGGAAGCAACAACTTCCTTTACTTTAGTTTCAAGTTCAGGGATAGAATAAGCAATTATATTAATTGATTCCATTTAAAAATAATAAGTTATGGGGGAAGCCGCGCCTAAAGTAGCAATAAATATAATCTCCCTAAAATCTAAATAGAATATTTTTTCTTATTCCTCTAATTTTACATTGTTTCTAAATAAGAAGCTGCTTAATAACTAATTGTGACATTTTTATAATTATATGTAACAGGATTATTTCTGGTAAAATTTAGAACCATTATATTTATTCTGTGAACAAATCAGGAGAGCACTCAAGGGATAAAAAACTGGCTGAACATTTTTTTAGAACAGAATACGGTAAAATAGTAGCTGTTATCACAAAATATATAGGAACCGAAAGAGTTGAAACAGCTGAAGACATTGTACAGGAAACCCTGCTTAAAGCGGTGGATTCCTGGCAACAAAATGGTATTCCTGACCATCCGGAAGCCTGGCTATATACCACAGCTAAGAATATTACTTTTAATATTCTGAAACATGAAAAGGTTAAATTAAAGCACCTGGATTCAATCCATTATGAAACTAATCAGAATGATGGTCTTCAATTTACAGAAAAACAAATAGCTGACGAACAGTTAAACATGATGTTTGCCTGCTGTCATCCTTCAATTCCGGAAGAAACCCAAACCGCATTGATTTTAAAAATTTTATGTGGATTCAGCATTTCTGAAATAGCGGATTCATTTTTTTCATCAACAAATACAGTCAATAAAAGATTAGTCAGAGGCCGAAAACAGCTTAAGGCATATCAGTTTAACCCTGAAGATCAATTTGATGAAAGTGAGCGCTACCCGGTAGTGTTAAAAACAATTTATTTAATGTTTAACGAAGGATATTCCCCCTCTCGTAAAAATCAGGTGGTCCGTTATGAATTATGTCTTGAGGCCATTAGGCTGGCTAAAATATTACTCAAAAGTGAAAACATTAAAGATAAGTTTCACACTCACGCTTTACTATCATTAATGTATTTTAATGCTTCAAGATTTTCAGCCAGAGTTAATAATGATAATTCTATAATTGAAATGGAATATCAAAACCGCAGCTTATGGCATCAGGAATTTATTCAGCTTGGAATTGAGCAATTAGACCAGGCAATTGGTATGAATAAGGTTTCTAAATACTTAGTGCTTGCGGCTATTTCGGCCAACCATTGCGTTGCTGATAGTTTTGAAACCACAAACTGGCAATCGATATTGCAACTTTACGACCAACTGATTAAGTTTGAAGATTCTCCCATTATCCGTCTCAACAGGTCAGTTGCCTTATCAAAAATTAAAGGTCACTCAACAGCGATTAGGGAACTCCACCAACTGGATCAACAATCAGATATAGGAAAACATTACCTCTTCCACTCTACCTTAGCAGAGCTTTACATTAAAAACAACGAAATTGAAAAAGCGATTGATCAGTTAAATACAGCCCTTAAGCTAACTGAAAATACACGAGATTATCAATTTTTGAAAAAAAAATTATCAGGTCTTGTACCTATATCCTAAACCAGGTTGTCAGGTAGATATAATCTTAAAATATAATTATGAACGAATTTATGTTATTCATCAGAAGTGAAGAGAAATCAAAAGGAGATTTATCTCCGGAACAATTGCAACAGCATATTAAGAATGTTGGTGGTTTTATTGAGCGCCTTGTTGCTGAAGGAAAAATGATTTCAGCGCAACCGTTGGCAGCTGAAGGCAAGATCCTGTCGTACAAAAGCGGGAAAATTGTTGATGGTCCTTATAACGAAACCAAAGAGGTCATTTCAGGCTATTATCATCTCAGAGCAAAAAATCTGGATGAAGCCATTGAAATTGCTAAAACAGACCCCAGATTTGAAGAAGGTATTTGGAGTGTTGAAATCCGACCAATAAAAAAGGTTGAAGGCATCAACTAAACAAATCTTTCACAAAGTAGCAACAGTGTACAAAACAAAAGCTGTTGCTACTTATTTCAACTATCCCCTTGTCCATTTACCTATCAGATAGTCTTCGGATCACTTTTTACTCCTAAAATGATTCATCTGATTTATAGAATATTTCCCAAAAAAAGCCTCTTTCTTAATTTAACTTTATCTTTACGTGTCTATAACAATCTGATCAATGCGCGTTTATATAGTTGAAGACAATCTTAGCCATTTAAAACTGTTAAAACTTAAAGTTGAATCATTAGGCTATAAAGTTGTTGGAAGTGCTCAATTTACAAAAAATGCACTGGATGATATCAAAGTAAAATCACCTCACATCATTCTTTTAGATATTAACTTCAGAGGAGATGAAAAAGATGGTATTGATCTGGCCCGGCAAATTAAGACTGAGCTAACAACTCCAATTATATTTATTACCTCACATAGTGAAGATAAAATTGTTCAAAACGCAATTGAGATTGAGCCCGCCGGTTATTTGGTAAAACCTGTTGAAGTAGGAAACCTCAAGGCAAATATTGAATTGGCCTTGCATAAACAAGTTAAAAGTAACCAGTTTAAGACCAAAGAATACACTATTACCAAACAGGAAAGCAACAGCACCTATTTAACTGTACGCATTGGACAACGGTTACAGGTAATACCTTTTAATGAGTTAAAAATTTTAAAAGTTGATTCTAAAAATTATGTTACTCTGATTAACAGCGAAAACAAAGCATTTTCAGTAAGAGACTCTCTTAAAAATCTGATTAATACCATTCTGCCGGATTACTTTATTCGTACACATATGACTTATTGTGTTAATATTAACTTCATTTCCTATATCGACGAAAAAGAGCAAACACTTTACCTGAAAACTAATGAACAAATTCCTTTAGGTAAGTCGTTCAAAGAACTTGTATACAAAAAAATGAACATAAAATAAACCTGGAATAATGAATACTGTTTCCTTGAAATTATTAATGGTCATAGGACTATTAGTCATTTACCCGGTGTGCCTTACAGCACAAAATGATGTCAAACAGCAAATTGATCGTCACAAAACAAACCTCGAACATAAATTAGACAGTTTAAAAAAGCTGACTTTTAAGGACAAAAAATCCGAACTTAAAAATAGCCGAAATATCTTGCGAATTTATGCCAGTTTAGATTTGGATAGTGCGTTGGTTTATGCAAAACAAGAACTAAGATTGGCAGAAGAAATTGGAGAACCAGATATGATTGGCAAAGCCAGGTTTAATTGTTCAAATATTCTAAATCAACAGGGGGACTTTTTAACAGCTAAAGAACTATTGAACAAAAATAAAAAAGAAAATATTAACGATACTTTGATGGCCCTGACAGAATCAGCACTCAGTAATATACAAATCAATACGGAAGAATACGATAAAGCCATTGCGTCCGGATTTTTAGCAGTTGATTTATTCAAATCACTAAAAGACAGTAATAATACAGGTTTTACATATGTTTCAATCGCTGAAGTTTATTTTCTTGCACTTAACGACGAGGAAAATGCCATGACCTATATCAATGAAGCCATCCGTTTTTTACAAGCTCAAAGTTCCAGTAAAGAATATTTAATTGCAGCACTTCTAACCCATGGAGACCTTTTGGTTAAGCGAAATGACTTCAATGAAGCTCTAAATACCTATAAAGATGCTGAAGAGGTAGCAATTAAGTACAATGAATATTGGTATTTTTCTGATATTATGACCAAACTCGGAAAGGTCTATTACTATAAAAAGAAACATAAAACTTCGATTGATTATCTTGAAAAAGCAGTGTCAGACTTAGAAAATAATGGTACCAGTTTGGCCTCCAGATTCGAATATATAGGCTTAAACTATAAAGCACTCAATCAACCCAAAAAAGCAATCGGTTACTTCAATCTATGTATGAAGTATGAAGAAAAACCGAGTGTACTTAATTTCTATCGGGAACATCTGGTGGATTGCTATCAAAAGATCTCTGATTATGAGAAAGCGTTAGAAATTCAGCAGGAAATCACTGCTTCAATTACCGATATCAACGAAAATATGCAAAGTGTAAAAGTCAGTGAAATTGTGGAAAAATATGAAAATAAAAAAAAACAGCAGGAAATTGAGACATTAAGTATTGAAAAAGCCCTGCAACAAAAACAAATTCAACAGCAACAATTCTTCATTTTTGGAACCCTTGCTTTCTTTTCAATCATAATTGCTTTTGGCATTTTTTGGTACAGGTCAAGATTAAAATTAAAAGAAGCAGGGCAAAAGTTAGAAACAACACTTCTCCAACAACGTTTTTTAAGAACTCAACTCAATCCACATTTTTTCTTCCATGCCCTTACCTCTATTGAAGGTTATATTTATGAAAATGAAAAGGAGAAAGCTGCGGCTTTCCTTCAAAGGTTCAGTCTGTTAATGCGCGAAACATTGGAATTTTCAGATGTTGATTTTATTTCGCTTCAGGATGACATGGCTTTTATCAGGAAATATATTGACTTGCAACAACTTAGTCACAACTTTCAATTTGACTATACAATCAATATTTCAGATGATCTGAATCCGGAACAAATTTCTGTTCCGCCCATGTTGATTCAACCTGTAGTAGAAAATGCAATTCTCCATGGGGCATTAAATACAGAACAAGGTAATGTAACAATAGATTATATCAGGCATAAGGAACATATTGAAATCAGAGTCAGTGATAATGGCATCATTAAGAAAGAGTCTGATCATTCTCCTGACAAACCAAACCGGTCAATGAGCCTTGATATCACAAAAAAACGTATTAAGAATATTCGTGAAGTTCACCGGCTGGACATTTCATATACCCCACTCTACTCTGACAATGATCAAACCAATAGTTCTGTCAGTTTTAGTATTCCACTGGAATTCAAACGCATTGCCTCATAATTATTTGAAAAATCGAAATGTTTTATTCACCTAATCAGGTTCCAAAAAATTGAAATTCCCTTCTTATGGCTCAAGTTTCCACGTTAAACGGCCAACTCTCCACATTCATCAGAAAATCAATGGTCTGAACAATAGATTTACCATGTTAACAATTATGACCCGGTAATTATATCTCTGTGTCATTTTGTAAGCAGGTGTTTTCTGAAAAACCTTAAAAAGAGTAGGAAGAATTAAAAACTAATTATTATGAAAAAAATTATTGGAGTATTATTTACTCTGGCCATGTTAGTTAACAATTATACAATGGCCCAACAAGTTGATGTTAACATTGGCTCAGCATCAGGAAATGTGGGCGATATTGTTAGTATTCCGATTACCGTTCAATTGCCAAATGGCAGTCAGACATTGGATAATGCCACTGGTGCGATTAAACTCAATAATCCTAATGTTGCACAAATAGTAAGTTCGACTCAAATTCCAGGTGTAAATACAGCTATTGTGCAGGATCAACTCAATTTTACACACCTTGGTCCAAGCACCTTAACTAATGGGTGGTTAATGACTATCAATGTACAAATCCTTGATGTTGGGTGCACAACTATTTACCTTGAGGAAATATCAAAAAATAGTGGAGTTGAATTCACAGTTAATGGGGTTTCGTATTCAGATTTAGGAATCAATGTAATTTCTAATGATGGCCAGGTGTGTAACAATTGCCCTGTATATATTCAGGAAGTACGACTATTTGATAATAGCTATAATAATGTATCAGGACCATCAATAGGAAACTATACTGATTATTCAGATAATTGCATCCCTATTTTTGATACTCAATTCCAACAAATCAATGTTTCTGCCTCACAGGGAAATGTTTTTATGGCCGTGTATGCAGATGCTGATTTTGATGGTGTTTTCGAAACAGTACTTTACAATAGCTTTGACTCTAACGGTGGTATAGGTGTTAATAATAGCTTAATCTGGCAAGGAAGCCTTCCTGTCAGGGTTATAGTGAGCGATCAGGCTATTACTGACCCTGCAAATATTCCGGCATGTGGTGAAGTTGAAGACTATGTACTTTGTTGTTCGTGTGACATTAGTAATTTAACTCTGGGACCAATTTCATATGAACCAAATAGTGAAGATTGCTCAAGTTACGTGATTAATATTCCTCCCGTAACAGGATGTTCTGATGTTGAAGTCAGTCATAATTATAATTTTAAAATCAGAAACTCAGACGGAAATCTGGTATATGAAATTAACACCACTGATGATGGTATTATCTATGACTTCCCGATTGCCGGAACTTATAGAATAATCATCACTTATACTATAATTGACGATTCAGGATGTGAGCAAACCATTCAATATCAGGAAAATTTTGATTTTGAAGATTGTGAAGATTGCACAGACGAATGTTTTAATTTTAACCCTGTTTCGATTTTATCATCTAATGGTTGTAATTATCAGTTTATAGCAGACTGGCAAACTTCAGGTAAATGTGAAAACCTGACTATTATCTCTGAAAACTGGCACTTTGGTGATGGTACACAACAAAGTAACACCTGGGGAACACCAATACAACATTCATTTCCAGGAAATGGATTATACACAGTATCCTTAACCGTTACCTATGAGGTAAATGGTGAAACCTTTACAACATGTGTTCAGGAATTACTGGTACCGGTTAATGGTTGCAAAGATTGTGAATGTGTTGGGGGCGGACAGCTCATTGCAGGTATTGACATCAATTGTAATGTTAGTTTGAGTATATTAGGACTAAACATTACTAATTGCCTGACTTCTGCTCAGTTTAACTGGGATTTTGGAGATGGGAATACCAGCACCACCTCAACCCCATCCGCTGGCCATCAATACAGCACTCCTGGTATTTACTTCCCAACGGTTTCGTTTCTGGTCAGCGACCCTGCAACTGGAGAAACATGTACTCAAACTTATGTCACACGGGTTAATGCGAACTGTACACCAAACGAAGATCCGAAACGAACTAAATCCGCTCAACTTAACACAACTGTGGAAACACAGATTAGAACAAATGAATTAAAGTTATCAATGTATCCAAATCCAACACAAAATAGCGTAACAGTAACTTTAAATGGGATTTCAGGAAAAACCGAACTGCTTCAACCTCAAATTTTAATCTATGATATGACAGGTCGTGAAGTTTACCGATCTGATATCAGATTGAATGAAGCGACCACAATTGATATCAGCCATTTTAAGTCAGGTATCTATATCGCTAAAATTACGAATGACGCATCAACACTATCAGCTGAAAAACTGATCATAGAATAGTCAGTATTCACTCTAAAAATGAAAAGAGGCACCAAACGGTGCCTCTTTATTATTTAGTTTTGATTGATAATTCTTCCCTCAGGTACCGCACTGTTTCGCTGGAGGTTGTTTTATCTTTACAAATCTTTTCAGGCGTACCTTCAATAACAATTTCTCCACCACCTTTACCACCTTCCGGACCAATATCAATAATATAATCCGCTACTTTAATGATATCCAGGTTGTGCTCTATGACTATGACAGTATTACCACCATCAGCTAACCGTTTTAAAACGCTTAACAACATCTTTATATCTTCAAAATGTAATCCTGTTGAAGGTTCATCCAGAATATAAATTGTATTTCCGGTCGATTTTTTTGACAGCTCTGTTGCGAGTTTAATCCTTTGGGCTTCTCCTCCACTAATAGTTGTTGAAGGCTGACCAATTTTAATATACCCTAAACCAACCGACAATAAAGTATCCAACCTTCGTTTGATTTTAGGAATACTTTCAAAAAAAGCGGCTGCCGTTTCTATTGTCATTTCAAGAATGTCATTGATATTTTTCCCTTTATACCTGACTTCTAATGTCTCCCGATTATATCGTTTTCCCTGGCATTCTTCACATTCGACATATACGTCCGGTAAAAAGTTCATTTCAATTAATCGAAGACCACCACCTTTACAGGCTTCACATCTTCCACCTTTGACATTAAAACTGAATCTTCCCGGTTTATACCCTCTTATTTTAGACTCCCCTATTTCGGCAAATAGTGTCCTGATATCACCAAATATTCCCGTATAAGTAGCTGGATTTGACCTTGGGGTACGGCCAATCGGTGCCTGATCAATATTAATCACCTTATCCAAATGTTCAAGCCCTTTGATTTTTTTGTATGGCAAAGGCTTTTTAACACCTTTATAAATGTGGGCATTTAAAATCGGATATAATGTATGGTTAATTAATGAAGATTTTCCACTACCTGACACTCCCGTAATGCAAGTAAAGGTACCCAACTTAATTTTCAGGTTAACATTTTTCAAATTATTTCCTGTGGCACCAATTAATTCAAGCGTTTTGCCATTTCCTTTTCTACGTTTATCAGGTACTTCAATACTTAAGTCACCATTCAGATAAGCTGCTGTTGTACTACCACTCGACTTTAGCTCATCAATCCGGCAGGCCTGAGTAATTTCTCCTCCATGAACTCCTGCATTAGGGCCAATATCAACAATAAAGTCTGATTCTTCCATCATCTCCTTATCGTGCTCAACCACAATAACTGAATTACCAACATCTCTCAACCGTTTTAATGAATTAATTAATCTTGAATTATCCCGTTGATGCAATCCAATACTGGGCTCATCAAGTATATAAAGGACATTCATTAACTCCGATCCGATTTGAGTGGCCAAACGTATTCTCTGTGCTTCTCCTCCACTTAATGACTTTGAAGAACGGTTTAAGTTTAAGTAATACAAGCCCACATCAATCAGAAATTGAAGTCTGTTATTAATTTCCTTTAAAATTTCATTCCCGATCTTTAACTGACGCTCATCCAGTCTGTCTCTCAGTCCTAAAAACCAACTGTGTAATTCACCAATATCCCATTTTGCCAGTTCTCCAATGTTTTTCCCATCAACCTTAAAGTAAGAAGATTCTTTCTTTAAACGTGTTCCTTCACAAACCGGACATTCAATTTTATTCATAAAATTATCAGCCCACCGTTTTACAGCCGGAGAAGGATTTTCTTCATAATGCCGTAATAAAAAGTTCGTAATGCCTTCAAAATCTATGGTCTTATTCTCATCATTGATGGTTAATACCTCTTCAAAACCAAAAAGCAACTTATCAATAACCGATTCATCAATGTCCTCAATTTTATCTGTGACCTTATAACCATATGCATTTAAAATGGTTTCCACCTGATTAGATATCCAATCTTTCCTCAATTTACCTAAAGGCTCAATTCCACCTTCCTTAACCGATTTTTTAGGGTTAGGAATAACTTTATTTCTATCTACTTCAGATACAGTCCCCAACCCGTTACATTTTTTACAAGCACCGTATGGAGAATTAAAAGAAAACAAGTTAGGCTCTGGTTCAGCATAAGATATACCTGTAGTTGGACACATTAAAAACCGACTAAATTGTGTGGTCTCTCCACTTTCAAAGTCAAGTAATTGCATAACATCCTGACCGTATTGCAAGCCTAATTTTACGGCATCTGAAACACGATTATGGTTATCCTTACTCACTAAAATCCTATCAATTACAATTTCAATATCATGGATTTTATACCGGTCAAGTTTTAAACCCTTTACAATGTCAATAATTTCCCCGTCAACCCTTACTTTGGTATAGCCTATTTTTTGAATTTGCTCAAATAACTCTCTGTAATGTCCTTTTCTCCCTTTTACTTTTGGCGCCAGGATAACCACTTTACGACCATCAAATTTCTCCAAAATCAAATCTACAATTTGTTGATCGGAGTACTTAACCATTTTTTCCCCGGTATTATACGAATAAGCTTCACCTACTCTGGCATACAATAATCTTAGAAAATCATAGATTTCAGTCACTGTACCCACCGTTGATCTGGGACTACGGTTTACTGTTTTCTGTTCAATAGAAATTACCGGGCTAAGCCCCAAAATTTCATCAACATCCGGTCGTTCCAATCCACCCAAAAACTGTCTGGCATAAGCGGAAAAAGTTTCAAGGTACCGCCTTTGCCCTTCTGCAAAAATAGTATCAAAAGCTAATGAAGATTTTCCACTTCCACTCAACCCTGTAAATACCACCAGTTTATTACGGGGTATTTTTAAAGAAACATTCTTTAAATTATGTACTTTAGCACCGTAAACTTCAATAAATTCTTCCTGAGAAGCCACTTGATCTGACATTGATAACCTTAAATTTTATAAGGTACAAATATAACTCATTTAGCGCTCTTTTGATTGACTTCATCAATTTATTTCAAAGTCGGTATTCCAGGCATTTGATGATATAACAAACCATGGATAAGCTTCAATAAAATGGCTTTTAATCAGATTATTTAGACCGTAACAGTTGTAAACTTCCCTGACCTGAAAAGATTGTATGATCGGTTGATGTAGCCGAATAATCAAAATAGTAAACACCGTCAGTACAAGGTTCACCAGTACGGTAATGATTACCATCCCATTTATCCTCAATGCTATTGAAACGAAAAACTTCAACACCATACCTGTTGTAAATTACGCTGGTAAAATCACTGATTCCAATATTTGGAAAAAAGAAATCCTGATTAGGTGAAACACCTGGAGTAAATACATTTGGCACTATCAATTCAGGTCTTCGGTGCACAATGATTACTTCGCAGGTAGTATCTCTGCAGTTATTAAAGTTCTTAGCAACCAGACAAACCAGATATTCGTGTTCACCTGTATAAGTTGTTTTAATACTTTCGTCATAATCAAAGCTTAAAAACCACTGTCCTGTTTCTGAAACATTGGCCTCATTTGCAAACAAATTCCAACTAAATGCAGTATCAGAAAGATTATAACTTGACTTGGAAAAATTAATGGATTCATTAATGAAATTAACGTGCATTGGTTCAGTTCCTTCGAACTCTGATGGGCCATTAAATTGATTGGAAACAGGTGTAAATTCCGCCTTGGGATTGATAGAATCCACATATATTGTATCTTTAAAAATACAGCCATTAATATCTGTTAACGTAGCCTCCATCCATCCCGGTACATTCACTACAAAGGTACTGTTATCCGATTCATCTCCATTCTCCAGGTTTCGCCAATGGTAAATGATATTTCCTGAACCTGAAGCATTTGGTCCCAAAGTAGATGCAGTTACTTCACCATTCCCTTTTTGATAACCTGCTACACGACAGTAGGTAGGCGAAATAATATCTAAAACTCCTACAATAGGGTTAGGTGGTTTAATGATAAACTCAAAATTCTGTGAACAACCCAATCCATCAGTGATTTTTACTCTATATGTACCAACTGTTAAGTTCCCGGAATAATTATTATAACTTAAACCATTATTTACATTATCACCATACCAGTGATAATCAATTTCGTCATAGTTACCTTGTGCAAAAAGAACCGTATCAATTTTAGCAGAACCAATTATGCTATCATGACAAAGTGGTTGAATAAGATCCAGATTAGGTGTTATAGCATTTGGATCGTAAAGCTCCACGGATAAAGATGTTGCACATTGCTCTGTCACATCCAAAGTTATAATCGTATAACTTCCGGCAGTCAAACCATTCACAGTGTCTCCACCATTCGAATTAAGTACATTTCCATTCTCATCTAAGATAGTATATTCAACTTCACTCGTCAATGTGGTTCCGGCAATAATTGCTCCTGTTGAACCTCCATAGCATTTGGGATTAACTCTGGTAGCTAAACCAGGGTTAATATCCTCAACAATTTCAATTATGGTATCAATTGCACACCCCTTGGTATTACTGATTTGAACCTGATAAAATCCGGTGTCAAGGCCATCAAAGACCAAAGTATCATTTTGTCCTGCCTCCTGACTATTGTTGTAATTACCGGGAGTTTGTATAAGGTCGACGTAATAGACGGTATCACCACCATAAATATTCTGAAGTGTTATCACATTTTGACTTGAATCAGCACATCCGGTTTCAATCATAATATCATCAAAATCCGGAAGTAAATACTGATCCGGATTGATTGATATATTTGACCGTTTACAAATATTTGACCCATCATCAAATTCTAGCGTATAAATTCCTTCACCATAGTTGACCGTATGCAGGGTATCATCAATTTCACCAGGCAATGCTACTCCGTTTAAATACCACTGTATAACAATTGAGGGATCATATTGCTGCGCCACCAGATCGACAATACCACTACATGATTCCTGATCAATATTGATAATTGGATTAAAGCTATCAGTAGTTTGTAAAGTCAACCCATCCATATAGTAATAACTTGTCGTATTTGGTTCCCTTAATCCGCAGCTTCCACCAATGGCAATGGCATAAATATCTACCGTTGGTGTAAAAGTTAAAGTAACTTGTTGCCAGGCGCCATCAGGTGAATAAAAAACGGTTTGATCTGTCAATGTCATCCATGAATTAGTACCATCCGGACAATCGGAACCGGTCCAGGGCAAGTCTTCACAATCAGTTGAACCAAAAATTGCTATGTCCTGAGCTGTTTGATTAAAACCCAATGCAGTATAAAACTGTAAAGAATATGACGTACCGGCAAGTAAGGGGGTATTAAGGCAGGTTCCAACGTATTCCAAATAAGGTTCTTCTCCATTTGCACCACAGACAAACCCAACATAACCTTCTCCATTATCAGGAATAGGAAATTGTGGAGGACTAATAAAATTATTGTTTGGCACCGAAAAATCACAAGAATGATAAAAATCGCTGGTTGCTTCAGATGCCTGAACCCAAAACTCTGAGCAACCCATCTGACTAAAGTCGTTTGGGCAGCATAATGTATCTTCAAATGAAGAATTAGGAAAGAGAGAATTAATAATTCCCGGGAAACCTGAATTACAGGCACAATCCAGACTGTCATTTAAATCAATTAAACCATCATTATCATCATCAATACCATTATTACAAACTTCTTGTGCATAAGAAGTACTCATCAGAAATGACATTGCAATTAATATAAAAATCTTCAATGATTTCGGGTTATTCATTAACTATGGTTAAACGAGAAAGCTTAGTCTCATAATGAAAATAACCATAATTCTGAATCATATTATACTGAAAATGTTATCTGTATAAATGATTGAGTAATCATAAATTACGTAACCAGTTTATTTATATTAATTTTCCTTTTTTGACTATTTGTGGTATTTCAGGAAAGTTTAACGTAATAATGTCACATGTCCCCTGTATAAATGTCGTTTATCGTTGTTTACATTACCAAATTCAATTTGCCAGACGTAGACGCCATCCTTAACCAAATTGCATTTTGGATAATGGCCATCCCAGCCAATTTTACTGTCAAAAGACTCAAAAATGATTTCTCCCCAACGGTTAAATATGGTTAAATGATAATCATAAGGGTTATACCCGGAGGTGAAAACCGGCTGAAATTGATTATTAAACTGATCACCATCTGGTGTAAACGTATTCGGAACATAAAAAATGAGCTCCTCCTCCAGGCCGATATAAACCCATGCTGTATCTGTACAATTATGATTCGAAACAATTAACTTAATGGTATAATCACCAGCCTGAGGAAATTGGTGTACAGGATGCTGCTGTGTTGAAGTTCCACTATTACCAAAATGCCATTCCCAGCTCGTTGCATAAAGTGATTCATCTGTAAACTCTACAGGTTCATCTAATTGTGGTGGTTTGGGGACAAATGAAAATTTTGCTTCCGGAGTTTTGTACACATCAACATCTATCAGAACTGTTGTATCATTAACACACCCCAGCACGGTTTGGGCACTTAAATTAACCTGATACGTTCCTGAATTATAATAAATATGATTTGGTGATTTAGTAGTAGAGTTATTATTATCCCCAAAATCCCAGTGCCAGTCTAATACATTCTGTCCAACTGTAAAGTTTTCAAAACTCAAGCTGAAAAAATCACAATTTTGATGGATTTCATAATTAAAAGAAACATTTAAAATGTCAATATCAACCTCTATTGAATCTGCTCCAACGCAAAGGTTATCAGCAACTAAAACACTATAAATCCCGGCTGAATTAGCTGTTATTGATTGACTGGTCTCTCCTGTATTCCATAAAAAATTGCTCCCCATATTTCCGGCATCAAGAACAAGTGAATTACCATGACATAATACCGTATCATTTCCTAACCAAACATTAAGGGTTCCCACCCCAATATTAATGGTATCACTGGTAATACATCCATTTGTATCGGTGACTTCTACGTAGTACAATCCGGTATCAGTTACAGCCAATAACTGGTTTGTACTTTGATCCTGCCACAGGTAACTTGCCGCGGGATTACCAGCATCCAAAACCAGATTAACAGAGCATAGAGAAGTATCGGCACCAAGGTTAACCTGAGGGCCAATGTTTTGAATTATGACTGTATCGCTCCCTGTACACCCGCCATTATCTACCATTACAAAAAAGTCTCCGGATGTAGTTACATTGTAAAATTGTAAACCGGAACCATCCTGCCATTGATAGGTAGCACCGGGATTTCCTGCATCTAATACAAGCCCTCCTCCACAAATGGTTGTATCATTTCCAAGGTTTACCACAGGAGGTGGTAAAACCACAATGGTAGCCGTTGCGGAATCAGAAAAACCGTTTTGATTGGTAACCATAACGGTATATGATGTGGTTGTACCCGGACAAACATTAATCGTGTCATTATCAATTGCACCAAAACTCCAGGTAAAAGACAATGAATCCGGATTTTCGGAAGTAGTTGCTATTAAATCAATACAGTCTCCGGTACAAATGGTATCATTTTCTAACTCAACTGACAGACCACAACTGATTTGAATATTTTGTTTAATGGTGTCAATATTCCAACTACAATTTTCAACAATTAATGTTACTTCATATGTGCCGTTTGATGTATAAGCATGAGTCGGGTTTTCAAGTGTTGAAGTTGTATTATCACCAAAATCCCAACTTATACTTTTAAAATAATTACATCCTGTGGTACTCAAATTTGAAAAAGTAACATCACTGCAATTTATAATTGTTGAAAAATCAGCAACCACTGTGTCCGGGCTATAAAGCCACAGATCATCACTGGGAAACCCTATACCATTATCTCCTCCCATTAAATAGAAACCATTCTTATTTTGCCAGGCCTGAGAACCACAAACCATTGGA
This sequence comes from Putridiphycobacter sp., assembly GCA_965230195.1. Taxonomy (GTDB): domain Bacteria; phylum Bacteroidota; class Bacteroidia; order Flavobacteriales_D; family Crocinitomicaceae; genus Putridiphycobacter. The sequence goes on from OZ245997.1 coordinate 3,857,302, forward strand.
GGCATGTTGTTCGAATCAAATACCCCCTGGATACCAGGTACTACAGGAAGTGTTCCCCCTCTAATATACGTATAATTATTAGTAGCAGGATCATATCGCCATAAGTCATTATAGGTTGAAGAAGGCCAACAAAACTCTCCCCCACCAAACATGTACAAATGATCACAATTATCTACCCATTCAGCCCGCATTTCCGTTCTGATAATTGGAAAAATAGTGCTGTCATTATCATCACAAGCAGTCGGATACACCTGTGGTTGCCCAATAGGCAATGCATCTATTCTCCTACACCTCCATTCGTTAATGTTGGGGTTATACTCCCACATTTCCACCTCACCGTTTACAAAATCTGATCGATTTACCATCATCCATAAATGATCATCTGAAGTAATCCACATAGTGTATAATGTACCAACTGCCGGACACCCCGAAAACCCACCTGGTGTATTAGCCCCATCAAAAACATCTATTGTACCATAAACAGGGGCAGCATTTGCTGCTCCATTTCCAGCCATCCAGGTCCACATTTCAGTTATGGGATCAAATTTCCATAAATTTCCATCAAATTCAGTATACAACCACAACTCTCCATTCGAATCTGTCCAGTGACAATCTGTTTCATTACACATTCCAGGGTTTGTGGCCGCTGAAGCTATACCTTTAATTCCAAAAACAGCTGGTCCCATGGAATTTGTTCCCTTAACCCAGGTCCACATATCAGTAGCAATATTATACTTCCACATATCATTTAATCCGTCCGGACCAAAAATCCATAGATTTCCCATATGGTCTCCCCAGGATGGATGCCCAAATGTTGCACCACCAGGTTGATTAGCAGCTGCCGCTACGCCTTGGGTTCCATAAACAGGGGCTAGTTGAACAGTTGTATTTCCATTGGCCAGCATCCATTCATTAATATCTGGATTATAACGCCATAATTCATGGTAACCATCGCTGCTATATAACCAAAACGAACCACTGGTATCTTTCATGCAAGCCGCAGCATATCTGCTAAATGGTGAATTTGTTGGTGAATAAGTTCCAACCGGTGAAGGGACAGCTAAAATACCATTACCATGCACTCTTTTCCAATACCCCTGAGAAGAAGCACTAAGAGAAACAATTATTCCTATGATAAACAAGATTGATTTCATGAAGTAGTTTTAAACAAAATTCGTGAAATCTCATTGATTTTAGACCCTTAAAGGGTGTGACAAAACTAGGACAACACCTTTTAAACATCAATAAAAATGGGATGTAATGTAAAAAACCAATTAAACAACCTAGGACAGGTACGAATTTATGAAATGGTATAGGTCATCCGATTTTGATAATACTAACTTCTTTTTTAATCTTACTCTTGATTTTTGGACACTGGCTGGCGTAATGTTAAGGAGCGTTGCAATTTCTTTAGTAGTCAAACCGATTTTAATATAGGCACAATGCCTGAGATCAGTTTCTGTTAAATTAGGAAATTGATCTTTTAAAGACCGGAAAAAAGAGCTATGCACTTTTTCAAAATGTACTTTAAACCTTTTCCACTCCTGATCCAGATTTACATCCAGTTTAACTGTAGACTCCAGTTCTTTTATTAAATGATCTGGCAATCCCTTATTAGTCTGCCTCATTTGATCGAGTTGATATTTTAACTCCGAAATAATTTCCTGCTTTTGCAGAACAAGAGCCGAATTACTTACCAATTCCTTCGACTTTAGCTCTATCTCATTTTTAAGAATGATTTCCTTTTGCTTGTTTTTTTCCCGGATTACTGCATTGAGTTCTTTTTCCTGATTTAATAATTTGAGGTTTTGCTTCACCTGCCCCGCCCTGTTTTTTAGTATAATGTATAATAAAATCAAAACCACAACAAGACTTGATATAATTGCTATTAACACATATTTTTCAATTCTTTCTCGTGATCGTTTCTCTTTCAGCAATGCATTTTCTGCCTGTTCATATCTTAAAGCCTGCTCTTTTTCCTGTAAATCATAAATGGTTTGATGCTTTGCAATTTGAACAGTTAACTTTTCATTAAATGATTTATTTAAGAATTTCATAGCAGAATCGGCATATAAATAAGCTTTTTCAAAATCTTTCAGCTCATAATACAAAGCGCCATAATTTGTATAAAATTGCAGGAATGCTGCAGGTCTATCCTTTCCTTGAATGTATTTTATACCTTTTTTAAGATAGTACTCTACAGAATCGAGATTATTTTTCCAACCATGAATATTAGCAATATTTGTATGTACGGTTGCCAGACCAAACGAATCTTTTAATATGCTTTTTAACCTTAAAGACCTGTGATAGGAATTTAACGAAGCATCATACTTACCCTGAAGAAGTAAAACACCACCAATATTATTATGTGTTCTGGATATACTAATTGAATCTTTCAATTTTTTCTTAATTTCCAAAGATTTGCCATAGTAAAAAATTGCTGTATCAAGATACCCCTTACTCTCCATCACCATACCCAAATTATTCAATACATAAGATAATAATCTTTCATCTGGATGCGCATTCAATCCTTTTAGTGATTTTTTGTAATAGTATTGACTTTTCTGATAATTCTTAATATCAAAGTAAATCAAACCAATAGAGTTATAGGTTCTGTTTAACCCAAAAGTATTCCCTGTGGAATCATAGATATTTGCTGCTTTCAGATAAAATTTTAAAGAATGGTCATAAGCATCCTGAGCATGATATTCAGTCCCTTTTTGATATAAACTATCCGGATTTTCAGTTTGACCATACAGCAAAACTGAAAAAAAGAAAACACAAACAAAGCTTAATCCTACCCTGTTCAAAAAAAACAATATTTCAGTTTTCAGGTCATTCACCATGCAATAATAAGACTAAAATATTTTCCAAAGTCTAAAATTTATTTTTTTCAGTAATTTTGAAATCATGTTAATAAAAGAAATCACTAACTATCTGGAATCCCTTGCACCACTGGGAAGCCAGGAATCGTATGATAATTCAGGTTTGATTTGCGGAGACTGTAATTGGAAGTTAACCAATGCCCTGATCTCACTGGATTGTATTGAAGATACCGTAGATGAAGCCATTGCCAAGGGGTGTAACTTGATTATATCGCATCACCCAATTGTGTTTAGAGGACTTAAGCGGTTAAACGGGAAAAATTACATTGAAAGAACAGTTATTAAGGCTATACAAAATAATATTGCGCTTTATGCCATTCATACTAACCTTGATAATTATAAATTTGGTGTCAACCGAAAAATCGGAGAGATACTGGGGATTAAAAACCCACAAATTTTGGCACCAACAAAACAAACCCTGGAAAAACTAACGGTATTTGTCCCTAAAAATCATAAAGATGATGTGGCTAATGCTTTGTTTGAAACTGGCGCCGGTCATATAGGTAATTATTCAGAATGTAGCTTTGAAAGCACTGGTACAGGATCATTTAAAGGGAATAGTGAAGCTCAGCCTTTTGTTGGTCAGAAAGAAACCAGACATTATGAACCTGAAACCAAAATTGAAGTAATTACTACTATACACAACAGAAATAAAGTTGTTCAAAAAATGTTGGCAGTGCATCCTTATGAATCAGTTGCTTACGATATTATTCAACTCAATAATATTAATACAGATGAAGGTGCCGGAATGTTTGGTAATCTTGAGGATCCTATGCCTGTTAACGACTTTCTTGAATTAGTTAAAACCAGGTTTAATTGTGGTATAATCCGACATACCAAGCCACATACTAATACAATAAAAAAAGTTGCCTGGTGTGGTGGTTCCGGTAGTTTTTTATTAGCTCATGCAAAAGGCGTTAAGGCCGATATTTACATTACAGGAGACTTTAAGTATCATGAATTTTTCGACGCGGAAAATCAAATTATAATTGCGGACATTGGTCATTTTGAAAGTGAGCAGTTCACAATTGAATTAATTCGTGATATTTTATCGAAAAAATTTACTACATTTGCACCCTATTTAACGGAAAAGATTACTAATCCCGTAAATTATTTTTAATATAAGATGGCTAAAAAAAGTACAGAAAGTGTAATTACTGAAAAGTTGAACGCACTTTATAATCTTCAGGAAATTGATTCTGCGATTGATAAAATCAGAACTGTAAGAGGTGAATTGCCTTTAGAAGTAGAGGAATTAGAAAGTGAAGTTGAAGGTTTATCGATAAGAGTTGAAAAATTACAAGAAGAATTAAAAGATTTGGAGACTGAGATTTCTAATAAGAAAAACTCTATTACAGATTCTCAGGAAGCCATTAAAAAATATACCGAGCAACAAAAAAATGTTCGTAACAACCGTGAGTACGATTCTTTATCAAAAGAAATTGAATTCCAGGGGCTTGAAATTGAATTAGCTGAAAAGAAAATTAAAGAAGCTAAATTTAAAATTGAATCTAAAAAAGAAACAATCGAAGTTGCCGCAGCTAAGCTTGAGGAAAGAAAAGTTGATTTAGATATCAAGAAAAAGGAACTTCAAGCCATTATTGATGAGACTGAAGCAGACGAAGAAAAACTACTTAAAAAATCTGAAAAAGCAAAGAAAGAAATTGAACCAAGATTAGTTACAGCTTACGAAAGATTGCGAAGCAATGCCATTAACGGTTTAGCTGTTGTTTCAATTGAAAGAAATTCTTGTGGAGGATGTTTCAATGAAATTCCACCGCAAAGACAACTGGATATTCAGGCCAGAAAAAAGATTATAGTTTGTGAGCACTGTGGTAGAATTTTAATTGAGCCACCTGCTGAAAATTAAATAAAAACATTCTGAAAAGAGCTCCTGTTAAGGAGCTTTTTTTATGCAATAATATTTATATATTTGGCACTTAATAAAAAACAAATTTATGGGATTATTAGACGGTAAAGTGGCTATTATCACCGGAGCCTCAAGAGGAATTGGAAAAGAAATCGCAAAATCTTTTATAGACCAGGGGGCTACTGTTGCCTTTACGTACTTATCTTCTGACGAAAAAGCAAAGGCCCTTGAGGCTGAATTGTCTGCTAATGGCGGAACAATTAAAGGGTTTAAATCAAATGCTTCTGACTTTGATTCTGCACAGGCCCTGGCCGATCAGGTTATGGAGGCCTTTGGAAAAATTGATGTCTTAGTTAATAACGCCGGAATTACAAGAGATAATTTATTAATGAGAATGACTGAAGAAAATTGGGACGAAGTAATGAATACCAATTTAAAATCAGCATTTAATTTAACCAAAGCTGTTTTACGACCAATGCTAAAAGCCAGACAAGGCTCAATTATTAATATGAGTTCAGTTGTTGGAGTATCCGGAAATGCAGGACAGGGGAATTATGCTGCTTCTAAGGCAGGAATGATTGGGTTTACTAAGTCCGTTGCCCAGGAGTTAGGTTCCAGAAGCATCAGATGCAATGCCATTGCACCTGGATTTATTGAAACAGAAATGACAGCTGCACTTGACGAAAAAGTTGTTCAGGGATGGCGTGATTCAATACCTTTAAAACGTGGTGGAAAGCCGGAAGATGTTGCTAATACAACTGTTTTCCTTGCCTCTGATATGTCAGCTTATATTACAGGCCAAACCATAAACGTTTGTGGTGGTATGTTAATGTAAAATACAATATTAGCTATAAATGAAAAACACCTGTTGATTCCAACAGGTGTTTTTTTTGTCCGCTATTGTGGTAAAATCTATTGATTAATACACACAATTTTTTCCCTTTCATTATGTAAATTATCACGGACACTATTATATATCCGCTTCTGGTAAACCACCAGGCTAATTTCACCACAGTTTTTCATCACATTCGTGTCAACTGTAAATGATCCTGAATGATTCGTAGTACCACTGGCAATTAATAAAGAGGCACCTGGCAGACAATTACAAATATTGGTTGACAGTTTCCAGTTACCAACATAGTTGTCGGACAAACTGAACGTTCCGTTAATAATGTCTCCTTTATTATAATGCGTGCAATCTCCGTTATCATCAATAGCCAAATTCAGTTCAGGCGTTGTACTGTCCATTTGGAATTTCTGACTATCCGTTGCCCCATTTTGCATCTCAATGGTTACCTCAAGCAAGTCATTTGTACCTGGTGAAAATCTGGCTAAAACACTGCCAATATTGTTGTGATATGGCTGATATGTGTAATAGTGATCAACAGGATCCGGAGTAATCACTGGATGTGTTACAGTTCCGGTTCCCGGGTTGTATCCCAGTAGTACTAACGGATCTTTTAAGTAATACGAACCGCCCTTACTATGATTGGTAATTTTAATCCGGTACTTTTGACCAGCATATGGTGCCGAAATTCCCTGTACCACCATAACACCTCCAAATGGACTGTTATTATAGGTCACAGGTACCTGATTAAACTCAAATTTTGCTCCCGGAAGTGATAATCCGGTTACATCATCAATAAAATCAGTTGACAATCCGCCTAAAGTGATAATTTTTGGCGATTTTCCATCCCAATTAACCTTTGGAGGAATCTGGATATAAGACTCAATAACATTACCATAATTTTGACAATCCATTCCTTTTGGTGGCGTATTCCACGAAAGCACTGCTCTTAATTTAAGTACTCTTGGCTTTTCACAATCCAGTTTAAATTTAGAAAAGTCATAAGGCAGAATGACTGAATATGACAAACCATCAACCGGTATTGGAATATCGTGCACATTAACTGAGCTTGTTCCTAATTTTCTCCATTTGCAAGAGTCATCCTCCTGTACCCAGAACGAAACATATTCTTTAGATCCTTTTTTACAAAGGTCTCCGTTATAACCATAAGGCCTTTTAATCTTCAAGGTACCAACTAATGCTTCTTTGTGATAATCTAAACCTGCACAAAATAACTCCTCATAATTTGTATTGCATTTTAATTTCTGAAAACCAGCCAGACTTTCCACTAAAGAAAGGTTATTAAACTCAAACAAATTCTGAATGTTATCAATTACTGATTTGCTCTTGGTTTCAGTTAATTCAGACAGTAGTTTAGCTGCAAATCTTGGTGCCTCAACTTTGGATTCTTTTTTATTGTATAATTCTGCCAATTCACTAAAATCAGCTTTATTATCTGTTAATGTATTTTTAGCTTTGGCTGCCAGTTTATCATAAACAGGATCAATGTCTCCCAGGTTTTTAAGACTAAGATTAGGGTTAAGTACCAATTTTTCAAATAAAGGCCCGAAATCAAAATCCGGAATTTTGGAAAACACAGGCTTAGATTTTATCTGTATGTATTCTTCCTTTACATCTCCCCAAACATAAGTACCTGATGTTAAATTCGGATCATTTGGAGCTGGAATAGTATTCCAGGTCAACACCGCCTTAACCTTTGGTAAATTGGGCTTAGTACAAATTAATTCTTTTGGCGAAATTTTAAGTCGTACTGCGTAAACCAATGGTTTTTCCAATTTACTGTCACAATCTTTTTCTGTAGGGATATCGTGTACATTTAATCCTACAAAACCTACGTCCTGCCATCCACTTCCATAGTCAAGGTAAAACCTTACATATTCATATGAACCCTCACTACATAATTTACCACTGTAGCCCGTCGGTCTTTTTATATTAATTGTTGCTGTCAGTTCTTCCAACCTTGGATTGTACCCAACACAACCAATGCTTTCAAAGGCAGTATTTAGTTTTTGTTTGTAAAACTTTAATGCCGTTTTCGTTTTAAGTTCTGTAAATGATTTTCCTGTTGCTAAAAAGGAACTAAAATTTGTCCTTGCGCCCAGTAATTCTTCATCTTTAGAAATGATTTTTTTTGCTGTCATGTTTTTTATATTAAATTCTTACCTACTCTGTCCGGGATTTTCGGTAATCTCCCTGATGAGTGCGCACTCAATGGAACAAATTTACTATCAATCAACACACTAAAATAGAGTTAAAACACTAATAAACAAACTTTTAAACACTTAATCTTTGACAGGGTTTTTCTGCATAAAAAAGGGGAAAAACACCCTTTTTTGACCAAAATCATGTCCATACCTTTGACATATTAATCATTAAGAAAACCACAATGAAAAAGTCATTTTTAAATTTTCTAATCCCCATTTTCATTTGTCCGCTGATTTTTACAGCCTGTACCGAACCGGTCAAAGTACCTAAGAAATTAATATCGGATGCTACAGCTGAACAAATGGATCAATACCTTCAGAACAGAACTGCTAATGATATTCCTGATGATGACAGGCTGGTATTTGGCTATACATTCGAAGAAATGGAAGAATATTTGATTTATCTGAAGGATATAGCAGACAAAAAACAATTGTCGCTTGACAGTATACAATTTGTAATTGCAGCCTACCCGCCACACCCTGAAAAAGATAATAAAATCTATAGAGCTATTTATTTGCGTCCAACTTTTAAAAACGGAAATATAAACTCTGTAAATAAAGCCCAGGTTAGCGCTCCGGGTGACGGAGGAGCAACCGAGGAAGGAGAACATGAGAATGTTACTGGTCAAAGAACTAAGCTGGATATGTCAGGTTGCTGTCATTCAGCAGAATTTATAGAGCAAGCACAACAATAGATGTTAGACTACTTTGGAATAGGGATTCTTTTTTACATTGCCATTACAGGTATAATAGGATATTTAAACCGTGACAAGTATTTTCGTACCCCAATGCGGGCACTGTTCTACTTGCTACTGTTTTTTGTCCTTTCAGATACACTGGGTTGGGTTTTGAGGAGTCTTGATTTTACTACCAACTGGCTGTACAATATTAGTATTCTTGTACAAATTCCGGTTTATCTGAATATCTATAGAAAACTCATCTCCAAAGAAAAAACAAAACAAACTTTTTTAAACTTCATCATTGGTTTTATCATTTTCGGAGTGGTCAGCTTATTTTTGTTTGGATTTCATAACCGGTTTAATACCTTTAACTTTTTCCTTGGAGGAATACTGTTGACAGTGGGTATCATTATATTCTTCTCTCACGTTTTAAAAACAGACAAAATTGTTAATATCACATCCTATCTATGGTTTTGGATGAGTTTAGGTCTGTTTGTATTCTATGTGGGAAGTATGCCGGTTTTTACCGCAGTCAATATAAAGTTTGATACTAATTTCGATTCTGTTGAAATACTCATATATATTTTAAATTACATCATGTACTCCTTATTCATTACCGGATTTTTATGCAGCAGGAAGAAATTAAATTCATCATTATTGTAGCATCAATAACACTGCTAACGTTATCGGTTACTTTAGTTATATTTTTATTCTTCATTATGAAGAAAAAGACCCAGTTTATTATTGATAAACAAGAAAGTGAGAATAAATTTAAGGAAGAAATAATGCTGGCAAAAGAAGAAGTACAGGAACAAACGTTAAAAAATGTCTCGTGGATTCTTCATGACAATATTGGTCAGCTTTTATCTGTACTAAACATTCAACTGCATCAAATGGGGCCGGAACTGAATGCCAAGAATAAGGAATTATTGGATTCGGCACTGGAAGTGAATGAAAAAACCATTCAGGAAGTAAGAGCCCTGTCCCATACCCTGAATGAAGATTATTTGAAGAAAATTAAATTTCAGGACAGCATTAAAAATGAATTAAAACGCCTGGAAGATCTGGGATACATTATTGCCAACTTCGATATTAAAGGTCAGGAATTTCAGCTTAATGATAAAGTTCAACTGATTCTTTTCAGAATTTTTCAAGAGTTTCTGAACAATACAATTAAACATTCTGAGGCTAAAAATATTTATGTTGAGATTGAATATGAAAATGACAAACTTAGCTTAACTTTGAAAGATAATGGTAAAGGATTTGACACCAAAAACACCGATAATTATGGTATTGGTCTGACCAATATTATGAACAGAATTAAGCTTATTGATGCCGACTTTGATTTATCATCAGATATTGGGAAAGGCACTAGCCTAGTTATTAATTACAGAACAAAAAAGTAATGATTGAAATTGTTATAGTTGATGATCACATTTTATTTAGTCAGTCCCTGGAGGGGTTGGTTAATAATTTTGAGGATATAACCGTTTCAAAAACATTTAAAAACGGTAAAGATTTTACTAAATACCTCAGTAATAATAGTAGTTTCAGACCCGATTTAATATTATTAGACATTAGTATGCCGGTTATGGACGGATTTCAAACTATGAAATTTGTTCAAACTCATTTTCCCACTTTAAAAGTCGTTGCACTCACAATGGATAATAATGAAGATTCCATTATAAAAATGATTAGTAGCGGAGCCTGTGGATACCTGCTAAAAAGTTGTCAGCCTAACATACTGGAAAAGGCCATTTATGAAGTGGTTGAAACCGGTATGTACTCATCACATCTTGTATCAAGTGCCTTAGTCAACAATCTGAATAAAAGCAAAGACAATAGAATTGAAGAATTATCGGGCAGGGAAAAAGAGTTTGTAAAATGGGCCTGTACTGACAAAACCTATAAAGAAATAGCCTCAGAAATGTGCGTCAGCCCAAAAACAATTGATGGCTATAGAGATGCCGTATTTCATAAACTTGAGGTTAAAAACCGAATTGGATTGGTATTATTGGTAATCAAAGAAAACCTGTTGGAACACCTTTAATAGAAACAGGAAAAATCTCTTCACATAAGTAATCTCTAATAATCAAACTATTGAATTATCCGATATAGTCCTGTTGATTTCCGTTCAATTTATTTTAAGTATATTCATCACACAAATTTGAAGAATGGCATCATTTTCCGAAAAATTCATTACAGGTTTCCGGGCACTCCTTCCCTCTCCACTTTCAATAGCTATCCTACTTTCGGTTTTTACACTTTTTTTAGCCCTCATTTTTACAAATACTAATAACCAGACAACCGGTTCCTATTTTCTTGAATTGGTTGATTATTGGAAACATGGTATTTGGGGTAATGATTTAAAAAACGGATCATGGCAAAGAAGCTGGCAACTCCCTTTTTTGGTTCAAATGATGTTAATGTTGGTCCTGGGTTATATTCTCGCATTAAGCAGCCCTTTCAAAATCCTGATCAACCAACTGACCAGATACTGCACATCTACAGCCAGAGCAGCCTTTATTGTTACTTTGCTCACGCTTATGGTCAGCTTAATCAACTGGGGGTTAGGGTTAATATTCGGGGCCGTTTTTGCCAGAAAAGTAGCTGAATTTGCTTCAGAAAAAGAATACCCGTTAAACTATGGATTAATTGGAGCTGCAGGCTATTCCGGCCTGATGGTATGGCACGGCGGGCTATCAGGTTCTGCACCAATCAAAGCGGCTGAAAAAGGTAGCCTGGAGAAGCTTTTACCTCATTCCAATCTTGGAGTGGATCACATTCCTTTGAGTGAAACCGTGTTCTCCTCTATGAATATTATTGTTTCCATCATCCTTTTATTAGGTTTACCTCTGGCAATGTACTATCTGGGTAAAAAAGTTAAATCAGGACCGGTTTCAATTACAGAACGCACTCATCAATCAGCCAAACCACCTCAGTTAATTGGTGCAGAAAAAATAGACCATTACCGTCTTTTTAGTGCTATAATTGGTAGTGCAATTGTTTTGTATATCATTTACCTTGCTTTTATTAAACCGGAGCACGTCTCTTTAAAAGTATTAACTCCTGACTTTATTAACCTGAGCTTGCTCGGGCTCGCTTTTTTATGTCACCAAAGCATTTATAAATTTTTGCAGGCTCTTGATAGTGCTATTGGAAGTGCTTCCGGAATACTCATTCAATTTCCTTTCTATTTTGGTATTCTTGGCATTATGAAATACAGTGGTTTAATGGTTATTATGTCCGACTTTTTTGTTGAAATTTCTTCTGCCTCCACGTTTTCAGTTAACACCTTTATCAGTGCCGGAATAGTAAACATTTTTGTACCCAGCGGTGGCGGGCAATGGGCGGTTCAGGGGCCGGTGATTTTAGAAGCCGCTAACCAGATGGGACTATCTCTTCAAAAAAGTATTATGGCTATTGCTTATGGTGACCAACTCACCAATATGTTACAACCTTTCTGGGCCTTACCTCTACTGGGAATTACAGGATTAAAAGCGAAGGAAATATTACCTTATACCTTAATTTTGATGCTATTAGGTGGACTAATATTTATTTTTGGACTAATTTTGCTATAAGTTTTTGATAATGATTGACATAAACGAAGGTAATACAAACAATTTTTTGGTTCATGGCGTGTTTGGTGTCATCATATCAATTGGCCTGTTTTTCGTTCATTTTCTGATCGGCTTACCCGTTTTACTCATTAGTATGGCACTATTTACCACTACCAACGGTATTCTCATTGATATTGAAAAGAAAAGCTGTAAAAGGTATGCCGGTATCCTGAATTACAAATTGGGCGACTGGAAACCATTAGGTAAAATCGAAGCTGTAAAATTAGTACTATCTATTGAGCGCTCAAAAACCAACCAAAGGTATATACTGGGAGACCGGGGAGTTTCCCGTTCAATGACCTATGATATTGTTTTAACCAATGACCTTAAAGAAAAAATGTTGCTCTACGAATTTTTAAAGTATAGAGATGCTTTAAAAGCGCTCAAAGCTATCGAAAAAGCCTTCAATATTGTTGGTCAGGATAAAATAGCTGAAAAATTAAAGGAAAATGCCAGTCAAATCAGACGGTAGTTTTATTTCCATACATTTTACTTCCTACATAATCATTTAGAAGCTGGACTTTTAAAATAAGGCTAATTGAGTATATTTAACGATTATTTAATCTTCAGTTAATGATACGCAGGCAAAACCTCCTCAATAAATTCGTTCTCTTTCTTACTGATTATGGCCTGTTAACCTTTTCCCTGATAGTACTGTTCTTAGTTATCAGGTCACTGGAGTTTATTTATATCGAAAATCAACTTGATATTAAAATCTCTTCAGGATTGTTTTTGTCAAGAAGTGTTAAGTACGACACCATTTCTGTTCTTATTTATGCTGCCATTACGGTAATTCCCCTGGCACTTCTTAGCCTCTTACATTTAAGAACAGCTAAAATAACAGCCAGAATCTTAGCATTTTTTCTTATCCTGCTTAATCTGACATTTACGCAATTCTTTTTAACAAACAATGCATTACTGACCAGTGTTTTATTAGAATTTTCACTTGAGGAAATCGTTAGCATTGTGTCAAACGAAGTAACAACAAACAGAACCCCTTTTTGGGTTGGAGTAATTTCTGTACTCATTTGCTCCGGACTATTGTTTTATTTATCGGGTAAAGGAGCCAAATTCAAACGGCGTTACCAAATTATTACAATTTGTATTTTCACCAGTATCCTGATCATTGGGGTTTCCACCCTAAATCACACCTATAAAAGTCAAAATCACTTTAAATCAAAGTATGAGTATCAGTTAGGGAATTCGAAGATTGTTTTTTTCGTCCGGAGTTATTTTAATAATATCGGTAATAATAATATTAACCTTGCAGATGCCAGAATACAAAGCAAACACTTTCACAATCTGTTTAATCATTTTAATTTTACAGATTCCGACTACCCTTTGATTCATGACGAGCCCTACCAAAATGTTCTTGGTCCCTTTTTCCAACAATCCGATTCAGCCCCCAATATTGTATTAATCATCTCGGAAAGTCTGTCTATGTCCTATTCAGGGCCTGACAATACAATTGGAGGCAGCCTGACCCCTTTTTTGGATAGTCTGGCTTCTCAGGGGCTGCTATGGACCAAATTCCTTTCAAACGTTCAGCGATCATTTGGAGCTTTACCTAATATTTTAGGGTCTTTACCTTTTGGGTCATCCGAAAGAGGCTTCATCAATATGAATCATACCGGTTTATTTAATAAAAGGTACCCGACACATACCAGTTTGATTCAACTACTGAAATACAATGGTTACGAAACCAACTATTTTTATGGTGGTTGGAAAAACTTTGATAAAATGGGTTACTTTATCACCGCAAATGGTGTTGACCACCTGGTATCAGATGAAAATTTTGATACTTCAAAGTATATAAAACCAGTCAGAACCGAAAAAAGAATGGTTTGGGGTTATGGTGATAAAGATTTATACAACCAATCACTGGATTATATAAAGACTTATGACACTATCAAACCTTATTTAAACATATACCAGACACTTAGTATGCACAGTCCGTTTAACCTTTCTGAAGACCGTTATTTTGACTATAAATATGTTCAGGAAAGACTCAAAGGAATGGATTTACCGCCCAATGAAATTTTAAAGAAAATCAAACACAGAGTGGTTGGATCAATATTATTTGCAGATGATGCTTTAAGAGAATACTTTAAGAAAATACAATCTGATCCCCGATTTAAAAACACCATATTTGTGATTACCGGTGATCATGCCATTGGTTTACATATTTGTGACCATGCTTTCGAGTATTATCATGTGCCGCTTTTAATCTATTCTCCCCTTTTAAAAGAACGCAATATTGAATTCAAGGGGCTTTGCTCTCACATTGACATACTTCCTTCTCTTATTGCCCTTTTGAAAGATAATTACCATTTGTCCTTTCCGGAATCGAAACATTGGGTGGGAACAGGACTGGATACCAGCAGGCAGTTTAATGCCAATCGTTTTGTTCCATTGAATATTACGAGCCCGGCCATACCGGGTATTGCTTACAAAAACAACCTCATTCTTGATGGTAATGTTTTAAAATTTGACAAAGACTTTAATACTAAACCAGAAGATGAACCTCAGAAAATCAGAACAATACAAACCTTGTTTGAGACTTATAAATACATTAATACACTGGTATGTATTGATGATAAAATATGGCATTATCCTGATAGTACAATTAATAATATCTATCTCAAACAAAAATAGTTGCCAATTATCGTATTAATTACTTGACTACCTTCAGTTTTTTTCGTAAATTATAGAAACAATTTTCACCCTAGTGAACTGATTTTCTTTAGCTTCACTTATGGTACCGCAAACTGTTAACACTTTCTAAACTCGATTTAATGCTGGCATTCATAGGTTCATATATCAGAAACAGGTTTACCTTTTTTCCTGACAATTTTACAGGTAAAGATCCGGTGAATTTTCCACACTATGTTACCAGAAAAAGAATCAGAACCAAAGATGGAGAAGAACTGGAAGCCTTATTATATAAACATGATAAGTTAAATTCAGAAAACACATTGACAATTTATTTCCATGGCAATGCCGGAAACCTATATGATCGCATTAACTGGGTGGAGCGTATTTTTAATATGCGTCAGGATGTTTTGCTTGTCAGTTACAGAGGCTACTCTAAAAGCACAGGAAAACCTAGTGAAAAAGGTATATACAAGGATGGAGAAGCTGCAATTCAATACGCCATTAATACGCTGGGATATGATGAAAAGGACGTCACACTGTTTGGACGGTCATTGGGGTCTACCGTAGCCATTCACGTTTCGCAATACCTTAGCTTACATGGTGTTATCGTAATTACCCCACTGACTTCTGGCAAGGAAATGGCTGTGGCTATGGGTAAAAGCCACCTAAAAATATTTGCAGGACAATCCTTTAATTCTATACAAAAAATTGAAAACATTACTTCAAAACTATTGATTATTCATGGTGATCGCGATCAGGTCATTCCTGTAGCAATGGGAAAAGCAATATTCAAAAAGTACTCAGGTCCTAAAAAAATGGTAGTTATTAAAAACGGTACTCATAATAACCTTCAGGATATTTCTCCAGATCAGTTTTGGCGTTCTATTTTCTTGTTTTATCATAGTTCAGCAGAAAACCGGAAATTATCAGTGAATGAATAAGTTTGCATCTGTTTCTCTAAACTAAGATGTCAACCCGCCCACAGAAAATCTCACAGTTAAATAGTTACCCTTAAAACTTGTACTGATATTATCCCTTAATTTATAATTTGCAATGCTATACTGAAGCTGAGTCCGTACAAACACTCTTTTAAACAAAAAGTACCGGATATCAACCCCAGGCGATAAAACCATACTTTTTTTATTGATGTTTGTATATTGATCAGGATTATAATAAGATAGTTCACCGTACCCCAAACCACAAATACCTCTGAAAACAAATCTTTTTGTCTCTAAAATTTCCTGATAAAAATTGAGCATCAATTCCGCTCCAAAATACCCATTCCGTACTAAAAGGCTATCACCATACTTAATGTAAATTGGTTCGGTAGTTTTTACTTTTGGAATACCGATCAGGTCAAAACTCAGACCAAAACCTCTATCTTCTCCCATAAAATCAGCATAAGGTCCAAAAATCAGGGGATTCCCTAAAACTTTATTTTGACCGTCAGGAAACCAGGTTCCAAAGTTAATTCCCATATATAGCCCTGTTTTCTCTAGCCGTTCACCATTCTGACTATACGAATATTGCCCTAAACTCAAAAATAATACTAAGAGGAGAATAGTTTTTTTCATTTACAGATACCTTAATGTTAAACAGAATCAATAGTGTTTTAAGTCATTATTAGATCAGGTATTTCAAAGATAAGTATTTTACCGGGGACCTAAGCTGAATGTATATTTCCCAGTTTATTGCTTTAGTAATAGTACTAAAAACAAAAAGCCCTTTGAGAAATCTCAAAGGGCTTAGTATGCTTTTTTAAAGTCAGGATTACTCTCCTACAACTTCAAATGAAAAGTCTTGTTTTACTTCTTTATGCAAATTAGCAGACGCCTGATAAGTTCCAACCTCTCTGATTGGCTCATCTTTAATTTTAATCGATTTTCTATCGATATCAACACCTTCTTTTTTCAATGCTTCAGAAATCAATACAGAGTTTACAGAACCGAAAATTTTTCCGTTCTCACCAACCTTAGCAGCAATTTTTACCACAAGGTTTTCTAATTTAGCAGCTAATGCGCTAGCATCCTCCTTAATTTTTGATTCTTTATGAGATTTTTGCTTCATTACTTCAGCATGTGCTTTTTTCTCTGAAGCAGTAGCTAATTTAGCATATCCCTGAGGAATTAAAAAGTTTCTTCCATAACCATCTTTTACAGTTACAACCTCATCTTTATATCCCAGTTTATCTACGTTTTTCTTAAGTATAACTTCCATGATAAGTCTTTTTAATAAATTTAATAATTGGGGACTGATTATTTCATCATATCCGCTACGTAAGGTAAAATTGCCAGGTGTCTGGCTCTTTTTACCGCCTTATTAACCTTCTTTTGGTATTTTTGAGAAGTACCGGTTAATCTTCTTGGTAAAATCTTACCTTGCTCATTTATAAATTTGATTAAGTAATCAGGATTTTTATAATCAACATACTTAATTCCACTTTTCTTAAACCTACAGTATTTCTCTTTTTTGATTTCAATACTGATAGGATTTAAATATCTAATATCTGATGCCATGATTTTTTTAATTTAATAAGTTAATAATTTAAGCAGTAGCCTGACTTCTTGTTTTTTCAGCAAATGCAATATGGTGTTTATCCATACTTACTGTTAAAAATCTCATGATACGCTCATCACGCTTGTATTCGATTTCTAACTTACGGATCAATTCACCATCAGCTTCAAATTCAATTAAATTATAAAATCCAGTCGTCTTCTTTTGGATTGGGTATGCCATTTTTTTCATACCCCAGAATTCTTTGTGCTTGATATCACCACCATTTTTAGTGATGTAATCTTCAAAGACCTTTACTGCTTCCTTTGCCTGTTCCTCAGACAAAACGGGAGTTAAAATGAAAACAGTTTCGTACCTATTCATATGATTTAGTTTTAAAATTGAGTGCAAAGATAATGTTTTATTCCGAAAGGCGATACTTATAAGGCTTTTTATTGCTAAAAATGCACTACCTGAGTAATCTTTGCTTCAAAACGCCGTATCAAAACGAGCATTAATTTACGAAAGTACAATACTTATCAACAATTTGTATTATTTAGAAAAAATTTAAACCAGTTACATTTAGAAAAATTATATTTGTACACTGAAAAGTTATGAGTCATTTCGTTGTATCAGCCAGAAAGTACAGACCCCAAACCTTCAATACTGTCGTTGGGCAGGAGGCTATTACCACTACTCTGAAAAATGCAATATCGAAAGACCATTTAGCTCAGGCTTTTTTGTTTTGCGGATCAAGGGGAGTGGGTAAAACCACCACTGCAAGAATTTTAGCCAAAACGTTAAACTGCTTTAATCTTGACGATAAGATTGAGCCTTGTAATAACTGTGAATCCTGTACTTCATTCAATGAAGGACATTCCTTTAATATTCTGGAATTAGATGCTGCTTCTAACAACTCGGTTGAAGATATACGAAATTTAATTGACCAGGTAAGAATAGCACCCCAGGTTGGAGAGTATAAAGTATTCATCATTGATGAGGTTCACATGCTTTCTCAGGCTGCCTTTAATGCTTTTTTGAAAACACTTGAAGAGCCACCTGAACATGCCATTTTTATCCTGGCTACTACTGAAAAGCATAAAATATTACCAACAATCCTGTCCAGGTGTCAAATATTTGATTTTCACAGAATAAAGGTTGAAGATATAGTTGACCACCTGAAAACAATTGGAGGAAAAGAAGGTGTAAAATCGGAGGATAAAGCATTACACATTATTGGTCAAAAAGCTGATGGTGCCCTTCGTGACGCCTTGTCTATTTTCGACCAGATTGTATCGTTTAGTGGTGGAAATATCACCTATGATGCAGTGATAGAAAACCTGAATGTTTTGGATTATGACTATTACTTTAAGGTAGTAGATCATGCCATGCAATCGGATATCAATGCTAACCTTATTTTATACAACGATATCCTGGAAAAAGGGTTTGACGGGTCTCAGTTTATCATTGGACTGGCAGAACATTTGAGAAACTTATTGGTTTGTAAAAATGAATCATCAGTAAAACTACTGGAAGTTCCTGCTGATATTAAGGATAAATATATGGCACAATCACAAAATTGTGATGTGCAGTTTATTTTACTGGCTTTAGATTTACTAAAAGATACCGAATTTCATTTCAAGTCGAGCAAAAACAAGCGACTCCATGTTGAAGTGGCATTAATGAAATTTTCTTCGATTAAATCGAATATCGAAAAAAAAAAAGTCTAGTCAGTTTTAGGGATATTGAAATTATCTCATTTCCCGGGCAACAGGAAAACAAAACCAATTCCAAACAAGAGGTAAAAGAAAGTAATCCTCAAACCTCTTATGCTGCTAATCCCAGAAAAGAAAGACAAAAACTATCAAAACCAACTGGCAAATTCCAGTCGGCTAATGTTGGTATAAAGAGTATTCTTTCTCCACCAAAAAAACAATCGGAACAAACTGAAAACGCTTCAGGATCGGGAACCGAAATGAGCGAACAGTTTACCTTTGAGCAGCTTGAGCACGCCTGGAAGACTTATGCTTTAAAAGTAAAACGGGAAAAGAAAAACAATCTCTTCTCTACCCTCAATGGTGCTTCACCAAAACTGGCCTCCGACTATTCTATTACCATTGACATTAAGAATTCGCAACAAGTAACTGACCTTGACAAAGAAAAACCAGAGTTATTAGGTTTTTTACGTCATACTTTAAAGAACTCTGCTATTTCATTAAAGTATAATGTCATTGAACAAACCAAAGCAAGCTTTGTGGACAA
Source organism: Putridiphycobacter sp. (assembly GCA_965230195.1). Classification (GTDB taxonomy): domain Bacteria; phylum Bacteroidota; class Bacteroidia; order Flavobacteriales_D; family Crocinitomicaceae; genus Putridiphycobacter. The sequence goes on from OZ245997.1 coordinate 3,876,839, forward strand.
TAAAGCTGTATTTGAAAAACTGACTAAAGAAAATGACTCCCTGAATAAATTCAGGAAAATGTTTAATCTTGATATTGATTTTTAAAATCTGATTTCGAACTCAGTCCCTTTATCACTACTTCTGATTACTTTTTCGCCATCTAACTGTTCAACCAAAACTTCGATCAATTCAAGTCCGAGCGATTTTTTACTTAGCGCCTTTTCAGTATCAATCCCCACCCCATTATCCTTAATCTTTAAAACAATGCCTGTATTACCCGAATCGGTCATTTCAACCTCAATAGTTCCTTCTTTTCTTCCAACAAAAGCATATTTAACCGAGTTAGTAATGGTTTCATTTAATATTAAGCCAATTGGAATAGCCTGATTAAGGTTTAACAAAATCTGATTTGTATCTACTTTGAATTGAATGTTAACTTCAGAACTGGAAACTGAATTAATGATTGAAGGCACCAGCTCATCAATATAATTCCGCATATTAATTTCATTAAACTTATTGCTTTTGTAGAGTAGCTCATGAACAAAAGACATAGACATGATGCGTTGCTGTGTCTCCTTTAACAAACCATCCAGTTTTTTATCATTTGAGTTTAACATTTGAAGGTTCATGAGACTGGAAATAATCTGAAAGTTATTTTTAACCCGGTGGTGAACTTCCTGAAAAAGTACCTGCTTTTCATTAAGTGATTCATTTAAGGCTTTATTAATCCTTTTATTTCTGGCCAGAATCATTGTCAGAAAAGGGGTTAGTATCACAAAAAACACAACAGCTATCCATAAAAATATGTTGTAACGTGATTTTTCGGTTAATTCCACCTTATAACGTTCAATCATGAACTCATTTGATATTGTTTTCAAGCTATCATTGTATTGGTCCTGATTGAATTTTACTTTATTCTCAATTTCATAGGAAAAAAACAACTCTGCATTTTTAAGGATCTCTTTTTGGGTCTCCATGGCTTCCTTCAGAATATCGTAAGCTTCCTGATGCTTATTTAGTTTTCTGCTTACATCAGCCATTAACAATTGTGCCTTTAGTAAAATCCTACTCTCATCATTCTCTTTTAAATAATTATAGGCACTATTCAATAATTGATAGGCATTACTATAATTACCTAATTTACTTTCAATTTCAGCTAAATACATTGTTATAACAGCAATACCAAAGTCATCTTCGTATTTAGTATAGATAGATTCACATTGTTTAAAATAAAACTGGGCCGAATCAATATTGTCAGATTTTAAGTGATAATAACCGTAGGTCAAAAGAAAATCACCTAATTCAACTTCATCAGAATACTGATCAGGAATGGTTTTGGCTTTTGATAAATATAAGTTACATTGTTTGAGATCGTTCTGTTCCAGATAGCAACCAGCTATACTCATGTAAGCGTACTTAAGTAATCTAAAGTCATTTATTTCTTCAAAAATTACAGCAGATTGCTTGTAGTATTCTATAGCTTTCTGTTCAGCAAATACCACGTACTCCACTACTCCGATATTTTTCAGGCAATACCCTTCAATTCTTTTAAAGTCGTCAAATTGTCTTAATTCCTGCTTAAGGTCTCCTCTGATATAATAAAGTGTTTCCAGGTACTTACTTAACGAAAGATTATATTCTCCCTTAGCAAAAAGTGCATTAGCTATAGAATGATTTACTTTCAGGTACAAAAGAGAATCACGATACTGTAGCAGGTAATCTGCACTCCGCTCAAAATCACTTAAGGCACTATCCGGTTGATTAACAAGAATAAAATTATATCCTTTTTCATAATAATATCTACCCCAGGTATAACTATCGTCCGCTTTCAAATTTTGCTGATAGGCTTCTTCTAAGAAAACCGTCATCTTTTCACTATCAATAAAACGATACTGATAAACCGAGTCAAGAAGGTTAAGCCCTTCCCCTTTTCCAAAAAGAAACGCAGGGGATAAAAATAAAATAAGGAGCAGACCCTTTGATTTAAACATTAATAATAATTTTGGACGACTGTAAGTTCCTATAAAAATACACAGTTAATTTGATAAAATGTTAAAACTTGACAAATTAAGTATCGTTAAAATTACCGTTCCTATTATGTTGGGCACATTTATTCAGAACATTGTCATGATAACAGATGCTATTTTGGTTAATAAATTAGGGACAACAGCCTTTGATGCAGCCAATAATGCCGGATTGTTTTACCTGGTTTTTTTTATGCTGAACCGTGGACTTGGTGACGGTAGTCAGATCCAAATCGCTAAAGAATTCGGTCAGCAAAATATAAGGTCAATTAACCATACATTAAATAACTCATTTTTCCTGCAATTTGTCATTTCAACCGTACTTATTACCCTAATGCTAATTGTACAAAATAACCTTTTGGACAAGATGGTAATGGACCCGGCAATAGAATCCGATATGAAACTCTTTTTGGATTACAGGATTTGGGGATTATTTTTTGCAGGGTTTCAGGTATCTATAATGGCTTATTTTATAGGTATTGGTAAAACCAGGATTATTATTGTCTCTACCTTATTATTGGCATTGACGAACATTTTTTTAGATTTTGGCTTAATTTTCGGAAATTTTGGTCTGCCGGAAATGGGAATAGCGGGAGCTGCACTTGCTTCTACAATTGCAGAAGGCGTTACATTATTGTTTTTAGTATTATTTTTATTAAACAGCACTTCACTCAAAACATTCGGACTTGACCTGGGCAGGAAAATCATTACTTATAAATCCAAACTACTTTTAAAATTAAGCTGGCCACTGATGTTAAGTGGTTTCCTTTCCATTGCTACATGGTTTGTATTTTTTTCATTTATTGAACAACGCAATGCCTTTGACCTTGAAGTATCACATGTAGTAAGAAATCTATTCTTTATTTCATTCATACCTATATTTGGTTTTGCCTCATCTACCAGAACATATGTGGCCTATTTCCATGGACGAAATGAAATGGACAGTATCCGGGATGCTCAAAAAAAATTATTATTCTTAAGTATATTGTTTTACAGCCTAATATTTCATGGCGCATTATTTTATCCTGAATTAATGGTCAACATCATCACCGACCGGCCGGATGTTATTGCAAAATCTGCTTCCATTCTCCAGTTGATATTTGGCTCCATGTTATTATTCTCAATCGTAGTCGTATTTTATAATAGTGTATCAGCTATTGGAAAAACAATACACACCTTAATAATTGAATTTATATCTATTCTCATATACCTTATTACATCCTATTATATAATAGTAGTATGGCAATGGGATATTTTTGAGGTATGGGCAATAGAATATTTATACTTTGGGATAATCGGTATTTTATCGATCGGTTACCTGTATTACTTTAATCAAAAACATAAGATCACAATCAATGAGTCATAAAATCATTTTTATGGGGACTCCGGATTTTGCCGTAGCTTCCCTGAAAGAAATTCTTCACAATAATATTGATGTTGCTGCAGTGGTGACAGCTCCCGACCGGCCATCAGGAAGAGGTCAAAAGATACGGTCATCAGCTGTTAAGGTTTATGCCGAGGAAAACAACATTCCGGTTTTACAACCTGAAAAACTCAAAAACCCTGACTTTATCGAACAGCTCAAAGACTATAATGCCGATTTGTTTGTAGTGGTTGCTTTTCGAATGCTGCCTGAAGTAGTCTGGAGTCTCCCTAAATTTGGCACCATTAATCTTCACGGATCACTTTTACCTAAATACAGAGGAGCAGCTCCTATTAACTGGGCAGTTATAAACGGCGAAAAGGAAACGGGTGTGACCACTTTTTTTATTGAAAAGGAAATTGATACCGGGTTAATAATCGACAATGCTTCACTTCAGATTAATGATAATGATACTGCAGGAACAATTCATGATAAGCTGATGGTTTTAGGAGCGAACTTATTAGCTAAAACAATTCATAATATTTTTGATCAAAATATTCAAACCAAAGCTCAGCCTGAAACCGGAATTATTCATGCACCAAAAATATTTAAAGCCGATTGTAAACTTGACTGGAATGACAACACCACTAATTTGTTTAATAAAATAAGAGGTTTATCACCATACCCAACTGCTTTTACAGTTATTGAAAAAGAAGACCAGTCAAAATCATTAAAAATATTCAATGTAGATAAAGAGATTGATAATAAAAACAATAGCCATTTAATAACCATTTCGGACCATAAATTGAAATTTGGGACAAATGACGGCTGGATTATTATTAACGAACTTCAGCTCGAAGGAAAAAAACGAATGCAAACGAAAGACTTTTTATCAGGCTTCAATATCCTGGAATGGCACCTGGGCAAGGGATAGCAGGGAAATCAGCCTAAAAAAGGACGTTTTTTACTGTGGTTATTAACAATACGCCTATTTTATTAACAAAACGCGGGTATTTTAGCTCGAAACACTTGACAGTAAAGGATTTTAATATATATTCGTTTCAAATAAAAATTGTTTAACCAAATTAAAAAAACAAAAAAATGAATAAATCAGAATTAGTAGATGCAATTGCAAACAACTCAGGATTAACTAAAGCAGATTCAAAAAGAGCTTTAGAAGGATTTATCTCAGCTACAGAAGGAGCTTTGAAAAAAGGTGATAAGATTTCTTTAGTTGGATTTGGTTCTTTTTCAATCTCTGAGAGAGCAGCCAGAACTGGTAGAAACCCTCAAACTGGTAAAGAGATTCAAATTGCAGCTAAGAATGTTGTTAAATTTAAAGCTGGTGCTGAATTATCAGCAAAAGTAAACTAATATTATACTTTATTGATGAAAGGCCTTCGATACCGAAGGCCTTTTTTTATGCTCACTTTTAACCTAAGTTATACAATAGTATGTCCGAACAATATATACCTGAAATTCTTTACGAAGACAATCATATTATAGTAGTCAATAAACGAAGTGGTGAAATTGTGCAGGGAGATAAAACCGGTGATGTGCCTTTAAGTGAATTACTAAAAGATTTTATCAAGGTAAAATACAATAAACCCGGGAATGTTTTTTTAGGAACGGTTCACCGTTTGGACAGACCGACTTCAGGGATTGTTATGTTTGCTAAAACCAGTAAAGCACTAACCCGGTTAAATAAACTATTCCAAACTAAGGACATCAGAAAAACCTACTGGGCGGTTACAGAAAAAAAACCGGACCGAAATTCGGGAACCCTGACGGATTTTTTGGTTAAAAATGAAAAACAAAACAAAAGTTATCCATATAAAAAAGAAGTCCAGCGCAGTAAAAAAGCAACCCTTGACTATGAAGTAAAGGGAAAAGGCGACCGCTATCATTATATTGAAGTGACGCCACATACCGGCAGACATCATCAAATCAGAGTGCAGCTATCAAATATTGGTGCGATTATAAAAGGAGATTTAAAATATGGAGCTAAACGTCCAAATAAGGATGGTTCCATACATTTACATGCCAGGTCTATTGAATTTATTCACCCTGTAAAAAAAGAACCGGTTACTATCACAGCTCCCGTACCAAATGATGTGGTCTGGCAAGACTTTGAGCAAAAAAGCCGATAAAACAATTATTCTGACTGATCAGAGAATTTAAAAATTACTTGCGCTCCCCTGCTCTTCTTCCTCTTGGCGCTGTTCGACGTGCATTTGTTTTATAATCCCTCAGGCTTCCTGCAAATATCTTATACTGACGGAATTCACATTCCAGATCTCCGTTAAATACCTTAATTTTCTTGGAAGGCTTTAATTCTATCGATTTCAATCCATCAAAATTTGAACTGATCAGCCAGCAATCATAACCAGGCATTTTATGTTTAAAGAAATCACCTATCGACTTGTAGAATGATTCTATTTCTTCAATATCTAATCGTTCGCCATAAGGAGGATTGGTCACTAAAATACCAGTTTCTCTTAAAGCTTTTTGATCTTTGAAGTCCTTCGCTTCAAAACTCAGGATATTATGAACCGGTAACATTCTTGAATTATCTCTTGCTATACGAACCATTCCGGTATCAGTATCAGAACCAATAATACTGATATTTAAATCTTTGTCCGGTTTTCTTGGAAGCTTACTTTGAATAGCTTCCCACAAATTGATATCAAAGTCTTTCCAGTGTTTAAATCCAAAGTTTTTACGTTCGATTAACGCCGGAATACCATTTGCCATTAATGCTGCTTCAATTGCTATTGTACCTGACCCACAAAACGGATCTAAAAAGTCTGTTTTTTTATCCCAACCTGACATCATTACCAAGCCGGCAGCCACGATTTCATTTAAAGGTGCCTCACCAACATTTTTTCTATATCCACGCTGGAATAACGGTGCTCCTGAACTATTTAATGACACTGTGCATTCGTTATCCTGAATGTGAACATCAAAAACAACATTTGGTCTTAACTTATCCACATCCGGTCTTTTGCCAAAACTATCCCTGAAATGATCGGCAATGGCATCTTTTAATAACAATAACGGATATTGTGAGTGATTAAACACTCTGGAATTAACTGCGCCTTTTACAGCAAAAGTTTTGTTGACTGAAAAATAGGTACTGAATTTAATGAATGATAATTTCTTCTTAAAATCTCTTTCATCAGAGAATTTAAACGTTTCAATAGGTACTAAAACTGAAATTGCTGTACGCAGCCAAACGTTCGAATTGTACAATAGCTCTTTATTACCCTCATATTTAACAATTCTGTTACCCTTCTCAATTTTCTTTGCCCCCAGATCCTTCAACTCGTTCACTAACAAATCTTCAAATCCATAAAAAGTCTTTGCTACAATTCGCATATTTTTTTTCTGCAAATATAAACACTTATCTCAAGCGAAGTTCAAAGATTAATTATTTTGATGAACATTAATTAATTTCAGCTCAAAACCCTAATCATTATTTTTACTTTTGTCCAAGAAAAGTTACTTTTGTATTTGTGAAATCACAATAAACGTGCAATTTATCGTTGTAATGAATAAATCTGGGATTTCGCCTGACAGCCGGAGTGCAAATTATACTTAAATGAAACATTTACTGCTTTTCTCCTTACTATTGGTTTCTTTGGGAAGCTTTGGACAAAGGGTTGGTATTGTTTTTAGCGGAGGCGGGGCAACTGGATTTGCTCATATCGGTGTGTTAAAGGCACTCGAAGAAAACGGTATACCTATCGATTATATAACAGGTACTTCAGCCGGTGCCCTTGTTGGTGCTCTTTATGCTTCAGGCTATACCCCCCAACAAATAGAGGATATTACCAAGTCAGAATCATTTTACCTCATGTCACAGGGTATTCTGGAAGAACAATATAAATTTTACTTACATAATTCGGATGTTAACAGTGAAATTTTGTCTGTGAGATTAAGTAAAGACTCTATTTTTCAAAAATCACTTCCAACCAGTTTGCTAAATGCCACTTCACTTGATCTTGAAACTTTACACTTTCTCAGTACCAATCCCCGTTCAACAGTAGAGTCCTTTGACAGTTTATTTATTCCTTTCAGATGTATTGCATCAGACATTGCAGACAAAAAAAGTGTGCTTTTTAAGGATGGGCCTTTAAATAAGGCAGTCAGAGCATCCATGACCTACCCTTTTTTTATCAGCCCTATAAATGTTGACGGACGGCTTTTATTTGATGGTGGGCTTTATAATAATTTTCCTGCCGAAGAATTACTCAGGGAGTTTGATGTTGATTATATTATTGGGAGTAATGTATCATATAATGAACCCCCTCCGGTTGATGATGATTTAATGTCACAAATTAAGAACTTGTTTTCTCATCACTCTAATTATACTTTACCTTGTGAAAATGGTATCCTTATAGAACCAGACTTAGGAGAAATAGCCACTTTCGACTTTGATAAAATTGCAGAGGCTATTGAGATTGGTTACCAGGCCACCCTGCTTAAAATTGATTCAATTAAAATGAATATTGACCGCTCAGTTTCAGCAGATGAATTAAAAAAGAAAAGAGAAACATATAACAGCACTAAAGTGCCAATATCAATCGCAAATATCCGAACACATGGACTCACAAATGAAGAGGAAGCCTATATTGAACGGAAATTAATCAAATCGAAAAAGGATGAAATTTTGGACTATAACACCCTAAAATACCGATATTTAAAACTCTACCAAAGTGAACATATCCTTTCACTTTTCCCGGTTATTGAACGGTTTAACGACTCTACACAAACATTAACCATTCAGGTAAAGAAAGAAAAACCACTGGAAGCTTCATTCGGTGGACTATTCTCTTCACGTCCTGTAAATACAGGTTTTTTACAACTTTCCTATTCTGATTTTAAGGTAACCCCTATTACTGTTTACGGTAATGCCTATTTTGGAAATTTTTACGGGTCAGGCAGATTAGGCGCAAAGCTATATTTACCAACTAAAAGTGAATCCTATATAGAACCTTTTTACTCCAGAAACAGATGGGATTACTTTACCAGTTTTTCAACCTTTTTTGAGGATGTTAAACCTTCATTTTTAATACTTGAGGAATCTTTTTGGGGTGCAAAGTATAATATTGAAATTTTTTCGAAAGGTAAACTTGAATTGAGTTTAAAGAATGGTGTTAATGAATACCGTTATTATCAAAAAGCAAACTTCACCAATAAAGATACGGCAGATTACACCTCCATCCTCTTTTACTCTCCGGGGTTTAATTATACCCGTAATACATTCAACCGCAAGCAATATGAATCAAGCGGTTCCAGGTTTCAACTGAGTGGCCGTTTTGTTCACAGTATCGAAAATACCCTTCCCGGGTCTACTGCCCCCAATCAGGAAATTCTTGATAATACATTTCGGAATTGGTTTTATATCCAATCTAAATTTACAAAGTACATTACCAATAAAAACCTTTACCGGTTGGGCATCCACCTGGAAGGTTATTATGCTTTTAAACCGTTTTTTCATAATTACACCGTCACCAGTTTATCTGCTCAGCGATTTAACCCTTTTCCTGACTCTAAAACCGTTTTTTATCATGATTACCGGTCTAATCAGTATGGTGCATTTGGTTTGATTAATATATTTACCATCCAGGACAAAGTTGATTTGAGAATTGAAGGTTATTTTTTCCAACCATTAACTACTTTACTTAATAATAATGGAGAAACCGAAATGTCTAATTTCTTTACACATAATTACCAGCTGGCTTCCGCCTCAATAATCTATCATTCATTTATGGGGCCACTTAGGGCCTCAATCAACTATTACAGCCAACAAGAGCAACCTCTCTCGTTTCAATTGAGTTACGGTTATGTTATTTTTAATGAACGCAGTATAAAGTAAAACTATGAAAACAAAAATTCTTAATCAGGATCAAATTGCACAAAAAACAGAACGAATTGCATTTCAGATCTATGAAAATTTTCATACCGAATCCCAGATTTTTATTGGTGGAATTGCAGGAAACGGGTTTATTTTTGCAGAGCGGTTGGTTGAACAATTAGAACTCATCTCAGGAAGTGACTTTAAAGAAGGTATCCGTTTGTTTTCTGTAAAATTGAATAAAGACAATCCACTCATTGAAAATATTGAGCTCAGTATAGAGGATTCTTACTTAAAAAATGCTCATATTGTTTTGGTTGATGATGTGATCAATTCAGGAAGAACTATGATTCATGCGGTTTCAAGATTATTAGAAAACAAAGTCAGAGCACTAAAAACGGCAGTATTGGTTAACCGAACACACCGCCGATTCCCTATCTCTGCCGATTTTGTGGGTATGGATATTACCACAACCCTACAGGACAATATCCGTGTAGAGTTGGGTGATGAGGAAATTGCTTATTTATCCTGATTTTAATCCGGCCTAATAGCCTGTTTCTTCTTCAGATCAAAAAAAGTTTCACCATTTCGTACCATTCTACGCAGTAAAACGGATGGACGATAACGGTCTTCACCATACTCGGCCTGTAGAAACTCCAAATGATTCAATACATTTTCCAGTCCAATTTCATCAGCCCAGGCTAATAAACCTTTTGGATAATTTACACCTTTGGTCATAGCCAAATCAATATCTTCTTTTGATGCAATATTTAAAAACAATGCATCAACAGCTTCATTGATTAACATTACCAGAATTCGGTCTACAATTTCGTTCCCCAATACTTCATCCTCATTTGGTTTAGGCATTTCCGCTCCTTCGGAATAATTGTAATAACCTCTACCCGATTTTCTACCATACCATCCTGCTTCAGAATGTCTTTTTTGAGTGAATGACGGCTTATATCTCGGGTCATAATAAAAGGCAGCAAAAACAGTTTCGGTTACAGTATAGTTAATGTCGTTACCAATGTAATCCATTAATGTAAAAGGTCCCATTCTAAAACCTCCTATAGCAGTCATTGCCCAATCGATTGTAGCAAAATCTGCCAACCCCTCTTCATATATTTTCAAAGCTTCTCCGTAAAACGGTCTCGCCACCCTGTTTACAATAAACCCTGGTGTATCTTTAGTTAAAACCGTGACTTTTTTCCATGAATCAATCAGTGTTCTGGCAGAACCGACCACTGCTTCCGAAGTTTGTACAGCTGGAATAATTTCAACTAATGGCATTAATGGTGCAGGATTAAAGAAATGAATTCCAATTACACGGTCTGCTTTTTGACAAGCTGAAGCAATAGATGCCACAGATAAAGATGAGGTGTTTGTTGCTAAAATACAATCGTCACTGACAATGGTTTCCAAATTTGAAAATACCTCTTTTTTGATTTTTAGATTTTCGATAATGGCTTCTATCACTATTCCACAATCAGCATAGTCCTTTACATCAACCGAATAAGAAATACGATTTTGAATCGCATCAGCCGAATCAGCCGTTAATTTGCCTTTCTCAACCAACCTGGCCATAATTTTTGCTAATTTTTGCTTAGCCTGATCCAATTGATTCTGATTAGTATCGCAAAGCACTACTTCGTGCCCTGATTGTGCAGCAACCTGCGCAATTCCGGCTCCCATTGAACCGGCTCCTAATACACCTACTTTTATCATATTTTGTTTTTTCAACCCGGATATTCCTTAACAGAAATCCGTTTTTAATTATTTATTTTTTATAATGTTTAAATACTATACCTACATTGACTCCTATTCCCTCTGAGGTATTTCTTCCTCCGGTAGTATATGAAACACCACCAAATATCCCCAGTTTATCTTTTAATGGCCGGTAATAGGTACCACCCACTTTGTGATAATCCACTCCTAATTCTTTAAATGTTGATGGTGCAGGGCCATTACTGTAATCCAACCCTCCCAGGCTATTTTGATAGTCATACCATAAATCAACATAGTATTTACCGGATGCTTTACCGACTTTAACAGTTACCGGAACCGAATGTGGTGTAGGGTCAAATTTATAAGAATAACCTGATTGAACAGTGACAAACATTCCATTATTCCACATGGTATGAATCACCGGTCGAATATCAAGAATTTTGGCTTGTTGCCCTATTGCACTACCACCTTCGGTTTGATAATCGGTTATATTGGAAGAGAAACCTCCCGCCAAACTGACATCAATTTTAACATTTGGTCCGGTTAACCGTCCAATTTTAAACTTCAAAAAAACGGATACATCCTGAATACCACTTTCCACACCATTAACTGAAATAAAAGGCAATGATACATTAACATCAAAATTATTAGCGATACCATAAGCACCGTATAAACTTCCAATTAAAATATCTCTTGATAAGGCAATTTTATTTGGCCCGGCAAAATAGTTTGGATTACTCTCAAATCCAACACCTACCACTCCATCAAAATTTCCTTTACCTTTATAAAAACCATCCACTCTTCCCTGTGAGAATGAAAACAACGATATTGTTAAAAACAATGTACTCCAATAAAACTTCATATTTACTCTCCTTTAAATACCGGCTTCCTTTTTTCAAGAAATGCCGCTACCCCCTCATTATAATCATATGACGTTCCTGCAAGGGTTTGCAGCTCTTCTTCAACAGCCAGTTGTTGCGTTAAATTATTTGTCATGGATTGATTTAATGCCTTTTTGGTCAGCCCCAATCCTTTAGTTGGCATCTGTGCTAATTTTTGTGCCAATTTCAGGGATTCTTCTTTAAAACTATCAGCATTGAAAACTTTATAAATCATACCTAAAGACTCTGCTTCGGTAGCCGAAACTTTATCTCCAAGCATCATTAAAGCGGTAGCTTTTTGCATCCCTATTAATCGGGGTAGAAAAAAGGTGCCGGCTGAATCAGGGATTAAGCCTATTTTTGAAAAGGCCTGTATAAAACCAGCCTGTTCGTGTGCTACGCAAATGTCGCAGGCCAGTGCAATATTGGCTCCCGCACCAGCAGCCACACCGTTAACGGCAGCTATTACCGGTTTTTCAATGTTTCTGATACGCTCAACAATAGGATTATAATGATTTTTAACAATGCTTTGTAATTCCGGACCATCCGGGTCGGTAACCTCCTGAAGATCTTGTCCCGCACAAAAAGCTTTTCCTTCACCTGTTATATAGATGGATCTTACTTCTTCATTAGCTTCACATGCATCTAAAGTATCTTGTAACAAAAGAGCCATTTCCTTATTAAAACTATTAAAAACAGCCGGTCTGTTGAGTTGGATAATACCTACATTATTTTCTATTTTAAATCCTATCGAAGTCATGTTTTATATTTTTTACTAAAGTAAGTTTTTTGAATGAAGATTTCATTTAATTCTTGTATTTTTGTTGCTAAACAATGCCATTTTGAGTACAGATGTTCTTTTAATTACACCGCCTTTTACCCAGCTCAATACGCCCTATCCTGCAACAGCTTACCTTAAAGGTTTTCTTAATACGAAAGGTATTTCATGTACTCAGGCTGATCTGGGAATTGATGTGATTCTTCATCTGTTTTCCAAAGCCGGGTTAAAGCATTTATTTGAGTCTGTCGATCAATCAGAACTGAGTGTCAATGGTAAGCGAATTTATGCACTCCAATCACAATATATAAAGGTAATTGATCCGATTATTGCATTTTTACAAGGCAAGAATAATACACTGGCTCATTCTATTTCAAGTGAAAATTACTTACCAGAAGCAGCTCGATTCAATCAATTAAACGATCTGGAATGGGCTTTTGGTAACATGGGAACGCTGGATAAAGCCAAACATTTAGCGACCCTGTTCCTTGAAGATATTTCGGACTTTATTATTGAAAATGTCGATCCTTACTTTGGGTTTAGCCGATATGCTGAACGCATTAGTGCTGCAGCCAGACATTTTGATGAATTGAATGAAGTTATTCTTTCCGAAAACAGCTACATTACTTCACTTGCCTTACCTATTCTTGAAACTTATATACAGCAAAATAATCCTAAATTAATTAGTTTTTCAATTCCCTTTCCGGGAAACCTGCTAAGTGCTTTTAAGTGCGCACAATATATTAAGCAAAAACATCCACTAATCAAAATTGCTTTTGGTGGTGGTTATCCCAATACCGAACTTCGATCTGTAAAAGATATCAGGGTATTTGACTTTGTTGATTTTATCTGTTTGGATGATGGCGAAGCACCGTTGGAGCAACTCTATGCTCATATTGTCAATAATACCGGGAAAGCAACACTTAAGCGCACGCTTTGTCTTGATAATGATATAATCACCTATTATAATAATCCGGCTGTTAAGGACTATAAACAATCAGATGTTGGCACTCCTGATTACTCAGGATTAAAACTGGACCAATACATATCTGTTATCGAAGTTACTAACCCTATGCACAGCTTATGGAGTGATGGCAGATGGAATAAACTGACTTTGGCTCATGGATGTTATTGGGGAAAGTGCACTTTTTGTGATATTACACTGGATTACATAAAAAATTACGAACCATTAAAGGCCATTGAAATCTGTGACAGAATTGAATCACTGATAGAAAGTACAGGTGAAAGCGGATTCCATTTTGTTGACGAAGCTGCACCACCGGCATTAATGCGGGATCTGGCACTGGAACTCATCCGCAGAGATTTATCCATCACCTGGTGGACCAATATCAGATTTGAGAAGAATTTCACTTATGATCTTTGCCAGCTATTAAAAAAATCAGGATGCATTGCCGTATCCGGAGGAATTGAAGTAGCTTCCGACCGTTTATTAAAGCTCATTGATAAAGGTGTTGATCTGCATCAGTTAGCAACCGTAACCTCTAATTTTTCGGAAGCAGGAATTATGGTTCATGCCTATTTAATGTATGGCTTCCCAACACAAACAGATCTGGAAACAATCAATTCATTAGAGATAGTCCGTCAGTTGTTTGAAAATGAAATTGTACATTCCGGATTTTGGCATCAATTTGCAATGACTGCCCACAGTCCGGTTGGTTTAAACCCGGAAAAATTTAATGTTAAAAATGTACTTACCGACACCAGTACCTTTGCCCATAATGACTTACCACATGATGATCCTTCAGGCTGTGATCATCAAAAATACAGTCAGGGGCTAAAAATTGCAATTTATAATTATATGCATGGTACCGGATTTGAAAAGAATTTACAGGAATGGTTTGACTTTCCGGTAAAACAAAAAACAATTTCTCCTCATTTTATTGAAGATATCCTTAATGGTGATTCACCCTTTACTGTGAAGCCTAATACAAAAATTGTTTGGACGGAAACCATACCTCAAATTGATTATTACTCCGTTAAGAAAAAAGGTAAAACCAAAGCCATGGCCAAAATGGAATTTCACACACAAAACAATCAATTCTCGATAAAAGGTAATACGCAATTAGTTGAATCACTTCAATCTTTGCTAAAGCAATGTTCGATTCACCAGGATAAACTAATAACCTTTAAATCATTCGAAGCTGCCTTTTCAGAAAAAACAGATAATGATATCAATGATTTTTTTAATTCGCCACAATTTGATTTGTTAAAGGCAAATGGGTTGCTGTTTTTATGATCTTTGTTTTATTCTGCCTTGATTTGATTTACAAATGATGAGACAGTACTTCCTTCAACTCCAATATGCTTGATAAAAGCAGATCCTATAATAGCCCCATCAAACAAATCATTTGCTTTAGCAAAACTTTCTTTATCCTGAATTCCAAATCCGACCACCACGGGTGTTTTTAAGTTTAACGTTGTAATTTTTTTCATCTGTACCAACCAACTGACATCTAACTCCGCTCTTTGACCTGTAATTGATGGACTGGAAACTAAATAAATAAAGCAATTGCTCAATTTATCAATCTCGCGCAGCCTGTCAGGACAGGTATCAGCAGTAATCATAAAGATGAGACTAACCCCATAAGCTTCAAACAAGCTCTGATAAAATCTTTTATAGTATTCAGGTGAAATATCCGGAATAATTAATGCTTCAATATGATTTAATTGGCAAAACTTCAATAGTCTTTCGATTCCAAACTGATAAACAGGGTTAAAATACCCCATTAAAACTATTGGAAGATCGGTTTTGGACCTGATTTGAACAATTTGGTTAGTCAATACATTCATATTCATTCCATTTTGCAACGCTGTTGCTGACGATTCCTGAATGACTTTTCCATCAGCCATTGGGTCTGAAAAAGGAATGCCTAACTCAATAAAATCCACACCTGATTCATCCAGCTCATTAACCAGGTTAACAGTGCTCCCCAATTCCGGATAACCAGCGGTCAGGTATATACTCAAAACCCTTGCATTTTTATCTTCAAATACATTTTTAAGTGTTCTCATTTTTCATTCTTTTTTAAATGGTCAGAATAAGTTTCAAGGTCTTTATCTCCTCTACCTGAAAGGTTGATGATTACCGTTTTATTTTCCAGTTCTGAAATTTGATTTAAAGCCGCAAAAGCGTGAGCAGATTCAAGCGCAGGAATAATACCTTCAAGACGAGTCAGTTCAAATGCTGCTTCCAAAGCTTCGTGATCCATTACATTTATAGCCTCTACCCTTCCAGTATCAATCAAATGGGCATGTAAGGGCCCAATACCCGGATAATCCAACCCTGCAGAAATGGAGTAAGGCTCCGTGATTTGTCCATCACTATTTTGCATTAGTAAAGTTTGACAACCATGAATGATTCCTTTAGTTCCAAGAACAGAAGTTGCTGCTGAGTAATCTGATTCAATACCCAAGCCGGCTGCCTCAACTGCTATTAACCTTACTTTTTCATGATCCAAATAATGATAAAAAGCACCTGCTGCATTACTTCCACCACCTACACAGGCAATTACCATATCAGGTAATTCAGTACCGGTTTGTTCTTGTAACTGATACTGAATTTCTCTACTAATAACCGACTGGAATGTAGCAACCATTTCAGGATAAGGTGCAGGTCCCACCACTGAACCAATAATGTAGAATGTAGTGTCAGGGTGACCAATCCAATCTCTGATTGCTTCATTAGTAGCATCCTTTAAGGTTTTACTACCACTAACCGCAGGAATTACTTCCGCACCTAACATTTTCATTCTGGCTACGTTGGGTGCCTGACGTTTAATATCAACTTCTCCCATATACACTTTGCATTCCAACCCCATCAACGCACAAACTGTAGCTGTTGCCACCCCATGCTGACCAGCCCCTGTTTCAGCAATAATTCTTTTTTTACCCATTCTCTTAGCCAGTAAAACCTGTCCGATCGTATTATTGATTTTATGGGCACCCGTATGATTTAAATCTTCCCGTTTAAGATATATTTGTGCATTGTATTTTTCTGACAATCGTTTTGCATAATACAACGGTGTTGGCCGGCCAACATAATTCGTCAACAGTTCATTAAATTCCAATTGAAAATTTGGGTCTTTCCAATATAAATCGAAGGCTTTTTTTAGTTCTGTAACTGCGTTATAAAGGATTTCAGGAATAAATGCACCTCCATAATTTCCATAAAAACCATCTTTATCCGGTTGATAATTCATTTTTAAATTCTTTTACAAGTTCTACATTTTTAATTCCGGGTTCAATTTCAAAGCCGCTATTAATATCAATCGCCATCAGCCCCGGAACATTCAGTTTACGGATTATTTTACCATCTGAAGGTCGAATCCCTCCGCTTAAAAAAAACGGAACATCAAATTTATACTGCTCCAACAGGCTCCATTGAAATTTAATTCCATTTCCCCCAGCTTGCTTACCTTTGGTATCGAAGAGAAAATAATCAGAAAACAGATATTTGGAGCATACCGAAAAATCAAAATCTTCATCAACTTTAAAAACTTTAATGATGGGTGATTTTTTCTGAATATTTTGACAAACCCCAGGGGTTTCGTTGCCATGAAGTTGAATCAAATCCAATCCTAAAATTGCTTTAACCCTCAATATTTCATCAAGGGTTTCATCAACAAACACGCCTACTTTTGTTGTATTCAGGTGTTTAATTTCATTGATTAAATCAACAGACAGGTCGACAGTTCTCAATGATTGTTTATGAAAAATAAAGCCCATATAATCAAGTTTTAAACGAGCCAGTTGAGCGATATTGGTTTGATCTTTTAGTCCACAAACTTTAATCTTCATGTTCTAACGGATTTAAGAGTTGTAATCAGCTTGTTGATTGCATTGAAATCAACATTTTCCTGTGATTTTAACAAAAATTCACCAATCAAAAAACCATCATATCCAGCTTCTAATAATAACTCAATTTGATCCAAAGTTTTAATACCACTTTCAGATATTTTTACATTGTTATAAGGCAGGTATTTTATTAGATCCAGAGATGTTTTTACTTCCGTTTGAAGTGTTTTAAGGTTACGATTATTAATTCCCACCACATCTACATTCTCATTCAAACACTCTAACTCCTCTTTGAAGTGAAACTCCATCAGTACTTCTAAACCTATTGATTTAGCAATAAGTGATAAGTTTTCACAATGATATTCGTCCAAAGCAGCAGCAATCAGAAGAATTGCATCAGCTCCAAAGGCTTTTGCTTCAATAACCTGGTACTCATCTACAATGAAATCTTTTCTCAAAATAGGTATACCAACAGAATCCCTAACCGTTAAAATATCTTCTATACTGCCACCAAAGTCTTTAAAATCAGTTAAAATTGAATAAGCCGAAACATTATTAGCTTGATAGAATTTAATGGTATCCAGTAAGCGTCCTGACTGATTAAAGGGACCAGCTGAAGGAGAGGCCCGTTTGAATTCACCTATAATACCTGTGCCATTTTGTATGGCCTTTGAAAAGGAATAGGTTTCCCGCTTAAAATACTTAGAATTGGTCAAAGTGTTTAAACTTACTTTTTCTCTTTTTTGAGCTACCTCGTGCTTTTTTTCCTGTACTTTTTTTTCAAGATAATTCATGATTGACTAATTTTAATACAGTGATCTAATACCTGTTTAACTTTACCACTTAATAAAACTGATTCTGCCTCAGAACAAGCTTGTGCCATACTTTTTTGCGGCTCAAAACACCTTATTCCAGCTGCAGTATTTATTTTGATTACTTCATTTTGCTCAACTGAACCATCTCCTGAGATTATAACATTAAAAATATCTTTTGCAGTATCAATATCTTCCCCACCAAACAGATCAGACGGACTCACATTAACACCTGTTAAATCGTGTGGATAAAGTAATTGCTCATCCTGATTACTATAGTACTTAACCGGTGCGGTTAAACTGATTTCATCATAGCCATCCATGCTGTGCACTACCCCAAATCCAGCTCTCAATTCAGTCAAAACTGATTGATACAATCGTGCAATCCCAGGATTAAAAACACCCGTCAATTGTAAATCGGGTTGAACGGGGTTGACCAGTGGTCCAAGAAAATTAAAGAATGTCCTCACCTTCAGGTCTTGTCGGATTGAAGCAACCTTTTTCAAACATGGGTGAAAAAGTGGTGCATGTAAAAAACAAACATTGGTTTCGTCGAGTTGACGTTGAAGATTAGCTTCATCTGTTTTGAACTGATACCCTAAATTTTCAAGAATAGTTGAAGAACCACAAAAGGATGAGACACCATAATTACCATGTTTAACCACTTTATATCCGGCAGCGGCTATAGTTAGAGCTGTTATTGTTGAAATATTAAAAGTATTCTTACCGTCCCCTCCTGTGCCACAGACATCAATTGCAGTTTGGAAATTAAGATTAAGAGGAACAGCCATTTGCAGCAAAGCTCTTCTAAATCCTTTAAGTTCTTCTTTAGTCACCATTCTGGTTTGCAAGGCAGTAATAATTAATACAATTTGGCTATCATTGAACTTATGGTTGGTAATACCGATCAATAATTCTTCTGCCTCCGCCTCTGTCAATATCTCGTGATTTAATAATTTATTTATCAATTTCATTTTCAATTAGTTTTACAAAGTTTTTAATGATTTGTCTTCCATCAGAAGTTAATACTGATTCAGGGTGAAATTGAACACCAAAAATTGGAAAATTCAGGTGCTTAATCCCCATTACAATGCCTTTTTCATCCTCCGCAATAATGGTAAATTCAGGAACCAGAGAAGCTTTGTTCAGTACCCATGAATGGTACCTTCCTGCATTAAACGGTGATTCGATTTGGTCAAAAATACTATTGTCAGTGTGTGTAATAGGTGTGGCAAAACCATGAAAAGGCTTTTCCAACAATTCAAGCTGACCACCAAAAAAAGCGCCAATTGCCTGCATTCCCAAACAAACCCCCAATATGGGTTTATTCTTGTAGGCCAACGCTATTGTTTCATTTAAAAAACCGGCATTTTGAGGTACTCCAGGCCCTGGTGATAATACCAAAGCATCATATCCTGTTAATGTTTTTAGCCGCTCATCATCATTGCGTATCACCAGAACTTCACAGCCCTCTTCTTCAAAGTATTGTTTAAGATTAAAAACAAAGGAGTCGTAGTTATCCACTAAAAGTATATTAATTTTATTCATTATTTGCTGATTTAATTGCTGACCTCACAGCCTGAATTTTATGATTTACTTCTGCTAATTCGTTTTCAGGAATGGAATCCATTACAATTCCTGCACCTGCCTGATAATGAAGACTTCCGTTGTACGACAGGCAAGACCTGATAATAATTGCCATATTAATATCCCCGTCAGGACTAATGTGTCCAATGGCCCCTCCGTAAAACCCACGGTTATGAGGTTCATTTTCCCTGATAATTTCCATAGCCCTGTACTTTGGTGCACCGCTTAAGGTTCCTGCTGGAAAAGAACCGGTAAAGGTTTTTATTGCACTATCCTTCATCACCTCTCCGGTAACTTTAGATACCATATGAATGACATGGCTGAAACTTTGAACAGACTTAAATGTATCAAGCTTTACATCCTGGCATACTTTATTCAGATCATTTCGGGCCAGGTCAACCAACATGACATGTTCCGCATTTTCCTTGAGATCGTTTTTTAACCATTCAATCTGTGCCTGGTTCTTGTTTTCATCCTTCTGTCGTTTTATTGTTCCTGCAATAGGATGAATCTCTGCCACACCGTTCGAAATTCGAATCTGCGCTTCCGGAGAAGCTCCAAAAATTCTGGCTTTAAATAAATCGAAATAAAACATGTAAGGTGAAGGGTTTAAAGCTCTCAATTGTCTGTAAACCTGAAATTCGTCTCCTTCAAAATGCTGTTGGAAACACCTTGAAATTACAACTTGAAAAACATCTCCTTTATGAACATGTTCTTTGGCCTTTAAAACACTTTTTAAGAATGCCTGATCACTCTGCCCAACACTCTCCTCCCCTTTTAGCGCAAAAGAATTTGTATTCCCGAAGTTCTGCTTCAAACTATTACTAACCGGACTAAAATCAGGACTGGAGGGAGTAAAAGAATTTTGAATGATCCCTGCCTTCCCGGTAAAGTTGTCAATCACAATAACATATTCAAATATTGAAAAATGCAGCTCAGGCAAGTCCTCATATTTCAGTTTTTCAGTGCTTTCAATTGTTTCGAAATGACTAACAGAATCATAGGAACAATAACCAAAAAAGCCGTTGTGTTCCCGAAAAGAACTACTCTCGAAATAATATTGATTCATTGCAAATTCCCACTCATCAGCTTTTAGAAAAGTGTCAGATTTTACTAATCTGTCCTCCTCAATTATTTCAAGGTTATTGTTGATAACTCTGACCGTTACCAAAGGATTTACACACACGTAAGATTTGCTGTTCTCCCTGTTATAATAGTCGGAACTCTCGAATAATGAGACAGAAGCATAGTGGTCTCTCAGGTTTAAATAAATGCTGACCGGTGTTGCAGTATCAGACAGCATTACAGTACTGTTACTAAATATAGATTTCATTTTAAAAAAATTAACGGATAAAAAAACGGCTTATCCTGAGATGGATAAGCCGTTTATATTTTTTGATTAATACAAATTACCAGAGCCACTCACGCCAGGGTTGAATGCTCCACCACCAATTTGTATTTAAATTCATTTTCGTCATGTCTGCGTCAAATTTTTTAAATTAAATTTCAATTTTCCAAATTTTGTCTGTTATTTTTTTCTGTGACTGCAATATTTTATTCTACAAATTCCGAATCTATAATACTTTTTTATTTAAATTTGGGCACCTATTATGATAATTAACGTAACAAATACCTGGTCTTGGCACTCACTAACATAGTTAGCAGAGGAATAAACCGTATTAAGTAATATATTTAGCCTTCTGCCTGACAGGAGGCTTTTTTTTTGAAAATGAAAATAAAATTTAGCCAATACACCAAACCAATCGTTATAGCCGGGCCTTGCAGCCTTGAAAACGAAAACCAGATTGATACCATTGCGAAATCCCTTACTACATCAGGAAAGACGGATATTCTGCGTGCTGGTATATGGAAACCCAGAACCCGGCCCGGAAGTTTTGAGGGGATTGGAGAAAAAGGATTAAAATGGTTAGTAGAAGCCGGTCGAAAATATAATTTACCCACTACAACAGAGGTGGCCAATGTTAAGCATGTTGAACTGGCACTTAAGGCTGGTATTGATGTATTATGGATTGGTGCAAGAACAACGGTAAACCCCTTTTCTGTTCAGGAAATTGCTGATGCATTAAAAGGTGTTGATATTCCCGTACTGATCAAAAACCCCATTAACCCGGATCTTAATTTATGGGTAGGAGCAATTGAACGTATTCAAAATGCAGGAATAGATGAAATTGCTGTTATTCACCGTGGTTTTTCCTCATTCGAAAAAACTAAATTCCGAAATATTCCAAAATGGGGTATTCCCGTTAGCTTAATGCAAATGTTCCCCTCTATCCCTATCATTTGTGACCCAAGCCACATTGGTGGGTCAAGGGATTTAATTCAGTCCATTTCTCAAAAAGCCCTGGATATGAATATGAATGGCCTGATGATTGAAACACATCATAGTCCTGACGAGGCCTTAAGTGATGCCAAACAGCAAATCACTCCCGGTAAACTGGATGAGATTTTGACAAACTTAGTTATTCGAAAGCCTAACCCTGCTAAAGGCCAGGACTATATATTGGATGATCTCAGGGAAAAAATTGACGAAATTGATGACAGTATTATGGAAGATCTTTCGAAACGATTTGAAATAATTGACGCCATTGGTGAGTATAAAAAAGCAAATAATATTACTATATTACAGATTGAACGTTGGTTTGAAATACTGGCGTCAAGAAAGAAAAATGGTATTGCAAAAGGATTAAGGGAAGAATTCACTGAAGAAATTCTCAAGTCCATACATAAAGAATCAGTTTACAGACAAACAAAAATTTTAAATAAAGAATAACACAAGTGAGTAAATTTGTCCATTTACGACAATCTATTAAAACTATAGATGTCCCCCCATCAAAAAGTTTTGCTCAAAGGGTGCTTTTTGCCGCTGCCCTTTCTCATACTCCCATCAAATTAGAGAAAATGGGAAATAATGATGATGTTTTACATGTTTATGAGATCATAAAGCAACTGGGATGCAGCATTTTAGAAAATGGAGATAAAATAACCATTTATCCTAGAAAAAATCAAATTCACAATGAATTGAATGTGGGAGAATCGGGATTAGGTACACGTCTGACGGTTCCGATTGTCAGTACATTATCCGATCATTTTATCATTAACGGTAAGGGATCTCTGCTAAACCGCCCCATGAATTGGTTCAATGAATTCCTACCTCAAATGGGACTTAAGATCAGTTTAAATAAAAAATATTTACCCATTGAAATTACCGGCAAACTTAAGGGAGGAAATTATGAAGTAGATGGTGGAATAAGCTCACAATACATATCCGGACTATTGATGGCTCTTCCATTATGCAAATCTGATTCAATTGTAAAAGTAAATGATCCGGTAAGCATTCCGTATATTGAAATTACGCTCCAGATTTTAAAGAGTTTTGGGATAGACATTCAGCACAATGATTATACTTCATTTTCTATAAAAGGTAATCAGAACTATCAGCAAAATGATGGTGTTTATGTGGTAGAAGGTGATTATAGCGGAGCAGCATTTTGGATTGTTTTTGGGCTACTTCATGAAGGAATTAAGCTTAGAAACTTAAACCAAAATTCGGTTCAGGCAGATAAAACAATTCTACAAGTGGTTGAATTAGCTGGTGGACAATACGAATGGCAGGATAACGACCTGATTATTTCGGCCGGATCATTAAAACCATTTGAATTTGATGCCACTCATGCACCGGACTTGTTTCCGGCTTTAGTAGTACTGGCAGCTGCTATACCGGGTCAATCAATAATTTCGGGTACTGATCGTCTGACACATAAAGAATCGAACCGTACCATGGTTCTGATTGAAGAATTCTCGAAACTAGGTTTAAATATTTCAGAAAAAAACAACAGTTTGGTTGTCCGGGGCACAGGAGCCCTTCAATCAGGAAATATCAATTCTAATAATGATCACAGAATTGCTATGGCTGCAGCAATTGCCTCTTTTTTAACACCGCATGGCATATACATTTCCAATCCCGATTGCGTTAATAAAAGTTACCCCGAGTTTTGGAGTCATTATTCACAAAATAATGATGCTTTATGACACGTAATCTTGATTATTTCGAAGCCAGCAGGTTGAAGTATACTAAACGAGGGCTTTTATTCACCATTATCATGCTTTTTGTTCTTGCGATAGCTAATTTTTATCTGAGAGAAAAGGATGCCATATTGATCAGTATTGCCTTTTTTGTTGCACTGTCAGCCTATATTTATGTTTTAAAAACCAAAAATTTAATTTTACCCGGATACGTCTTAATCAGTATCGGTTATCTTTTAGTGACCTATAGTTTAATAACAAATTACCGTTACGAAAATATTCTGGACTCATTTTGGCTGCTCAATCTCACAATTGTTGCATTTTACCTGTTAAAACGTAAAGTAGGTCTCGTTTTTCTTGCTGTAAGTACCTTAACGCTCGTTACTATAAAACTATTGACAATGGAAGGATATATCAGTCATGATGTCCGTGACACTGATGCATTTAATCCTGTTTTTTTTATAACCAATGCCGTAGTCTGTATCTCGCTTCTGGGGTATTTGTTTAACCAGATTATTTCAATCAGTAATGATTCGCAAAGGGAGTTAATTTTAACGAATGAAAGAATTCTGGAGCAAAACAAGGAAAAAACCATCATGCTAAAGGAGATTCACCACAGGGTTAAGAACAACCTTCAAGTGATTACCAGCTTACTCAGATTACAACTTTACAGATTAGATGATGAAAAAATTATCATCTTGTTTCAGGAATCCATTAACAGAATTTCTACAATGGCCCTGATTCACGCAAAAATGTATCAGGGAGATTCAATTAATAATCTGAATTTAAAGTCCTACGTTCAGGACCTGGCTGCCGACCTGATCAGAACCTACTCTACCCAACATGATATCAGAATTCAGATCAGATCAATGGTTAAAGAATTGGATCTGACTAATCTGGTACCCTTTTCACTAATCATTAATGAACTGGTAACAAATTCTATTAAGCATGGTTTTAAAGAGCAAAGTGTTGGTGAAATTAGTATTGATATTAACGATTGTACTGAACACATTGAATTGATATATAAAGATAGCGGCTTATGGCAGGCTCCAACTAACGATAATAGTTTTGGGTTGGAATTGATTACAACATTAACCGAACAGTTTAACGGAAGTTATGAAATTGACAAAACAGATGGCACGACTTTTCATTTTAAACTGTTCATCCAGTAATTAATGGGGACTGAGGTCAGTAATCAATTTAAATTTCAAATACAATACCCCTTTAATTTTAGCTAAGTACTCTGATAAATTTCAATTTATTACTAAATTCGCTGAAAGACTCCCCGGTTTTTATGGTTGATTTGGCGCTTGAAGAAAAGAAATACAACGTTACCAAAGGTATATATTCTATTGGAATAGTTTGTTTTATCCTCCTCTCTATCACCAATTATTTTGATAATACTATCTTTTTCATCCAGGCAGTTTCTTCCCTGGCATTGAGTAGTATTTGCCTGTTTATTATCTATTTTTTTAAAACCTATAAAATTCCGGTTTACATTACTATCATTTTTTCTTTTGTACTTCATTTTATTGGTTTTTTAACTGACTCCTTTGTAGGCAATCAGGCTGATTTTCTCTGGATAACCAATCTGGCCATTTTAGCCTTTTACACTGTTGGCAAAAGCTGGGGATTATTTTACCTGCTAACCAACATAGGTATTTTGATGTTAATTAAAATACTTTCAGTCAACGGTATTGTTTCACACGTTTCCGAAAGTACACCAGTCAACACAATGTCAATACTTGCATATATTATCAACATAACAGGTTGTACCATCCTCTTTTTATATCTAATTAGTCAGATTTTGAGAGGATATAATGACATTCGGGAGGACTTAATGTCTGTTAATAATGAGTTGAAAATTCAATACTCTGAAAAATCGACCATGCTTAAGGAAATTCACCACCGTGTGAAAAATAACTTACAGGTTATTACCAGTTTGTTGAGATTACAACTTTATAAAATTGAAGATGAAAAAATTAAAGGGCCTTTCCAGGAATCCATTAACAGGGTTTCAACTATGGCTCTTATTCACGCAAAAATGTATCAGGGCGATTCAGTTAACCAGCTCGATTTAACTGCTTATTTAAAAGATCTATCTAAGGACTTGGTTAAACTCTACCCTACTAAAAATGGTGTAAAAACATCCATAAAATCCGAACTAAACGAGTTGGACAATAATGATCTGGTGCCTTTTTCACTGATTATAAATGAATTGATCACCAACTCAATAAAACATGGGTTTAAGAAGATTGATTTTGGTGAAATTTCAATAGAAATTCAAAAAAATGATCTGGAAATACAGCTGATATATAAGGATAATGGAATTTGGCAAGAGCCCAAAAATGAGAGTAGCTTTGGTCTTGAATTAATTGAAACGCTTACAGAACACTTTGAAGGAAGTTTTGAAACCATCAAAGACGATAGCGGAACAGAGTTTAGATTTACCTTACACCTCAATGTGGATGAGTAAACCCAGGTACTTAAAAATCAGAACTTATGCTAACTATCTAAATATTTACAGTACCCGGGACTCTTCAACCTATCATCTTTAATCACAGTTTACACAATCAATGCCATCAGGTGCATTAATCCAATCTGTGTTCTTAATTCTGTCAATATCATCAAAATCACTATAGTAACTTCTTCTGTTATAAATCACATTCATTAACTTATGCGACCCCTTACCAAAGTGAACAATTTTACCTTTTGGAATATGAATATAAATATCCAGACCTTGTTCTCTATACTTGTACTTATTCCGGATAGTCACATATGAAGGCACAATGAGTGTATCCCCCTTCAATGCTATGTCGTACTCAATATTCATTGCATTCTCAATCGCTATTCTTTCATTAATACCGTTTGAATGCTCAATTAAGTGAATTGAAAATCCGGTACTGTCAACCGACTCCTTTAAATGGATTTTTACATTTTTAAAAGAAAACTGATCTTTTTTAATGTCAAGATATTGCGGTCCGAACACACCGTGATCCGATCGGAATAAGTGTGGATCTTCATTTCCAACTGTAACGTATAATGTATTCCCCACATCTTCATTTTCGGCAATTGATACGTAGTTTTCACCATAATTTGAAAAATTAATACCTGCCCGAATACTAACAATTATCAATAATGAAATACAAATTCCAAATATTATCCCCAATGAAATTTTTAATGGCTTATAGGTATGCGATTTAATATCAAACACCATTTTAATACCACTGTAAATAAAAGTGATTAATGGAATGATTAAAATGGCAATTAAACTCACCAACGCAATTTTAGCCAGCAGATCGGACGAATAAATAACCATTAAGAAATCATAAAAACTATCGGCTCTGATAAAGGATGTAAAAGGAATAATATCGTTATATCCAAAGAAATACAACACTACAAAAAACAAACCGACCACACCGGCAATCACAAAAGCCACACCTATTATTTTTCCCAATGCATTTAAAATTGCTACAATTGCCCTTATAAAACCATTTACTGCTGTATTGACTTTTTTGTTGATCTGTTTCTCCTTAATGTTTTCATTTATATCCTGCCCGATTTTATTAAAATGAGCTTTTAAAGAATCCAGATTGACCGGCTCACCATTCATTTGTAACTTTTCAGCTGTTGTTTTAGCTTCTGGAATAATAATTAATAATACAATGTACAGGAAGATACCTGAACCAAGAAACAAAACAAACAAAAGGAAAAGCACGCGCATAACAATAATATCAACGCCGAAGTACTTTGCCAGTCCGCTACACACCCCTCCAATCATGGCATTATCTGTATCCCGGTATAATTTACGTTTTACCGATTCCGCTTCAACATATTCAGCGTATTCCTGATTAACGCGTTCAGATTCTTCATCCTGAAAGTCCTCTGGTTGCCCCATTATCTCAATCACTTCTTCAATATCCGCCTCTTCAATCACTTCCTTTAAATCAATCAATTTCTCTCTTAATAATTCTGCAATCCTGGCCTCAATATCCATCATTATTTCAGCTTCATCTTCCGAAAATTTCGATTTCACATTAGCTAAGTACGATTGTAAAATCTGGTATGCATTTTCCTCTACAATAAATGCTAAACCACCTATATTTACTGATACTGTCTTGTTCATAATTTACTGATTTGAAATTGTTTGAATTGCAAATGACAATTCCTCCCAAGTTGTTTTTAAGTCTTTTAAAAATTTTTCTCCGGTTTCCGTCAGGGAATAATACTTTCTTGGTGGTCCCGAAGTAGACTCCACCCAGTTATAAGTTAACAGATCACCATTTTTTAATCGTGTTAAGAGAGGATAAATGGTTCCCTCCACCACTATTAATTTGGCATCTTTTAATTGCTGTATTATTTCTGATGGATAAGCCTCTTTTTTTGACAGCAGCATCAGAATACAGTATTCAAGAATACCTTTTCTCATCTGTGCTTTTGTATTATCCACTTTCATATTAATAATTTTTTACAAACATATATAATAATATAGTACTATGCAATACATAGTACTATATATTTTTTAAACTTTACTTCAAAACAACACATAAGATCATGATTTTCAAGTGATTTTAAAATAACAATTTTTCTAAACAAAAAAATAAGAAATTTCATTTTATCCCTTTATTCGACAAAAGTTGATTATTTTAGAACAAATAATTAATCCTATCGAAACAAAAACAGAGAATGAACAGGAAACAATTGATCAATTCAATTTTCTGGGGTTTAAAATTTATAAGCGGGTCAGAATACGTGAATGGGAAATCAATTTTCCAGTAGAAGAACAAAATCATAGTTACCTTGGATTATCAGCCTTTAGCAGATATCCCGATCTTCTGTTAAAAAACACCATTGGTTTTAAACTTTCTAAATACAATGATGTAATCTGCGAAACATTTGTTCTTATTATTCTACAGCTTCATGCCAATAAGGTCATTAAGATTTACCGATTTTGGGATAAAAAAAGATATCTGGGTAAATTAATATCAACTGATTTTGAAAATTATCGGTTAAAACTGGAGATGAATGGTAAAAGTGATGATTTGTTAACCAATATTTTACTTGATACTATAAAACAATTTGAAGCCTCCTATCGCTTAAAATCGGACCTTAGTCTTATGCTCAAACATATATTTGATCGATTTCTTGGAAAAGGAAATACTTACAGTAACGCTGGTTATACATTTATGTGCCAATTATTAAAGGCATATGATCAAAATTACAAATGGTTTGACCTGAATCTGGAAAAGAAACTCTTTGGGATTCAGAAAGTTTTAGATCCGGAAGTCAGAGATGATGATAAAATGTTGGAGATATTGCGACAGTCAGATCTCAGACAACTATCAAAAAAAATAGCTCTTGAAAACATTCAGTTCGGAAGACTTAGAGATGAAATCCAGGAAATGGTTAATTCTGAATTCCGTAGGAGAAAGCCTAATGACTAAAATATCAGACAACCCTTTCCGGATGTGGTTGTATATAGAATATGAAAAATATCTCCATCCTCATCTCCTTCTTTATATGTTCACTAATTGGACACAGTCAGGTTATTCTAAAAACCAGACCCGTACAAGTTGCATTATCTCACAACCCCGTATTAATCATTGAAACGCCGCTTTCAAAACAATTCTCCTTTGAGGCTGACCTTAAATATCAACACCGAAAATGGCAGAAAAATGGTGGTGAATGGGACTTTGGAAGACTTCACAATAGTGATGGATACAGGATAAGTGTTGGGACCAAATACTACTTTAAAACGAAAACATATAAGTCTTCACAATCTGATGAGCCAATAGCGCCTTTTGGCTTATATGTTGGCGGATATTTCTCACATGGTTACATCAAAACCTATGCAATAGAAAATTACACATTCAGAAGAGCCTATCTCTTTACTGAAACTTTGGAAGAACTCTATTTTGGATGTAATTTCAGGTTTGGCTATCAGTTGTCAATTGCTGACCGCCTTGCACTTGACATATATGGTGGTTTTACTCAAAAAATATACTCACGACTGGACTCAAAAATAATTGAAAGCATTGAACCGGATGAGATCAATACCACAAGCACGAAATTGGACAGTCGTTATGGTTATTTTATGCCTCATTTTGCCTTTTGCTTTGGGTACCAGCTAAAAAAAAGTTAAAAACGATACCCTTTCCCCTCTTCCAGCCTACGCCTGATTATTGTTTCAATTGGCAGGTCATCAATTTTGCTCTCCAACCAGGATAAGAGGTCAAGATACAAAAAAGGTCGCCTTTCATATTTATTATTAAAAATACGTTCAAGCGCATTTTTGAGCGTCTTAAAATTATCTCTTAAATCAGCACGATTCATAAATACGGAATGTTTTAAAAACTTTAATATCTCTGTCTGAACCTGTTGTAAATCTTTAATTTTTAACAAATAGCGGTAAGTTGAGCGGATTTGATAATCTATCAAATCATCATTACCTAATTCATAATGGGCTATCAAGCTCAATATCCGAGCAAAGCTTTGAACATCCTCTCTCAGGTTAGTCATTTTATCATTAATGATTCTGTTCAAATAATCAATACAGCCCTTGAAATCGGCTGCACCGAATTTCATGCAAGCCATCTTGTAGTAAAACACCAATTTCCGGTGATCATCTATATAAGGTTCATAAGCCTTAATCTGGTTATCCAACTCATCAAGATAAGCTATTCCTTTTGTAAATTCTGCTCTTAAAAAATACTGATTTATTCTTGCAGTTTCAACATATAAAAAAGCCAGAATTTTATTCTTTTGAGAAAACACTGACTCATGTGCACTGACAAAATCTTTTAGTTTTTTAAAATATACCGTAAAGCGTTTATTATCATAACAAAAAAACAGTGCTGAAATGATATTATGTAAACCCTTCATATACAAGTCAGGCGAAATACTTTTAAATTGAGGCCTTTCTTCAAAAATACCTATCCAATACCTTGAATAACGGTAACACTGTTCAAAATTCTGAACAATATAATTGTACCAGACATAGGATTGATAGCGATAAACCTCTCCATAAAACCCAAGCTCTCCTGTTCCTTCAGGTAAACCACTTTTAAAGAAAAACTTAACCTGTTCAAAATCCCTGCTGTTTCGTACATGGCCAATTTTTAAATACAACCCATACAATTGAAGTGAAAAATCAGACCATTTACTTTCCAGATTTAATGCATTTCTGGTTTGTCCGGTCATTTTTGTCAACTCATCCGATCTTGATTCATGACTACGGGTAATATATTGTGATTCAATCAGCTTTTCAAATTCAAGAATCTCTAGTAACAATGCCAGTTTATCTAGTGACCGGGCAATTAATCTAACCTTAGCTAATTGGGCTAAACTTTGAAGAAAAAGCCCTTTTCGGTACAATACCTTTGCAAAATCTACAATTTCCCTGATATGAATATCTTCCTCTTTTCTGTTTAACAATCGTAGGCTAACCAGAAGTTGATCATACAAATGCGCTTTTAAGTTTGACAATTGAGGTTTAGTAATATGAGGTAATTTTTTTAGCAATCTGTCTTCGTTATATGACTCCTGGCTGTCCAATGCCTTAAACAATGCCAAAAACTTCATTTCCTTATCACCTGAAGCCCGGTTAGCATACAAAGTAAAATGACGTTTCTCTGATTTACTCAGTGACTTAATCAATATAAAAAGCTGATTTGTAAGTTGTTTAGACATTGGAAATATAATTACATCAAAACACTGGTTATTACTAACTTAATCAAAAATAAACAATAGTTTAACATCCCATTTTTTAAAAAAATTGGAAGCGTTTAACCCGCTAATTTGTTCAATATTCGTGAACATAAATCGAATAACCAAACAATGGACTCAAAAAACATCCAGATTTTTGATACGACTTTGCGGGATGGTGAACAAGTGCCCGGATGCAAACTATCGCTATATGAAAAAATAGAAATTGCTGACTTACTTGAGCTGTTAAACGTTGATGTTATTGAAGCTGGTTTCCCTATATCCAGCCCTGAAGACTTTAAATCGGTACAGGAAATTGCTGACCGTATTAAAAGTATAACTATTTGTGCACTAACAAGAGCAAATGAAAAGGATATTGATGCTGCAGCTTCAGCACTTAAACGTGCTTACAATAGTAGAATTCATACTGGAATCGGCACCTCAGAATTCCATATTAAACATAAATTTAAGTCAAACCGAAAAGACATTATTGAACGTGCTGTTAAAACAGTTAAATATGCCAGGAATTTATGCGCTGAGGTTGAATTTTATGCTGAAGACGCAGGAAGAACTGACAATGAGTATTTGGCAGAAGTGGTTGAAAATGTTATTTCAGCTGGTGCTTCAATAATCAATATACCCGATACCACTGGCTATTGTCTGCCTGCTATGTATGGCGAAAAGATCAAATACCTGATGGAAAATGTATCTAATATTGATCAGGCTGTTTTATCAACCCATTGTCACAATGACCTTGGACTCGCCACTGCGAATAGTATTGAAGGAATAATCAATGGGGCAAGACAGGTTGAATGTACCATTAATGGTATTGGAGAACGGGCCGGCAATGCCAGTCTGGAGGAGGTCGCAATGATCCTTAATCAGCATCAAAGCCTTGATTTCAATCACAATATCAATGTATCACACCTGACCAGAATCAGCAAAAAAGTTGAACAACTAATGGGAATGCCTGTACAACCTAACAAGGCAATTGTGGGTTCTAACGCCTTTGCTCACTCTTCGGGTATACATCAGGATGGTCTTTTAAAGGATAAAAGTACCTATGAAATTATTAATCCTGAAGATGTTGGTGCGGAGGATACCCAAATTATTCTGACTGCCAGAAGCGGAAGAGCTGCATTAGCTTACAGGGCTGAAAAGCTGGGCTACCAGATTTCTTCTCAGCAAATTGATCAAACCTATCAGGACTTTATTCAACTGGCTGACAAACAAAAAAACATTAATGATAACGATTTAATTAATCTTTTTAAATCTAACGCATGAGCTTAACCATATTTGACAAAATCTGGAACTCAAGACAGGTTTCTCAAATCTCTCCTGAGCTGGATGTTCTGTACATTGACAAGCATTTTATTCATGAGGTAACCAGCCCTCAGGCCTTCAGTGAACTGGAACAAAAAGGACTTGATGTTTTCAGAACTTCACAAACTATTGCCACTGTTGATCATAACATACCTACAAAGAAGCAACATCTTCCGATTAAAGATACCTTATCAAGATTACAGGTTAAAACTTTAGAAAACAATTGTACCAAACATGGCATCCGCTATTATGGCATTGGACACAAAAACAATGGCATTGTCCATGTAATTGGTCCCGAACTGGGATTAACCATACCGGGAATAACCATTGTATGTGGCGATAGCCATACCAGTACTCATGGTGCTTTTGGTTGCATAGCCTTTGGAATAGGAACAACACAGGTTCAACAGGTTTTTGCTGCACAATCAGTAATCATGTCCAGACCCAAAACAATGGGAATTGAAGTTGTTGGTCAGTTAAATCCCAATGTATCGGCAAAAGATCTTATTCTTTACATTATCAATCATATTGGCGCTAATGGCGGCTCAGGTTACTTTGTAGAATATTTTGGTAAAGCCATTTCGGCCCTGAGCATGGAAGAACGAATGACCATATGTAATATGAGCATTGAGATGGGTGCACGCGGAGGGCTCGTTGGCCCGGACCAGGTAACATTTGACTATTTAAAAGATAAACCTAATTTACCAAAAGGTGATGCATTTCAAACACTATGTAAACAATGGGAAGCGCTTAACACCGACAAAGATGCCACATACGATAAAAAAGTAATCATTCAGGCCAATTTGATAGAACCAATGATCACCTATGGCACAAGCCCTGACCAGAGTATTCCGGTAACCGGGACCATTAAAAATAAAGCTTCAGAAGCCGAAGCCCTGAAATACATGAAGTTCAAGGCCGGACAGGAATTATTGGACACTGCTGTAAACTATGTTTTTATTGGAAGTTGTACAAACAGCAGGATTGAAGATTTGCGACAGGCCGCCCGGGTAATTGAGGGCAAAACAAAAGCCGATAAGGTAAACATGTGGGTTGTTCCCGGATCACAAAACGTAGCCCGTCAGGCCGAAACCGAAGGATTAGTTGATATTTTTAAAGCTTTTGGTGCAGAGTTCAGATCCCCTGGCTGTTCGGCATGTTTAGCCATGAATGACGATAAAATACCAGCCGGAGCACTTTGCATATCTACCTCAAACCGAAACTTTGAAGGACGACAGGGAAAGGGCGCAAGAACACTGTTAGCCAGCCCTGCAACAGCAGCGGCAGCAGCCATAAACGGAAAAATTACTGACCCCAGACAATACTTATAACTATGCAGGCAATTAATCATATCAATTCAACAGCTATCCCCTTACCTATACAGGACGTCGACACAGATCAGATAATTCCCGCAAGGTTTTTAAAAGAAATTAATAAGGACAACTACGCCGATTGTCTTTTTGCTGACTGGCGTTTTAAAAATAACAAACCAGTCCAGGATTTTTGGTTAAACAGGGAGTTTAAGGGTAATATTCTGGTCACCACCACAAATTTTGGCTGTGGTTCATCCCGTGAACATGCTGCATGGGCTCTACGGGATTTTGGAATTCAGGTTATTATTGCTGTTAGTTTTGCTGACATCTTTAAAAATAACGCCTTGAATAATGGTATTATCCCCATTGAACTGGACCACTCGTTAATTAATCAAATAATTGATAATGTCACTGACCAGCCTGAACTTAGGATTGAAGTCAGATTGGACGAACAAACTGTTACATTGCCGGATATGGGTAAGTACCAGTTTGAAATTAATCCCTTTAAAAAGAAATGCATTCTTGAAGGCATTGACGAAATAGATTTTCTGGTCAATATGAGACCTGAAATTGAAACTTTTGAAAGCACATTGAAATGAAAACACATTCTGTTACAATTTTAAGAGGTGATGGTATTGGACCTGAAATTATTGAACAAGCAGTAAAAGTATTAGAAGCTTGTTCAGAAATGTACCATTTTAATCTATCACTTGATTACCAATTAATAGGTGCAATATCTATTGAAGAAAATGGCGAAGCTATTACTGATCAGGCTTTGACAGCCTGCATGAATTCGGACGGTATTTTATTGGGAGCCATTGGTGATCCAAAATATGATAATGATCCAACATTAAAAGTGAGGCCAGAACAAGGTCTGCTAAAACTAAGGCAATCTTTAGGATTATTTGCCAATATCCGTCCTGTTCAAATCTATCCGGAACTATTAGAACAATCTCCTTTAAAAGCTAAAATAATTCAGGGGACAAATATTGTTATTTATAGGGAATTAACCGGTGGTATTTATTTTGGAGAAAAGAAATCTGACGAAAATAACGCCTCTGACCTTTGTGTTTATTCTAAATCAGAAATCGAAAGAATTGCCCATCTGGCGTTTAAGGCTGCACAAAAAAGAAAAGGGAAACTCTGTTTGGTTGATAAAGCCAATGTTATGGAAACATCAAGGTTATGGAGAAGTACAGTGCAAGCACTGGCAACCGATTACCCGGATGTATCTATAAATTATATGTTTGTTGATAATGCAGCTATGCAACTTGTCCTGAACCCCAAGCAATTTGATGTTATACTTACTGAAAACATGTTTGGAGATATTTTATCTGATCTGGCCAGTGTCATCCCTGGTTCGTTAGGCCTGTTACCTTCAGCATCCACAGGACAAAAAACAGCGCTGTTTGAACCATGTCATGGCTCATATCCTCAGGCAAAAGGGTTAGATAAAGCCAATCCGCTGGCTACTATTCTGTCAGCTGCATTATTACTGGAACACCTTGGTGAAACTGAGGCTTCACAACAAATCGAGGAAGCAGTGGCATGGTGTATCAGAGAAAAATTAAGTACTGAAGATGTCAATCCCGTCAACCCCATTAGTTGTTCAATGGTGGGAGATTTGATTGCACTGTATATCAGAAAAGAGGGAGAAGTTGACATTAACACCAAAGCTATAAACCGGGAAACATTTTACATATAAATTAATACGGCATCATTCTTTAAGACTTTTTATGAAATAGCGATCAGATTATTCGATAGTTTTGAAGCATGCTAAAGACGTTAATTATAAGCTATGCAATTGTTCTAAGCTTTTCCATTATAGGTCAGGAAAAGGACAATAAAGTTATTTTATCTGTTTCTCCGGCTGTTGATCAATCAGATAGTTTGAATAATGAAATCATTACTTTACTAAGGTTATTCTTAAATACCAAAAACGAATCCTATAGTGAAAATGATTACTGGATTAAATCTGACTTCCAAAAATACACATATCCGTACCTTGATATTTTTAAAATAGAAGGTGGTAAATATGGCCCAAACCATTATCAACCTGCTTTGATGGAGATTCTCAACACAGAATCTGAAAATCAAAGAATTATTAAACTGGCTTTTATCGGACATCATGCCGAGACCAACGAAAATACCATTCGTATTATTTACAATATAATGGTTGAAAAAACAGGCAATAATCTGCACCTAAAAAGGGTAACCGATTATAAAACCCGGAAATGGACGACAATAGAAAAAGGCAGTATTACTTATAAAATTTCGGACCGAAAAAGTATAAATACTATCGAGATAAACCAACAAATTGAAGCCATTAATAAGCTATGTAGTTTCTTTGATACCGAGGCCATTCCTATATATTATTACTCCTGTATCAATCCTGTTGAACTCTTCCAAATTAAAGGATTTGATTACCATCCGGGAATGTATATTGACACCATTGGTGGAATGATTGATTTTGGTAACAATGTATACTCGGGTAACAATTCTGAAATCTATACCCACGAAATTGTACATATTTACACTAAAAAAGTATTTCCGGGTATGAATGCCCTATTTGATGAAGGCATTGCCACAATTATAGGAGGAAGTGGAAAAAGTGATTACAAATGGCATAAGCAGAATTTAAAGGGTTACCTGAACGAACATAAAATTGACTTCCTCGACTTTACCCAACCCTATAAACGGTTCGATATAAATGGAAAAACCTCCGTAGCCTACATGACTGGTGCACTTATTTGTGAGCGAACACTCAGAGTTTACGGTCCCGAAAAATTATTCACACTTTTTAAAAATAAATCGGACCTTTGGTTAGCGCTTAAAACTGTCGGCTTAACGCAGGAGAATTTTAGCTCAGAACTAAAAAAAGAAGCTTTTTTAGTTCCTTTTTTGCCGTATTAGTTACCCAACATCACCAAGCTCAAACTAAAAAAAACAATTTTATTAGCTGATTTTTTAATTCATAAGTATATTTATAACAGATTATTAATTCAACCTATGAAACAGTCAGTAAAAAAAATTATTGTAGCGTTTACAGTTATCCCCTTTATTTTTGCCTGTAATTCCCAAACAAATGAATCACACGACCATACAGATGAGTCGCATGCACATCACCATGACGAAGGTCATGAGCACATCCATGATGATAGTAGTGCAGATGATCATGATCATCAACATCATGAAGATCGGTCAGAAGTTACTTTAAACAATGGTGAAAAATGGAAGGCCAACCCTGAAACAACTGAGGGTGTGCACAACATGTTACTCCTCATCAATAATCTTTCACAACCGGAGGAAAGTGAGTCGTACACAATACTTAAACTTAACCTGGAAAGTGAATACGGCCAGATTTTCAAAAAATGTTCAATGACCGGAGAAGCACATGAACAATTACACAATTACCTTTTTCCTCTAAAGGCATTGTTCTCTGGTCTGGAATCTGAATTTTTATCTGATCAAAAGGCGGCTATGGAGCAGATCAGAACGCATATCAGAACTTATCCGGATTATTTTGAGTGATCCCCCACTCCATGAAATCCTTTATTGACAAACATTCAACCGGAAGAAAAGTTCTCATTCTTTTTATTCTGACAACTATAGTACATGGTACCATGTTGTTATTTACCATGCCTGAAGCCAAAGCTTTTTCTGAAGGACTGGAATTACTGGATTTGAAGCTTAACGGGTACAATCTGGAATATGTTCACGAACTTTTCAGTACCCTGGGGATACAAGGAAGAGATCTCTACCTTTACCTTCAAATCCCCGTAGACATGTTTTACCCGGGAATGTTTGCCTTAACTTATTGTTTAATAATGGGGTATTTTTTGAAAAGAACGAATAAGTTCGATACCCCATCCTTTTACTTATGCTATTTACCAATTATTGGTGGATTGACAGATTATGTTGAAAATTTTGGTTTTATTTCAATGTTGAAAACATACCCTGATATCACGGAATCAACTGTTCGTTTTTTCAATACTTTTTCAATGATTAAGATGGTAACGGTTTCAATTTCCTTAATCATGATTGCATTATTAATTATGATACTTGCCTTAAGAACAAGAGAGAAAAATTAAATAATTCGAAAAGACACTAATTATTTTTTGCCTCTTAATGCAGCCTCAAATGATTGCCGGGCCCATTTTGCCAATTCAGATTTGCTATCAAGCACATCAGCAGGTACTTCCCAGTATGGCATCCCTTTCTTCTTTTCTTTATTGTAATATGGTTTCATGCCTTTCTCTTCAAATTGTTGTTTATTGTGATCATCAACTTTGAGCCTGAATACGTCCCCTCCTATCTTTCCAAACATTAATCCTTCATGAAACAAACCAACTCCACCAAACATTCGTTTAATCTCAACCTCCCCAAACTCTGATAACTGATCCATCACAAAATTTAAATAATCTTCACTAACTGCCATATTACTTATCTTTTAATTCATATCTGCGAAACTCTTTTACAAAAGAATCGGTTTCTTTAAATCCAATCTTCTTTAACAGTGATTTTGATTGTTCATTATCATCACTGGTATAAGCTGTTATCAACTTCAATTCCATTTTCTCAAAACCAAAACTAATCACTCGTCTCACCGCTTCTTCCATTAATCCTCTTCTCCTGAATTTCTCACGCATAATATATCCAACCTCCCCTGTATCATCCTTAAAACCCCGGTAATATCCACACGTACCAGCCAATTCACCATCAAGATAAAGCCCCCAGTTAATAGAATAACCGGCTTTATAACTTTCAGCGAGTTTCTCTAAAATCTCGGTTATACTCAGACCTGAACCTTTGAAGGAACCATAATATATGATTTCTTTCAGGGCATCAGCATCCTGCTCTTTCACATCCTTAAATTCCAGTCGGTCTGATTTAAAGACAGGAAACTCCGAAAATATATCTCGATTCATAACAATATTTATTTTCAGGCAATATCAAAACAATTGTTAAAAGTCCTGAGAATTATGCCTAAATGTATTAAAATAATTCAGGAACATCATAGATTTAGAATATATGGTACAAAAAAAGATATTTCGTTTTAATCTCCCATACCTGATCATTGCTCTTTTTCTGTTTTTAACCGAAATTTTTATTGCCTTATTTTTCAAAGGACACTTCATCAGAATAATTTTTGGTGACTTTCTGGTTGTTATTCTTATTTATACTTTCCTGAGATCGATATTAAATGTGAGTATTATAAAAACTGCTTTAATCACACTCCTGTTTGCCTATAGTATAGAATTCCTACAATATTTAAACATTCTGAATCTTTTGGGGCTTAAAAAGAGTACTGGGACTGATATTATACTAGGCTCTACATTCGATTGGAACGATATAATGGCTTATACCCTGGGTATAGTTTCGGTTTTAATTATTGAGTTTATTTATTATTACCGAAAATTGAACCGGTCAATCAATTAACCTCCGATTTACACAAAAAATAATTATACTTTTAATGCCATTATCCTCGCATTTAATTATATATATTTAAAGTAATACTTAAAAAATTAATATGAAACTAGGCGCATTTTCCGTTAGTTTGAGCGTTAAAGACATCAACGTCTCAAAAGCATTTTATGAAAAACTGGGGTTTACCGTTTCCGGAGGAGATCTGAAAATGAATTACCTGATAATGAAAAACGAAACCACTTTAATTGGTTTGTTTCAGGGAATGTTTGAGAATAATATCCTGACTTTTAATCCGGGATGGGATTCGAATGCTAAAACGTTAGAAGATTACAAAGATGTAAGAGAGATTCAAAGACAACTCAAATCACAGGATATTCAATTTGAACAGGAAGCAGACGAAACAACCACAGGTCCCGGAAGTTTTGTTATTCTTGACCCTGATGGTAATGCCATTTTAGTGGATCAACATATATAAATTCTTAATTAATCACCGAAAATGGAAGGTATAACGTTTATTGAAACCTTTATTGATTATAGCACAGATTTATTTGAAACACTTAAAATGAATGTTGAATGGGATGAACGAATGGTTGCCCGAAAAACAGCCAGTTACGGAAAAGCTTACAACTATTCTCAAATTAAATACCCATTTCAACCTTTTACCAATGAACTTGATCAGTTAGTTAATGCTATAAATAATACTTTAAATTTTAAACCTAATAATTGCTTAATCAATTATTACCTGGATGGAAAATCTAAAATGGGATTTCATTCAGACCAAACTGATATTCTCCATAATGGTACCGGTGTTGCTATTCTATCGGTTGGTGCTACAAGAATATTAAGATTTAGAAAGATTGATAATCATGAATTGATCAGGGATTTTGAATTACCATCCGGTTCATTAATATATATGACAAGTGAGGTACAAAATAAATGGCAACATGCTATCCCCAAATCAGAGATTAATAAAGGCAGGATGAGCTTAACCTTCAGAAAAATAAAATGAATCAAATTCTAGTTGATGGCTGCCTGAATTTCATAGGTGAAATCAGGAATTTTATAATGCGTTACTTTCCTGAATTTACGGTCTGATGAGATAACATCACTGATATGGCTCAATTCAAATCTATAAAAATAAGAGTCATTTTTATACTGAACCTCTCCATACAAAAAATGATCACCCATAATAGAGACACCAAGTAAATACGGTCTGACAATTACCTGATTACCATTATAACTGAATTCAATCTCTGTTAAATTAAGTATACTATTCTCAATCAGGCCCTTATCCTTTTCTATCATAGAAGATGATTTTTGCTTACTGTTATTTAGACTCAAAGGTAACTATAAATTCAATTTATTGGCTTGTAATGTATATTCTCAGTTTATGAATCAAAAACCTTCATTTTAAGTGATTTTTTGTACCTTGACAAGGTATTTACGTTTCCATCCCCGAATAATTCAATTTGATATGAATTCGAATAAGGGAAAGCAATTGCTTATAAAAAAGGTCACATCAGACCCTAAACGACTTTTTTTAATTGATGGTATTGGTGCACTTTTAACGGCTTTTAGCCTTGGGATTGTCCTGATAAAATTCGAACACCTTTTTGGAATGCCTATTACAACCCTTAATTACCTGGCTCTTATAGCTTGTATATATGCATTGTACTCAATTACCTGTCACCTGATTTTAACAAAAAACCAAACCGGATTTCTACTTGGAATTATTACAGGAAATATACTGTATTGTATGATTTCTATTGGTGCTGTAGTCTATCACAATAAAAGTCTTACACCTTTGGGTTGGACCTATTTTATTGTTGAGATTATTATAATAATTGCCCTGGTAAGACTGGAATGGATAACTTATTCAAATCTAAAGTATAAAAACAAGTCATTCTCTACCCGAACAGTTACGTTTCATAGTAAAGCATAACCCGGGAAACAATAAAATTAGACGAAAAAAGGAGCAATGTTATTTGCTCCTTTTTCAATTTTTAACCTTCTGCTTTACTATTTTCTAATCTTCTGTAAAAGATATAAGAAACCGCAAGGATTGTCAATGCCATCAAAGGTCCGTAAAACCCACCATCACCAGCATTTAAATGACCCGCCATAGCCAGAAGAAATACATAAGTTAAACCGGCATAAGCCCATTCCTTAAGTATTTTTGACTTATTGGTCCAAATGGCCACTAACGCAAGAGTTTTGGCGACTCCCAGTGGATAAATAATGTGGGGTGGATAATTAAGTGACAATACCATTTCCTTAACCATTTCAAATTCGAAAATATACCGGGATACTCCCATCAACATTAATGCTGTAAATATTCCCGTAGCGATTCTGTAAATTAATAAATCTCTCTTTTTCATATTGTTTTAGTTTATTTCTACTATAAAATCTGATCTTCTCTTTCTTACTTTGTTTTCTTTAGAGTGAACATCTTCATCTGATCTGTATCCAATTGGCAGGATAACAACCGGCATTAATTTTTCAGATTCAAGTCCCAATAAATCCTGATATTTATTTGGCTCAAAACCTTCCATAGGACAACTGTCAATTCTTAACTCTGCAGCGGCTGCCATTACAGTACCTAAAGCTATATAAGCCTGATTTCTTGCCCACATATACCTTGCAGCAGCATCCATGGCTCCAATAATGTGAGATTTCATTGAATCAGAATAGCCTTGTAAAGCATCTTTGCTTACTCCCTTAACCTCAGCAGCACGGTCAATATATCGGTCAACAACACCTTCGTCTATTCCTGTTTCAACTGAAAATACCAGTACGTGAGAAGCATCTTTAACCTGTTGCTGTGCATATGAAACGGGTAAAAGCTTTGATTGAAGCTCTTCCCCATTTACCACTACAATTTTAAAAGGTTGTAAACCTCCTGATGTTGGAGCAAGATTACCGGCTTCCAATAATACTTCAAGGTCTGCATTACTAACCTTTTTTGACGGATCAAACTTCTTAATTGCTGCCCTCCATTTTAACGATTCTATTAAACTCATGATTTGTTTTATTTGTTTGTTTTTATTTGTTTACTTATTATTTTACATGTATTTATTCTCCTTGGAAAATATTTTGTAAAATTTTTTTTACTCCCTCATCTTATCAAAAATATCACTGCAGAACTTAGCCTCCTCACCCGAAATTTTGTTCATAAAACTTAAATACTCCTTATTCTCATCTTCATCAATTTTATGGACTAAATCCAATCCTTTATCTGTTATTCCAAGGTAAACTACCCTCCTGTCTTCCTCACTTCTTTTACGGGCAACAAGTCCTTTATCTAATAATTTATCCGACAATCTTGTAGCATTTGGCGCCTTCTCCACCATCAATTCTTTAATTTCCTGCATTGTCACCCAATCCCTTTCTCTTTTCTTTGCTCCTATTAAAATCCTTAAAATATTGAGTTGCTGAATTGACAAGTTATAAGGCTTCAAAAATTCAAATACCCTGTTTTTAAACCAGTTTGTGGTAAAAACCAAATTTGCGATAAACCGCTGTTTATCGTTTGCAAATTTCATTTTTAACTCCTCGTCTATTTTGGACATCTGATAATAATTTAGGACAAATGTATACAAAATTTATTTTCCATGGAAAATATTTTCATGTTTTTTTTTACGTTTAACAACTAAATCGAGGTTATTTCAGGCCTTAAAGCATCAAAAAATTTCCAAAACGATCCTCTTTTTTGTAAATTGTGAGACTAAATATCACAACCGGAAGTTAATTTTGTAAAACATTTAACCAGATAAATTGATAACCACCATTTCCCTGGTCGGTTTAACTAAACAAATACTTATGAACCATCATCTCAGCCTGTCTGATGCCGAATTTGAGACAAAATTTGAAGACACCTCTTTCCCCCCTACCCTGTTCAATCATGAAGCACACCTTAGATTAGCCTGGATTCACATTAAAAAATATGGAACAGAACAGGCTATTAAAAACGTCTGCCGGCAAATTATTAACTATGTAAACAAACTTGCTGCAGAGGATAAATATAATTCAACTCTAACAGTGGCCTCAGTGAAAATTATCAGTCATTTCATGAACCGGTCGCATGCAACAACCTTCACCGACTTTATTTTGGAATTTCCGCAACTAAAAACAAATTTTAAATCATTAATTGACACTCACTATAGTATTGATATTTACCGATCAAGACAAGCAAAAAATGCTTATATTGAACCTGACTTGCAACCATTTATAGACCTTAAGTATTAAGGAAAAAGTATTAAGTATTAAGTAATTGGAAATCAGAAAATCGAAACTGTTAACTGAAATGAAAAATTTAATTTTATGTCTGCCGTTTTTAAATATTCATATTAATTATGCGCAAACATTCCAACTGAACGATACTACTTTTGAAGTGGGTGATGTTTATACTTCCACCCCCCGAATATATTTTGACCTGTGTAAACCGATCATACAATCACGTTCTTATAATCATTTAGATAGTATTGCCCGATTTCTTATAAAATATGATAGTCTGCATATAGAAATTGGCTGGCATACCGACAGCAGAGGCAGTGACAATTTAAGCACAAGACTCGATCGAAAAAGAGCGGAAAGTATTGTAGAATATTTGCATCAGAAAGGAGTTAGTAAGGAAAGAATGATACCTAAAGGTTTCGGCAAAACACAGCCCTTAATACCCAAGGGAAAGATTGATCAAATGAAAACAGACAAGGAAAAAGAGGAGGCCCATGCCATTAATAGAAGAACAACATTTAAAATTATTAAAATTGAACCGGTTAATGGATAGTAAGTATTAAGTAATAAGTAGAAAAGTAATAAGGAATTGGAAACCCGTAACCCGTAACCTAACATATTAAAATAAAGTGAAAATCAATCTACACCGAAAGAAATTCAAATCGATAAGTAGTTCAGGCAATGCTGAGGTATCTCAACAAACAGTATTTCAGTATTACCAAAACGGTCAATTGATATGGGCAGATTATGAAGGCGGAGAAATCCTAAAAGGGAGTTTAATTGGAAAATATACCGAAGAAGACCATTTCGAATTTACATATCAACACATTAATACGAATTTTGAACTAATGACAGGAAAATGTAAATCATATCCCAAAATTGACGAAAGCGGTAAAATCATTTTAGAAGAGTTCTGGCAATGGACCTGTGGAGACGAATCGAAAGGGGAATCAGTTTTAAAAGAAATATAATTTATTATGGCAATTGATAAACCAAGACTAATAAGGTTAACGGCAATTCTTACACAATTGCAATCAAAACAACTGTTGACTGCCAGAGCAATAGCTGAAAAACACGACATAAGCATCAGAACTGTTTACAGAGACATCAGA
Organism: Putridiphycobacter sp.; assembly: GCA_965230195.1. Lineage (GTDB taxonomy): Bacteria > Bacteroidota > Bacteroidia > Flavobacteriales_D > Crocinitomicaceae > Putridiphycobacter. The sequence continues at coordinate 3,921,820 of OZ245997.1, forward strand.
ACACTTGAACAATCTGGGGTACCAATTATAACTGAAGAAGGCAAAGGATATTCTATTATGGAAGGCTATAAATTACCGCCTGTAATGTTTACCCAGGAAGAGGCCAATGCTATGATTACCGTTGAGCAACTGGTAAAAAAGAATAAAGACCAATCTTTGTCAGATCATTATGAAAGTGCCATTACTAAAATCAAATCGGTTCTGAAGTATAATCAGAAAGAAAAAACAGAATTGCTTTCTGAAAGAATTCAAGTCAGGAATAATAATGCTAACGAAAAAACCAGTCATTACCTTATTCAGCTTCAGTCAGCCATTACTCAATATCAAATCGCAAATATTAAGTACATATCTTTAAGTGACCAAATAAGCCAAAGAGCTGTAGAACCATTCGCATTATACACTACGAAAGACAATTGGGTTTTGATTGCTTTTTGTAAAACCAAAAAGGACTTTAGGGCATTCAGGCTAGATTGTATACAAAATTTGGAAGTAACCAATGAGTATTTTGAACCACATAATATGACATTAGAACAATACCTGGAAACCTGCAGAAAAAAATGGAAGAGTACCCCTGACAATAGATTGTCATAAGGTGCATTTACATTTGCTTCAAATTAAAAAAAGAAATTATGCAAAATGTAAAAATTGAACCTTTTAAACTAATCGGAATTTCAGTAAGAACAACTAACGAAAACGGACAGGCCGCAAAAGAGATTGCAGATCTGTGGCAAAAATTTTTGTCTGAAGATATCCTCAATCAAATTCCCGATAAAATTGATAATACCATCTATTCGTTATACACAAATTATGAAGGAGACCATACCAAACCATATACCGCCATTCTTGGTTGTAAGGTTAACCAACTTAATGCAATTCCTGAAGGAATGACAGGTATGTCGTTTGACGGTGGTAATTATGTTAAAACCACTGCCAAAGGTGACCTGACTAAAGGATTAATTGTAAACGAATGGTCAAAAATCTGGAACCTTGACCTTAACCGACGGTTTACTGCAGATTTTGAGGTCTTCGGAGAAAAAGCACAGAATCCAATGGATGCCGAAGTCGACTTTTTAGTTGCTGTTCAATAAATTGACTTATAATGGAACAAAATCTTAGTCAATATTATTTAAGTCAGGAGGAGCCAAACCAAAGCTGTTTACTCGCTTTAAGACAAACTATTCTTGAACAGGATCAACACATAACAGAAACGCGGAAGTGGGGCATGCCCTGCTTCTGCTATAAAAACAAAATGTTCTGTTATTTATGGACGGATAAAAAAACAAGAGAACCCTATATTCTGATGGTTGAAGGAAAACACCTTGACCATCCCGATTTAGAAGAAGGTAATCGCTCAAGAATGAAAATTTTCAGAGTAAACCCCAATGCGGATTTACCAATAGTAAAAATCAAAAGTATTCTGAATGCAGGATTGGATTTATACCGTAATGGCACTATAAAAATATAGGAGAAAATCTATCCCCCAAACCAGATGTTACTGTTGGGCTTGTATATTACGTAAATAGTTTGGATATTGCCGGTCAAAAAACGAAAAGTGAAAATAGAAACTCACCAAACCGGCACAAAAAAGATAGCTGAAATCATTGCTGAAAAGTTGGTTATTGAATCTTCGGAAGACGGACTTGATTTACTGGGTAATATGTACTATCAGGGATTTGATGGTATAATTTTACATAAACACAATATTTCTCCTGATTTTTTTGAGTTAAAAACGGGAATTGCAGGTGAAATTCTTCAAAAATTTTCAAATTACAATATGCGTCTGGTAATTATTGGCAATTTTGAAGATATCAATAGTAAAAGCCTGAACGATTTTATTTACGAAAGCAATAATGGTCGTCTGGTTAATTTCCTGGAGACATTGTCTGATGGACTTGAAGCACTCTCTCGATAGAGTGCCCGGCTAAATTAAACCAAAATGACTTTCCAAATGACATATGAAGTATTTTATGAAAAACTAAAGCATTCTTTACCAGTCAGTACAGGCAAAGACAGAAAGGAACTTGCCAAAATAATTGCGACTGAGCACTATAACATTGAACGATTGTCAGACCTGTTGTTTGAGAAACCAAAAATTGCTTCCCGTTTTATATGGTTATTAAGCGACTTTGGCGAAGTTTCCCCCTCGGAATTACACAAAGCATTACCTTTTTTATTGAAACGGTGTTTAACACTTAAAACAATTGATTATAAAATTTCTTTTGCCAATTATTGGTTAATTGCTGGTATTCCTGAAGAAAATGAAGCACAAGCTATTGATTTATTGTTTTCCTGGTTACAGGACCCCAAAGTAAATGTTACCACAAAATCAAGGGCTCTGTTTGTACTGGTTAAACTCACCGATAAATACCCTGATTTAAAATATGAGCTCAGGTTATGTCTGGAAGATCAACTTGAAAAAAACACTAAATCCTTTAAAACAAGAGCTGAAAAAGTATTAAAAACTTTATCTTCTTCTGATGAATTATGAGGAGCGTAAATTTAAATCAATAATTACTATTTTCATGGAAAGAAAACTGATATGGAAACTTCAAATCAAATTGCAAATCGTTTCAGGGAGGTCATATTGAATGGCGAATGGATTGCAAATACAAACTATCAAAAACAACTATCGGATGTACCATGGAAACAAGCAGTTAGTGAGGTAAAAAACTTAAATACAATTGCTGTCTTAGCTTTCCATATCAACTACTATATTGAGGGCGTTTTAAATGTATTCGAAAATGGCTCACTTGAAATCAGGGATAAATACAGCTTTGATCTTCCTCCAATAACTGTAGAATCACAATGGAAAACATTACTGGACAATATGTGGATCAATACTGAAAAATTGGCTGGTCATATAGAACGTATGACTGAAGAGGAAATGGAAAGCATTTTTGTTGATAAAAAATACGGAACCTACCGAAGAAATATTGAAGGACTGATTGAACACAGTTATTATCATTTGGGTCAGATTTCGTTGATTAAAAAAATGATCAATGAGATCTGAAAAATGAGTGTATATTTAAAAAAGTGAGTAAAAATTTAAATATTCTCAGTCTACAATAAATCGGTAGGCTCCGCTTAGCTACATCCCCAGGTAGCTATTTTTTCATAGGGTTCAAATTTCGTTCTGATTGACACTCACCGTAATCTTTAACACCTAAAACTTTTCTTCGATCAACAGTCAGCTTAACAAAAAGAACGTCATAAGACTTTTATTAATAATTATTTATCTTATTAAGCTGGTTTTCAAACGCTGCAATGGCGGATTTCTTAGTGGCTATTTTAGTCTCCGATTCCCGCTTCGCAGTATCTAATTCTGTTTTTTTATCATTTAATGTTTTTACAGTAGCCTCTGTTGATTCAACCTCAGTCTGTCCTTTCTCCACATTAGCTGTTAACTTTCGTATTTTTTCCTCAGTTTTAAGCTGACGTTTTTTTAATTTTTCGATTTTAATTTCTGCCTTAGAGTTAGATTTTAAGTTAGAGCCAATGTCTTTTTTTATCCCCTCAAGTACTTTATTGTCTGTTTCAATTTCTTTCTCTTTAAGTTCTATTTGTTCCTTAACGTACGAGGAGTAGTATACTTTAGCAAAGTTTCTTAAAATCTCTTCACACCGTTTAGACTCATTTGGATAATCTGCGCTGTTAACATACACGTCTTTTCCAAAGCTCATGAAATAACGTAATTCATTTCCTTCACCGGTCTGTTGAACCATAACCTGTATTGAAAAATGTTTATCGCTGATTACTGTTGTGTATAAGTCCTCTCCCACCAATAACTTCGACTTACTTTTTAATGACCATTTATAGGTATCTTTTAAATAAGAATTAAATTGTTTTCTGATTGACTGTTCCTCACCATCCAGAATCAGGGTCAACCCATTTCTTTCAACATTTTGCAACAGCATCTTTTTTTCCTGCAACTGCAGTTTATCCGGTACATTCAATACCTGCGCTCCAACATTTAGACCTGTAAATATGAATGCTAAAATTAGTAACTTGTTTTTCATAATAACTTGTGTTTATTAAAATGACGCAGGAATTTAAACCGGGTCACAAATAATTCACAAGTTTTATTAAAACATTATTTTACAATAAAATACAACACCTAAGATTTAAGAATTTTATAGGTCGAAGCATAAAAATCTTTAGACGGTACAACCACTTTTTCAGTATCGGTTTCAATTACAACCGACGTTTTAGATATTTGAACTATTTTGCCTCTGATATCCTTATATTCAACCATAACACCTTCTTCCAAAACATCACGGTTATAATAATTCTTCAGTAAATCTGTCACCACTTCCCGTGATCCCAGTCCTAACGCTATTGACACTGTAATTGCTCCTGCTCCAACCAAAATATACATGTGTGATGAGATTAAAGCAGTATTAAGTCCGGCCTGCGACATGGCAGTTATTGTCACAATTAAAACCAGGAAGTAAAACAAAAAGTCACCAATAAAATTACCAAAACTAATACCAGTCGATTTGGCAATAGATTTAATCAGATTCCTTAATAAGTTAGCTACAGTATAGCCAAAAGCAAATATGATAACAGCACTTAAAAATTTTGGCAGATATTTCATGAAGTTCGAAATTTCTACTGAAACATTGTGCCACCCGAAGGTTTCGGTTGCTCCAATTATAAAAACCAAAAGAATAATCCAGTAAACTACTTTAGAAATAACTAACGACAAGTCAATGTCCATATTCAAACGGTTTGACAACTCTTCCAGACTCAGGTACTTTGCAATTTTTGAATCACCGGTTTTACTTAACAATTTACGAACGAGCTTCGATACCAGTTTTGCAATCAGCCATCCTCCTATTAAAATAACAACACCCATTAAAAAAGTAGGCAATGCCTCAGATATGCTATTCCAAATAGAATCGAAAGTTAACTGTAATTTTTCCGTTGCGTTCATAATTATTCTTTTTTAGATTTAGGTAAAGCTGCCTCAATAATATCTACTGATGATTTAATTGTTTTTTTAAAAAAAAGATTCCCCATATCTTTAACCAGTAACTGCAGTTTTGCAGCCTTAAGCAATCTCTCTTCCAGTCCTTCCGGCACCTCATGCTCTTCCAATATGGAGTTTAACTCTTTCTTCATATAAATTGTCAGTTTAAACAATTGGGCTATAAGAATGACGCTGCTTTCGCAGTTTGGTCACAAAGTTCCTATTTCAAGTTTAAAATAATCAATAAACCAATTTCTAATGCATGATTTACACCTTTTTTAGCCAATTGGTCTTTTAATTTTGACCGGGATCGCGATAACTTCATCTTAACTGAGCTTTCCCCGAGGTTAAGTTGTTCTGCAATAGCCGAAACCTGCAATCCTTCCCAGTAATACAATATCAAAATTAATCGTTCGGATTCCGACAATAAATCAATTTGAGCTTTTAACTGCTTTCTGTAATATTCCGATTCATTGACTTCATCTAATTCGGATAAAAAATCAACCAATTCCGTTTCAGTTTCTATCTGATTTTCAACAGTTTTTTCTTTCTTTATTTTACGGATTTTATCAATACAATGGTTGTATGCCATTCTGTTTAGCCAGGGTTCAATTTTTGAATCTTCTTTTAATGTTTTAACCCTGGCAAAAGCCTTCAGAAAAATTTCCTGTGTGGCGTCTTCCGCCAATCCCTGATCCTTTAAAATAAACAGACACCGGTTATAGATTTTTTTTGACAGCAATTCGTATAGTTCACCCAAGGCACTAATATCATCTTTTTTAAGACGAACAACCAGATCAGTATTAATCTCAGTATCCATGGTAGCAAAGTTAAAATTATTTTATTGCTTTTAAAATCATATGGTTGGGCGATATTTACAAAATGCTTTAACATGTATGATAATCCTTATTGAACCAACTTATAATACTATATTACCCACTTTCAACAGCCTCAATAGAGTTGTTTATTTTTATGATTTTCTTTACTGGTAAAAATCAGATCACACTTGCAACTTATTTAAAGCCGGAATCGTTATTTTGTTTAAACCATATTAATAGTATACATTAACAGAAAACACATGAAATTTCTAAGTCCCTGGTTAATATCCTTTGTTCTATTTTGTATTCCATGCACCCTTCACAGTCAAATTTTTGATTGGGCGCAATCAGCAGGAGGTAATGACTGGGATGAAGGAACAGCAATTACAGTAGATGACGCTGGAAATGTGTATACGACAGGTCACTTCAGAGGAACAGTTGATTTTGATGCGGGACCAGGTATTTTTAATATGACATCTATTGGTGACAGAGACATATTTATCAGTAAAACGGATCCAACGGGTAGCCTGATTTGGGCTAAACAATTCGGTGGAACCAGTCATGAAGAAAGTAATGCCATTGTATTGGATCAGAATGCAAATATTTACATAACAGGTTCGTTTACGGGGCAGGTAGATTTTAATCCGGGCACAGGTATTTTTAACCTATCCTCTACCTATATGGACAGGGATATATTTATTCAAAAATTAGATTCATCCGGTCAATTTGTTTGGGCTAAACAAATCAGTGGCTATTCTCCTACGCTGACCTCAATACCATCACCTGTCAATGCATATGCTATGGCAATCGACAATGCTGACAACCTTTATATTACCGGATACTTTGATGGCACAGTTGATTTTGATCCCAATCCAAATGACACACATTACCTTAATATTGTCGCTTACAGTGATATTTTTGTTGGGAAATACGACTCTATGGGTAATTTTATTTGGGTCAGACAATTTGGAGGAACAGAGGGCGGTGTTGGATATGCGATTACAACAGATCACATTGGAAACGTTTATTCAACAGGAACAATAGGTGGATCTGCTGTCGTTGATTTTGACCCCGGACCGGGTATTTTTAACCTTACCGGTTCTGATCCTTTTCAAACAGAGATTTATGTGAGTATGCTCGATTCTTCTGGAAATTTTGGATGGGCTACCACTTTAGGACAAGGACAGGGGGCTGCGATAGCTGTTAACCAAAACGGAGAAGTTTATACCGGTGGTTGGTATCCCTCCGGAATTACACCTGTATTAAATATGCTCAACACTTCCGGTGGATTGATATGGTCAAAATCAATTGGAGGCATCAACATAGAATCAATTGCAATTGATAATAGTGATAATATTTATACAACCGGTGGATGCTTTTCAGGCACACATGATTTTGATCCGGGACCTGGTATTTTTAATATTACCTGTGGTTCGAGTGATGCTTTTATCAGTAAATGGGATGCATCAGGTAATTTTTCCTGGGCCACACAGTTTACAGCATCAAATCAGGTATTTACAGAAGACATTACTGTAGACAATAATTATAATATATATACCACTGGTTTTTATGATGCCACAACCGATTTTGACCCTTCAGCAGCAATATCCAATCTAAATGCCATAGGCAGCTATGATATTTTTATTCAAAAAATGTCTGTACACAGTCTCGAATTAACAGAAAATAACTTTACAGATGACTTTCAGATTTTTCCAAACCCAACAACCGACAAATTAACTGTCAAAACAAATTTAAACCCGGAGAACTTAAAATTTACCTTTAGAAATATGGCTGGTCAAATCATTGACATACAACCCGTAACTATTGGCAATAATATTGAATTTCTAATCAATGCACCAGCAGGAGTATATTTGCTTGAGGTGACTGATGGTAACTACCATCACACCGTAACCAGAATAATTAAACAATAGTATATTCATCAATGCTGTATGTAGATTTTGAATCATCATGGAATGAAATTTATTTTGAGGATTCTCTTTATATTGTCAACTGAATAAAATCAACACAATATCGAATCCAAAAATCAAATTATACGGCATTTTGAGCAATTCATTGAAGTCAGCGAGACATTAAAAACTGAACTTTTAAAAAGGGTATCAATAGTATCTTTTAAAAAGGGCAGCATGATGATTGATGCCAAAAAAGTAAGTACTAAAAGTTACTATGTTTTGGAAGGGCTTACCAGAACCTACTCTATAAAAGATGGTAAGGATATCAATGAATATTTTTCAAGCACTAATGAATGGGCCTATTCACCGTGAAGTTGGAGAACAGGTAAGCCTGATATATATTATGTATCTGCCATTGAAGACACGCTTACTCTCGAAATCAAAGCTCAGGATATGGTTTTTCTGTTTGATCATTTTCCGGAACTTGACCGATATGGCCGATTATCATTAGCTACTCTTGTTGACCATCTGATTGATAGAATCATCTCATTTCGTTTCACGACTGCCATGGAAAAATATGATCACTTTAAGCAAACTTACCCTCATATTTATCACAGAATTCCTTTAGGAATGGTGGCCTCTTACCTGGGTATATCACAGGAAACATTAAGCAGATTAAGGGCAAAACTGTGATTTTTTGATCCAGGTCAAAAGAATCCGGTATTCTGTTCCCTAATTTTGGCCCAATAACAATTAAGACTTTGAAACATGTTAGAACCAAGAATTGAGCTACTATCAGAAACCAGGCTGATGGGTATGAAAATAAGAATGTCCCTGATCAATAATAAAACGGGAACACTCTTTGGGCAATTTATGCCCAGGCGTTCCGAAATCAAAAATGTAGCAGATACGAATTTTTATTCTGTGGAATGTTATGATGACCCCTCCTACTTCAATAATTTTAATCCGGGTAATGAATTTGAAAAATGGGCTGCTGTTAAGGTTTCTGACTTTAGTTCAGTTCCTCCTGGAATAGATAGACTTATAATCACAAAAGGAGAATATGCGGTATTTCACTATACAGGTAAACCAAGTGAAGCGCAATCAACATTCCAGTACATTTATACCCAATGGCTCCCCTCCTCAATTTTTGATCTGGATGACAGACCACATTTTGCCTTAATGGGGCCAAAATATAAAGGAGAATACTCTGATTCGGAAGAAGAGTTTTGGATTCCGGTTAAAAGAAAGTGACGCTTACTACAATATTTGTACAAAGTTTACATTAACGTTTAAAAAAGAATACCGGTCAAAATTTTTGGAATGATTAGAAAACTACTATTAATTTTACTGGCAATTGTCATTATTTTTATTGGTTATAAAGGGCTTAAAAAAGTAAATTTGAATGTAAATTATACTGTGGGCCAACCCGTAGACAGCTTAAATAATGTAATTGTTTTTTATAATGGCGGTGTTGATCATGTATTGCAAAGAAATACCAAAGATGGTTATAACCTGGGGCTCCAATACCAATGCGTTGAATTTGTTAAACGTTACTATTACCAATACTACAACCATAAAATGCCTGATAGCTATGGTCATGCCATCAGTTTTTTTGATCAAAGTGTTCCGGATGGTGGTATTAACAAACAAAGAGGCTTATATCAATTTAAAAACCCCGGAACATCCCGACCAAAAACCGGAGATTTGATAGTTATGGGTGCCACATTGTTTAACAGGTATGGCCATGTGGCCATTATCTCGGATGTAAGCACTGACCAAATTGAAATTATCCAGCAAAACCCCGGACCATTTTCCGATTCCAGAGAGACTTTTAAACTGACTAAAACCGCTCAGGGAAAGTGGAAAATTGAGAATGACCGAATTTTAGGCTGGTTAAGAAAATAACATTTCATTTTTTTTTTGCCTGTTAATAAACGGTACCTTTACTTATTCAAAACATCCAACACAACAAATTTCAAAAAATGAAAATTTACGTCAAAAATATGGTTTGCAGCCGTTGTAAATTGGTTGTAAAGTCAATTCTTGAAAATCTGGAACTTCATCCCATACAAGTAGAATTAGGGGAAATTGAATTAAACGAAACTGACATTTCTGAAGTGAAAAAACAACTCATCTTTGAACTCAGGGCTGTTGGGTTTGATCTTCTGGATGATAAAAAAACTCAAATTATCGAAAAGGTAAAAAACGTTATTACTGACCTTGTTCAAAATAAAAACAACACAATCAATACTACCTTATCTGAATATCTGACTGAAATCATACCTCAAAACTATAGTTCAGTAAGTAATCTGTTTTCAGAAGTGGAGGGAATCACCATTGAAAAATACTACATTTTACAAAAAATTGAAAAGGTAAAAGAGCTTTTGGTTTATGATGAATTTACTTTGAGTGAAATAGCTCATAAGCTTAATTACTCAAGCGTAGCATACCTGAGTAATCAATTTAAAAAGACAACCGGATTAAGCCCCAGTCATTTTAAAAAATTAAGAAATGTAAAACGTACGCCATTAGAAGAGTTATAAATCTTACAAATCAAAGTCAAAATTCTATAACATTTTATCGTCATTTCATTCTGAGTTTTGCTGTCATAAACTAATAATTATGACAAAGACCTATCAAATTACCGGAATGACATGTAGCAGCTGTGAAGCGAAAGTTAAATCAGCTCTGGAAGAAATTAAGGGAGTTCAGTCTGCTCTTGTATCCAAAGAAAAAGGAATAGCCACTATTACAATGTCTTCTCAAGTTCACTATAAAGTTCTAAAAAACCAGTTATCTGAATTGGACGAAAAATATAAATTATCAATACCGAGAGAAGATGAAACCGTGAAAGAGAAAGAACAAGAGCAATCATGGATTAGTACCTATAAACCTGTTCTACTTATTTTTCTTTATATTTTCCTTGTAACTGGCCTTATTGAGATTTCCGCTTATGACTTCAATCCGCTAAGATGGATGAGACATTTTATGGCAGGATTTTTCTTCACATTTTCTTTCTTTAAATTGCTCAATCTTAAAGGCTTCAAAGAAAGTTATATCATGTATGATATATTGGCCAGAAAATTTCCCTTTTGGGCTTATATATATACCTTTACTGAACTTCTCCTTGGAATTGCATTCCTCATCAATTTCAATCCAATACTAACAAATAGTATAACCCTCTTGGTTATGTCAGTTAGTATAATAGGTGTTTTACAAACTGTACTTAACAAAAAATCCATCAGGTGCGCCTGTCTGGGAGATGTCTTCAATTTACCAATGAGCACGGTCACCATTATTGAGGATGGATTGATGATTATAATGAGCCTGGTTATGCTTATTTATTCATAAAAACTCATCAGGAATCTATTTATCCAAATCCAGACCAAAAAATAAGGATAAGCAAAAAATAGCTCAGTGATTTTCATACCTTAATCACCATACTCCCCTTTTTATGTCCCTTATCCACAAGTTGATGTGCTTTTACAATATCATCAATAGGCAAAGTCTGATCAATAAGTGCTTTATAGGTTCCTGATTCCAACCATTCTTTAAGTAAGGCTAAATCCTTTCGCTTTTCTTCTGGTTTTCTCAATCCGGTAGCAGCCGTTTTGATTTTTTTACCGGAAAAGCTCAAAAAAGAAAATAGTGCAGCAACAGAAACAGCAGCACTTAGAAAAATACCATTCCGATTCATCACCTTTTTACATTTACCGAAACTGGTTTTACCTACTGTATCAAAAATAATATCATAAGTTTTGTCGCTCTTTGTAAAATCCTCCTGAGTGTAGTCAATAACATGATCAGCTCCAAGTCCCTTAATGATTTCGGAACTACTGCTACTCCCTACTCCTGTTACCTCAGCTCCAAAATGTTTTGCTATCTGAACAGCAGCAGCGCCAATCATTCCTGCGGCACCGTTAATCAACACTTTCTGACCCTTTTTAATTTTTCCCGTATCTCTTAAAAAAGGCATGGCTGTTAAAAAACCATCAACACAAGCCACTGCATCCTCTAATGAAGTATTTTCAGGCAAATAATCTAAAACACCTTCTTTTCCAATAGAAACATATTCAGCATTTCCACCAAACTTAGGTCCCATAGTACCAAAAACATGATCTCCTTTTTTAAAACCAGTGCTATTTTTCCCCACTTCTACCACCTCCCCTGCAATTTCTTCACCTAACATTTGATTTTTTGGTTTAAATAAACCTGTAAATAATCTGACAATATATGGTTTTCCTGCTCTGAAGTAACATTCGGTTGTTGTCACTGTAGTATACTTAACGTTCACCAAAATCTGATCATCTTCAGGAACCGGAATGGTTTGATTTACCAATTGAAGTACTTCCGGACCACCATACTGCTTATATATTACTGCTTTCATTCTTAATAATTGTTTTGAGCGATATTAACTTATTGTAATTTAAAGCAAAATTCGAGGTTTTAAAAACTTAAATCGTTGACTTTAGTTAAGAAATGCAATATGAGGTCAAAATTGTATCATTAGTAATTAGTATTTCAGAAGCTAAAGGTGAATACGATTCGATTTTTATTGTAAATTGAGAACATAAAAACATTAGTTATACCATTTCTTATTTAGAATTACTCAATTAAAAAATTGCTGTTTTTTGTTTATACAAAAAAGAAAACTGAGGCATAGCCGGCAGTTATGGTGATTTTTTATTTTGAAGTATACACGAAAAAGAGTCTTTTTTAGTGGGTAATTTTAAGTCAGAAATGGTATTAAGTAGTTGATAAGGCTAAATCCTGAACAATGCAAATAAATCAAAACACCTCCAAAGCAAGATACGACAAGATTGGTATAGGTTATGATACCACACGACAAGCTGATCCTTACCTCTCTCAAAAAATGCATGACCTTATATTTACCGGAAATAAAGACAGCTTGTACCTTGATATTGGATGTGGTACAGGTAACTATACCTCGGTACTCAATGAAAAAGGGTTAAAGTTTACCGGGATTGATCCGTCAGACGAAATGCTGAATAAAGCCCGAATGAAAAACCGATCTATCAAGTGGTTAAAAGGTAATGCTGAACAAATACCTGTTGATTCTGAGTTTTATGACGGTGTATTGGTTAGTTTAACAATTCACCATTGGAAGGACCTGAACAAGGGAATGAAAGAAATTTACAGGGTTTTAAAAAAGAATGGAAAAGTAGTCCTGTTTACCACACTTCCCAATCAGACTCATGGTTATTGGTTACGTCACTATTTTCCAAAAATGATTGAAGATTCAGTTAAAATATTACCTGAATTTGAAGTAATAGAAAATGCATTTAAAGGAGCCAATATTAAAATGACCAGGCAAGAACCTTATTATGTAAAACCTGACCTTCAGGATTGGTTTTTATATTGTGGCAAACATGATCCTGAAATGTACTTCCGGGAAGAAGTAAGAAGAGGTATTTCATCATTTTCCCTAATCGCTCATCAGAATGAAATCCAATCAGGATTAAAAAAACTAAGGAACGATATTGATACAGGTGAAATCAAACAAGTGATGGAAAACTTTCAAAACGAGCTGGGAGATTATCTTTTTATTGTAGGTAAAAAAGAATGATACAGCTACTTTGCTAATGGAAATAAAAGAAATACTCGATCAAACTGATCACAGAACATGGGGCCTGCCTGATAAAAATTGGCAATACTACCAGGAATGGAATGATGCTCTATTTATGCATTGGCAGGTAGACATCAAACTCCTTAGGCCATTCGTTCCACCTGAAATTGAAATAGATTTATTTGGAGGCAAAGCCTGGATATCATTAGTGGCCTTTACTATGGAAAAGCTAAGGCCCAGAAATTTGCCTTCCGCTTCGACCATATCTGATTTCCATGAAATTAATATTCGAACCTATGTCAGGTTTAACGGAAAATCAGGTGTCTATTTTCTAAGCATTGAAGCCGGAAAAAAGATATCTGCTTTCTTAGCTAAAAAACTTTCAGAATTGCCGTATCGGTACTCCAAAATGTTGAGAAAAAAAGAGCGATACCAATCTCAAAATAATTTGTATCAGGATAGTTTCAATGTTGATTATAAAACAGGGAATAGCATAAATCAAAAAAGTGCATTGGACAAATGGTTAACAGAACGTTATGCATTGTTTCAGGATACTCCTGTATTCATCAATGAATTTCACATTCATCATGTTGAATGGCCCATATTTTCGGTCAATATTGATCAAATGGAGTTAAATTATAAAAGGTTTGATACACTCATCAAAGGGGCACCACATTTAATACATTATTCTTCAGGAGTTCAGGTTTTAGCCTGGGGCAAACAGAAGCACAAAAGGAATCAATGATCCAATCGCTAAAAATAATCCACATGGACAAAAAATAAAACTTCTCAGACAAACCCTTACCCACTTTTTTTGTCTAATTTGTAATTAAAAATGAATGTCAAATCTGTAGATCTTTATGGCCAGCCCTTATTCAAATGGGTAACCATGGAACATCCCATGATGTTAAATACACCTATGCCTGATGACCAGGCTGCATTTGTATATGTGCTGGATGGAGGCTGTATAAATTATTCTGAAATTGAAGAGATTAAATTACTGTCTGGACAAAGCGTATTGGCCAAATGTGGAAACAGTACATTTAAAACCCTGCCTGTAGAGGGTGGCAATATTGCCTTTAATGCAGTATCTGTTCATTTTCATAAGGATGTATTGGAGAAAATTTATGACGGTTCCACTTCCCCCTTTTCAGGTACAAATCAAAATGAGTTAATGGTAAACAGTACGTATGTTGAAACACATGAACTCATCAAACAATACATTAACAGTATTGTCCACATTTCTGATAATCAAGAGCTGTTATCGGAAGAGTTTTTGGTACTCAAACTTAAAGAGATACTGCTTTTATTGTTACAAACAAAAAATGCACCTGAAGTCACCGGAATTATGCATAATCTGTTCGTCAGAAAAAACTTTGAATTCAGAGAAATCATCAAATCTCATATTTGCTCATCCATTAGTATTAATGAACTGGCACAATTAACTAACAGAAGCCTGTCCTCATTTAAAAAAGAATTCAAACGAATTTATAACGATACACCCAATAGCTATATTATTGGCAAAAGAACTGAAAGGGTGGCTGAACTATTACTGACAACAGATGAAACTATCAGTAATATTGCTTATGATTGTGAATTCAAAACATTAGCCCATTTATCACGGGTTTTTAAAGCCAAATACATGGTTTCTCCTTCTGAGTACCGATCAAACTTTACAGACAAACATTAAAACCTAAGAGACAAATCCTTCGTCTAAAACCGCTCTACTTTTGTATTAATTATTAATCATAAAAAAAGTAAAGATGAAAATGTATCGATTAAAATCCCTGCTATTATTCGGACTATTATTCACAACATTTAATTCAGCGGTTATGGCACAAACAAAAAACAATTACAGAGAAATTAAGAGAGTACTTAAAAGTGATGTCATCAATGTTTCTGCAGACTCTTTGTGGGCTATTCTCCGGCAATTTGACAAAGTTGGTGAATGGACCTCAACATTAAAACACTCAGAGGGTACGGGAGAAGTAAAACATGAAGGCGCAACCTGCAATGAGCGAATTTGCGAAACCAATATTGGTAAAGGAAATACAGTTCGGGAAGAGCTTAGAATGTTTAACGATAAGGAAAAACAACTTGCTTATGAGTTGACTGAAGGTGCACCTGGTTTTGTAAAATTAGCAACCAATCACTGGGTAGTTGAAGAAGCAGGACCTAATCAATCAACAGTTACTATGAATGTCACCATGCATCTGTCAAAATTTATGGGATTCCTGTTAGGTAAATCAATCACTAAAACCATGACAAAAAATGTACAAATTGTTTTGAGCGAATTAAAAACCTACGCCGAAACCGGAGAAGTTTCTGAAACCAAGAAAAAACAAATCGCTAAGTTGCAAAAGAAACAACACTAAAAATAAAATCTCATCCATATTAAAGGGCAGTTAGACAATCTAACTGCCTTTTTTGTAAAATTCTACTTGAAACGATTCCTAAACTTAATATCTTTGATGTTTACCACAGCTATTAAAGTTACCTTAATGGAACGGTTGATCGAAAATATAAAACATTATACACCTCTTAGTACAGAAGAAATGGAAATACTTCAAAATACGGTTGAAAAGAGAATTTTTGACAAGAACGACATCATTTTTACTGAGGGTAAGGTATCTGATGAAATCTACTTTGTAACTAAAGGTTGTGTCAGGCTATTCTATACTGTTGACGGAACAGATAAAACCGCTTTTTTCTACACTGAAGGACAATTTATTTGTGCCGGCGAAAGCTATACCTTTAATATTCCTGCTATTGAAAACTACCAGGCCATTGAGGAAACCGAAATATACGTTTTTACAAAATCAGGAATTGAAATACTCTTAGAAAAAGCACCAAAATTTGAGGTCATTGCCAGAATTGCTACTGAAAACGAATTAATTACCTGTCAAAAAGTAATTGCCTCATTTGTGACCAAGTCAGCTGAAGAAAGATATATTGATCTTCTCAACACTCAAAGCGCACTTTTTCAAAGGGTTCCCCAGCAATATATTGCCTCATTTTTAGGGGTATCACCTGAAACCCTAAGCAGAATAAAGGCCAGAGTAATTAAGAAAAGTCGTTCTTGACGATCGTCAAGTGGAATAGCTCATCCATTCTGTAATTTTGTAGAAAAAATGGAAACAAAACGAGTTTTAGTAGCAGGTGCAACAGGATATTTAGGACAACACCTGGTAAAAGAGTTAAAGAAAAGAGGCTATTGGGTCAGGGTCTTGATCAGGAATGAACGTCAAAAGGAAAAATTCCATAATGTAGACGACTTTTTTATTGGACAGGTAACCGAACCAAACACTTTGAATGGTGTTGCAAAAGACATAGACTGGATTTTCTCAACCATAGGCATCACCAGGCAAAAAGAAGGCTTAACCTATATGGATGTAGACTATAAAGGTAATTCAAACCTTCTTCAAGAGGCCATTAAAAGCAATATTGAAGCCTTTCAATATATCTCAGCGATTAACGGAGATAAAATGAGACATCTTAAAATTTTTGAAGCTAAGGAGAAATTTGTGGACGAGTTAAAACAGTCAGGTATCAAATACTCTATTCTACGTCCCAATGGCTTTTTCTCTGATATGGGAGATTTTCTGAAAATGGCAAAAGGAGGTCGTGTCTACCTTTTTGGTCATGGTCACTTTAAGCTCAATCCTATTCATGGTGAGGATCTGGCCAAAGTTTGTATCGATAAAATGATTGAAGGCAGAAATGAAGCTACGGTTGGTGGTATGGATATATTGAGTCAGAACCAATTGGCAGGATTGGCCCTTAAAGCCTGGAAAAAACCAATTAGAATTACTCATTTACCTGACTGGATCAGACGTTTTACAATTTGGCTTTTAAGAACATTTACCTCCTCAAAAACATATGGGCCTATTGAGTTTTTCTTAACCGCAATGGCAGACGATAATATTGCAGACCAGTACGGTAAAAATAAGTTAGAAGATTTTTTTAATCAGGAAGTAGAAAGGATGAGTAAGGGATAATGGGTTATTTCTTAAAATGATTTGATTTTTTGAAATCATAAATCGTATCAAAAACAATATAACTTTTATTCAAATGTTTACCTTAGGTGTAAGTTTGTAATATTAGTTTAATGAACAGACGAAAATTTGTAAAAAGGACTTTTAGAGGTGTTTTAGGGGCGGGGCTTCTTACAGGAATCTATGCCTGGCAAATTGAACCTTTTTGGCTTGAATTTGTCAATAAAAAAATGCCTGTTCGAAATTTACCCGACCATTTGATTGGTAAAACCCTGATGCAAATTAGCGATATTCACGTTGGAAATCGTTTTGATTATAGCTTTATTATTGACGCTTTTAAAGAAGCCCAAAAACTGAAACCTGATTATGTTGTATATACAGGGGATTATGTCAGTTACGAAAACGAAAAACAATTTCTACAGTTAAATGAGGTTTTGAAGCATATTGTCAAAGGTAGTATGGGTACCATTGGTATTTTAGGAAATCATGATTATGGTAAAAACTGGGCTAAAGGCAAAATTGCCAATCAAATTGCTTTACAACTTGAGAAAGTTGGAGTCTCAATGTTAAGAAATCAACAAAAGGAGTTTAATGGTATAAACTTTATTGGACTGGATGATTACTGGGGGCCTAACTTTAAACCTGAAATAGTAATGAACAAATATAATCCGGAGATAGCAAATATTGTATTGTGTCACAACCCTGATGTATGTGATTTGCAAATATGGAATGGTTATAAAGGATGGATCTTGTCTGGTCATACACATGGAGGTCAATGTAAACCTCCATTTCTGAATCCTCCAATGCTACCAGTACAAAATAAGAGATACTCAGCTGGAAAAATTGATTTAGAAGATGGAAGAACACTTTACATAAACAGAGCTTTAGGACATCTGTGGCAAATACGTTTTAACGTAAGGCCTGAAATAACAATTTTCGAACTGGCAAAAGCTTAAGTCTAAAAAAAAGATCCAAACTCAACGAGTACTACAGTTAATCATTTATCGTACTTTAACTATTGACAATCACCTCTTTTTTGCTTATATTATAAGTAAACCATGAAAGGCAATTGTAGCGGAATATTCTATAGCTGCAATTGAATTCATTAATTTTTTAAAAGAGGAGATGGGTGCAAGAGTGTATTGTTTAGGTGGTCTGATTACAGACAAACAGGTTTTTAAGAATATTGAAGCTGAAGGGATTGAATTGGTTTATATTCCCTACACTATTCCTAAAAAAAACGAGTCACTTGAAGTTTATGCCAAACGTTTATTTGAACAAATTCATCTACCAAAAGATTATCAGCTATTGGGTGTTTCTTTTGGTGGATTAATTGCCAGGGAGTTCTCTAAATTGCAAAAACCTGAAAAATTGTATCTGGTTTCCGGTATTTATAAGGTACCGGTTAAGTTTCGGCTGGTCTTTTTTCTCAAACTGCATAAATTGTTTCCCCGTTTTCTGATCCGGTCATCAAATCTTTTAACTCAATTTTTATTTGGCGTCAAACGTAAAAAGGATCGTGACAGAATAAAAAATATGTTGACTTTAAAAAACATTGATTTTATTCAATGGGCTTTAGGGCAAATCATAAAAGGTAATTACGAGGACATTCCGGAGGCTATAAAAATACATGGCACTCACGACAGAATGTCTCCCTCACCGTTACATACCGACTACCCTATTTCAAATGGTACACATTTTATTATGGCCAACCGTACTGATGAAATCACTCAAATTTTAACTATGAATAATTCCCGTACAAGATGACAACTCAAAAAAATACAAAGTATGCAATTATAGGTGCCGGACCTTCCGGTTTGTCATGCGCTAAAGTATTTCTTGATTTGGGAATTCCATTTCAGGGTTATGAAGCTTCTGATTCAGTTGGTGGGCTTTGGAATTTCGAAAACCCCAATAGTCCCCTCTACCCCAACGTTCATTTAATTTCATCAAGGAAAAGGACTGAATTCAAACACTTTCCCATGAAGGGAATTCCTGAGGATTATCCACACCATAAAAAAGTATTTCAGTACCTGAAGGACTATGCACAACATTTTAACCTCTCACACTTTTTTGATTTAAACACAAGGGTTAAACAAGTCACCCGCTTGGAAAATGGGTATTGGAAATTATCAACAGAAACTGGAAAAGAAGCAATTTACAAGGGTATTGTAATTGCATCAGGCATCCATACTTATCCTAAGTACCATGAAATTAAGGGAGAATTTGCCGGAAAATTAATCCACTCGGCTCAAATAAAAGATTTTCATCCTTTTACCAATAGAAAAGTACTGGTAATTGGCGCTGGAAACAGTGGATGCGACATTGCGTGTGATTTATCAAGAATTACCGCTCAGGTGGGGTTAAGTATGCGATCAGGTAATTATATCATCCCAAAATATATACTTGGAAAGCCAGCTGACAGAATTACGCCAGGAATCAACCTTCCGGTTAGAATGAAACAATTCATGCATGAAAAATTTCTGGATTTCATTTCCGGGAAACCAGATGTTTTCGGACTACCAAAACCGGATTGCAGAATTTATGAAAAACACCCTATCATTAACTCCGAACTAAAGTATCAAATCGGACATGGTCATATTCATGTTTATCCGGAAGTCACAAAATTCGAAGGACATACAGTACATTTTGAAGACAATACCAGTGATAAATTTGATGACATTATTACAGCAACAGGATTCTCTGTAAACTATCCTTTTTTGGACAAAATACATTTGAACTGGGAGTCGGGTTGCCCACAACTCTACCTGAATATTTTTAATAAGGACCGGAAAAACCTTTTTGTTATGGGGTTAGTGAGTTCACTGGGATTAGGCTGGGAAGGCCGTTACCAACAAGCATTAATTATAGGAAAATACATCAAAGCCAGAGCTATCTCACACCCAACTGCTTCAAATTTTGAAGCACAAATGCATTCCTCGCCTGACCTACATGGCGGTTACGATTACAAAATGGGACCGGATACTCAGTATTATGTCCATAATCAAACCTATCTCAAACACCTTAAAAAAGGTATAAAATCTTTATCGTATGAATAATGAAACTAAAACAATACTGGTTATTGGCGGCTCTGGTAGTCTGGGCACAGCTCTGATTTCAAAACTCCTGGTTCGCTTTCCATTAGCCGATATCCATTGTATTGATACCAAACTATTCCCTGTTAAATCCACCCGCTTAATTTTTCATAAAATCGATATTCGATCTAAAGAAATTTCAACAATAATTCAGAAGATTAACTGTCAAATCGTATTTCATTTAGTAGGTATCATATCTAATCCTCACCTTACCCATTACGACATTTATAATATTGAAATTAATGGTTTACAAAAGGTACTCAAAGCATGTTATGCCAATCATGTTGAGCATTTTATTTTTATATCGAGTGGATCAGTTTATGGTTTTAAACCGGATTTGCCAAGGTATATTCCGGAATACCAACCCTTAGAAACCGATAATCCTATTCGATATGCCCAAAACAAAGCATTGGCAGAAGATTTAATTACCCGGTTTTGTAAAACAAATCCACTTAAAACAACCATTTTCCGACCTTGTTCCATTTTGGGTAAAAACTCAAAAAATATTGTTTTAAAATGGTTTGACCGAAAAGTTATTATTGGCTTAAAAGATACTTTTACACCTTTCTCTTTTGTTTGGGAAGAGGATCTTGTAGAATGTTTGATCGAAGCTATGGAAAATCAAATTCTAGGGACCTTTAATGTTGCTGCTCATGGCTGGGTATCACTGGAAGAGATAGCTTCACTGCAATCAAAAAAATACATTACCATCAAAAAGAACCGGTTATCGCGTTGGATTGGTTTTTTAAACCGGTTGACTCTAATCGAATACAAAAAAGAATATCTGGATTTTATTCGGTACCGGCCTGTTCTTAACCGGAAAAAACTAACCACTCATTTTAAATACCATTTCAAAAAAACATCACTCGAAGCCTTTAAAGACTATCTGAAATTCAGGTCGGCATAGTATTTCTCAATACATTAAACTTGTCCAGTGTTCAATGGTCATGTAATATTCTGTTAAGATTTATATTTTTGATATATTCATTTTATAAACCGGGAGTTTAAATGAATACCTTTCCGGTTTATGGGTAAACAATTTTTTTGTAATGAAAGGCAAACTCAAAGCGAATACCGTTGACAGATACCTGGCTCCCGTCAGAGAACAAATGGTTGCTCAGACAAAATCTGATTCCAATGTTATTGAATTTGGATGTGGTACCGGAGATCTATTGTTTAAACTAAGTTCCAAAATCATTAAAGGTATTGGCATAGATTATTCCCCAAAACTGATCGAATTTGCCAACAAACGAAAAGAGAAAGAAAACATTGAAAATATCAGTTTTCAGGTTGCTGATATTAATACCTATCAAAATAACGAACATTTTGATATTTCAATTGCCAGTCTGGTTTTCCATGTCCTCACACCTGAAATGGCGGCTGGATTACTGGATAAAATGATTGAGGTATCCGATACCCTTATCATTTGT
This sequence comes from Putridiphycobacter sp., assembly GCA_965230195.1. Taxonomy (GTDB): domain Bacteria; phylum Bacteroidota; class Bacteroidia; order Flavobacteriales_D; family Crocinitomicaceae; genus Putridiphycobacter. The sequence continues at coordinate 3,943,627 of OZ245997.1, forward strand.
GCTTTTTCCAAACCGGAAAACTTTAAACAACGGTTTCTTTTGTGGTTAGATCAACGATTTTCGGGGCATTATACCCATTATAAATCTTATGCCAACAATGATTTTATGGAAGGGCTACTAAATAATCGGACTGATATACAATATGAATGTTTTAGCACCTTTGATCCGGTTATTAAGATTTATCGGATCATAACAATCAAATAATCATAAAATTGAATAAATTAAGGGCTTAATTTAAAAAAAATGAAACCACAATTTGTTATTGCGACTTATCAGGTCGCTTTACAACATCAGGAAGACTTTTTCTCACTTTTGAATGAAACAGAAACGATAATGAGAAGAGAAGACCTGATCACTTCAAAACCGATATTTCGAATGAAAAGTATTCAGGACCCCAAAGTAATTATGGAAGTTTTTGAATGGAAGGATGACTCTTCTTTTGACAAAGCACAGCATACGCCTTCAGTTTTATCAATGTGGGGTAAATATGAATCATTATGGGAAAAAGGAGGTTTTGGCATCAACCAGGTTCCTGAGTCTAATCAACCCTGGGCTCAGTTTACATCTGTTTAGCAGGAATGAATGAATTAAAATGAGTAAAATATTGAGAAGGTAAGCACAAGATGATAGTCAAAAATAAAACATTAGATATTCCCCATGGTAATACTTCAATTTGGCGATATGTTGGATTAGACAAGTTTCTTGACTTGCTAATGACGCAGGAATTGTTTTTCTCCAATGCTGCTCAAATGTCAGATCAATACGAAGGATTAATCCCTAAAAGGAACCTGGATTACCTTATGAAATCCCTTGAAAAGAATACCTCCTCTCAAAAAGATCTTGAAGCAGAAAAATTAAAAAAATTGCAGGAAATACAATCACTCAGGGAATTAACACTGCTGAACTGTTGGACTATTAATCAAAGTGAATCCTATGCACTATGGAAAATTTACCTTGGCGGATCCAAATCCGGTGTAGCTATTAAAACAACCGTTTCCAAACTGATTAAAGCAGTAAAAAAAGGAAATGATCCTTACAAGGAAGATATTTACCTTTCAAAAGTAAAATACGCAGATTTTATTCGTGAAGAACCAGAAAACAGATTCAATATCATAACAACCAAAAACAAATTTTACGAGTACGAAAGAGAGTTGCGATTATTTATCTTTCATTATCCTGATGAGGAGATTTCTCCACCCTACAATATCTCAATTGGCAGGCGATTAAAAGTTGATTTAAATGAGCTTATTGATGAAATTTACCTAAGTCCTTTTACAGGAAAGTGGTTTAACAAAACATTGATTGGCGTATTAAACAAACTTAACCCGGACCTGAGTAAGAAAATTAAAAATTCTGAAATTCTGGACGTATAAAACAACTTCTATAAAAAATACATGATGAAAATAAACAGAATGATGACTAATATTTGCTCAACTGACTTAGTAAAGAGTAAAGATTTTTATACCAAATTATTTAATTTGAATATTGCATACGATAGCGACTGGTTTGTTCACCTGGCTTCAGATGATGGAAAACTCGAGTTGGGAATTATTGATCAAAACAATGAGATTGTGCCTGAAGATTTTCAACATCCTCCACAAGGATTTTACGTTACATTTGTAGTAGATAGTGCCGATAAAGTTTATGAGACAGCCCAAACCGAAAACTTTGAAATTGTCAGTGAACCTGCTGATACCTTTTACGGACAAAGAAGGCTGTTACTTAAAGATCCGGATGGGGCATTAGTTGATGTATCTTCTCTTATTGAAGGGTTCATGTAGACCAGGAATCCGTTTTACTTCCTATATTTGTTTATTAAGAGAATAGACAATCAAAGACAAGTTATACCCTGAAATGACTCATCCGCTCAGACGGCATATCGAAGAAATAATACAGCTTACTGACGAGGAGTTTGACTTTATACTAAGTCATTTCAAAACAATAAAAAGACGTAAGCATCAATTCATTCTTCAGGAAGGCGAAATAGCTGATAAAGAATACTGGATCGTTAAAGGTTGCTTAAAGAGCTATTTCTATGATAATAACGACAAGGAGCATATTCTTCAGTTTGGCATGGAAAATTGGTGGATCACAGATTATGAGTCATTTATAAAACAGACAGAATCTAAGATCTTTATTGACTGTATTGAAGACAGTGAATTGCTTTACATTTCGTATGATGATAGGGAGAAACTAACCGAAAAAATGCACAAAATGGAACGTTTCTGGGCTAAAAAAAGTAAAATGGGACGTGTTGCGCTTCAAAACAGAATTTTGTCACTGCTTAAAAATTCTACCAAAGAGAGATATGATTTACTACTCGAACAATACCCTGAACTATTCCAACGTGTACCCAAAAAAATGATTGCTGCTTATCTGGGTGTGTCAAGGGAAACATTAAGCAGATTAAATTCATAAACTCACCACTACCCTTTTTGATTAATGTGATGTGCATCACTTTAAAGAAGTGATAAAGCTCCTTTCCGAAATTTTAGGTTTGCTCCAACTTTGTACCACAATTAATTTAATCAAAAAGTTATGCCATACATTAACATTAAAGTTACTGATGAACAAGTAACACAAATCCAAAAACGTCGATTAATTGAAGGTGCTACACAATTGGTTGTCGACGTACTCAACAAAAATCCCAAAACCACTCATGTGGTTATAGAGTCAATTCCCATTGATAACTGGGGCGTTAACGGGGAGCAATATTCACAAATCAAAAAAGAAAAAAAATGAAAAACAAAACAGTAATTATCACAGGGGCATCTACCGGAATTGGTAAAGCAATTGCAAAATATTTTATTGACCGTGAAAGCAATGTGGTCATGAATTCTTCTAATAAAAAGAATCTAATTGAGGCTTATGAATCATTAGGAGCTTTGCCTAACGTTGCCTACTTTGCAGGAGATATCAGCCAACCCGAAACAGGACAAAAATTAGTGAATCTGGCCTTAGAACGATTCAACTCTGTTGACATTTTAATAAATAATGCTGGTGTTTTCTCGCCAAAGCCTTTTTTAGAAGTTAACGAAGATGATTTAGACCTGTACTGGAATGTCAATCTAAAAGGAACATACTTTACATCTCAGGCAGTCATTCCTCATATGTTAAAGCAGAATGACGGAGCAATTATAAATATAGGAACCGTTCTGGTTGATCATGCAATTGACGGGTTCCCGGCAACCGCACCTCTAACCAGTAAGGGAGCCATCCACTCACTAACCCGGCAACTGGCCGCTGAATTTGGCAAAAGTAATATTCGTGTTAATACCATAGCTCCGGGAATAATACGAAGTCCACTGCAGGGAAAAATTGGAATTGAAGATGCTGATAGTCTGGCAGGACTTCACCTGTTAAACAGAATCGGAGAGGCCAACGAAGTTGCTGAAGCCGCCTACTACCTGGCAACTTCAAATTTCATAACAGGAGAAACTATTAATGTGGCCGGCGGACATACAGTTGGCCATGCCATTTAAACTAAAAAGAAATGTATAAAGAAGAAATAAACAAGATTGAGAATTTAATTACAGACTACTTTCACGGTATTTATATAGGGGACGTTAACCTCCTGGGAAATTGTTTTCATGATAACGTCTATATCTATGGTGATATTAAAAATGTTGATTATCTGAAAAGTATAAAAGAATACCTTGATGGTGTTAAAAGCAGGAAAAGTCCCAGGGATTTAGGAGAGACTATGGAAATGAAGATCATTGGAATTGATATTATTGGGAAAATTGCCATGGTAAAATTGCATGTTCCTATGTTGGGGTATAATTATTATGACTACCTGTCCCTATCTAAGATAGCTGGCGATTGGAAAATTGTAAATAAAATTTTTACCCATGTAGAATAATTGGTATCTGCTTCACAAAAAAATAGCGGCTTGGAATTTAAACCAGGCCGTTATTTTTTTTAGAGTCTTACTGTTAGAAAATGGATTAAAGTATTAAGTAAAAAGTAATAGGTAATTAGGAATCAAAAATAAAGAATTAGAAATCGGAAATTATCAACTATCAACTAAATTAACCTAATACCACCTATCCACCAATATTTTAATATTTGTCTTGGCGTTATCTAAAATAGAATCAAGTTGGTCCCGGTTTTGATCTACCCCAAAGGCAGTTATTTGTTCTGATACAATCCCCATAAAATCTAAATTTTGCTTTAGGGTTGAAGTGGCAAATTCCTGAACCTCTCCTGATTCAACATAGTTAAAACCACTCACAATTATCGACAGTGCTTTTTTATCAGTACATAATCCGTAAAAACCGGTTTCGGGGCTAAAGCCAAAGGTTTTATCACTGACTACAACAGCATCAATCCAGGCCTTAACAGTTGCCGGCATTGTAAAGTTGTAAACAGGAAAGGCAAGTACAATATTATCAGCAGCAAGTAACTGATCAACCAATTGATGATGATTTGAAAGGACCAATAGCTCACTTTCCGAAAAATCCCTTCTGCCGCTATTCCACTCCATGACTAAATTCAGGTTTTCTTCCAACAATAAATCGGGAGGTGTTTGTGCTAAATCCAAATGGGTGATAATAGTTTTCCCTTCAGTTAACTTTATAAATTCACCCAACAAAACTTTGGTATAAGATCCCTTTCTTGGAGTGTAATTAATTACTAATGTATTTGTCATAATTTGATTTTTCAACAAAGGTACTGTGACGACATTGATAATTTTAATTATTTTTGTTTACCTATTCATAACTTTTATTATGATTAATCTAGAGTGGTTAAGAACATTTAAAGCCATTTACGAATGCAATACCATTACTGAGGCATCAGGCAAACTTAATATGACCCAGCCCGGAGTGAGTAAACACCTGTCTGCTCTCGAAAGTCATATTGGAAAAGAATTGTTTGAACGGACTACCCGGAAATTGATAGCAACTGAATATGGTAAATTTCTATATACTCAGATTACAAACCCTTTACGGGAGCTGGAAAAAGTGGAGCGTTATTCAGGTAAAAGAACCAAAAAAGCACGTTCGGCTATCACAATTGGTTGCACAACCGATTTTTTTAAAACCAAACTCCGGCATGTCATCTACAATTTCGACATGTATATTGTCACCCAATTTGGAAACGAAAATGAATTGATTGAAGCGCTTGAAAGTGAAAAGGTCCAATTACTGGCAGGTATAAAGGAATATCCTGATTATAACCATCAGTTTATTGAAGCCACTAATGAGGAACTGGTATTAATTTGTTCGAAAAATACAGAATTACCTTCTTACAATCACGAAAACAAAGCCGAATTGATAAAGTGGTTACAAAAAAAGACCTGGTTTGTATTTGATAACGATCAGAAAGATATCAAAATGTTTTGGGAGGCTAATTTTAAAACATTGCCTAAAATTGTTCCCAGATACATTCTCCCCTCTTATATTGACATTATTGAAGCTATTAAGTTGACAAATGGATTCAGTATAATTCCCAAACACCTTTGTCAAAAGGCACTTGACAAGAACCTGATTAAAATGCCATTAGGGCAATTGAAAACAGTTGAACAAAAACTGTTTTTCACATACAAAGCAAAAAATACCGGACTTGAAGCCATTGAGGTTTTTATTGAAAAAACGAATCAAAATATTTAGATTTAAAATCACTATTTTAGGAATATAACTATTGTTTAACTGTTATGGAAGAAGCATATTTTAACAAAATCAGGAGAGAATTTTGCTTACAAGATCAACAAATTGAAGCAGGTAAAATGATGAGCTCTGAAGCAATTACTTATAAGGGTAAGGTTTTTGCCTTTTTTTCAAGAAGTAAAAAAATGGTTTTTAAACTGGGAAAAAACTTCAATCCTGAACTGGAAGCATTCGAAATTAACGTTTTCAGTCCCTTTAAGAATGGGAGGCCGTTAAATGGATGGTTCGAAGTTCCTTTTTCAGAAAGTAATCAATGGGAACTGTTAACTGATAAGGCATTGGTAGTACTGAGAAATGAACTGTAACGAAACAAACTAGATTATTACGATCAATCGGAAAACAGACGACCAGATAATAGACTAAAGGTTTAAGTAAAAAATAGTAAATATTATTAGAAATGATCTATAAGCCTGAAACCTGTTTTTCCCACACCTGAGACCTGTGACAAAAAACGATTAACTATAAACAATTAACCTGTCAACAATAATCAGGGATGTATAGTTAGTCAGTGGTTAATAACACTGAAATCACGAAATATTAAACTCCCGATATTGATAAAAAAGGATTCCAATCTTTCGGGTATTATTCCGGCTAACCATCTTCATTTTTATGCCTGAACAATTATATTTGAGTGAACACCGAACCAACCATGCACAAACTCCTTATAGTACTGTCAGCCGTACTCTTTCTCTCAATAGATAAGTCAGGACATTACCCCTCTAAATCAACTGATTCCTGGGAACGACCGGAACTTGTTTTTCCTGAAGACAACCCTTTTTCTGAAAGCAGTATAGAATTGGGAGGTGCTTTATTTTTTGAACCTTTGCTATCAAGAGATACCACTATCACCTGTCAGTCATGCCATCTGTTAACTGAGGCCTTTGCTGATCATTTACCACTTGGTGAAGGAATCAAGGGACGGCATGTTACCAGAAATACGCCTACCCTGTTTAACGTAGGGTTTCATCCATACTTTATGGCAGATGGTAAATTCGGAACCCTTGAAGAGCAGGTTCTTGGTCCAATCAATGAGCACAGGGAATTTGATATGACGGCTGAAGCAGTAGTTGAGCGATTGAAATCTGTACCATTATATAACGATTTAAGCCTGAAAGCCTATGGTCAACCGCTTTCAATTGAAGTTGTACAAAAGTCAATAGCCAATTTTGAGCGTATTCTCTTTTCCGACAGTTCAAGGTTTGATCAGTTTAAAAGAGGGGAAATAAAGTTAACTGCTCAGGAAATGAAAGGTTGGACATTATTTAACAGTCCTGAACTAAATTGTATTCAATGCCATAACGGGTATAATTTCACTAATTATTCATTTCAAAATAATGGACTGTATACAGTGTATAAAGATTCGGGGCGAGCCCCCATCACCAAAGAAGAAACAGACCTGGCCAAGTTCAAGGTTCCTACACTTCGCAATATTACCATTACTCATCCATACATGCATGACGGCTCATTTACTTCACTGGAAGCGGTAATTGAGCACTATGCCTCAGGAGGAAAAAAGCATCCTTCGCAATCGGATCTGATCAAAGGTTTTGACCTCACAGCTGAAGATAAAAAAGCCCTGATAGCCTTTCTGGAAACCTTAACTGACAAACGCTTTCTTGATGACAAATAAAAATCAAGAATACGAAATTGAAAATCAAAAATCAGCCATTACTAACTATCAACGAAAAACAATTAACAGATTAACGAAAAAGAAAAGTAACATTTTACCCTATTGAGTTGTTTTACTTATACAGCTCTTTTGCTTTGAAATGAAATACATGCTTACAGCACTAATCTCTTTTTTGTCATTTAAAAATACTACTTATACTCAAGACAAAAAAGGGATTTTTGCGCATGTTGAATATCAGGTTTTAAAAAACGACTTTTTACAATTCGGTATTGGTTTCCATCCCAAAAAACATCTGGTTAACTTTTCAAGACGAAACGGAAAGTATACTTTTATCGGATATACTTTAAACTACTCTACTCAATTGAATAATTCTGACTGGGGACTTGCCTTGCAATCTGTAGCTTATAGTGCTACCTATGAGGGTCCTATTGGAGTTGGATTAGAATTGAATATGAAAAACCGATCGGCAACCAATCATTTTGGATTTAAACCACTAATTGGTCTCTCCTTCCCCATGTGGAGTGTCATGTATGGTCATCATTTCGATTTAAACAGAAATAAAATGGAACGCATTAATCAACATGAATTAATATTCGGATTAAGACTCAGGTGTTTAAAATGGTAAATCAAATGATAAATCGCTACAGAGTATCTGGTAAAAAATTACTTATTTTCTTTGTAGCTCCTCTTTACTTCTTGAGAATTCAAAATAACATCCAAAAAAATTATTTACCTCAATTTATGATAAATTAAGAGAATCAAATTAAACTGTTTTCCAAGTCATTTTAATTTAGATTAAATTTATCAATTGTCGCCTAAAGTGTGATTCAATATAACCTGTTTTTAAAGTCCATTATTAATAAAAAATGAAAGAATTCCTTTCCGACTATATCAATATTTCAGATGAAGAATATGAGTCCTTTATATCGGTAGCCAAATTAAAAACCTATAATAAAGGGGATTATTTGCTGAGAGCTGACAGGTCAGTGCAAAAACTCTTTTTTATTAAATCAGGTTTTATGCGTGGATACAGAATTCGGAATGGCGTTGATATTACCCATCATTTTTATTTGGAAAACTGGTTTGCAACAGATTATGAAAGCTATTTAACCGGAAATCCGGGAGAGTTATATATTGAAGCCATTATGGATACAACTGTATATGAGTTTGATAAAAAAACTTTATTTGCTTTTTATGAATCTCATCATAAATTTGAAAAATTAAGGTTTATTCAGGCGGAAGATGCTTATTTACAAATGGTAAAAAGACTACAAAATTTCCAATACATGGAACTAAAAGACCGTTATATGGACCTAGTCAATAGAAATCCTGAATTGTTCAACCTGGTTCCACAAAGTCAAATTGCTTCATACCTGGGTGTAACCCCACAAAGTTTAAGCAGGATAAAACAATGCTGATTTGTCCCGTTAACATATGTGAATGCTCAGGTACAGGAGATCATTTACCTTTGTCATAAATGAGAGATTAAAATAGCACACAAAATTATGAAAGTATACCTATTTATTCTGGCAATCTTCCTTTCAAAGCTCGCTATTACACAGGAAATGGCAAGAGTTGAAATTAGTTCAGAAGACCCCTATCACTACTACATAAATGACAATGATTCAACCAACTTGTTTTATTATAAAATGCTTCCAGCAGGTAAACCGATAGGTGCTTTAGTTCTTTTGCCAAGTGCAGGTGAGTCAATTGAGAGTATGTTAAATCAAATCACTTTACATAAAGAAGCTGTTAAAAACGATTTACTGGTAATCATGCCCTCTTACAACATGGGTACTATTCAACAAATTCCGGAATTGAACTTTTTTGATACCATTTTTAAACAAGTTGTAGAGGAACATGCGGTACCAAAAGACAATTTTATTTTTTGCGGGCTTTCTAAAGGTGCAATGATTTCTTTAACCTATGGGATTAGGTCTGTAAGAGACAGTAGCACATATCTTGTTCCAAAAGGCATCATAGGTATCGATCCGCCTGTAGATCTGGCCAGGTTATACAGGTATTGTGAACGGGAAATCGAACGAAACTTCAGTAATGCAGGGCTACAGGAAGCAAAATGGCTAAAAAGTGTCTACGAACAGGTATATGGCGGGTCTCCGGACAGTGTGCCAATGAAATATCAGGAAGGTTCAACATTTACTTATGGTGCTGAAAAAGGAGGAAATGCTCAGTATTTAAATGATATTGCCATACGCATGCATTCTGACCTAAATATTGATTTTTTGATAAATCAGCGAAAACGGGATCTTTATGATTGGAACGGAACTGACATAGTGGCCTTTGTAAACCAGTTAAAAATCAATGGCAACAAACAGGCTGATGTTATCATATCACAGAATAAAGGAAAAAGAATGGATGGCTCCGCCAATCCCCACTCCTGGTCAATTATTGACAGTGACACAACCATCAACTGGATTTTAAAAATATTGAATCAAGAGCAATCAAATACCGTAAAGGAAAATAATCAACGATTTTTTGTCAATGACGTACTGTCAAAAAAGAGCTATTTAGAAGATCTGAATCAATTGGTAGATTCCATCCAAACCAATCACCCTCAACCGTATGAGTTTATACCCAGAAATGAATTTGAGAAACGGGTTGAACAGCTTAAAGGACAGATAACAGACTCTACAACAATAGCAGAGTTTGCCTGGACTTGCAATGCAATTTCAGCAATGGCAGGCTGTCTTCATACTTATAACTTTAGCAATAGTTTTAACCTATCTCCCGATTTGTTCTTCCCTGTTAATGTTCAGTATATTGATAACAAACTTTATGTAACCAAATTATTCGCTCCTAATCCTGAACTAAAGCCTGGAATGGAAATCCTAAAAATTAATGGAATGGCTGTTTCTGAATTAAAAAGTAAAATCGCCTCACATATTTCGTCAGATGGTTATAACCAACACTTTATTCAGGCAATTACAAATAATAATTTTGGTTACTTCAGTGGCTTTCAGCTTAACTTTCCGCCAGTTTATAAAGTCGTGATTAAAGAAAATGGAATCGAAAAGGAAATAGAACTGAAGAAAAACCTGCCTGATACACCAAACGCGTCTAAAAACCAAACTAAAAATTTAAGCTTCAATATTAAACCCTCCGAAAAATTGGCCACTTTGACCATCAAAAGTTTTGTTTATTATGATGAACAGCTCCCTGTTTTTAAATCATTTATAGACAGTTGCTTCACCCAGATTGAACTTAATGGAATTAAAAATATTGTAATCGATCTTCGTGACAACGGTGGTGGAGATCCTTATTGTGCAGCCTACTTACTACAGTACTTATCTGACACCCCTTTCCGTTACTATAAAAAAGGCAGTACTGCAGTTTATAAGGATCTGGAAGAAAAAATCAATCCGGTAAAAAATAATTTTTCAGGGAATATCTTTGTCCTGATCAATTCTACCTGTTGTTCAACAACCGGTCACCTTTGCTCAATTCTGAAATACAAAAAAATAGGTGTATTAATCGGTGAAGAAACAGGCGCTACCTACAGTTGTAATGCTCATACTATTAATTTTAAATTAAAGCATTCCGGCATTAATGTTTCAGTAGCTACCAAAACCTATCAAACAGATGTTACAGGTTTTGACAAAAACAAGGGTATCACCCCTGATCATCAAACGAATAGAACACTGGAAGAAATACTTGAAAAAAGAGACCTGGAGATGGAAAAGGTATTAGAATTAATTGGTGATTAGGGAAATAAGTTAAACTCTCTTTTCACGTCAAAGGTAGAATACAACAAAATCTAACTTCTGTTGTTAGCCTGATGGGCTTTTTCCAAACCATTTTTTATATGCACGACTAAAGGAACTCAGCTCCGAAAATCCAAGAATGAAGGCTAATTCAGTTAAAGTATGTGATTTTGAAGCTACCACTTCAAGTGCCACTGTCTTTCTGTAATCCTCCAAAATTTTAGTGAAACTGGTTTGCTCCTCTTTTAATTTCTTATGGAGATTCTGACGACTCATATGTAGTTGATCGGCAACAAAGTCAACGCTAACAACTCCTTTTGACAAGTGTTGTCCAACCACTGTTTTAACCTGATTCTCAAATCTTGATCTCAGCACCAGATTTTCGCTATCTTTATTGGCTTTCTCCACAATAATTTCATTGACATAGGGCTGAGAAAGAGGGTTCTCTTTTTTGAGGGCAGACCGGTTAAAACTAATTTTGTTAACCGGAGCGTCAAAGCTCACGTCACAATTAAAAACTTTAGTATATAATTTTTTATAGGAAGGTGCCGAAAATTCGAACTCTATACTATAAATTTCACCATAGTTTTTCAGTATATCATAGGTGTCGATAATTGATGTTTCAGCATCCCATATGGTTTTCGCCGACTTTGCCTTTCTATAGTAGATAAATTCTGCCTTATCCTCCTTTTCTATTAATTGAATTTTTACACCGTCGCTCAATAAATTATTATAGCGAACTGCCATTAAAAAAGCTTCACCAATAGTATCACAGCTGGCTGCTAATGCTCCCACCATACCACTCTGTGCCTGCTTGTATTTTTCACAGTTCCTTGAAAGATGAATACCAATTTCAGGCGTATCAAGTTTTTCAACTATCTTCTTTTCAAAATCGACCAATTCATCTAATGCTATAAAGGAAGGGTTAGCATCCAGAAACTTGCTAAATGGCTTTATAAGTGTTTCATGTAACACTTTATCGGAACATAATTGAGTAAACCCATTTACTCTACTTTTTGCAAAAGTGGTGGATACCAAATAACCAGACATACGACTCCCTAAAGTTAACAATTAAATTTTACCTATAGTCAAATATTGGTTACGATTAGACAACAGGTTTAAGACAAGTTATCAGGAGTTTTGTATCATAAAAATTCTAGTTATGAAACAACAAAAAAAATTAATTCTGCTTACGTTGATCATTTTCAATTTTGTTCCAACCTGCTTAGCACAAGATAAAAAATTCGATCAGAGACAATCAATCACTTTTGGCCTGGTTCAACCATTACTGGGAGGATTTAATGTGACTTATACCCGACAACGCAAAAGATTCCTCTTTGCCTATTCTCATGGTACAATGCTAAACCTAAACCGGCTCAATGGAGCCTTTAAATCTAAATCTGCCAGAGAACTCAATCTTGACCATCTCACCTTTATTTCTACAGGTTTTGATTTAGGATACAGAATATTACCAGATTTATCTATAAGAGGTGAATGGAAATGGCATTTTAATGACCTCCAACACCCTTCTGGTGAAAAAATACAGTATCAAACCATTACCGTTGGTCCATCCCTCTATTATCAATGGATTCCTTTCCGAAAAAGTAATAACATTCTGTCAGGAATAACCCTGGAAAGCTCCATACGTTGGTGGCCTGTGGTTTACAGCTCGCTTGAAGAATATTCATATGACTTTACTAATACATCTGGAGAAATTGAAACATTTACTCACGATCCCGGAAATCTGTTTTTTGGGGCATCTCTTGGTTGGACCTTTAATAATTAATACCATGAAATATAAAAAAAGAGCTGGTTTTTTTCTAATCACGACGGTTGTCACAATTCTCATCAGCCTTATTATTACTTTAAAATTTGAAATCACGTTAAATACATATGACATTGATAAGACACTTTATCAAATATCAAAACACAATACTGCCCATTTTCTTGAACTAACTTTTGATGTGTTGTCAAGTATTTCCCTGATTACTTTTGCAACACTACTCTACTTGTATTCACAAAAAGATAAAACGCTATTTATATCCATGATATTCTTTATAGTCAGTGGGACAATTATGGTAATACATGACATGGGTAACTTTGCTGTAACCTGGGTGGCTAATACCTATTCAACCTCAAAACCAGCTGAAACCTATGCGTTACAAGCTTCAGCTTTTTCTCTTCTGCTAACTGCTAAATGGGGAGTGACGTTAGCCTCTTTAATGCTTATACCGGGTAACTTCTTATGTATTTTTTCAATTGAAAAAAATACGAAGTTTATCAAGTGGTTTGGGATATTTGCCGGAATAGCCGGTCTACCAGCCCTTGTTTTAGTTTGGTTAGGAGAAAATTATGAACCTGTAAGTTATGGTCTGTGGCTTCCTATATTGCTATGGCAATTGACATTTGGGATCTTGCTGTTTAGAAATAAACCGCTATATCCAATCGACAATGAAGAAGTTGTAGTCTAACACAGTTACAGTCATATAGAACAAATCTAAGCAAAAATCAAAAGCATCAATAGGGTCAAAAGGCTTTTGAGTTGTCCTAACTTAAAAGCCTTTTATGAAAACTAAAAACAGCCTTGGACTACTATTAATTTTACTAGTCTTTTCATGTCAAAAACAAAGTTATAACGAACCAGGTGCACTAGTGCCTTTAACAGTTGATGAAGACCAAAGCATCCCATCAATTTCAATTAATGGAACAAAATTACATGCTGAGACTTTCGGTCACCCGGACAGTACTATTCTTATGATGTTACACGGCGGACCTGGTGGAGATTATAAGAGTTTACTAAAAAATAAAGCATTTGCTGACAGTGGCTATTTTGTCGTATTCTACGATCAAAGAGGATCAGGATTGTCACAACGTCATGCCTCTGAAGCTTTTACCACCCAAATGTTTATAGATGATCTGCATGCTGTGATAAATCATTACCGTACCAACCCAAATCAAAAAGTGGTTTTGGTCGGACAATCCTGGGGAGCAATGTTAGCCACAGGTTATGTCAACCAATATCCAAACAATATTGCCGGCTTAATTTTAACAGAGCCGGGTGGGTTCACCTGGGAAGATACCCAGGCTTATGTTAACCGTGCACAACAATTACAATTATTTGCCGAAGGCACTAACGACTTTGTTTACCTCGATCAGTTTTTTACAGCAGAAGACCACAGCGTTCTGGACTATAAATCAGGTCTTGGTACTGCATCTGACACCCATGTAGGAAATGCTGGAATCACTCCATTTTGGAGACGGGGAGCAGTTTGTAGCAGCGCTTCGTTCGAACATGTAAAAACCAATGCCTTTGACTTTACCACCAACCTTAAAGCCTATCAAACCAAAGTTCTATTCGGGTACAGTGAATTAAACTCAGCCTATGGTAAGGACCATGCCGAATTAGTTTCTTCCGCTTACCCTAAAGTGAGACTAATCGAGTTTAAAAATACAGGACACTCAATCCCTTATTATGGTTGGGAAGACTATTTCACAGCCGCCATTACTTACTTAAATGAAACTTTATAAAATGAAAAATACAATTATAACAATACTATTGGCCTTTATTTGTACTGGTCCGCTAAAAGCACAAAATGTCAACTGGCAATGGATGGATGACCAACAGCCGCACTATGCCCATCTGAATTTGGGCTACGACTTTGGTGTCACTGCACAGGCAGGTTATAATTACCTTCTGAAATTTAAAGTACCTATCCTTCTGACTGCTGATTACAGCTTTCCTATGGGAGACCAATTATTTGATGATTATAAATTCAGGTTGGGAGGACAGGTCAAAATAGCAGAATACCAAAACTTTGTCGCTTCATTAAAAGTATTTGGACATTTTAAACGACATGAAACCGCTATGGTTCGTTTATTTAATTTAGGTACAGAAGCCTCAGCTCTGATTGGATACTATCAACCCAAATGGCATGTTGCCGGAGAATTTGGATTAGATAAGCCCTTTACTTCACACATCAAACATTCCGATATTGTTCGGGAAAATTTTCCTAATGTACAGGATGGATGGTTTTCAGGTTCAGGAGGACATTTCTTTTATGGATTGCAGGCCGGTAAATCCTTGTCCAATACGCTCGACCTTTCCATGAGAATTGGAGGAACGAAAGCCATATCAGGCCATAAAGATGCCATTATTGCCAGATATGTACAAATTGGATTGATGAAGCGATTTTAAATGAATTAAGAATTCATTTATTCCGGTAAATGTTTCTATAACAAAAGGTTTTGCAATACTTCCTGCTTTAAACCACTCTAAAATAAGTAAAATCAATACATTTGGCTTAAAATACAAAAAGGAGAAAATGTTTGAAGTAGAAGTAAAAAGTGAAAGAGACGAAGATATCTGTATTTTAATAAAAGTCAAAAATCACTCATATAATTATATATGTGATTGTGGGGAAGCTAAAAACCTTACTGTAAAAGAATGTCAGAATACAAAGGCTATTTTTATCAGCCACACTCATATTGATCATTTTGTTAATTTCGACACCATTTTACGGCATCAAATTGGAACCGAAAGAAAAGTAGTGATTTGTGGTCCAAAAGGGATAATTAATCAAGTTCAAAACAGAATTAAAAGTTATTGTTGGAACCTGATTGAACCCGGGTCTATCTCATATGAAATTAGGGAAATAAAAAACGATAACAGCATTAAAACTGTTGTATTAAATCCCCCTTTGTGGGAAATAGAGGAAGAAACTCAAATTAATAACCCTATTATTTTTAAAAGTGAAGACTTTCATGTAGAGTTTGAAATCCTGGATCACAAAACGGATTCAATAGCCTACCTGTTTAAGGCAGAAGACAAAACAAAAATTGAACTTGATAATGGTTTTAAAGGTGGAAAATGGGTTGCTGACCTGAAAAGATCATATGAGATGAATAATCATAACGAAACAATTAATGTTAACGGTACCGACTATTTATCCAAGGATCTGTTTTATATGATTAAAAAAGAAGAAGGCAAAAAACTGGGAATAATTATGGATCATGCTGCAAGTAAAGAAAACCATGAAAAGATAAGAAATAAGTTTTTTGAATGTGATGAGGCTTATATCGAGTGCTTTTACAAAGATGAAGACAAGGCATTTGCGGAAAAAAATTATCATAGCTATGCATCTATGTCAGGACAAATAATGAAGGAAACGAAAGTCAAAAATGCAGTTCCGGTACATTTTTCACGTAAATACGAACATGAAGAAATTGAAGTATTAATTACACAATTTGAGTTGACTAAGAACACTGTTAGTTAAAGTACAGGCAGACAAAGAATGTCAAAGAAAATGGTAAAAATAATTTTGAAAAACCCTATTACCCATAATGAGGTCAATAAAATGACTCAACAAATATCAAAAATAGTGCACACGCACCTTCTCTTAATTGATTTTGGTAATCACAATTTTGAGTCAATCGAAGTTTTGAAATATTGTAAAAAGAAACTCAGCGATATTGATTCAATATTGTTAAAATTTGAAAAAATTGCTTTCTTAACAATTCCTCCCTACAAAAGTG
The DNA here is from genome assembly GCA_965230195.1 of Putridiphycobacter sp. Classification (GTDB taxonomy): domain Bacteria; phylum Bacteroidota; class Bacteroidia; order Flavobacteriales_D; family Crocinitomicaceae; genus Putridiphycobacter. The sequence goes on from OZ245997.1 coordinate 3,960,180, forward strand.
AAAGTAAGGATTCTGAAAAGTTAAAATTTTTCCATTCTGAAGAAAGAGCAAAGGAATGGCTGATTAAAAAACAGGATTCTAATTGAACTAAAAAATTGTAGAAATATCATTACAATAAGTTAACACCTCAAACTGGCGAAATAGATATATTTAACCAGACACAAATTGATTTGAGGTTGGTTTTGTAGTGCTATCCCAAATTTCAATGGCGTTATACCTAAGACGAACAAATGAAAAAAATCAACAGAAAAGAATTTATTCAGGTTGCAGGCCTGGCAACCGCCGGCGTTCTTTTATCATCCTCTGCACCATTTTCACTTCAAAATAGTCATCCAAAAATAAAAGCAATTGCTTTTGATGGCTTTCCAATATTTGATCCAAGACCAATCTTTAAAACAGCGCACGAGTTATTTCCTGAAAAAGGAAAACAATTTGTAGAAGTATGGAAAGCCAAACAGTTTGGATACCAATGGTTAAGAGTTTCAGCAAACCAATACAAGGATTTTTGGGCAGTCACTAAAGATGCATTGGATTTTGCCTTGGCACAATGTAATTTGAGTCTCTCAGATAATGACAGGGAGCTCTTGTTAGGTGAGTACAAGTCAATAAACGTTTGGCCTGATGTTAAAGAATCACTTCAGGAACTAAAAAACGAAAATTTAAAGCTGGGCTTTTTATCAAATATGACCAGTAAAATGTTGAATCAGGGGATTGAAAATTCTGATACCGGTAATTTTTTTGATTTTGTGATCAGTACGGATAAAAACAAGACATTCAAGCCTAGTCCGGATGCTTATCAAATGGGTATTGATACTTTAAAGGTAAAAAAGGAAGAGATTTTATTTGTAGCTTTTGCTGGTTGGGATATGGCAGGAGCGAAATGGTTTGGCTACCCAACATTTTGGGTGAACCGTTTAAACTCACCAATAGATAAACTAGATGCTGAGCCTGATGGTACAGGAACTAACCTGAAGAGTTTGGTAGACTTTGTTAAAACCTATAATCAATAATAATCAAATGAAAATTTTAATAATCGGAGGAAACGGAACAATAGGAAAAAAGGTTTCCTCATATTTCAAATCAAAACACGAAGTCTTAATTGGAGGTCGATCGGGTGGTGATATACAGATTGACATTGCGAATAGTGATTCCATTGAAAATGCTTTCAAGGAAATTGGCAGATTGGATGCCATTATCTGTATTGCAGGGGAAGCAAAATGGGATAAATTTGAAAACCTGACTGAAGAAGATTATTATATTGGATTCAGGAGTAAACTAATGGGTCAGGTTAACTTAGTAAGAATTGGTAGAAAATACCTGAATAACAAAGGTTCTATTACCCTCTCCACCGGAATTTTAGCGGATGATCCGGTTGGAAAAACCGCCAGCGCTGCTATGGTGAATGGTGCAATCCATAGCTTTGTTAAGGCCGTAAACCTGGAAATGGAAAATGAAATCAGGGTAAATGTTGTGTCCTTAGGTATGGTGGAAGATGCCTACGAAAAATACAAGGATTACTTTCCCGGACACAATCCCGTTTCTATGGAAAAGGCAATTAATGCATACGTTAGAAGTGTTGAAGGAAAGGGAAGAGGTGAAATTATACGGAATTATGGATAAAATGGTTGACTGGTTAATTGTTACTTGTTCATAGTTTATGATTTTTGATTTCGGATTTTCAATTCTTGATTTCTAATTACTAATGGCTACTGACTAATGGCTAAAAACTAAAACTAATTACTTAATACTTCCTATTTTAGTCTATTATCTGTTTTCAGTTAACAGGTACTACTGAGTTTAATTAAGAATTGAATACAGCCCTCCAATAACTGGAGATCCCTGATTAAAAGTAAAATATTATGAATGAAGTTGAAATTCTGATACATGAAGCAGAAGGTTCCCAAAGGGAAATCATGTTATTCTTTCATGAAATGTTCACTAATGAATATATGCTTACCTCTAAAATAACATTTAAAAATCCTTGTTATTACAAAAACAGCTGGATTTGCTACTTGAAACCACTCAAGAATGGGAAAACTGAATTAGCATTTATGCGCGGTAATGAACTGTCAAATCACCAGGGTCTTTTGAAGAGCAATGGACGAAAACAATTGATGAGTATTGAAATTGTCAATATGGAAACTATACAGACAGATGTTGTCAGAGAAATTATACTTGAGGCCATTATGCTTGATGAAACAAAGCCCTACGAGTCGAAAAGGAAGGGAAAGTAATGGCATTAACTGTCAGTTTATTAGTTAATGGTTCTCGATTTTTTGAACTTTGGGATTTTGAATTACAGATTGCTAATAGCTAATTACTAATGGCTAGTGGCTAGTGGCTAGTGGCTAGTGGCTAGTGGCTAAAAACTAAAACTAATTACTTAATGCTTTCTACTTTAATCTATTATCTGGTTTCAGGTTTACAGGCAACAGGTTGTAGGTTTATTGCTGTTTTTTGCAACATACTACTTTAATCTATGTGCTGGTTATTATCACGTAAATACTAATGGCTAAAGACTAACAGCTACTTAATACTTGTTACTTTATACTTCAATCTAACTAAAAACAATCAACTGACTAACTATTAACCAGAAACAATAAACTACCTTCTCTTAACTCCCTTAATTGCCGGATGAGTGGTTGGGTCTTCCGGCCAGGCATGTTTTTTATAACGAATACGCAATTCCTTACGCACTTCGAAATAAGTTGATGACCAAAAACTGCGCAAATCAGACGTAATTTGAACAGGTTTAAAGCCCGGAGATAATAAATGCATCAGTACCGTTATTTTTCCATTGTTAATGGTAGGTGTATCTTCTAAACCAAATACTTCCTGCAATCGAACAGCCAATATCGGAGCAGATCCGTTTTTCTGATAATTCAGACGAATAGATGAACCACTTGGTACTGATAAATGTGTAGGCGCCAATTTATCTAACAATTGCTGTTGCTCATGATCTAAACTGTATTCCAATACCTCAGCCAAATCAATTTTCTTTAAGTCCTCCGGTGTTTTAACATTCAACAAATAAGGTAAAAGCCAATCGGCATTAGTTTCCAAGAGGTGTGTTGTGCTGACGTCCGGCCATTCTTCTTCAGGATTTGCTTTTCTCAACGTTAAAATCCGGTTTTGCCATTGTTGAACGGTTTCGTCGAAATTAAGCAAGTGTCCCCCCTCCTTTGCGATCGCACGACTAATAGCTTCTGTCAATGCCTCTTCATCCGGATCTGGTAAGGGGACTGATTGTAAAACAATACTCCCTATTCTGGTTTCCCGCGTCGCAATTAAGCCACCACGTTTGGTATTCCATGTATTGGTATCTACTGTTTTTAAGAATGGTTGCAAATCAGTAGGGTTTAATGGAGAGGCTAAAAATATTCTTCCTGTTCGGGACTGGGCATTTAAATGTGCAATGGCTAACCACGCCTCATAGGCAAGGTCATCTTTATGATCGACCATAGCATATTTTCCATTAGCCAATTGGAATTGGGCATTATTACCGGGCCTTGCAAATGCAATACGCTCAGGATAGGCATGCACCAATAACAGCCCCGTTTCAAAAGGATCTATTTCCCCATTTTCAACTTCGATTCCAAGCATTTGTCTGTATTGAGCGGCTATTTTTTCTATTTTGGCAAATAAACCTCCCGATTGCTTGTTTTTTCGGTATCGGCGAAGTGCCTCTAACCTTAAATTAATATCTATTCCGGCTTCTCTTGGAAGCGGGTCTCTTTCTTCTAATACTGCGGCAATGTCGGTGGCCAATTCCATCATTCCCTCATCCCTTGCTGTCAATAACATATGGGCAATTCGCGGATGAGTGGGCAATTGATGCATTGCTTTGCCATGCTTTGTGATTTTACCACTTTCCAAAGCATTTAAACTCTCCAGGGTGTTTTTAGCTTGTTGAATGGTATGTGCAGGTGGTGGAGACAACCAGGTTAGCTGATCCGGGTCACTGATTCCCCAAGCTGCCATATCTAACACCAGCGGTGCTAAGTCCGCCTCCATGATCTCCGGCACCCTGTGTTCTGCTAATTGTGCCTGCTTGCCTTTAGACCATAACCTGTAACAAGTTCCAGGTCCCAGACGCCCTGCTCTACCCGCTCGCTGATCTGCAGAGTCTTTCGAAACTTGGTGAGTTACCAATCCCGACAATCCCGTTCTGGGGTCAAATTTTGATGATCTGCCAAATCCGGAATCTACCACTACCCCAATCCCTTGAATGGTTAAACTGGTTTCCGCAATCGAAGAGGCAATAACGACCTTCCGTTTTCCGTTTCTGTCAGGTAGTATAGCAGCCTGTTGTTTAGAATGGGGTAATTTTCCGTATAATTCGTGAACAGTAATGTCTCTTGTCTGTCGTTTTACAATTTCAGCACATTTATTGATCTCTCTTTGTCCAGGCAAAAAAACCAAAATATCACCTTCTTTTTCCTTTAAAGCCCTCATTACAATTTGTGCTGTCGCCTCAGCCATCATTTCTTCTGAACCGTTATCAGTATAAATAATATCAACAGGATATTGACGCCCTTCACTTACAACAAATGGAGCCTGTAACAATCCCACCAATTCAGGCATATTTAATGTTGCAGACATAATAAGTAACCTCAAATCCGGTCTTAATACTGCTTGAGTCTCTCTGGTTAGGGCCATAGCGACATCTGCATGAATACTACGCTCGTGATATTCATCAAAAATAACCAATCCAACCCCTTCCAAAGCATTATCATTTTGTAGAATTCTGGTTAAAATACCTTCAGTTAAAATTTCAATCCTTGTTTCATTACTAACTTTTGTTTCAAACCTGATTCTGTAGCCAACAGTTTTACCGACCGGTTCCCCTAACAAATCAGCTAATCGCCTTGCTATAGTTTTTGCTGCTAACCGACGGGGTTCTAACATCAGAATTTTCTGGCCATTTAACCAGTCCTCTTCATATAATGCCAGGGGAAGTAAAGTACTTTTACCTGCACCGGGAGGAGCATTTAAAATCAGGGTATTACTGGTATTCAGATGTTGTTGGATGTCAGGTAAGACATTAGTTATGGGTAAATCGATTTCCTGATAATTGAAGGCCATAGATTGATTGTGGAGTACAAAAGTAACATAATTGTTCTTCGCATTACCAATGACCCGAATCAGAAGAGATAAACCTGCCACGGACATTTTTTCGTCTCAGCAAATACCGCCTTCTGAATCGTTTAACATCATGCATTCCCTTAGGGCAGATTCTTTCCTTTTTCTCTCTGTTTTCCTTATCAATCTCTGCACTCGCTTTCTGAGTTTGAACTGTTTTAACTGTATCCGGCGTTTGGGCAGTAAGCGGTTTAACAGAAAACCCAATAAAGGATAATACTGCTAAGCCATTGAACAATAAGCGTCGATAAGGTTTCATCTTAACCGGAATTTCTAATTGTTCTTCATCAAAAATTCCACAAACGCCTGGCTTTAACTGTGACTTTAAATAGGCATCCGATTTTCCTCTGAAGTCAATGACCTCAGACTGACAGCTACCACAATAGAAATTGCAGCCTTTCTTTGACATCCGATTGAGTTGAACCGGACAAGGACTTTCAACGCTTATGCCTTTCATCATTAGTAAAACAATCAGGTATTGATTTTGTTACACACCAACCTCTATTTCTGTACATTTTAGCTATTTTTGGTATAAATTAATCCGGTTAATAATGGTAAAGTCAATTGTATTTTTCTCTTCTCTACTTCTGTTAATTTTTCCTGAAATCCGGGCTCAAACCTACAATTTTGATGTTAAGGTTGAGTCCAAACCTTATTGGGAAGTTTACGATTTTGATGAATACGAAATGAAAGGGATCAAACAGAGACTTGATTTAACGACTGACTATACTAATGGTTCTCCTAAAACAGATACCAGTCGTTTACATGTATACAACCGGGAGGGACATCAAATCAAGTATATTTCTTACCGAAAAAACAAAAAATACTTTTTGACACTTACTGAATGGCATAATAACTTAAAAACTGTTCAGAAAAATTACAATTACCCGGACGAATCATTAACCAGCATCCTGACCTATACCCATGACAATAAAGGTAATATGACAGAATTACTTGAAACAAACCTCATAAATGGCGATACTTCTTATTATAAAAGTAAGTTGTTTACTTATGACGAACGGGGTAATTTAACTGAAAAGCTACTATTCGTAAGCCATAACAGATCAACTTTATATGAGCGATTTGAGCAAAAGGCGGAATTTGAATATGATAACAATGATAATTTAGTTAAACATATTCATCACAGCGGTAACGACCCTATTAATCCTGTATCCGATTATTATTATACTAATAACTTACTGGATAGTGTTATCCGTACCTATCATACCGATACTTCTGATGCTATTTATGATTATAATTATTTTAAACACAACAAAATGGGATTATTAACTGATAAAACAGAACCATTAAGACATTGGATTGGTAATGAACCTGATGGAGAAACTTACCATCACTATGATTATGATAATGATGGTAAACTTAAGCATGCTCATGCTATTCGAAAAAAGGATACAATAACAACTGTTGATTATACATTTAAAGACAGCCTGATTGCGGAAATAACTGCTACAAGACACAGTGTACGACATTCAAGCAATCTTTACTTTTTTTATCCGAGATATGTGATTGAAGCCCGTGATAAATTTATCAGAAATGAAAAAGGGCACTTAATTAGAAAAGAACACTATATAGATGGTAAGTTATCAAAAGTGGTTAACAGGGTTTATACTTATTATGAATAAAGGAGTTGATAAATAAAGCTTCAACTGCAACGATACATTTTAATTACTTATATAAACCACAATAAATAATTTTTATATTCGTTAAGTTTCGACCCCTCCCTTTTATCAATTAAAAACCAAATTAATATGAGACTACTATTACGTCCGATCTTGATCATTTTAGGTATTGCCACATTTATGGCCTGTAAAAAAGAATCAGAAATAGAATGTGACAGTACGGAAACTATCACTTATGATTCGCACATTAGTGCAATAATCAGTAACAACTGCAAGCCTTGTCACTTTCCAGGGGGTTCACAGGACGATTACTCTACTTATGAAAAGGTAAAAACTGTTACCAATAATGGAGCATTTGAAAAAGAAGTATTAACAAACCGCAGTATGCCACAGGGCAAAACCTTATCAGATTCGGATCTAAAGCTGATTAAATGTTGGGTGGATGGTGATTATCCGGAAAAGTGATTTGTATTTTTTATAGCAAAAGAAAACGGCAGATTTAGTACTCTGCCGTTTTTTTACTACATATCCTCTAACTGCGGAACCGTAAAGCCTTCAATATCCCAGCCGGCTAATTTTGCACCAGCCTGATAAGTACTCTCTAAAAAATTTAAAAGGACTTCGGCAGGATTATCTTTTCCCAGCAAATCCTGATACTTCAAAATTGCCATTGGGCTACCATTAGCATCTACCCAAAAAGCCTCTTCCGGTAGTAGTTTTTCCTTATCCAAACCATCAGGAGAAGGTGCTACATATCCATAATAAGCTGGTTCCCGTGTATTATCATCTCCTGCCCAAAATCCAAAACTGATCACCTCATGTGAATAGGAATCCTTTTCCAGAATTCGGGCACCGGAATCCATTTTAGGGGCGGTTTTACCAGAAAAACGCGTTACTGCTAAGTCAAGATGGTGCCAGTAAATCTGAACCGGGCAGGTTTTACCATAAAACCTACCACTAAATTCTTTCATCACACCATCACTCCATAACATCATTTGCCAAAAGGTTTTGATAGCATTCCAGTCGTAATGATGGTATTCAGTAATGTCTGAGAATGGCTTTTCAATTCCCATATCAAGTGGTTTTTTGATAAATTCAGGTGTTAACCCCATGTTATTGATCAGTTTCATAATATCATGATAGAAACTTGAAACCGAATAACCATCTTTTAATGGAATTTCATGAAAATCTCCGGTACTCGTTTGTATTTGAACAGCCCGTTGATGTACATTTAAGGTTATTTCAAATGTATTCAATCCATCACCTAAAGGAATAGGATGTGTGGAAAACCCGTTTGTTGAAACATATTGAGTAATATACCACCAATGGTTTTTTCGGGGAGTGGTTGCTAATCTGATTTTTCCAATAATTTGCAAAACCAGATGTAATGTAATTCTTGTTTCTGTCCATTGGTCATAAGCTAAATAAGGTAATTTCATAAGAGATAAATGTTTGTTTTTTAACTAGTTTTTCAGATTAAAGTTAATCATAATTAAACTGATTGCAGTTAACTTACGTTAATTAATAAAGGCATAAAGAATTTCCTCTTTATGCCTTTATCATATTATTGGTTTTTATACCTTATTCTTTTAAATACCTCACCATTAATTCACCTGGATAAACGGATCCCATGTAAAGTACCCCAAAGTATTACCATTAGCATTATCAATTATAGCAAATGAGAGCGTGTATTGAATTTTAACGCTGGTTTGCTGAATCATACCCTGAGCCACGTATAACTGATTATGAAACTTTGAAGTACCTCCGGTTGGAGCTCCCGAAGCAGGTAAATATGTAGTGTTTTGAAGATTTGCATACGATAATGCACTGATAGCACTACTTGGATTAAAATGATCAGCATACAAATAAACTGTGTAATCCTGATTATTACCAAATGTTGTCATAGCCCAACGGACACTATCACCGCCATTAGCTGTAACCGTTAGTTCTGACTGTCCCTGATTATTCGAAGCAAAGCTATCCTGACTGACCATTGAAATGTACACGTCAGAGCTACCATAAGCTCCTAAAGATGTTGGAGCGGATTGTGTTCCCGGATTAAGTGAACCGTCAGAAATTTGTTGTGCCAATTTAGCACCATCTACTGAAATTAATATATCTATCGTTGCCATAGTTTTGAGTTTTAATATAATTTGGCCTACTCTGTTAAGGTTTTTCGGCATTCACCTGCTTACTGTCAGACAGAGTTATACAATTTGTTTTGGCGCGCATCATAACCCTGAATGAACATTTCAAAGTTACCTTCAAAACAAGACTCGAATAAACGTATAATTACCTGATTATAAGAATCACGTACTAATACTTGATGAGTAATTAGATGTTAGAGCATAGATGAAAGACTGTAGACAAAAGTAGAAAGTAGTAGGTATAATCTCGCAGAAAATCTCAAATCTCAAATCTCAAATCTCAAAATTAAATAGAAAAAAAATACGGACGGTTGTAATAAGTAGCAAAAACAAGAATTAAACAACTAAATTTCAACCAACACCCCATAATCATCAGAGAATGGTCTGGAGCAATCAGAAACCAGAAATCGAAAACCAGAAACCAGAAATCGAAAACCAGAAACCAGAAATCGAAAACCAGAAATCAGAAATCAAAACTATGAACCATAAACTGGTAAACTATTAACTTAAAACAAAACCAATGTTATTAAGTTGTCAACAACTATGACAGTAGAACTGACTTTGAACAATGAATAATTGTTAGTTTTGCACCCTGAAAAGGGATTACATTATGGAAAGTATAGCAAAAGATTTAAGAGTATCGGAAATGGCGGAGAACCTGGTTGGTTCCGAAATTATTAAACTGGCAGGTGAAATTAAAGCTAAAATTGCTCAGGGAGAGCATATATATAATTTTACCATTGGTGACTTCAATCCGGATATTTTTCCAATTCCTGAAACATTAAAATTTGAGATAATTAGTGCCTATCAAAACAATATCACAAATTATCCTGCCGCTAATGGTATGCCGGAACTAAGAACATCAATTTCTTCGTATCTGACATCCAATTTGAAGTTAACTTATGCACCTGATGATATTTTAATTGCAGGTGGTGCCCGTCCTTTAATTTATGCCGTTTATCAGGCTTTGATTGATCCTCAGGACACTGTTGTATTTCCGGTTCCTTCATGGAACAATAATCATTATACACATCTTTCAAGAGGAAAACAGGTATTTGTAGAAACCACTGCCGAAAATAACTTTATGCCGACGGCAGACGATTTTAAAGAAACTATAAAGGATGCCACTTTAATTGCCTTGTGTTCACCTTTGAATCCAACGGGAACAGTTTTTTCTAAAGATCAGCTGAGCTCAATTTGTGAAATGGTATTGGCTGAAAATGAAAGACGTTCAGAAAATGAAAAGCCTTTATACATTATTTACGACCAAATATATTGGCAACTAACTTATGGCGAAACAGAACATCTTAACCCGGTAACTCTGTTTCCTGAAATGAGAGATTATACCATTTTTATTGATGGAATCTCAAAAGCATATGCAGCCACTGGTGTTCGTGTAGGTTGGGCATTTGGACCAATTAAATTAATTGCTAAAATGAAATCAATTTTAGGTCATGTTGGTGCATGGGCACCAAAAGCTGAGCAAATTGCTACCGGAAAGTTCCTTGATCACTCCAGTGCTTCAGATGATTACCTGAAATGGATTCGCACAGAAGCTTTTGATCGTCTGAATGGTTTTTATAAAGGATTTCAAGACTTAAAAGAAGAGGGACATCCGATAGATGCTATTGCTCCGCAGGCTGCCATTTACCTAACAGTTAAATTCGACTTAAAAGGTAAAAAGACCCAGGATGGTACTGTACTTGAAAATACTAAAGCAGTTACCGCCTATTTATTGAATGAGGCAAAATTAGCTGTTGTACCTTTCTATGCTTTTGGAGCCAATTCAGAATCACCGTGGTACAGACTTTCAGTTGGAACAGCTGCCAAAACAGATGTTGAAGGCGCAATCAGTAAACTTAGGTCAGCCCTTTTAAAACTGACAGACGCTTAGTTTACCCTTTTGGGAATGACCAATACAGGATTGTTAATTAAACAAATATTTGATCCCTTTTATGAGGCTCCGCTTGAAATATGGGAATCATTCGCCTCTTTTTTACAGCACAAGTCTTATAAGAAAAATGAAATCATAAAAGCTGTCAACAAAAAAGAAAACGAACTAAATATTATTATCAAAGGTGCAACAGGCGTCTTTCTTTGGAAAGAAAACTCAACTATCTGTCTGGATTTATGTTTCGAAAATGAATTCTTCGGTGATTATATGTCCTTTATTACCCAAGAATCTACTATGCTCTTTACACAAGCTATTGAACCAACTGAAGTTTTATCAATCTCCTACCAGGAACTGACAAAACTATACAATAGTTCCACTGTTGGAATGAATATTGGCAGAATAGCCTCCGAATCTCTTTTTGTACATAAACAATCCCAGCAGATCGATTTACTGACCCTCACTGCTGAAGAACGATACTTAAAACTGTTAAAGCGGCAACCAGAAATTGTATTAAGAACCCCTCAAAAACATATTGCTTCATACTTAGGTATAACACCTGAAAGCTTTAGCAGAATTAGAAAAAAAGTAATTTCCTGATAATTTTCTTATCATATATCAAGTTTTTTTGATCAGAGAGATAAGACATTTGCATCACTAATTATAATCAAATTATTATGCAAAATACATTATTAGCAATTGCAATTTTTTTTCTGGCATCCTGTTCCGCACCAAAAGCCATTTTGAAATCTGAAAATCTGAAGCCAAACTGTCAATGTGAAGGCGAAGGCAATTATACGATTGTCCTGGAAGCTGGTATGGGAAACTGGTCATTGTTTTATCAACCCATTTTTCAGGAATTAAAGAAAAATTTAAGGGTTTGTATGATAGATCGACCTGGGTATGAAATGGACAGTGTTACCTTAAAGACTAGAGACGTAAAAAGTATAGCAATTGAGTTTAATCAGGTTTTGATGGAAAACGGTATAGAAAATAATATTGTTCTGGTAGGTCATTCACTTGGTGGTTTGCATGTAAGGATGTACCAATCCCTGTTTCCGGAAAAGGTAAAAGGAATGATTCTTCTGGATGCAGCACATCCAGATCAGTTTAAACGCTTGCCTAATGAGTTTTATCAGTTAAAAGAAAGGCAAATTAGTAGTATGGATGGTGTGATAAAGCTGGCTCAAAAAGGTTATCTGTCTTATAGTAAAAGTAAAATTCCAACATTTGGAATTCCTGACAGCTTACTTCCGAATTACTATAATGTTACCACTCAACCGGAATACTACTATTCATTGAAGATGGAATTAGTGGAATTTGAAAATAATTTAAATCGAATCGGAAAACTTCATGACCTTGGAGACCTCCCCTTACTTGTTATTGGATCGAAAAATAGTATGAACAAAGATATCCTTCCGGGTAAAGCTAAAGATTATCCATTTACATCCCATAACCAGGTATGGTTTGAATTGCAGAAAGACTTGTCAAAGCTTTCCTCAAACTCTGCTTTTGTGGAAAGTACAAATAATCATTACTTAATTATCTCCGATAGCAAACTAATCGCAAATGAAATTTTATCATTCGTAAATACTAAGCTTGAATAGTGGTTGAATGATCGAAACAATATTATTTAACATCTTTTTTTAATTGCGTCATTTGTTTTGCTTTAAATTTAGCATCTTGCAGCTATGCTCAAAATTTAAACCATCCATTTAATGACCTTTCCCATTAATCCACATATTTTTGGTATCGAGATCAATACTCATCTGACAACCGAAATATTAGCTTTTTTTATTGGGTACAGGTATTATGTTTATCAACGAAAGAAAATAACAGACAATTTTACAACTGAACAGCGCTTAATTTTATTAGTGGCTGCTGCTTTTGGGGCACTCATCTTTTCAAGGTTGATTGCTGCATTAGAAAACCACAATGCCTGGCTGAATAGTGATAACCCAGTACTTTATCTTTATGGTACCAAGACTGTAATTGGTGGTTTTTTAGGTGGTTGGCTTTTTGTAGAAATAGCCAAAGGATTAATGAAACTTAAAAAATCTTCAGGAGATGTGATGACCCTACCAATTATACTGGCACTTTTTATTGGACGGATTGGCTGTTTCTCACAGGGAATTCACGAAATGACTTATGGTTATCCAACCTCTTCAATATTTGGAATGAATCTGGGGGATGGTATTTTAAGACATCCTCTGGCCTTATACGAAATGTTTATTCTTTTGGTTATTGCACTCTCATTACATCTGCTACAATTGAATACAAAACTGGCAGATGGTATGCAATTTAAGCTTTTTATGTACGCTTACATGCTTTACCGATTTATTGCTGAATGGATGAAACCACATTATCCTCTCGCATTCGGATTAACCAGTATTCAAATTGCAATCTTAATCGCTTATTGTTTAAATTTTAAAACCATTACTTCCCTCATAGTTAACAAAAAATCACTTTATGCCTGAACGTCCATATATCTATTATGATCATACCATCAGTATTTGCAACACCTGTCACCGAAGAATTTCTGCAAAAATAATTTTTGAAAACGGGAAGGTATTTATGACAAAACGTTGTCCTGAACATGGTTTTCAGAAATCTTTAATTTCAGACGATATTGAATTCTATAAGAACATCCGAAATTACAATAAAGCATCAGAATACCCAAAAGAACCTCATACACATACAGACTATGGCTGTCCAATGGATTGTGGCATATGTGCTGACCATGAGCAACACTCCTGCCTGACTTTAATTGAACTGACCGATCGCTGTAACTTAACCTGCCCCACTTGCTATTCCTCTTCTTCTCCAACACATGGGCGTCATAAAACATTAGAGGAGATCAAAGCAATGATTGACGCAGTTGTACAATCCGAAGGGGAACCGGATGTTGTACAGCTATCTGGTGGTGAACCAACCATTCATCCAAACTTTTTTGAAGTACTGGATTATTGTAAAAAACAGCCTATCAAACATTTAATGGTAAATACCAATGGGATCAGAATTGCAAATGATACCGGTTTTGCTGAAAAATTAGCAACTTATATGCCTGACTTTGAACTCTATTTACAATTTGATTCCTTCAAAAAAGAGGTTTTGGAATCAATGAGAGGAAAGGATTTACGAGATATTCGAAACAGTGCTATACAAAAGCTAAATGAACTGAACCTAAGTACAACCCTTGTGGTTACTCTGCAAAAAGGCCTTAATGATGATGAAATAGGAAAAATTATTGACTATGGTCTGGCTCAAAAATGCGTCAGGGGAGTTACTTTTCAGCCTACCAGTTCATCCGGAAGACTAAAGCACTTTGATCCTGAAACCGATCGTTTAACTAACTCTGAGGTGCGCCGCCTTATCCTTGAGCAGTCACCTGTTTTTAAACCAGATGATCTTATACCTGTTCCATGCAACCCTGATGCATTGATTATGGCGTATGCCTTAAAAATTAATAGCGAAGTATTTCCATTAACTCACCTGATTAATCCTGAAGATTTACTAAATAATTCGAAAAACACCATTGTTTATGAACAGGATGAACGTTTACACTCTCATGTTCTAAAGATGTTTTCAACAGCGCCTTCGGTCGATAAGGTTCAAAATGAACTTCATCACCTAATGTGTTGTTTGCCGGAAATTGATGCACCGAACTTATCCTACAACAATTTATTTCGTATTATTATCATGAATTTTATGGATGCTTACGACTTTGATGTCAGGGCCATTAAAAAATCCTGTGTTCACATTGTTCATAATGATGGCAGGATTATTCCGTTTGAAACTATGAACCTGTTTTACAGAGACGAGTTTAAGGAAAAATTTGAAAAACTAAAACGAATCAATTAAGTACAATGGCAGCTCTTTTTTTTATTTGGATATTTGGTTCTCCCATACTTTTGTTGATCGGAATAATATTAGCTTGTATTGAAAAAACCAGGAAAACCGGTTTGAGGATGATTCTTGCAGCCTTTGCATTAGCACTTATCGGCCTCTCAGTTTGTTCAACATATTGTTAATTTTCTTCGGATTTCAATCAAAACGTTGCACCAATTTTAAAAGAAAGTGTATTAACACTTGATATATCATACTCAACACTGGCAGATGCCCACTTATAATTGATTCTGGTTCCGGCTAAAACTCTTGGTGTAATAACCAATTCATTATCTAAATGAACGGCAGAGGAAGTTTCTCTTCCAAAATTAACGCCTCCTGAAAGTCCGATATAAGGTTCAAATATCAACCATTTTTTAGAAGCCAGTATATCAAGCGCTGAAGCATTAAATTTTAAGCTTTCAGGTCCAAACAACCTGGCATGACTAATTCTTCCGGCCATATAAATGCCCTTAGATTCGCTCACTAAATGTGAATACTTTAAATCAACTCCGTAGAAACCATAATTAGCAGAAAAATCTCTGGTAACATAGGTCCCCAGTTCAATATTATCAGTAATTCCCATTCTAAACCTTAAATTAGGAATGGAGACTTTGTCTCCTAACCAATGTGGTCCTTCTTCTACTATTGGATGTGCAAAGGTATTGTTCCAGGCACCTGCTGTCTGGTCTATCGGTGTGGAAGTCATTGAAAGGCCGATATCAAATTTCAGTTTACCTAAAGACGAAGCTGCTGATAATGGCTGAAAATAAATAATGCTTCCAGCCTCTCGTGTAAACCTTCTAAACTGATCCTGAGTCAACGAGTGGTGTATTACAAATGAACAATTCGTCCAGGGTTCTCCATTTTCAAGGTTATGAATAACAACATCAGGGTGATCATGGTTCTGACCAAAAGAAGCAAAGCTTAGGAATAATAAACATGTTCCCGTAATGGCATTGATGATATTTGTATATTTCATTTTTATTGGTTTTAGATTGCTTTTTCAACTTTAGGACAATCTAAAACCTGTTACCCCCTATTCTATTGTATTACTTTTTTTCAAATACCTTAGTAAAACTTACTGAAGGAATTGGTATAGGGATCAAAAAATCGTCTGCCCCGGCTAAACTCAAACCGAATTGCCAGATATTATCTGGTTGTGGCATGTACCGTATAGCCGGATTCAACCAGTAGTAAATGCTTCCATCCGAAATCAATCCCATTGAATCAAATACGAAAGTTCCCCGCTTAGTTACTCTTGACATCCCTCCAATCGAAAACATGGTTGTTCCGTAAACACCAGTTGTAGTTATTGACCCTGTTGGTGTAAACTCACTTGTTGGGTAATGCACAAAACCATACCCTGCACTTAGATTAAGGTTATTTTCTTCACCTCCAAAAGTCAGATTGGCAAATCCTATTCCCCCTCCATACGAAAAAGTACTTTCCCCGGCAAATGCTGCACCATGCAGTAAATTACCATATAACATTCCTGCCGACACATGAAGTTCATCATCCAGTGCAGCACTTACTTTTGTTGTAACTATTAACGGAATACCGTACCAGGATGTCATTCCTCCAATTGACCAATTATCGGTAATTGGAAACTGGCAATCTATTCCTGCCGGCATTACCCGTAAATACCCTTCACCTTTTTTTACCGGAAAACCGTTTGTAGTCAGGGTGTATCTTGAAGTCAGTCTGTTTCTTGGCCAAATTTCACCATCATCCTTAACCTCACTATCCGTAATTTCTTCAATTAATTTTATCTCGTGTTTCGGAATGATAATTTCACCTAAGTTTTCAGTTTTCACCAATACCTCTCTGGCATCTTGTCTGATAATTATTCCAATATACTCAGACCCATCATTTTTAATGATCCTCGAATATTTTTGCGGGGTTGTTAACTGGGTAGAATCCTGTTGAGAATAACCAGGTAATGACATCATAAGTGCTCCTAAAATCAAAAATACTAAAACAAACGTTTTCATAACTTTTACTTTTAATGGTTAAATCAAAGTTACCCATAATTGTATTAGCAGATTTATTGAATATCACAACAAGTTCTGATTTTTTGCGGTTTTTGCAAATCACATTATTCAGATGTTTTTTAATTTAATTTTTTCGGACATGCTTATCAAGTAATTATTTTGCCTGCTAATCACCTTTGTAAGAATATAATTATATTAGACTCATGAAAAAAAATAGACTTATTGCCAAGATCGGCCTTTTAATGTCTTTCATTTTACTTTTTGGTCTGGCTCATGGCCAGGTTAAATTCAATGAAAGCTATCGTTACGATTATTTTAAAAAAATCGGAAATACTGAAAACCTCATTTATACTTTTAACGGTATCCCAAAAGTATACGATAAGCAGGAGCTGACATTCTTTAATGGTACAGGAAAAAAACTCTCAAGCATTCAATTGCAATCCAAACAAGGTTTAGTATTGGTTAATACTGTAAAACTTGGTGAGCATTCTCTTTTTTACTTCACTTACAACTTACAAAAACGGGTATTATTATTATTAGTTGATAAGGAAGGAAAAGAGGTAAAACGACATGACATGGAATATCCTAAAGTATTTCATACAAAAGTGGTGGCTTTGACTGACAATACTTTTTGCATGGTTTCAGACATTAAGGTCAAAAAATGGGGACTTAAAGTTGAGTGTTATGACACAGATTTTAATCAAAAATGGGTATATGAGGATATACCTGAAAAAAGTAAATATTATCTGGAAGATGCGGCAGCAAACTCGAAAGGAGAACTGGGACTTGTTTTTACTGAAAAATCTACTAATTATAAAGTTCTAATGTTGGATGCCACCGGAAATAAAACCGGACAAAAAGACATTAATACGGATAAACTCTCGAAATACACACCTTATAAAGTTGAATTTTTAAATGATGATGATTTTGCAGTAGTAGCTGACTACGGTGAAACAACCAATCAGGTATTTGCTCAAACCTCAACAGGTGTAAGTGTTAAAGTATTTAATAAAACCGGCGAAGAAATCATTAATAAATCATTATTGTTTAACGCTGTTCAGGAAAAAATGGGCGACCGTTTACCGAATGGTACTTTAGCCTATAAAGAAGCACCTGCATTAAGAGTATTGGATATTAAAGATATTAATGGGGCATATACTTTAATATGCGAAAGCTATTTCATTAAGGAACAGGTAATACCTGAAAAAACATCTTCGACAGCAACTGCTCCAACCAATGTAACATACGGTACCATCAACCTGCTTGATTTTTATACTTTAAGATTGGATAACCTTGAGGATATGCACCGAATCTGGAAACCACAGCGTGCTGTTACTATAAGAGGTGTTAATTCTTATTTTGGTTATAAAGGGTATTGTGGTTTATTGGAAGATCATAATATGTTCAGTTACCAGGGTATCATCAACAATGAAATGCTTGTACGTGGATACAGTCAGAACTATGAGTACTACAATAAAATTCCTTTAGATAAACAGTATGGTAACACTTTGACCAGAGTTTATTGGGGAAATCCTGTATCTAAAGAAAGACCCAGACAGAATTCCTCTAAACTGGTTTTCAAATCAGGAGTTAATGATATTACCGGTGGGATTAACCATAATGGATTTTTTCATACCACTGCTGGTATTGTACTCTACCATTACCACACACAAACCAATAACTTACAATTTACAGTATTAAACTAAACGAAAATGAAAAAATTTATTCTATATATCAGCTTACAAATTTTAGCGTTTAATATTTGTAAAGCTCAAATCGACGAGTTTCCCTATCTCAACTCAAATCAGGTAACGGGAGTTTATAATTTGGGAGCCGAAGTGGCTGTGCTTTCCTTCTCTGAGTTTAGGAGCATTGACAATAAAGATATTTATATCTTATCCTTTTTAAACAAAAGTCATACACAAACCGAAATTGTTGTAACACATAACGCTAAATTTCAGGGAACATCTTCTAACAACGGTGAAACCTACTTTGTATTCTTCGAAAATATGAGCAGAGTGGTAGATATTGTACATTTAAATGATGACTATACAATATCTTATACCAACTATCCACAACCGGATGAAGACACGGAAATGAGCTCATTTACCAGTGTCGAAACGGATCTAAACGGTAATTTGTTTCTCTTCCGTCCTTACTCAATTTACGGGAATGCCCCTAATGGTAAAAGAATAGTAAAGGAAAGAGGAACTGAAATTGTTGGATACGACAGATCATTACAGGAAATAGGACAGCACAGAATAAGCGGCTTAAGTAAACCTACTGGTTTTACTGGTACTAAAGATGGTTTTGTACTTAACCTGGAAACCAGAAACATTCAGGAAAAAAAGTATGATCTTGAATTAGCAATATTTAATACTTCAGTTGAAATGACTGGTAAGCATAATTTAACAGAGACAGAATCTTATTTTCCTTCTGACATTATATCGCATAATAATCAAATTATTGTTGCTGGATACAGTCTGAAAGGCTCAATTTTTGAATCGAAGGCGACTGAAGGTTTATTTGTCAGAATTCTGGGAATGGATGGCGCGGAACAAAGTACCAGTAAGTTCAGCTGGTTACAATTAAAAGAAAAACTGGCTGATGGTGAAAAAGGAGACTTTATTTTTAACGGAAAAAAGAATATTCTGATTCAAAAGATTATTGCCGGACCATCTGGTTATAAAGTCATTTGTGAAAGTTATACGAATACATCTGGTAAAACGGCTGCTGAAGTTATTATTGGTGACAATGATAAAAGTCGGGTGGTTACTGTTTACGATTTTGTAATTTTTGAAACAGATCCTGCAGGTGCCCTGACCTCTGTTAATATTTTAAACAAAGAAAAGATGAACGTTGAGATTGGTTCTTCCAGATTAATGAGAATGTCTAAAATTGAGTTGGCCTACCATTTAAAAAAGCACCATGCTTTTCCTTACAGAGGTGTAACTGGTAATAAAATCTCGTTTATCAACTATAAAAACAAAAAGGGATACCTTTCTGAAATTGATATACTTACAGGTGAAATCACTGAAGGTTTACCAATAAAATTTGAGCCGGAAATTGTTGAAGAAGTCAGTGAACTTGAAAAAGAAACCGTTGCCAACAGTAAAACATTAACCAAGCTGGATAATATGAATACCAAACTCACCAATTCAGGAAATAAACTTGAAAAATTTGGTGAGAAACTGGAATATGGTATTGAGCATGTAGACCTTGTATTTAATCCTTATCAGAGGAATGATTCAGGTATATATACACTAAATAGTGGTCAGTCTTTATCCTATTTATTCCATCATGACAGGCACAGCATTTATTTTAAGATTTTAAATTAATCTGAAAACATAATAATTTTAAAGGGGACATTTTTAAATTGTCCCCTTTTTTGTTTTCTGCTTCGTCATAAACTAAAAAGTGGAAAATCAAATCGGAAAAAAACAGTTTACAAATGCTATAATAATTGATGCTCCAATACAAAAAGTATGGAAAGTAATAGATCGTTCGGAAGAGATGGTGGATTGGGGACCACCGGTTACTCAGGTTGATTTTTTATCGGATGACCAGGGCAATGAAGAAGTTGGATCTGTCAGAAAAGTTTATGCAGAGTTTGGGAAAAAGAGTGGCACTTTAACAGAGAGGAGAACGATTCGTGATGAAAACCAGCGATTAGACTATCAGATTTTTGATGAAACATTTGGGCTCGGAAAAATGCTCAAAAACATGGGGTTTTCAATGGAATTACGAAAAATCAACCATGAAAAAACCGAATTAGCGTTTTCCTTTTATCAGGATGCAAGAGGATTTGGAATTTTCTTACATGGTATGATTAAAAACCAACAAAACAAAAATAATTTGGCTGCTCTGTCCAGCATAAAACAGTATATTGAAAATAAAAAGTAAAAGCTATGCAATATTTCACCGAAGAATTTGCTGATTTTTTTAAAGAATTGGCTGCAAACAACCATAAAGATTGGTTTCATGAAAATAAAAAGAGGTATGAAACCCATGTTAAAAAACCCTTCTATCAGTTTGTTGACGATTTAATAGCTGAACTCAACAAAAAAGGGGAATCAATTGATTTTACAGCAAAAGATTGCGTATTGAGAATTAACCGTGATATTCGTTTCTCTAAGGATAAGTCACCATACAATATCAGTTATACTGCTCTGATTTCGGAAACCGGAAGAAAAGATAAAAGTATGCCCGGACTTTATATTCGTTTCACACCTGAAGATATTGGCATAATGGGAGGTTGCTATGCCCCTTCTAAGGAGCAGTTGGCTGATATAAGAAATGAAATTTTGGCCAATCCTGAGCAATTTGAAAAAGCAGTAAATGACAAAAAGTTCACAGCGAAGTATGGCTCAATTAAAGGTGAAGCACATAAAAGGGTTCCAAAAGAATATCAGGAGGTGCATAAAACTGTACCATTAATTGCCAACAAGCAATTTTATTTTCATTCCTCTGCTCCGGTCGAATTAATTTACTCTGATAAGTTGATGAAAACAGTACTGGATATATGGGATGCAGCACAACCGGTTCACCTTTATTTAAAAAATATTATAAAAAAATAAAAAAAATGTCCCCATTCTAATTCCCGCATTCGTCGTGTTAGTGAATACCCGATAAGAGGTGTTTAATTAATAACATAAATAAAAATTAAAGAAAATGGCAAAATTTTTAGCAATCTACTATTCTGCTCCTGAGGCAGCGGCAAAAATGGAAAATGCAACTCCCGAAGAGAAAACGGCAGGTATGGAAGTGTGGATGAAATGGAAAGCTGAACATGAAGAAACTGTTGTTGATTTTGGTGCTCCGGTTATGCCGGCAATGACTACCAAAGATGGAAACGCATGGGGAAATAGTGATAAACAAGTATCTGGTTATGGGATTTTTCAAGCTGAAAGCAAAGAAGCTTTACAAACTGCTTTTAAAAACCATCCTCATATCGGTTATCATCCAACTGCTTCTATTGAAGTACATGAAATGATTGAAATGTAAATGAAATCTGTAGTGGATAAGAAAGAAACTGTCAGTTTGAGTTGTCTTGGTTGATTCGAAACAGCCTGTATTAATTATTGTGAAGAAGATCGAAACAACTCATTCTGATAAAAATTGTCAGTTCAGATATCATCTGAAAGTCTTTAGAATGACATTTTATAGTCCGTCTGACTTATCTACTATTTTACCGATTAATTAACTCATCCAAAAAACCATCTTTTTAAATCAGGAAGATGGTTTTTTATTTAGAATAACCCAGGCTGACTCAAGATATGCCCTCACTTCCTCTATTTCATTTCTAATTTTATTTTTGGGTATTATAATGGCAGAAATTGAGGTAACATAAAGGAAAAAATGGGAATCGTTTTCCTTTATTTTTTTTATTCCGGACCAGTCAAATTTTGATTCCGAGCTTGGTTTCTCAAATAAAATTTCTGTTTCTGTTAATGTAAGAGATTGTGGCCCTACCACACTGGAATTATCACCATTATTAATTTGCTTGAGAATCCTTTTCAAAGTCATTTTCTTTAATCTTGAAGGATAAAAAATAACCCACAAAACAGAAGCTACAGTAAAGACAATAACACCAATAGTATTAAATTTTCCCTTTAGATAGTCCAAAAATATTAGACATGAAAATAAAACAGGAACTGACCAGGTTGAGATTTGTCTGCTTCTTTTAAACTGCCGAGAATGATCGAGGTGATATTCCTGAAAGGCCATCCAATCTTCTATCTCAAATTCAAAATTTAAAACTACTTTATCCTTCATACAATTTTTCAAATGTACAAGTTATTTAATAACCTGAGTTCGATATAACAAAACGTCTACAGTTTTTTGTCATTTTTTTAGTCAAGGCAAGGCTTTGAAGGGCTTCCGGAAAGATTGTTATATCGAACCCAGATTAATAGAATTAAAAAGAAGGGCACCCTATCACTGTTACTTCCTTTTTTTTACGTCTGAATCGCTTTCTTTTATTCCGTTTTGTATCTCCTGTCTTTTTATTAGATTCCTGATTCTCTTCCTGATTTTCTATCTTAACCGTTTTAACTATTGATGTTGAATCAGGTAGCTGGGCACTTACTGGCTTGACGTTAAATCCCAGCAATGAGAAAATAGCTAAACTTCGAAATATAAATTTCCTTACCCCTCGTATTGGAAGCTGACCATGGAGTTGATCGACAGTAAAAATACCACAAAGTTCAGAAGAGACTTCATCTTTTAAACCTGCCTCATTCATTCTCCTAAAGTCCATTACTTTTTTTTGACATCCGGTACAATAAAAATGAGTATTACAGTTTTTTAGCCTTTTTACTTGTACGGGACAAGGCCTTTCCACTCTTAAATTTTCCATCTGTTAATAAAACAAATGATGCTGTTATTTTGTTACAGGCTATACAATGTAGACATTAGACAATAGATTATAGGACATAGACAAATAATATATAAGTAGGAAGTAACAGGTAATCAGAAATCAATTAACCTATTCTTTTCCCAGATCTTCCATTTAATCAAAAGATCAAATTAATTTGTTACTTTTATTAGCACAATAAGTTATAGACAAAATCTGTTAACTAACATTGTTAGTTTTAATTACTTATTATATCCTAAATCAAAAATTATGAAGAAACTAATTCTGCTTATTTTACCCGCCATTTCGGGCTATTTTGTTCAGGCACAGGATTTTTCCAACCTGGAGCAACCCATCCCGGTCAATCAGGAGTTAAAAATTGGTAAACTCGATAATGGGTTAACCTATTACATCAAAAAAAATGGAAAACCTGAAAACAAAGTTGAACTAAGACTGGTAGTTAATGCCGGATCAATTTTAGAAACTGAAAAACAAAGGGGATTGGCTCATTTTATGGAGCACATGAATTTTAATGGCACCAAAAATTTTAAACATAATGAATTGGTGGATTATCTTCAAAGCATTGGTGTAAAATTTGGACAACATTTAAATGCTTATACCAGTTTTGATGAGACCGTTTACATATTACCTATTCCAAGTGATGATAAAGAAAAGCTGGAAAAGGGGTTTGATATACTGGAAGACTGGGCCTTTAACTGCCTGTTAACACCTGAAGAAATTGACAAAGAACGAGGTGTTGTTCTCGAAGAGCTTAGGCTTGGTCTTGGTGCAGATAAAAGAATGCTTGATAAATATCTTCCGCTGGTCATGTATAATTCTCATTATGCTGAAAGATTGCCAATTGGTTTAAAAAGTGTAATTGAAAATTTTGAGCATGATGAACTCAAAGATTTTTACAAGTCCTGGTACCGACCTGATCTAATGGCGGTAGTAGTTGTTGGAGACATTGATGTTGCTCAAATGGAAGAAAAAATTAAAAA
Organism: Putridiphycobacter sp.; assembly: GCA_965230195.1. GTDB lineage: Bacteria > Bacteroidota > Bacteroidia > Flavobacteriales_D > Crocinitomicaceae > Putridiphycobacter. The sequence goes on from OZ245997.1 coordinate 3,984,235, forward strand.
CCATTTTGGTAGCTATCAAAACCCGGCTGATAAAAAAGAACGTAAAGAATATTTGGTTCCTGACCACAGTGAAACCTTTATTGCCATTGAAAGTGATAAAGAAGCCTCGTTTACGCAGGTTCAATTAATCTATAAGGATAAGGGAAACGCCAAAAAGGATGTTACAATTGGTGATTACCGTGAAACAATGATTACCCGATTATTCAACTCAATGATCAATAACAGGTTAAGTGAAATAGCCAACAACCCTAACCCTCCCTTTACCTATGGTTTTGCATACCACGGTAGCAGTTGGAGCAGAAACAAAACCGCATATCAGTCATTTGCTATGACTGACCCTGCTAACCAGTTAAAAGCATTTGAAGTTTTGGTTGAGGAAAGTGAGCGTGTTGCGAGGTTTGGATTTGTGGAAAGCGAATTGGAAAGGGCTAAAAAAGATGTACTATCCCGAATGGAAGCCCAACTCAAAAATAAAGACAAAACTGAATCACGTCGCTTAACTTATGAGCTAATTAACCATTTTCTTGAAGGAGAAGCAATTCCGGGAATTGAATGGGAGTTTAAGGCTCATCAGGCCCTGTTAAAAGAAGTTAGTATTAAAGAAATTAATAATGTAATTAAAGATTTGATCCATGACGACAACCGGGTGGTTATATTTACCGGTCCTGAAGGAGAAGATCAGCCAACATACACCAAAAATCAGGTATTGGAGGTATTAAAAGAGGCCAAAAATAAAGATTTAAAACCCTATGATGATGGTGAAGTTGCGACCTCTTTAATGAAAAAAATGCCAGTTGCAGGAACAATAAAATCTACTGAAAAAATTGAATCATTGGGCTTAACTAAACTGGTACTTTCAAATGGTGTAACGGTCTACTATAAAAAAACAGATTTTAACGATAACGAAATTTTAATGCGTGCGCAAAGCCCGGGAGGAACTTCAACGATTAAATCAGCTGAAGATTTTAATAAGGTAAAATTAGCTTTAAGCGGTATGAGAGAAGCTGGGTTAAATGGATTTTCAAAAAATGAAATGACAAAGGTAATGGCTGGAAAAAATGTTTCTGTCTTCCCTTATATCTCTAACAATTATGAAGGTATGAGAGGTAAATCGGTTAATAGTGATGTGGAAGACATGTTTCAGTTAATCTATCTGAATTTTACAGCCCTGAATAAAGATAAGGAAGCTTATCAGGCATTTGTTGATAAACAAACAGCATTTTTAGGGAATCTGTTGAATACACCACAATATTGGTTCATGAATGAAAAAGCAAAGGTGATTCAAAAAAACAATCCAAGGTTTACCAATGCTATCCCAACTAAAGAAGAATTTGCATCTCAGGATTATGATATGGCTTACGATATTTATACATCCCGTTTTGCTGATGCCGGAGATTTTGTTTTTGCTTTTATCGGATCGATAGATGAAGATCAGATTGTTGAATTATCAAAAAAATACCTTGCAGCACTACCTGCTACTCATAAAAAGGAATCTTTCATTAACCATAAGTATGAGCGGTTAAAAGGAAAAAACGAATTCACCTTCCATAAAGGAGAAGATCCTAAGAGTAGTGTTGAAATTTCATTCAGGACAGAAGCTAATTATGATCCTAAGCAGGCCTATTATCTAAAATGTGCGGGAGAAATATTGACTATTAAGCTTGTTGAAAACCTGAGAGAAGGTGAAAGTGGTGTTTACGGAGTTGGTGCAAGAGGTTCTGCTCAAAAGCTTCCGGAAGGCGTCTATAATTTCTCTATTTCTTTTCCTTGCGGTCCTGAGAACGTAGAAAAACTTAAAACAGCTGCTTTGGCTGAATTAAATAAGCTTTTAAAAAAGGGCCCTGAAGCAAAGGATCTGGCTAAAATTAAAGAAGCACAAAAGCTGGAACTTAAGGAGGATATGAAAACTAATGAATACTGGATTTCGAGCTTATCAACAGCAATATATCATGGAAGCGACGTTTCAAAAATGTTGGATTCTGAAGCAGATATTGATAGCGTAACAGCAGAAGATATACAAAAAGCTGCAAACAAATTTATCTCAGAAAATGTAATCATTACGGTTTTAATGCCTGAGAAAAAATAAGTAATTCTAGATTAAATAATTTAGGAAGGCGCTGGTAAAACCAGCGCTTTTTTTGTAATTATAAAACAATATTACTAACTAATTTTTAGTCAATTATGTAAAATCCTATCAAATTTAAATCCTGAACAAGGTTACCTCTTTACTTTATGGACATATACTATTGAAACCAAGGCAGCCTAAATCGGTTTTCATTTTTTATTCATTATCTAAAAAACCAAAAAATGAAATTACTTGTCAGATTATTTTTGATTCCACTTATTCTAAGTGTTGGTTCCAGTGGGTTTGCACAAACCAGAAACTATGGTAAACAGGCATATGCACTCTGGAAGGCAGGACTGTGGCATGATGCTGCCAAAGCTTATGAAAAAGCTTATACTAAAACACACCCCAAAACTCAAAAGGCTAAAGAACTAAAAGCTTTATATGCTTATCGATCGGGGGAATGTTATCGTTTGATCAGATACTATGCTCTTGCAGAACAATCCTACGAAAAATCCATTTTATTAAAACACTTTAATTCCGAAGCCAGGGTGTATTACTACCTTGGAGAAATGCAGATGGCTCAGGGGAAACATCAAAAAGCCCTCGATAGCTTTAAAAAATATAAGCAACTGGGAACCGGAGATCCATTAACCGACATTAGAATTAAATCTTGCGAAAGTTATCCTGCGCTTTATAACTCAAAAAGTCGGCATACGGTTGATCCGTTAACCAAATTAAATACACCCCAGTTTGATTTTTCACCAACTATGGACAAACGAGGCAGGGTAATGTACTTTTCATCATCAAGAAAAAATGTAACAGGAGATGAAAAAGATGGCACAGTTGGAGAAGGCTTTTCAGATATTTTTGAATCACAATTGGACAAAACCGGCAATTTTACTGAACCAAAAATTGTTCAGGGTATTAATACCGAAGGTAACGAGGGACAGGTTTGTTTTGATAACAGAGGAAAAAAGTTATTTTTTACCCGTTGTGAGGTGACAGAATATAACCTGGGATGTGATATTTATGTAGCTACCAAAAGAGGCAGTAAATTTGACAAACCGGTCAAAATTGAGTTAAAAGATCACGATTCTACGAACGTGGGACATCCATGTGTGTCGCCTGATGGTAACACCATGATATTTGCCTCGAATATGGCAGGTGGTGAAGGCGGTGTTGATTTATGGATGACAGAATATTCCAGAAAAACAAAGGACTGGTCATTACCGGTTAACCTTGGTCCCGAAATTAATACATCAGGAAATGACATGTTCCCAACCTGGGGGCCGGATAATACCCTATATTATTCATCAGATGGCATGATTGGAGCCGGAGGGTTAGATATTTACAAAGCCCAAAAAATTAAAGAAGAAAACAAATGGATAAAACCTGAAAATATAGGTATTCCGTTAAACTCATTTGCTGATGATTACCACATTATTTTTACCGGAAATGGCAGAGATGGTTATCTTTCATCAAACAGACCAGGCGCAAAAACAAACGGAAAAGCCACTTCACAGGATCTATGGTCATTTAGTTTACCACCGGTACCTATTCGTTGTATTGTAAAACTAATTGATCAGGAAACCCGACAACCGGTTAGCGGTATTGAAGTTATTATTAAAGGCTCAAATCAAGATAAATATGTGATGACCTCGAATGAAATGGGAGAAATAGAGCTCTCACAGAAAGATGATGGTTCCAGATACATTACACAGGGAGAATCTTATTTAATCAATGTACCGGATGTGGCTCATCAATGGCTTGGCAATAAGGACAGCTTGCTCACCCGACATATTGATGAGCCCACCACATTGGTTAAGGAAATTCCTATTATTAATATTGATAATAAAGCATTTAGATTGCCCGAAATTCGATTTGATTTTGGAACAGATCATCTGACCAGAAATGACACCGTTAACTCCAGAGATTCATTAAAGTATTTATATCATCTTATGAAAGATCACCCTAATATAGTTGTTCAACTCATAACCAATACAGATTCAAGAGGTGAAAGAGAATTTAACAGAAAACTGGCGCAAAGACGTGCAAATGCTTGTGTGAACTACCTGATTGGAGAAATGAAACTACCCCAGGACAGGCTGGAAGCGTTGGGTAATGGTGAAGATGTCCCGATAATTTATCACGACATTAATCCCCAGGGAGATACCATTGCCAGTTTCCCGCTAACCGAACGATATATTAATCAATTTAAAACAGATAAAGTAAAATTCGAAGCATTGCACCTCTTAAACAGGAGGACAGAAGCTAAAGTTATTAGTTTCGATTATGTAAAACCACTCTAAAATTGAATTTACTATCAAAGCTGCTTACTCGGCTTACCCCCTGCGCGTTTCCTTGTTTCGCGTGGGGGTATTTTATAATCCTAAAGTTTATTTACAAATCAAATTCGAATCATCAGATTTGCTAAACAAACAATTCTTTTAAAACCAAACCTATTGATGATAATTTTAACCCATTGAGTATCTGATCTTATACAAATAATTATCTTATATTTGTTATAACCTCTATTCTCCCCAATTTGAAAAATTTGCTACTATATATCATTCTGTTAATGTTATTTAGCTGCAATAAAACAAATTCTTCTACCAACTCGCCTCTTAAGTCAAAAACATTTGCAAAAACTATTAAGCAAGTTGAGCTCAAAAAATATGCTGTTAACAACTTTTCCGGAGATTCTATCTCTCCCCTAGTTTTTCCATCAGGTGACACTATTAAAACGGGAGTTCCAGTTGCCTTAACAGGTCAGGTTAAGAAAATAACTGATTTTGACAAACCCGTTATAATCAGTCAAACAGAATACGATACTGCTGTTTTAGCTAATCCCAATCAATCGATCATTTCAGGTGTTACGAGTATAAAAAAAATCAGCAAAAACGCTCTGTTTCAAGCTGAACTTAAAGCAAAAAAGACCATCAAAAAATCCGCTACTTCAAGCAGAGACAATGAATATTCTACAGGGATTAAAATACAATGTATTCAACCAATAACAACAGTTATCAAACCGCCATTATTTAAAGATAATGCTACACTAAATATTCAATATACTGATGTCAGACAAGGTTTACCTTCTTCATACATCTCATCATTATTAATGGATAGAAAAGGAAATATCTGGATTGGGAGCATTGGTGGAGGTCTGAGTTGTTATGATGGTATTACAATCAAAACTTATACGGTTAAAAACGGACTCTCCGATAATAATGTCAGAGCTATTGTGGAGGATAATGAGGGAAACTTTTGGATAGGCACTCATAAAGGACTGACTTTCTTTGATGGCAAATCCTTTATTCACTATACTGTAGAAGATGGTTTAACCAATAATTTTGTCAGATCCCTGCATATCAGTAAAGATGGAACTATTTGGATTGGAACGGATGGTGGCGGACTCAATTGTTTTGATGGAAAAACCTTTACACAATTCACCTCTGAAGAAGGTTTACCAAGTGATAGAATTTGGTCAATTACCGAAGATAAATCCGGAAATTTATGGTTAGGTACAGGTGGTGGTGGTGTCATTGAACTAAAATTCGACAAGCTTGATAAGGCAATAGAATCCAAACAAGACTCAAGCTTTTCAAAGACTATTCAAATGGTAAATTATACAAAGCAGCATGGGCTTGGCGGTAACTTCGTTTATTCCATTTATGAAGATCATAAAAATAATTTATGGTTTGGCTGTTCAACCGAAGGTCTCACAAATTTTATACCTGCTAAACAAAACTCTAATGACTCATTAACCTTTATTACTTATACCAGATCAGATGGGCTTAACAATCAAAATATCCTGAGCATTTCGGGGGATAGTCTGGGTAATCTCTGGCTGGGAACTTGGGGAGGAGGATTGATTCACTATGAAAACAAAAATGGGCAAGAGTTTTTTACTCAAATCGATCAAAAACTTGGTTTAAACAGCGATATTATCCAAACCATATTACATGATGGGCAAGGTAATTTATGGTTAGGTACATATGGTGGCGGGCTCAATAAATATAAAGTAGCATCCTTCAATCATTTTAATACTGAACAAGGGCTTAGCAGTGACATTATCTGGTCAATATTTGAAGATAAAGATGATAACCTTTGGTTTGGGACAGCCAGTCGAACCGGCGGTGTTATTTGTCTAAAAACAGAACCACAAAACCACAATGAAAAATCTGAAAGCCTATTATCGAAATTCATTCACTACGTTGAAAAAAGTGCTTTTCAGAACTGGGGATTTCCCTGTATTTTCCAGGACAGTAAAAACAATATATGGTTTGGCACAAGTGGAAAGGGAGTGTTTTGTTATAATAACGAAACAGTAACGTGTTTTTCAACTCAACAGGGTTTAGCAAGTAATGATGTTTATGGTATTATGGAAGATAAAAAAGGTAATATTTGGTTTGCCACAAGAAATGGCCTCTCTTACCTTCAGGGTTCCACATTCACAGAGTTTACTCAGGAAGAGGGCTTCATCAACAATTACATCACCAATATTATTGAAGATAAACATGGAAATATCTGGATAGCAACCGAAGGTGGAGGAGTAAGCCGATACAATTGGAAAAACTTTGTTCATTATACAACAGCAGAGGGATTAAGTAGCAATACAATTTGGACCATTTTAGAAGATAAAAAAGGTAATATCTGGTTAGGTACAGATGGTGGTGGACTTAATGTGTTAACCTATAGTACTGAACTGCAATCAGCCCCTGATAAAATCCTGTATATTAATACTGAAAACGGCTTAAGTAATAATGTAATATGGTCTGTTATCGAAGATTCTTGCCACCGGCTTTGGGTTAGTACAGAGTCCGGTTTAAACTTAATTTCAATAAATGATCAGGAGGGTACGTCAAATATTACATCATTTGGCTACCATGATGGCTTGAAAGGACTTGACTTTTTCTCAAACAGTGCCTTTCTTGACCGACGAAACAGACTCTGGTGGGGAAGCGGAAAAAGTCTCACAATGCTTGATATCAGTAATTTCAAGTTATCTGATCAGAAACCAAAAGTAAAACTGAATATGGTTAAGGTAAATGAAGAATTTATTGATTTTGAAACACATCCCAATTTATCTGAAAATGATATTAATTTCGATTCAGTTACCAGATTTTCTAACTTACCAATTAACCTAAAGGTTTCTTATTCAAAAAACCATTTAACTTTCTTCTATTCTGCAATTGATTTATCTGCACCACATCAGTTAAAATACAGTCATATAATTGAAGGTTTAAACAATAAGTGGAGTCCGGAAAGTTCAGAAATTAAAGCCGATTACAGAAATTTACCTCATGGTGACTACATTTTTAAAGTCTGTGCTATTGGTGAAGGAGGTGTTTGGAGTGAACCCTTAGAGTTTCATTTTACCGTTTTACCACCTTGGTGGCTAACATGGTATGCTAAGCTGAGTTATTTACTCATTCTGATATTGATAATATATACTTTTTCGTGGTGGAGGTCTATTAAATTTAAACGGAGACAAAAAGAACTGGAAATCAAAGTAAATGTGGCTACTCACCAGTTGAGAAATCAAAACATTGAAATTAAGGAGCAAAAAGAAGCTGTTCAAAACCAAAAAGAAATCATTGAGAAGGCTCATAACGAAATTCTTGATAGTCTGGCCTACGCCAAACGAATTCAAAATGCTATTTTGCCTCCTTTAAAAATTGTAACACAACACCTTGAAAATTCATTTATTCTTTATCTTCCTAAAGATGCCGTTGCAGGTGACTTTTACTGGATGAACAACCTCAATAATAAAACACTTTTTGCTGTTGCCGACTGTACCGGTCATGGTGTGCCGGGTGCATTGGTTAGTATCATGTGCAATAATGCCCTCAATCGCTCAGTACATGAATTCGGGTTAGTTGACCCAGGGGAAATCCTCAATAAAACAAGAGAAATTATCATATCTGAATTTGAACAATCGGATGAAAACGTACGTGATGGAATGGACATTGCCTTGTGTACAATTGATAATTTATCTGATAAGCTAAGTTTAAAATATGCTGGTGCTTACAATCCTCTATGGATTGTCAACGGCCATCAGTTAACTGAAATAAAAGGAAACAACCAGCCCATAGGGATATACTATGACCCTGAACCATTTATTACACATAGTATTAATTTGAAACCAAATGACACTTTGTACATCTTTTCTGATGGATATGCTGATCAATTTGGAGGTATTAAAGGCAAAAAGTTAAAAAAGACAGCATTTAAAGAGTTGCTTATATCTATTCAAAATGAATCAATGGATGAGCAAAAAAAATCATTGATAAACTTTTTTGAAGAATGGAAAGGAGAGAATGATCAGGTTGATGATGTTTGTATTATCGGAGTCAGGTTTTGAACCTGTCTGCGAAACCAAATTATCTTCCTCTGTTTTCTCGATTCACCTTCTAATTAAGAAGGCATTTCAGAATAGATTTCCTCAGTTTCCAGTATAGTTTTTACAGCATCATCATAAGCTTCAATGGTCTTCGATTTTTTAATCTTCTTAAAGGACTTGTGGGGATTGGAAAATGAGGTAGAAAAGTACTCCCAAAAAGATCTCATTTTCATCAATACATGACTTTTCCCGGACAATGCCTCTTCATAACTATTGAATAAAGTGTCATGAAATTTACTAAACACCTCCAATCTGTTTTCAGGGTATTCCGTCTCACCAGTTTTGATCATGCCTGGCAAAAACGGATCAGCAATGAGTCCTCTGCCAATCATCCAATGGTCAATTTGAGGAAATCTGTCTTTTAGCGCTAAAAAACCTTCAACAGTGGTAATATCTCCATTGTAATAAATTTTATGCTTAGTCCTGTTAATACACCGGCTAAATGATTCCAGATCAACACCTCCTTTATACAACTGCTTCCCTATTCTGGCATGTATGGCAATGTTTTTAACAGGGTAACGATCAAGCACGGGTAAAACATCAAGAATTTCAGAACTGTTTTCATAGCCCATTCTCATTTTCATTGATACAATGATATCAGATTCATTGTGGACACGTTCCAGTATCTGTTCAATTTTTTGAGGTTGACAAATTAAACCTGATCCCATTCCACGCTTAGTCACCATTGGATAAGGACAACCCAAATTCCAGTTTAATTCCTTATAGCCAAATTCTCTCACATAATTAGCGACAAATAAAAACTCATCAGCATCATTTGTCATAATTTGTGGTATTACTTCATTAACACTGTTATTTTTCGGTAAAATATCCCTTTCATAAGCTGGTTTTATAACTAATTTTCCGTTTAACCTGATATAGGGTGCATAAAAGGTATCAACACCTCCAAAGTACTTGTCAAATGCATTTCTGAATCTAAAATCAGTAAATCCCTGTAAGGGTGAGGATAGTATAGTTATCTTCATTTTATTAGTTTCCGGTATACGTTATGAATGCCTCAAAGGCAACTCATATTCTAAAGTGCGTTTTGTCACAAAACAATTATACTAATTAATGTAAGTTTGATGCGCCAAGTTGATCACTTTTTATGAAACAGCACTATCCCATTACCATTATTTCAATAATTTTTCTCTCCTGGTCTCTGATCAAATGTACCAATGAAGAATCTGCTGTCATTACACCTTTGGTAGAATCATGGGAAAAAGTCATCCCGCATCAGGAGGTTCCACAAGGGTTAATGTCCTTAAGTGCGGAGCATTGTGGCAGCTGTCATCAGGATCATTATAACGAATGGAGATTATCGACGCATGCACATGCCTGGACCGACCAACAATTTCAGGCGGAATTAAAAAAAGAATCCAGTCCTTTACTCTGTATCAATTGTCATATCCCACTCCAAAATCAGCAGGAATACATTGTAAGTGGTTTCGTAAACGGTGATATTTACCAGCCTGCAAAACGTACTAACCCAAATTTTGATCATAAACTTCAACAGGAGGGCATTACATGTGCCGCTTGTCATGTCAGAAACAATACTGTTATTGGACCAACCGGTACTCATCTGGCGCCACATCAAACTGTTAAAAATCCTGATTTTTTGTCTGAAGAACTCTGTATTTCCTGTCATAATGCTACTGCGGTTATCACACCTACCCTGGCCTGCAGTTTTGAAACAGGTGATGAATGGAAAGCTGGTCCTTATTATGGCAAAAAAAACTGTATTGATTGTCATATGGAAGCCACAAACAGATCGGTAGTAAGTGGTTACTCCCCTCGAAAAAGCCGATTCCATTACTTCTCAGGATCAGGTATTCCCAAATCGGACACCTCCCAAACCACCAGGTTAGATGGCTTAACAATTTCAATGTCTGAACTTCCTGCTTTATTCAAAGTTAATGACACTATTAAACTCAACCTGACTGTCAAAAATGAATTTGCAGGACATAAAGTTCCAACCAGTGATCCTGAACGCTTTTTTATGATCTCATTTCAACTGAATAGTCAATCTGGTGATACCCTGTCTTACATTAGCTACAAAATTGGTGAGGAATGGGAATGGTATCCTGAAGCCAAAAAAATCAGTGATAATAATCTATTACCCGTGGAAAGCAGAACATTTCCTTATCATTATCCAATCACTCAAAAAGAAAAATTGAGTCTCTCTGTTCAGGTTACAAAGCACAGGTTAAGTCGTCATGCAGCCAACTACAATCAATTAACCTCAGCCTATCCGTTGCATATCACAATCTTTGAAAAATCAATTGATATCAAAGTTCAGTAATCAGCAAAAACATTATATTTTTTTTAGTAATCGCCTGATTTCAAACAACCATTCCTTTCTGCCATTGTATATATTAAAACACTCAATAGTTTTAGAATGCATTATACTTTACTTATATATATCCTCTTTGCTATCTCAGGGGTCATTCATGCCGGTTCCAACGACAGTGTGCTCCTAAACAACTATGCATCTGCATTGTCGGATGAAGAAAAAATATCATCACTCATCAAACTTTGTGACCATTATATCAATGAAGATTTAGACCTGGCTGAAGATTATAGCTTCAAATTGTTAGAACTTTCTAAAAGGAATAATAATAAAGAAGGACAATATAAAGCCAATGCCTTCCTGACCAAGGTTTGCTATCGGATGGAAAGGTATCAGGAGGGTATTCAATACTGTACATCCTCAATGCTGATTGCAAAAGAAATAAATAATGACACTTGTCTTGCAAAGTCATATAATAATTTGGGTAACTTTTACAGAGCAAGAGACGAATATGACCAATCACTTAACTATTTTAAGAAGGCTATTGAAATTAAAGAAAAACTAAACGATACCAAAGGTATTGCCATTACCTTAAACAATATCGGGACTGTTTATTTAGATATTGCTGACTATAAAAAAAGTCTTGAATATTTTCTAAAATCACTGAAGTTAAAACGTCAGATAAAAAGCCAGAATAAACTGGGATCAACATTGAATAATATTGCTAGTGTTTACTGGCAAACAGGAAATTTTACTAAAGCTTTAGACTATTACAATCAATCTTTGGAGGCATTTAGAAATACCAATAATACGAATGGTATTGTTAATTCACTATACAATATTGGGTTAACGCAAAAAGAGCTGAAAAAAACTAAAGATGCATTAAAATACTACAATCAGGCATTTGAAATAGCAAGTACAAATAATATGCGAAAAGCAATTGGGAAAGGTTACCTGTTTAAGGGCTCGGTATACCTGGAACTAAAAGATTATAAAACTGCTGAAAATTTATATGAAGAAGCCCGAATGATATACTCTGAGATTAATAATGAAGGAAAACTGATGGACGTATACTATAATTTAAGTCGCCTGTACTTTGAAACTAATCAAACAGAAAAAAGCTTAACATTTCTGAAAAAAAGTAATGAAATTGGGCTTAAAATAGGTGCTAAACATGATTTAACCGATAATTATGAACTACTCTCTGAAATTTATTTGGAATCTAATCAGTTTGACAACGCATTAAATTCCTTTAAAACGCACATTGCCTACAGGGATTCCATTTTTGATCAGGACAATGAAAAGTTGCTTAAAAAACTGAAGATTGAATTCGAGACCAAAGAACAGGAACATGAGCTGGTTCAGCTAAAAAAGGATCAATTATTAAGACGGGCAGAATTGGATAAAAAAAACTATACTATTATTGCACTGAGTACAATTGCACTTTTGCTTATCATACTGGTTATCTACATTATTAAGCGAATCAGCTTTGTAAAACGTACAAATGTTGTGCTACAAAAACAACAGGAACAAATCTACAAACTTGAAAAAGAAAAGCTTAACCAAACCATTCAGTTACAAAATAAAGAATTAACCACCAAAATTATGCATCTGATTGAGAAAAATGAAATGATTCAAAAGGTATCAGGTGAATTAATCGATTTTAAACTCAACCTCAAAAAGACCCAACAAAACGAGTTAAGTTCAATTATCAATGAACTAACCACAAACTTCAATAAAAGTTTATGGGAGGAATTTGAGAAAAGATTCAATGAAGTTCATACCGGTTTTTACAACCAATTGTCACATCATTTTCCTGCTTTGAGTCCGAATGAAAGAAAATTATGTGCTTTTCTCAAGTTGAATATGAGTACAAAAGACATTGCAGCTATAACTTTTAAAACACCCCATAGTATTAATGTGGCAAGAACCAGACTAAGAAAAAAGCTGGGAATATCAAATACCGAAACTAACATTATCAGCTTTTTATCATCATTAACTTAAGTCCATTATTTCCTTTAAGCTATATCAAGCCAGATATTAAAACACTAAATAATAGCACCTTAACAACTACTGTATTATTAATGTGATCCCCTATCGCACTACTGTATTTATAAAGTATGAGTGACTTTTTTTAAACCCCGTCCACTTTAGTTTTCATTTGTAATTAATGTAATTACAAAATTGAAATGCAAGACAGACACTCAGACAAAAAAGTATATTTTGAAGAACAATACAAAACATCAAATCAATATATTCTACCACTCATCCAAAAGTATAAAGCAATTAAACCTACAACTAAGGTTCTTGAAGTTGGGTGCGGACTTGGTGGAAATTTAAAACCATTTATTGATCTTAAATGCCAGATTACCGGAGTTGACATTTTGGAATCGAGCATTGAACGTGCTAAAATTGAATTAGATTATGATGAAAATGATAATCTGACCTTGATTGCCCAGGATATTTATAAAACCGATTTGTTTAAAGGTGAATTTGATATTATCTTTATGAAAGATACACTGGAGCATATTCCTGATACATCAAAACTCATTGCCCGGCTGACTACTTTTTTAAAGTCAGATGGCATCATTTTTCAGGGCTTCCCACCCTGGTGTAACCCATTTGGAGGTCACCAACAGATGTGTAAGAGTAAAATCCTTAGTAAACTCCCCTGGTTTCATATTTTACCTCGTTTTATGTTTAAAGGTACATTACAGTTATTCGGAGAGTCTCCTCAAAAAGTTCAAAGTCTTTTGAGTAATGTTTACGATACCAGAATTTCAATTCAAAGATTTAAGAAAATTATTAAAAAATCTGAGCTAAACATCCGCTCGGAACAATTATACTTTATCAATCCTAATTATGAAGTAAAATTTGGATTAAAACCCAGGAAATTAGTTCCGGTCCTTAATATTCCATATCTCAGGGATTTTTACACAACAACTGCATATTATATCTTATCTAAATAAAAACGGAAACTATGTCTAAAAAAAATATTTTAATATTTTTCCTGCTGATTCAGCAAACTATTTACAGCCAAACACCAGGCAGTAATTTGTTTGATGACAGCTTTTTACACGAAATTCGATTCGAAAATGCTGATACTAATACCTATATCAACACCTACGATTATCAGCAACTAAACATGATTATTGATGGCAACACGGTTAACAATGTTGGTTTCAAGAAAAAAGGTAATATTTCAGGTTATCCAACCACTAATAAATTTGGTATTAAAATAAAAACCAATAAATATGTAAATGCCCAAAAATATGATGGAACAAAAGAGTTTACATTACATATGAATTATCAGGACCCCACAATGATGCGTGAAAAACTGACTTATGATATTTGTTCAGAAATGGGATTATTTTCATTACGAACTGCATTTGCAAAAGTTTATATAAACAATATTTATTGGGGACTGTTTACCATTGTTGAAGGTAAGGATGAAATGTATAAACAGGTATTCAACCACAGGGATATGGACGCTATTGAGTCATTAGATTTTGGTGATATGTGCTATATCAGTAACACACCTTCGGATTATGATTTTGATAGTAATGGTGGTAATCCTACCTATAAATTTGAAAATGGCAACACGGTAACAGCCTGGCCCTTATTTTCAAAAATGGTTGATAAAACCAATAATACACCTGATAACCAATACCTCGATACTGTTCCAAAGTACCTAAACCTAGAGGACTTTTTTGTTTATCAAGCGGTTAATGTTTATTTGATGAATCATGATTCCTACATTGGCTTCAGGGGAAATCAAATTTACGTTTTCGACACTTTAAACAAAGTTTGGCAAGTCACACCGTGGGATTTTAATGCTTCATTCGGTTTATGGGATACTGGTAATCATTCTCCATCATCTTATCCAATGATACCTGGTACAATTTCAAATGGTTGTATTGCATCTAAAATGGATGATTTTAGCATACTTAAATCCTATTACCTTGACGCCATGTGTCAACTCAACAATTCGGTTGGAGATACTCTGGCTTATTTTGCTAAAATTGATGCTATTAAGGATCAGATTCAACAGGCAGTATATGATGATACCAGAAAAGTAATCAGTAATTCCGATTTTGATGCAGGAATTAATTATGGCTATCACACTTTGTTTGGAGAAGATATACCGGCTTTAAAAACGTTGATAAGAGAAAGGCTACTGGTCGTTAAATCCGGTCTGATATCGGAAGGCTATAATTGTACATCAACAGCCTCTGTTATTTCACCTGATAGTGAACCACTGATGTTATTTCCTAATCCTGCAACAGATGCTATATTTTTAAAAAACAAGGGAAACACAACTATTACAAAAGCTGCAATCTATAATTCGGCAGGACAACGTGTCATTTACCAATTACAGGTTACAGGTCAGGCCATTGACGTATCAGAACTGCCCTCGGGCCTTTACTGGATAAAGCTTGAAGATCAGTCAGGGGTTAGAACCGGGAAGTTTGTAAAACAATAATATCAGCAATTTGGTAAATCTTTTTTACTGCTTTTATGATCAGGAGGAGGGTTTTGAGAAAGGTAGTAATTCCTAAGGTTAAATTCCCGGTCTTCAAACTTTTCAGGAAGAATTTTAAAATGCTGTATCCGATCAATCCGGAATGCTCTGTAATCTTTTCTGAGATGACACCAGGCAATTAAAATCCATTTATTCTGAGAAGAATACATGGCACATGGTTCAATCAACCGAAATGAAATCTCGGTATGATTTAATTTTTGGTAATTAATCTCAGTATAATTAAAATTGGTGATTGCCAACTGAATTTCGGACAAAATATTACTGGCAATGGATTCATCTTTTGCATTGAAAATATGAATTTTACTACTCAGTAACTCACTTTTTTCCTGAATCGAAGAACGGAAAACCGACTTGATTTTTGTCATGGCTTCATGAAAATTCTCAACCAGTGATCTGTCATTTGACTGGCTGATAACATGCTGGGCTGTAATCAAAGCATTGGCTTCAGCTTCAGTAAACTGTACCGGTGCCACGGTATAGCTGTCCATTATAGAATACCCTTTGCCTTCAATAGTAATTACAGGTACACCGGAAGTTTCCAGCTTTCTGATATCCCTGTAAATTGTCCGGACACTGACCTCGAACTTTTCAGACAATTCGGTTGCTGTTAGAATCCGCTTGGATTTTAACAAAGTGAGTATTGATATGAGTCTTGACAACTGTGTCATAACATACAAAGATAGTGAACCCAACTGAATGGGTTCACTATAAAATCTTACCCCATTGAATGGAAACCTACCTTGTTTCCTTCGGTATCAATAATATGTGCAATAAATCCATTCTCTCCGATCTCCATTTTAGGTAAAACGACCTTACCTCCAGCTGCTTCAACCCGGTCAACGCTAACAGACAAATCATCTCCTCCATTCAAATACACCACTGTTCCGTTATCGGAAGGATTGGCTCCTTCACCAGCCCATATAGCACCACCTACACCTGCTTGCTGATCATATTGTAGTACACCATATTTACTACCATCCGGTACCGACATGTCTGTAATATCATTTCCTAATACTGTCTGATAAAATTTTTTCGCTCTTTCGAAATCTTTTACTGGAATTTCGAACCAGTTCACTGCATTTGTCATAATCTTTTATTTAAAGTGTTTTTTATTTACAAAGCAAATCTATCGCCGATTAATGTCATATCTTGTCAGGGGTTAAAATTATTTCAAATTATTTATATATTTAACAATCAACTTACTCAAAATGTCAAAGCCTAAATCATTAGTAATAATTGATCAGTTAAACATTGCCTTGATAGCTGTATCATTGATTCTTGCTATTAGTATTCCTTTTAAACTTTTTTTAATTGCATATGCATTGTTGGGCCCTTTACATTATTTGACAGAGATTAACTGGTTAAAAGGGAAGAATTACTTTATAAAGCCCAAAAAAGAGTGGATGATTGTGTTTATTATCATCACCTTACTGATTTCAGTATCACCGACATTGGGTTTATTTGATTTTGACCTGAAAGGGGCTATACCTGATTTTTTCAACTTTATTTCTCAGGAAGTATCGGCTGTATTACTGGCCACTTTTTTTTTCGCTGTAGGCATAGCCGCCCTCAAAAAGGTCAGTCATATTATTATCAGCTTGATTTGTAGTATTGCCCTCGCTATTATATTAAATTATTACCTTCCCATACCAGTTATTGTTTTCGGAATCTTTATCCCTACAGTTCTTCATGTTTATGTGTTCACGCTTTTGTTCATATTATTTGGTGCTCTGAAATCAAATAGCAAATACGGCGTCTACAATGGTATTGCCCTGGCTCTTGTGCCTTTTATCGTCTATCTTTATCCGCTTGAAACAGAAATGTACCAGCCTTCTCAATATGTTATCAGTTCATTTGAAGATAGTAATATGACCGGTGTTTCATCTACCATTTCATGGATACTGGGAGGTTTTACAAACGAACAGTTTTTGCCTTTATCTGAATCCGGCATAAAAATTCAAATATTTATTGCATTTGCCTATACCTATCATTATTTGAACTGGTTTTCAAAAACATCAGTTATAGGATGGAAACAATCTATCACCAGAAAAAAATCAGTTTGGATAGTATTAATTTGGGTTGCTGCGGTGAGTTTATATCTATATGATTACAAAACCGGTTTTATTGCCCTGTTCTTTTTAAGTATGTTACATGTTTTAATGGAATTCCCGCTCAATATCATGACTATCAGGAGTCTTTTTAGCTTCAAAAAAAAGCAATCCTGATTTAGTCACCAATTAAATACAACACCCCTGTAGATTTATCTGTCAAGGGCTCTGTTCCAACAGCAATACCATTTGCAAAATAAACAGTAGCATTATCAAGTTTATTGATTGTATATGTTGTATAACTTCCCCGATACGGCTCAATTGATTGTAATGTTGCATTAATCATATCACCGTTTTGATACACCTTAATTTGTGTTCCTTTTTTAATAGGTACTACTTCTGATTCTATGTATTGTCCGGCCCGCTCAGGATCAACTGCTCCCCACTCTCCACCGGCAGTTACCAAAGGATGATCAGTTGTGACAATAATCGAAAAATCAGTAAAGTTTATTTGGACCAGGTTATTGTGTTTTACTACAGTCATTTCCTCAACTACGGCCGGAACTAAACTATCATCAGTCAAATCAAGCCCTTGTATGGTATCATTAACTTTTAAATCGCAGATGCGCTTATCTGTTCCATCATTCATTAAAATGGTGGTACTTCCTAAAAAGCAACACATACTTCCACTTTCCTGATACGTTTTCTTACCTTTATAATTGCCTTTTTTATCCCAGCGTTCTTCCTTAATCTTATGTTTGAAGTAGGCTCTGCTACTCCCACCGTTAAGCATATCTTTTATATTGCGTCGTAAAGCAATAATACCATTAGAGTGGTATTCAAACTGAACAAAGCCAAATCCGGTTCTGATTGTATTTTTCCGAAATAAACCATTAAAAAAGTCATGGTGATTAGCCTCTGTTTTGGCAAGTGTTCCTGCGAGTTTTAACCGCCAATCATTACCGTTCAGATCTATTAATTTTAAGACCTGACTATTGTGTTTACTCACTACTGTTCGCTCGTTCAACTCCTTGAATTCGATTTGAAACGTTTTTAACACCTTTAATTCTTCCTCAGAAAAGTCAGGAATGGGTTGTACGGTATAAAAATCAAACGAAAAGCATAAAACCTCATTAAACAGGGCTAAAGTTATTAATAGAAAAGAGCGCATAATAATCTATTTTATATCGTTAAAAGCTCAAAAATCATTCCACATACTTCCCAATCAACCCACAGATCAATCAAAAAAATCGCTGATCAAAGTTCCCAATAAATCAATATCTACTTTCTCTATTGGGTGTTGAATCCCTTCCAATATTCTGAGTTCGGCATTTGGAATGACATCTGCCACATTTTTTGTTTCCTCAACAGTAACCATAACATCTTTATCACCTATCAACATTAAAACCTTATTAGAAATTGTTTTAAAATCATTTAACTGCAAAGCACTACCATTACCTAAACCATGCATTAGTTTAGCTGTCTTGTCAAGCACCGTTTTCCAATCTTCGGGATGATGCCTCTCTTTTAATTGTTGAGCAAATGCAGGGACCTTTTCCGCAATAATATCCGGATTCAATAACTTTATTTCTTTTTTCGCAATTTCAGGTGACCAGGAAAGTTTAGATGCCAAAGTCATAATCTTACCAACCAGCTCTGGAGACGATTTAACCAAATTCAAAGTAACATAACCTCCCATACTATAACCAAAAATGTCAGGTTGATAAAGTTGATTTGAAAGGATAAACCCCTTCAGATTGTTTGAAAACAAATCCATTGAGAATTCTTCCGGACAAGAACTTCCTCCGTGACCACTAAAATTAAAATCGTAAACATTGAACTCTTTTTCCAGTACTTGTTTTAAAGTTTTAAATTGAGTTTTTGCACCTAATGCTCCATGTAACAGAATAAGGTCTTTTTTCATTGATTTTGAATTTAATGATCTTCTATAGTAAATGTGACCAAATCAAATATAGGCATTCCGCATTGCTGATGGCTACAAAACTGGTAAAAATCAGGAAATAGTTCATGATCTACCAATCGTAGACCCAAAAGCACAGATAATCGATTCGTCCTTTTATATCCCCTTATTTATCAGAAAATTTGAGTGATATAAGATTTATTAATTAAAAATTAATTCTATGAACACAAAAAAAATTTTAATGGTATGCCTGGCTTTTTTAGGGCTTAGCAACATATCAATTAGTCAGGGATTTGAGCGATTGATATATACCTTAGGAGTTGATCACAATCACTATTCAATTGAAACAACACGATCGGGTAATTATGTTGTTGCCGGCACTCAGTTTGATGCTTCTGGCAGAACAGATATACACGTGCTTTTATTAGACCCTAATGGAAACACAATATGGGAACGTATCGTTGACGTGTCGAATGACGACCGGGCACTGGATGTTACAATTGGAAGAAATGATCATATTGTAGTGACTGGTTATGTAACCCGTAACCCAAAAGCGGAGTTGTATGTTTTTATGCTTGATCCGGCAGGAAATATGGTAATTGACCGGAAACTGGATTACAATATTGTACGTAATCAGGCCACTGCCGGAACCAATATAATATATAATGCCAACAGAGATGTTTTTATAGTTGGTGGTGCAGTTCTTGATCAGGTAACCTATCCAATATCCGGAAACGTAGCTTTGTTAATGGAACTTGACGGAGGATTAAATCCTACCGGAAATACTTTTATTTATAACGGTAGCATCAATCGTCACTCAGCTATTAATGATATTGTGCAAATAGACAACGGTTACTATGCTACCGGAAGTGTAGGTTTGGTTGGTTCAGCAACTCAAGGCGTACTTTCAATCTTTTTGGATAATGCACTTAATCTAACGGCCAATTTATCTTTTCATTCAACTAATTCAGAGCAAAACGGTGTTTCAGCGGCATATGATACCAATCAGGATTATCTATACCTGATGTCGAATAACAGTGTTATTCATAATCCTCAAATCACTGTTATTCGGGATCCCAATGGTAGTCCAAGTATTATTAATCAATACTACCTTGAATTGGACCCGACCTATGGTCAATACAATGCGGCCGGGTTTCATCTAAAAATGTCACCCTGGGATCCCGACAACTTAGTTGCAATGGGATATTACAGAACTGACTATCCGGGATCTACTGTAAATGGCCAACACGCCACTCCATGGATTGCTGAATTCAGAAAAGACCGGGGTGATTATGTATTAGGAATGATATGGGATGCCCCTTCTACAAATTTCCACAGTCATGGTGGAGGTACCTTTTCAACTTTCCAGGGAGAACATCCTTATATTTTTGAGCAAGAAATATTTACTGAAAGAGCTGACGGAAATGGTTTTGTATTCATTAGTCCGAACGACATCACTGGAGACTATGCTATTGAAGTAGTGACCACCGTTCAATCAAAAATGCAGGAATGTTATGATGAAATCCGTTATCGTAATATCAATATTGGTGCAGCTGATTTTCATATTAATGACGACCCGGTTTCGTACTTTAATTCAAGACCTGGTTTTCCATATGATGATTATCGTAGTGATGTGGATCAGTATTGCAGAGTGCCTGCTGCTTTTATTCTTCCTTCAGATAATGATGCTACCAATAATAACCAAAATTCATTTGGTGAAGCACAAGGTACAATACATGATGCTACAGCAGACTTTAATGTACTGCCAAATCCGTTTACAGATCAAATTACCATTAATCTGTTAGATCAAAAAGCCGGTGGTGAATTTGTTCTAAGCAATGCTTTAGGTCAGATCGTTTACCGATCAGGAATCATTACCAATGATCATTATACAACCCGTATTGATATGGAAGCATTTGATAGTGGTATTTACTTCCTGAAATACATTAATGGAGATAAACAAAGTACTAAGCGACTAATCAAGATGTAGTTATATAGGGTCTGAACAGACATCTTATCAGTATGAGAACCGCCGGAATTTCCGGTGGTTTTCTTTTACCCTTCTATTTTTTCACAATAGTTTTGCCCTAATAGGGCATTACAAATTGATATCTGAAGCCACCATGGGTTTCCACTTTAAGTTCAGCATCCAATTGATCAGCCAGCGACCATATCAGGTCCATTCCAAGGGAATTATCACAAAGTGTTTTTGCTGGTATATCTGAACCTACCCCATTATCACTTATATTAATGTGTATTTTACCGTTATCACTAAATAATTGTAGTGATACCTTTCCATCAGATTGATCAGAAAAGGCATGTTTTAGTGAATTTGAAAAAATTTCATTGATAATCAACCCTAGCGAAATCAGTGTATCCATTCCAAGTTCCATAGCTTCAACTTCAATAACAAAAGCAATTTTAGCAGAAGAATGATTGGCCTCAACAATATTATTCTTAAGTTCACCAATATAGTCCCTGACGTTCAGATTCGCTAATTTTTCACTTTTATAGAGCATTTCATGAATTAAACGCATGGAATGAATTCTGTCTTCAGTTTCCTTAAGCTTTTGTCTGAAATTAGATTTATCCATAAAATCGGTTTGCAACCTTATTAAACTATTTACAATTTGTAAATTGTTTTTTACCCTGTGGTGGATTTCTTTGATTATTGTTTCCTTCTCTTCATTTGATATTAAGGTCTGCTTCAATTCCTCTTTCTGTTTTTTTATTTCCAGAGTAGCCTTGTTAACTGCTTCTCTAAGGTATTCTTTCTGATATTTTAACCGTTTTGTACGTAACCTGTAAAAAACAGTAAGTATTGAAACAAAAATGAAAACATATAGTGTAATAGCCCACCAGGTTAACCACAAAGGTGGGTTAACTTTAAAGGTAAAACTGAATGGTTCACTCCACTCCCCTCCTTCCACAACAGCACAAACTTTAAAGGTATGTGCTCCATAGGGTAAATTTCTGTAATCAGCTTTTAGTTCCCGACTGGGTTCACTCCAGCCTTTATCCAGCCCTTCAATTTTATGAGTGTACATTACCTTATGGGAAACCGACCAATCCTTTACACAAAAAAAGAAGGTTAGATGGTTTTTGACATGTGGTAATTCAAGCTGTTCAGGAACATTAGTAAAGGAGTGGACTGAATCAAAAGAAATATCACTCCATAAATCGGAGTCCAGGTTATTATAATCAATGAATTGACCATTTACTTCCACCCTGTTTAATGTTACCTCCGGTGCAAATCTATCAACAGAAAACGAATTCGAGTTAAATGTTGTGACGCCTTTCCCTGTTCCCCACCAAATATTTCCCTTCTGGTCAATGGCAGCACAATTTTCATAAAAATCCAGTCCTTTTAATCCATCCAATTTGCCATATGTACTGATTAGTATCTCATGACTTTCCTTTTTTCCTGACAGTACAGATATACCGCTTTGAGTACCCAGCCAGATATTCTGGTCATGATCTTCTACAATGGACCAAACCATATTGTCGCTTAACCCTTCGTTAGTAGTATAATGTGAAAAAGAAATTCCATTAAACTCTGAAACACCTTTATCTGACCCAATCCAAATATCTCCATCACTATCAAGAAACATAGTGTGGATTGTATTACTAAGTAACCCTTCTTTAGTGGTGTAATTTATGAAGGAAATACCATCATATTTTACTACTCCTCCCCCTGCTGTACCAAACCATACATTTCCAGCCTGATCTGTAATAGCTGACCAAATGCCTTTTGATCCGGTTTTCTGCTCAAAACCATATCTAAAAAAAGAGCCATTACTGTATTTTACAACACCATAGCTCTCACTACAAACCCATATATCTCCCTCACTATCTTCTATAATTGTACGGACCATCCCAAAATCGGGAATATTGTAGTTTACAAAGGAGTGGTCTGTTAACTTTGTTATTCCTCCGAAGTTGTACGAACCAAACCACATATTTTGCTTTGAATCTTCCATTATTGCAAAGAAAGCATTCCCTTCCAGTCCCTCATCTTCAGCATATTTTTCAAAATTTACCCCATCATATTTCAAAACGCCATCCCCCCTTGAACCAATCCATATATTTTCTTCCGAGTCCTTAACTATACCAACTGTAATATTCGCAGTTAAACCATTATCTTTGGTAAAGTGCGTGAATGATTTTTTATTGAATCTGGTTATACCTCCTCCGTTAGTGCCTAACCATAAATTTCCCTTCCTGTCTCCAATAACAGACATGATATCATTACTACTAATACCATCTTTTTCACTATAATTCTTAAAAGTTTTGCCATCATACTTAAAAATGCCATCTCCAAAAGTGCCAAACCAGATATTGCCATCATCTTCTTCTGCAATTGATAAAATAATCTCACTGATCGACTCACCATTTCTCAAAAGTTGCCAAAACTGTTCTCCATCAAACTTAATAATACTATTACGATGTGTACCGAGCCAGATATTTCCCTTTTTATCGCGTAATATTGACCAGACATAATCGAGGTTTACCCCCACTTCATTATTATAATGTTGGAATGACTTTCCGTCAAAAACTGAAACACCCATTCCATTCGTACTAAACCAA
The DNA here is from genome assembly GCA_965230195.1 of Putridiphycobacter sp. Lineage (GTDB taxonomy): Bacteria > Bacteroidota > Bacteroidia > Flavobacteriales_D > Crocinitomicaceae > Putridiphycobacter. The sequence continues at coordinate 4,008,092 of OZ245997.1, forward strand.
ATATTCCCATCTTTGTCCTCTTCTGCTTTTAGCAAATAATTATAAAGTAAACCTTCATTTTCAGTGTAAAACGTAAAATGAGTACCATCATACTTAATTGCTCCGGCACCATTTGTTATAAACCAAATATTTCCCCTGGAATCAACTAATATGTCACTTATTTTTCCAGTATTCAATGTGTTATCTCCAAAGTATTGAATAAATTGATCTCCATTATACCTTGTTATACCTCCACCAAGCGTACCAAACCATATTTCGCCATTATTATCTTCTGCAATTGCCCAAACCTCATTACCACTCAATCCGTGATCAATAGAATAATTTGTAAATGAAATACCATCAAATACAGAAACACCTTCGTATGTGGCAAACCATAAATTTCCTTTACTGTCAATATATTGATCAAATACATATGAAGATGGTAATCCCTGATCCACGTCTAAATATTGAAAATTTTCAGTAGCCACATCCTTAAACCTTGCGGGTACAGCCAAAACCGGAGGTTCCTCTGTTTTTTTTAATACTACACCATCTATTATTAATGGTGTACCTGTTTTTAATGGACCAATTGTTTGATCTCCGGAGTTTAATGCAAGCGAATCGAGACGAGACGGCAAAACCTTAATTTCAATCTCTTTAAAGGTTATATCACTGACGATATTGGATTGTACTTTTTCCTTTTTTACATTGTTCGGATCAAACGTTCCTGTAGTTTGTTCAACCTGATCAGTAATATCTTCCTCAATAAAAACATAGGTTTTGCCAGATATAATAGTATCTATATCATCTACGGTGATTGGTTTTATACTATCACCTGTTGCTATATTAATTGTATATCCTTCAATGGTATCAAGGTTCACAACAACCGGATCACGGTGCCTTCTGTCCGGCATATCTTTATCGCTAGAACCTAAACGGGCACAAGAAAAAGTAATGCATAACAACAGAAACAGAGTACCAATTGGCATTAGGTTTTTGGGGATTATAAAACTAATTGTTTTATAAAACATACCAGAATGATTTAAAATCAGGCAATCAATTTAAGGTCTGATTCGAAAAGCCTTATAATAAAAATACAATAAAAAAGGAATTATTACAGGTTATCCGTTTAAATTAATTTCCTTCAAATTTTCCATGCGATTTCTGGCTAAAAAATCATCAATTGTTTCAAAGTGTTCAATTACTCTTTTATCCTTAAATTCGAATACCTTTTCTGACAAACCTTGTAAAAAGTCCCTGTCATGAGATACTAAAATCAAAGTACCATCAAACGACAATAAAGCTTCTTTTAAAACATCTTTTGATTTCATATCCAAATGATTAGTTGGCTCATCCAAAATCAATACATTAACCGGTTCTAACAGCAGTTTTACCATTGCCAACCTTGTACGCTCTCCTCCCGACAGTACACCAACTTTTTTGTCAATATCATCACCGCTAAACATGAACTGCCCCAAAATATTCTTAATCTGACTTCGAATATCACCCTCTGCCACTGCATCAACAGTTTGGAATACGGTCAAGTCGGGATCAAGTAAGGATGCCTGATTTTGGGCAAAGTATCCTACTTTGGCATTATGTCCTAAACTACACTCCCCCTCAAAATCAATTTCACCCATTATGGCTTTAATCATAGTGGATTTACCTTCTCCGTTTCTGCCGACAAATGATACCTTTTGGCCTCTCTTTATTGACAGGTTTGCATCACTAAATACGACCTGATTACCATACGATTTAGACAATCCCTGGGCTGTAACGGGATAATCACCTGAACGTACTGATGGTGGAAACCTCAATTTTAATGCTGAGTTATCAACCTCATCAATTTCAATGATTTTAAGTTTCTCCAACATCCGTTCCCTTGAGTTAACCTGATTGGTTTTAGAATAAGTCCCTTTAAAACGCTCAATAAATGCTTTATTATCTGCGATCATCTTTTGCTGTTCCTGATAAGCTTTAATCTGGTGAGCCCGTCTTTCCTCTCTTAATTGCAGATAATGGGAATAATTTGCTTTATAATCATAGATCCTTCCCATGGTTACCTCAATGGTACGGTTAGTGATATTATCTACAAAAGCTTTATCATGTGAAATAACGATAACCGCTTTAGCCTTATTCAATAAAAAATCCTCAAGCCAGATTACCTACTCAATATCAACATGATTAGTTGGCTCATCCAGTAATATGAGGTCGGGTTTTTGTAATAAAATTTTAGCCAATTCAATACGCATTCTCCAACCTCCGCTAAACTCACTGGTTGGTCGCGTAAAATCAGTTCTTTTGAACCCAAGTCCCATTAAAGCCTTTTCAACTTCAGCATCATAATTTGTGTCCTCAATTGCATAAAATTTCTCTCCCAACTCAGTTACGCGTTCAATGATCTCCATATATTCCTTCGACTCATAATCTGTCCTTGTCTCCAAGGCTTTGTTGAGCTCATCAATCTCGTCTCTCATCTTAAAAATGTGGCCAAATGCTTTCGAGGCCTCTTCAAAAACAGTACAATCGTCATCTGTTAACAGGTGCTGTGGTAAATAAGCGATAACAGTGTCACCAGGTTTTCTTACATGTCCCCGGCTTGCTTTTTGAACACCAGCAATAATCTTCATCATGGTGGATTTACCTGCTCCGTTTTTTCCCATCAATGCTATCTTGTCATTCTCATTTATGACAAATGAAACATCACTGAAAAGTGTTTCTCCACTAAATTCTACTGCTATGGCATCAACTGAAATCATGTCTAAAATTTAAAGCTGCAAATTTACAAGACTTTAGGCAAAGTGACCATGATTTTGGAACAATTTCTCAGGATTGTTAAATGATTGGCACAAAGTCGCATCAATCCTCAAAATCACTACATTTGTTAAAATTTGCACCTAATTATGGCACAAGATCATTACAGGAAGTTGGAAAAGATGTATTTAGAGGCTAATATTAATACAGCGCTTTTTGAGAGTACAACTATTCATATATCAGATAATGAAGTGGAAATTGGACTTACTATTGATAGTAAATACTTTCATGCTTTGGGTGCAATACACGGTTCTGTTTATTTTAAATTATTGGATGATGCTGCTTTTTTCGCTGTTCAGGCAGCTGTAAAAGATGCTTTTGTGCTCACTACATCCTTTAATATTAATATCACCCGTCCGGCTAACCAGGGCAAAATTAAAGCTGTAGGACGTATCCGGTTTCAATCTAAGAATCTTTTTGTTGCCGAGTCAAAATTATTCAATGAAGCCGGAAAAGAAATTGCCTTTGGAACCGGCAATTTTGCCAAAAGCAGGGCTGAGTTGTCGGAAGAAATTGGTTATAAATGAATGTATTATCAATGAAATGATAAGAATTACGGTTAATTCAAAAAAAATAAGATGAAATCTATTTATATATTATTAGTTATTCTGATAAGTATTGTAAACATATCTTGTCAGACAGATCCTAATGAAGCTGTTGATGAGGGAAAAGTAACCGGCTATACGTATACCAGTGATGATATTGGCTGGTCCATTCAAATTCCTGAAGGATGGGAAGTAACAGGAAAAGATGCGCAGCAAGCAAGGGTTGAAAGAGGACAAGAAGCTTTTGAGGATGCTACCAATCTGGAGATTGATGTCAGTAACCTGAGACATTTAATAGGTTTCCAGAAAGATCAATTTAATATATTCCAATCTACTTCAGAACGATTTGAACTGGAATATGAAGGCGAATGGGAAAGCAACTTTAAAGATGTTACAGAACTAATTTGTGTCATGTATGAAGACAATGGAATTGCATATGATACATTATCGGGCACGGAGATTATTGATGGTCTGGAATTTAAGAAATTTAATGTGACCATCTATTCGCCTAAAGGAGATATTATACTATATCAGGAAGTGTACGGCAGACACATTAATGGTTTTGACTTTAGTGTTAATATCAATTACAACAACGAAAACGATAAAATTGAATTGGTTAGTGCTTTAAAGAATTCCAAATTCAATATTCGAAACAATTAAAATGGCTGTAGACTCCTTTAAACTAGGCCTCAAAGAAAACTGGTTACAATTTACCATTTTGGTTATTGTCAATGCTTTTGTGGGCGGAATGGTAGGTCTTGAACGTACTATTTTTCCAAAATTTGCCGATATTGAATTTGGAGTAGCTTCTAAAACAGCAATCCTGTCCTTTATTATCGCTTTTGGAATCACCAAAGCCATTACCAATTATTTTACAGGAAAACTTGCCAATAAGGTTGGACGTAAAAACTTGCTGGTTATTGGCTGGTGCTTTGCTTTACCTATTCCATTTATACTCATTTATGCTAACGCCTGGAGCTGGGTTGTTTTTGCCAATATTCTTTTGGGTATCAATCAGGGCTTAACATGGAGCAGTACAGTTGTTATGAAAATTGATTTAGTGGGCGAAAAGGATCGTGGATTTGCCATGGGACTCAACGAATTTGCCGGCTATTTTGCTGTTGGAATAATTGCTTTTGTGACTGGTATTATTGCTGAAAAATATGGCATTACACCCTATCCTTTCTATTTAGGTATTCTTATTGTCATAGTTGGGTTAATTTTATCGCTTTTATTTGTTAGAGATACACGTGATTTTGTTGCTCAGGAACAAAAAAGCAATCGGACTGATAAGATGGATCACGTATTTGTTGAAACCACATTTAAAAACAAAACCCTGAGTTCGGTCACACAAGCCGGTCTGGTGAATAACCTGAATGACGGTATGATATGGGGTCTGCTTCCCATTCTGCTGATCGCCTTAAACTATGATAACCAAAGCATTGGTGTTTTGGGAGCAGTATATCCAACCGTTTGGGGAATCGGTCAGCTTTTTACAGGAAAAATGGCTGATCATTATTCTAAAAAGAAAATGTTATTCTACGGTATGTTTGCACAAGGTATTGCCATTATATTGATTCCTTATTTTACTGGTTTTTATGAATTAATTGGTATTGGAATCATTTTGGGTCTGGGTACAGCATTAGTCTACCCCACATTTCTGTCAGCTATTGCTGATGCTACCCAACCCCAACAAAGGGCTGAAAGTATTGGTGTTTTCAGACTATGGCGAGATCTGGGTTATGCTATAGGTGCCATCACATCAGGAATCATAGCTGATGTATTTGGATTAAATGCCGCCATCATTTCAATTGGAATATTGACGGTTATTTCGGCATTAATCATTAAATTTAGAATGCCCCAATCACAACATTAAATTATACTTATGACAACTATTAACGTTTACCTCACCTTTGATGGTGATTGTGAAGAAGCATTCAACTTTTACAAATCTGTATTTGGTGGTGAATTTAACTACTCAGGAAAATTCAGTGAGATGCCAAAAGACCCCAAGTACCCTGTACCGGAAGAGGACATGGATAAGATCATGCACATTTCTCTGCCTATCAGCAAGGAAACAACCTTAATGGGAAGCGACTCTTCTTCTTCTTTTGGTAAAACTTTAACCAAAGGTGATAATTTTTCAATATCCATTAACAGTGACTCGGTAGAAGAAATTACCAGACTTTTCAATGAACTTTCTGCAGGAGGAACGGTTAAAATGCCGTTAAATAAAACTTTTTGGGGATCATACTTCGGTATGTTTACTGATAAGTACGGTATAAACTGGATGGCAAATTGTGAATTAGAAGAACACCGTAATTTTGAAAACCAAAGTGACATTTTAGATTAAGATGAATTTTGATTTGGAAAAAAGCATTGAAATTCTCGGACAAACGCCCGAAGTACTTAATCTATGGCTAAAAAATCTGTCGGATGAATGGATTTCGAAAAATGAAGGAGCGGAAACATGGTCAGTTTATGATGTCGTAGGTCACTTAATTCATGGTGAAAAAACGGATTGGATTCCACGCCTGAATATTATCATTAGCAATGCAGAAACCAAAGTTTTTGATCCCTTTGACCGTTTTGCTCAATTTGAAAACAGTAAAGGAAAATCTTTAGAAGCCCTGCTGAAGGAGTTTACCATGCTGAGACAAAACAATATAAAGATTTTAAAAGGGCTTAACTTAAAAGAAAAAGATTTTGACCTGACAGGAATTCATCCGGACTTTGGAAAAGTAACCTTAAGAGAGCTACTATCAACATGGACAGTTCATGATTTAAGCCATATTGCACAAATGGCCAGAATAATGGCATTCCAATATAAAGAGGCTGTTGGCCCTTGGATTAATTATATTGGCTTAATCAATAAAAAATAAATAGATGATTGATGTTTTACTAGAAACAGACCGGTTATTAATCAGACCATTTAAACTTTCGGATATTGAGCCCTCTTACGAAATGAATCTGGATGCAGAGGTTAGTAAATATACAGGAGATGGTGGTGTGGTTAGCAAAGCTGAATTGGAAAGGCGCATTACAGAGGATGTATTTGGTGATTATGAAAAATACGGGTATGGCCGGTTAGCAGTAGAGCTAAAAGGTGTTGATCAGTTTATCGGATTCACAGGACTTAAATATTTACCTGACCTCGAAGTAACAGATATTGGTTTCAGGTTTAAACGAAAATATTGGGGAAAAGGGATAGCCACAGAATCAAGTCGTGCCATAATTGAATATGGATTTAATGATTTGATGTTAGATAAAATTGTGGGTCTTGTTTTACCTGAAAATATCAAATCTGTAAATGTGCTAAAAAAGCTGGGGTTCATTTACGAAAAGGATATTTTGGAAGACGGCCTGCTTGCCAGGCAATACGTACTAAAAAATACTAAAACCAATACCTGATTATACTTTATTATACCAGTTGATTGATTTTTAAAAATCACTTAACTTTGTACATTATTTGTTGGTAATGATAAAAACAATAAAAGCTTTCCTATTGATTTTGATCAGCTTGTGGTCATCAAAAACTGTTACCTCACAGCATTTAAACGATTTGTCATTTGGAACTGACTCAACCCTTGAAGTGATAACATGGAATATTGAGAATTTTCCAAAAAATAGTCAGGCAACATTAGATTCTGTTCAAATTATTATTGAAGCACTTGATCCCGATATTATTGCCTTTCAGGAAATAGATGACACCACATCATTTATACAAATGATTAATAATATTCCGGAATTTGACTATTACATTGAATCAGGCTATTATGCCGGACTGGCCTACGCTTTTAAAACCAGCACTATTCAGATTGATGATCAATACGAAATTTACACCACTGCACCCTACTGGAATGCTTTTCCACGTTCACCAATGGTTATGGAAGTCAGTTTTATGGGCGGGGATTACATTATAATCAATAATCACTTTAAATGTTGTGGAGATGGTAATTTAAACACCAGCAATTCCGCTGATGAAGAATACAGGCGCCTGGAAGCCAGCAACCTGCTAAAACAATACATTGATGACTATTTTCAAAATGATAATGTTATAGTGGTAGGTGATTTAAATGATGTATTGACCGATAACAGTAACCACAACGTCTTCCAACCTTTTATAGACGATCCCGGTAACTATAAATTTGCAGACTATAATATTGCTGCCGGCAGCAGCGCTAACTGGTCCTTTCCTAACTGGCCGTCACACCTCGATCATATTTTAGTGACTAACGAGCTGTTTAACAATCTCGACTATCCGGCCTCAACGGTTAAAACCATCAGAGTTGATGATTATTTGTCCGGAGGATTTAACACTTACGATTTTAATATATCCGACCACCGTCCGGTTGGGCTCAGAATAGCACAAGATCACAATTTGAATATTACTGAACATACGTCAGGTGCTCCAAAACTGTACGCCTACCCTAACCCCTTTACTAATCAAACCATATTAAATTTTGCTCCCTTAACAGCACCCGCTTCCATTCAAATCCTGAATCTTCAGGGACAAGTGATTTATGAAGAAAAGCTCATTCTCAACCAAACTTCAATGATCTGGGCATCAGAAAACATGAGTAACGGTATCTACATTGCCAGACTTATTGTTAATCAAGAGGAAATTCAAACCTGTCAACTGGTTTTGACCCATTAATAGATATGCCATTAATTTCAAATGCTGCCCCTGACGAGTTGTCCTCATCTTACTATCTGGCAAATAAATCATTCTGTGAAGAATTTGAATCATTTGTTATTGAAAAAGGTGGTAAAATAGTAGGTAGTTATAATTCATGGTCATATGAGATAATTGCTACAATTCCTCACCAAAACAACTGGACTTTCAGGTACAAAAAAGCGACCTATTCATCTGGCAGCCTACTACTATCATCCGAATACCAAAATTTATCCACAATTGCCATTTGGACTGCTGATTTTAACACCAACAGCTCTGATTTTTATACTCGTAAACGAAAATTTCGTGACATTTTTACATTAGGTCTAAATCGGTACCAAAAACTTGATATTAACCCAAACTATATCATTAAATCTAACTCTCCGCAAAGTACTTTTTTACAAAACATTTTAAAAACTTTGAACGCATTGTTCTACTGGGAAGAGATTTATAGTCTAAAATATCAAAACGGCAAACTTACTGTTGAGTTAAGAACTAAAGATCTTCATCTGAATAAGATTGAAAAATTACTGACATTTCAATTTTAAGGTTCGGAAATAGAAACTATAACAAAATCATATTAATTGTTTACTTTTGATTATTCACTAATGAACTAAAATGAAGTACCTTTCAATCCTTTTCCTGGCTATTACCATAGCTTGTAATTCTGAAAAATCAGAAGACTATCTTTTTTTAGAAGGTACCTGGAAAGTCAATGACCAAAACTTATATGAAACCTGGAAAAAAGACAATGGTTTATCAGGGGTTGGGTATAAATTGATTGATGGAAAACAAAAAACTACAGAAACACTTTCAATTAAATTAGTTGATGGCCGATTAACCTATTCGGCAACGGTGCCCGGTCAAAACAATGGCACTCAAATCAACTTTACATTAAATGAATTGGTTAAGGATACCCTGTCTTTTGAAAATTTAAATCACGATTTTCCGCAAAAGATTCAGTATTACCAGTTATCCGATACTTCCTTATTCGTCAATGTCAGAGGAAAAGAACAATCCGGTTTTTCTTATATCATGATCAGGCAATAAACGTTGATAGAGATGAGTGAGTTTGGTATTTTTCTTGAAGCTGTAATTGCCCCGATCCTTTTGATTATCGGAATTATGTTTCTCTTTTTTGAAAGTAAAAGAAGGTTAGGACTCAATCTTATTCTCGCAGCTATTGTAATCGCTATTGTAGGCTTTTCCATCTGCTCTTATTTTTTAGAATTAAGTATCCACTCTATTTTCTTTGTCTGGTAAAATGCTGAAACTGTTATATCATAAGAAAAACAGTGGCACATGTTATCGTTCACACTTTTATCCGTATTTTGTACAAAAATAAATAATGGACTTAAAGCTTGCCGTACTGATTGACGGAGACAACATCCCCTCTGCACATGTAAAAGAAATGATGGAAGAGATTGCCAAATATGGTAACCCGACCATTAAGCGAATTTATGGTGACTGGACTAAACCTGACCTGAACAAATGGAAAAGTGTTTTACTTGAAAACGCCATCACTCCCATTCAACAATACGGGTACACTTCCGGTAAAAATGCAACAGACTCAGCCATGATCATTGACGCCATGGATATATTGTATTCCCAAAAGGTAACCGGTTTTTGCCTGGTTTCGAGCGACAGTGATTTTACAAGATTAGCCACCCGTTTAAGAGAAGCAGGCATGCAGGTTTTCGGTATCGGTGAAAAGAAAACACCCAATCCATTCATTGTGGCTTGTGACAAGTTTATTTATATAGAAATTTTGAAAAATCAGGCTGAAGATTCTGAAAGCGAAACTGCTCCAAGTAAAACTGCTAAACCTTCAAGCGTTGATAAAGTCACACCGAAAGTAATCCGGTTAATCTCATCTACAATTAAAGATCTTGAAGATGACGACGGTTGGGCTTTCCTAGGAGATGTAGGTAGTTTACTGCAAAAAAAGCAACCTAATTTTGATTCCAGGAATTTTGGTTTCCAAAAACTCACGCCTTTAATCAAGTCCATTAAGCAATTTGAAATTGAACAGCGAGAAAATTCCAGAGGACGACATAAACTAATCTATGTTAGAATTAAGGGGAAGAGGTAGTTAATAGTTACTGGTTATTCAGTTTATGGTTTCTAGTTCATAGTTGAGAGTAGTAAGTAGCAGGTAGTAAGTAAGAAATAATCGAAAATCAGAAATCAAAAACCGGAAACTATCAACTATCAACAAGTAACTATTAACCAACAACCGTTAAAGACAACAAACAATGTCAATACAACTTTTTAATCATATTAATCAATTTGTTGAAGTTAGTGAGGACGATTTTAGTGAAATCATTTCTTTTTTTGAATTGGAGCACCATGATAAGAAGGCCATTTTAAGAGAAGGAGGCAAAAAAAATGACCTGCTTTATTTTGTAATTAATGGTTGTTTGCATATGTATTTTATCAATGACAAGGGTATTGAACGGACTATTCAGTTTGCCATTGAAAATTGGTGGATGGCCGACCATCTGGCCTTTTTTAATCAAAATCACAGCGACTTTTATATTCAGGCGGCGGAACCGAGTCAGGTTTTGTCTATAACCTATGCGAATTACGAAAAACTTCTTGATCATTTTCCGCAACTGGAAAAATACTTTCGAAGCATTTATGAAATTTCATATGGCTCTTCGCTGATGAGAATAAAGTACATTTTTGATTTGTCCAAGGAAGATTCCTATTTTCATTTTATAGAACACTTCCCCAAATTTGCTCAAAGGGTACCACAATATCTTATCGCTTCTTTTTTAGGACTCACACCTGAGTATGTCAGTGAAATCAGAAAACGACACCGATCTTAAACCAGTTTATCTTTTTTCTGAGGGCCCACCGGTAATTTTGCTTAAAATTTTAAAACATTATAAAATGGAAAAGCGAATTCAAATTGATGTGGCTGAACCGGAAGCTTACAAAGCCATGTATGCTTTGGAAAATTATTTATCTAACAGTCAACTGAGTAAAAACCACCTGGACCTGATTAAAGTTCGGGCCTCTCAAATCAATGGTTGTGCCTTCTGCATTGACATGCATGTAAAAGAAGCAGTAAAAAATGGAAATAGCTATCAACGTCTGTTTTTACTGGACGGTTGGAAAAAAACTGACCTGTTTTCGGAAGAAGAACGCGTTATTATTCAAATGACAGAGGAAGTGACCCTAGTCCATAAAAAAGGCCTAAGTACCGAAACCTATCAAAAGGCAATTGATAAATTTGATGATCATTATTTTTCTCAAATTATTATGGCTATCACCACTATCAATGCCTGGAACAGGATAGCCATTAGTACTTATAAACCATTGTGGGACTAGGTAAAACATGATTTATACTCAAAAGTGGGAATGTTCTGATATTTCGCTCAGCCTTCGAGTCCATTCGGCAAAGCCGAAACCTCAGGCTTCTCTGATACAGTTTTTGATTAAAATTTCCACTTTTGAGTACTTCGATTTCCAATTACTAATACAAAACTTAAAATAAAATTTGGAAGTAAAAGATTTTTTACTTTATATTTGCAAACTAAATATTAAGTATATATAGTATGAGTTATTCATTATCTTTTTCAAAAGCCATTTTAGTAGTGATTTTTATCTCCGATAAAATCAGACAAGGGCAATATGAATTTCTGTCTACACATACTATTTCTGAAACCTTAAGCATCCCGAAACCAACCCTCGTTAAAATAATGCAAAGCCTGAATCACGCTGGAATTATCGAAACCAAAGAGGGCAAACAAGGTGGTATTCGGTTAATGAAAAAGCCATCTGATATTACCGTTTTAGATATTTTGGAAGCCGTTGAAAAAGGAAAAAAACTCTTCCATACTTCATTTAATATCATGGCTGAAGGAAAACGTCCGGATAATGCCCAGCGTTCAATTAAAAATATTCTCAATGCTGCCGAAGACAAATTGAAGCACGAACTTTCGCGTCAGACCATAGAAGAAATTTTAGTTCAAATGGGCAGCTAATTTTTTTGCTTCAAACTAAACATAAACAATATATAGTATATAAATTAAAAACAAACATATGAAAACTATCAATTTAAAACAGATCATCCTCGCATTCATTCTTTTTCCAGCGGTATTGAATGCTCAACAAGCCACAAAGACTACGACAGATAAGGCCAGACTATCAATTGAAGTCGATCCAATGACCTTTGCATTTAAAGGCTATAGTGTGCATCTTCGGGTACAACCTAAAGCTACATCTCCCCTATTACTGGGAATAGGTACTTATGCCATGGACTTCCCACAACCTTTTGTTGACATGAATCCTAATAATGCTGACCAAGGCTGGGAGGTTCGTTTAAATCAAGGATATGGTGTATTTGGGGAATACCATTTTTCGGAAGTGAACAAAAAGTGGTTCGCAGGTACACAAGTCAGCATACAGGAGTATAAAATTGGAAAAACTGATATACAAAGTGAATCTAAATTCTCTAATCTACTAATCATGCCTTACGCCGGTTATACCTGGCAACCTTTTAAGTTTGACTTTTACATTAAACCATGGGCAGGCTTAGGCTATACCACACAAATAGCAGGCGAGAATAAAGTTGATGATTCAACTTATGACATCTCCCCCGTTTCGCCATTTATGACTGTTCATCTGGGATATACCCTGTAACTGAAAATTTATAGAACAGGTGTTTTGAGTGATATCAGAACATCTGTTCTTCTTAAACCCGTATTATGTATTAAAAGAAATAATCCATTTTCCTCAAATGGCTTTTGTTAAAGAATAATGCATTAACTTCACGTCAATTGCCATTAATTGATAAATGAAGAAAAAGTTTTTTGAGAAATTGAAATTATTCCCGCCCAAAGTAAACCCTATTTCAAAAAAGGACTACTCCTTTGGCTCATCTGAAATCACCCATATTCGCCAAAATCTGCTCAATAAAAAGTTTGGAATTGCTGAATCATTAATCTCCAAACTTTCATCTGATACTATAACCTATGCGTTAGATTGTATTACTTTAAATTTGGATGAAAAAGTATTACTAAACTGGCATGAAAAAACCAGGGGGTCAGAAATTTCAAAATTAAGTCTGGGTATATTTTATGCCCATAAAGGTTGGGATACCAGAGGCAATGCGCTGGCTTCAGAAGTTAATGAAAAAAATATTCTGTCTTTTGCAGGTTATCAAATTGAAGCAGCCAAAATTATTGAAAATATTGATTCGGATAATAGCATTATTCAAGCAGAAGCCTGTTCGCGATTAGTCAGGATTTATATGAGTATTGGTGATACCGAAAATGAAGACCAGGCCTTTCAAACCGGTTTAAAATCTGACCCTGACAAGGTATGGCTTTATATTCACAGACTGGAGTCTGTTCAGCCCAAATGGGGCGGCAGTATTCAGAAACTAAACCAGTTTTTAGAACAAATACCCGAAAATAAAACCATTAAAAGAATTGTTGACCTGAAATTGGTCATGGATTCATTAGCAATTGGTGAAAATTACTTTGAAAGTGAAGCTATCAGTGTTGAGGAGAAAATTAACCAAACCATTAATAGTATAGACAGCCAATTAAACAATACAAAAACAAGCTCATTACACGACTATATTGTTTATGGTTATATGACTAAACTGGCCTATCAGGTCAATAACGAAGAAATGGCAGACATTTACTTTAAGAAAATGAACAATAACTTTACTTTATACCCCTTTGGTATACTTAAATAAAGTTAGTATTTCTTAAAATTATAGTAATTCTTTATCTTTAAGCTATGGTCAATGTAAAAACAGAAATCGTTATTAATGCTCCAATCGAAAAAGTCTCTGATTATGCCGCTAATCCGGATAATGCTCCGGAATGGTATGTCAATATTAAATCAGTTGAATGGAAAACCGAACCACCATTACAAGTAGGATCACAATTGGCATTCAAGGCCCAATTTTTAGGTAAATCGCTGGCTTACACTTATGAGTTTAAAGAATTTATACCTAGTCAAAAATTGGTAATGACTACTGCTCAGGGACCATTTCCTATGGAAACCACCTATACCTGGGAATCGATTGATAAAAACACCACTAAAATGACCTTACAAAATAAGGGTAAGCCTTCTGGTTTTTCGAGATTATTTAGCCCTTTTATGGCCTCAGCTATGCGCAGAGCCAATACCAAAGACCTCAAATCAATTAAATCTATTATAGAAACCGCTGTTTAATTTTAAATGTCCGACTCCTATATTTATTTTGTCTTGCTCTCCCCTGTTTGGTTATTCTTTGTGCTGATATTAATAGCAATTATAAAAAAACAAAATGAAACTGATCAATTCTTTGTTTTTAAACGGCCACTATCTTTAGATACAATCACTAAAAAGGTAGAATTTCTTGAACTAATAAATAAAAAGAATTATGTTACAGAAAAAAGGAATATTAAGCGTTTCTTTGCTGATCAGTGGATCACCAGTGGTGAATTGGAAGTAATTAAGAGTATAATAATCAGCCGCTATTTTAATAATTTCAATGACAGATGGATTGCACTAAAAAAATCTCCATATCTTTTGAAAATTCTATTTTTTACCGTTTTTTTTGACAGTTTTTTTTCATTTGGTTATTTCATTTATATTAATACCTACAGTTATACTACAGGACCAAATTGGTGGGCAGTAATTCTTACTCCGTTGTTATTCTTCATTTTACCATTATTATTAAGTCTATTATTCTTTAGCTTCCTTTCCATTTTTGTTACATTATTAACTATCCTCTTTCCCAAAAACGGTCGTCTGATCAGAATAGGAATTTCACTTGAAGAGCTTATAAAATCACTTAAACCAGGAGGAAGGAATACTAAAATAATATTGCCAAGTGGACCATGGGATGGAGATGACAGTATTGATTTTGATGATTTTTAATTTGAGTTAAACCGATTCTCCTTTTTTTTATAAACCGTAAGACCCAACCCTAATTTTTAATATATTAGTGTATCTGAACTAATTACAATTAATATGAATATCAATCCAAAAGTTGACGAATATCTGACTAAAAAGAATCATCCCATGACCAACGAAATTCAACGTGTGCGGGAGATTATTTTAGGAACTGACAGCCGGGTTGAGGAGACAATAAAATGGAGCAGTCCTACTTTTATGTATAAAGGAAATATTGCTTCTTTTTTTATGAATGCTAAAAAATTTGTCAGTCTGATGTTTCATAAAGGGGCACTGATTGATGACCAAACTGGTTTGCTGGAAGGTGACGGAAAGGAATCAAGAGTGGCAAGATTCCAGGATATTGAAGACATTGAGGCTAAAAAAGAATCACTTGAAACCATAATCCGACAATGGATCGAAATCCAGGATAGCTAAACTT
Organism: Putridiphycobacter sp.; assembly: GCA_965230195.1. Classification (GTDB taxonomy): domain Bacteria; phylum Bacteroidota; class Bacteroidia; order Flavobacteriales_D; family Crocinitomicaceae; genus Putridiphycobacter. The sequence goes on from OZ245997.1 coordinate 4,023,450, forward strand.
TAGCGGGCTTTCAACAAAGTACAAAAAGGGTTAACATCTTTAGCATGTTCAAAACCTTCTTTCCACCAGCTTTTCATTTCGTCAGGTTTAAATACTAATGGTGTTTCCGTAATTACTCTTGGCAGATGAAAAAAACGCAATTCAATATTATCCTGATTACCTTTCAATTTACCTATTGAAATATCATCATGGTAAATCTGGTCCATCATATGGCTAAACACCTTCATTGCAGCGGAAAAGGCATTAGTTGAGGGCAATGTATTTTTGGTGATTTCCTGTGTTTCCAATACAATAATATCAATAGCGGTAGCCCCTTTATCAATTGCCGTTTGGATAGGTGTATGTGCACTAAAACCACCATCAGCATATTCAAATCCGTTTTTAACCATTAAACTCATAAAAGGAACATAGTTCGCCGAAGCCCAAATCCAGTCAATAAAATCGCGATAGTCGTTTTCCAGATTACTTTTGAGCTCTTTTTTATAGGTTGTCAGGTTAGATACAGTTACAATAATTTCCTTTCCCATATCCCTTAAAGCTTTGTAGTCCTCAATAGTCAAAGCTTTCTTTATCAGTTTTCTCAGATTTTTACTTTCACCAAAAGTTTTCCTCCCCAAAAGAAATGTTCTCAACACATTAAAATGATTGATTTTAATATCAACTTCCCCCCCCTTATGTGTGATATGAAATGGATTAATATTAAAAATATTACGCTGATTACAATTGGTAAAAATTTGCTTGATTTCATCAATTTTACCCAATGCTAAATGACTAATTAATAAACTACCCGTACTGGATCCAACGTATAAATCATAATCTCCACCACACTCTTTAATCAGGTACTCTGCTATTCCACCTGCAAAGGCACCTTTACTCCCTCCTCCCGATATGACTAATGCTCTCATAATAAAATTGTCTTAAATTTTAAAATCCCGTAATCAGCTAATTCCGGCTCACTAAATATATTGCAAAATCTGTCTCAATCCATTTAACTTATCATAAAATCCCAAACCTTTCTTTTTCATTATAACCCAAAATCAATATTTAGTCAGCATTATTATGCTTAAATTAATGCCTTCATTTAACCCTTTTCATATGACGGATCGCGAATATCTAAAAACCTTGAGAAAACCTACGGAAGAGAAACCGTTAAAAATTTTAATGAGTGCTTGTTTAACAGGAATAACCTGTGGCTATGATGGAACAGCAAACGGAGAGTATCCAAGTGCATTAAAATTACTTGGCCATAATAATGTAAAAATTGTAACATTTTGTCCTGAAGAGTTCTCTTTTGGAACACCGCGTGAAATGTGTGATATTCATGGTGGAAACGGACTGGATGTACTGGAAGGAAGGGCAAAAGTATTAACAGAAAGTGGAAAAGATTGGAGTCTGGGTATGATCAAAGCTTCAGAAAAAATGCTTGATATTGCCAAACGGGAAAATATAGAATTGGCAGTGATGATGGATATTAGTGCTGCCTGTGGCAGTCAGGTTATATATGATGGGAACCGGTTTTCGGAAAATAAGGTATACCAGATTGGAGCTGGTGTATGTGGTGCACAACTGATGCGAAACGGATTTAAAGTGATTAGTCAAAGGGATTTTGCCTCATTGGAACTACTGTATGCCAAAATTGACCCAAAACATAAAATCGATCAAAATAAAATTGATCATCATGAAACAGATTGGTACAAAGGTTACTTTAATAAATAGCCTATTTACAGACGTATACTAATCTCTCAATTTGGACTAAAATTATAATTAGACTATTTTCATTAATTGAGAAATTCCGTACTTTAGCGCAAATTTTAGTTCATGAAAGATTTTTTAATCAATAAAATAGACGAAATTGCGTTTTCAACCGTTGAGGTGGATGAACCATTGTGGTCTTCCGGAATTTTAGATTCCATCACGATTGTTGAACTGGCTGTTGAAATTGAAAATGAATACAATATCAGTATTCCCTTTGATGAAATCATTGAAGATAATTTCCAGACTGTAAGCAATCTGTTAGTTTATATTGATAAAAAGCTTAAGGCTAATGCTTAAAAAGATATTCGTTTATCATGTACCTGCACTTATTTTAGCTTGTATATTATTGTGTGTCTTTTATTTTTTTCTGTCTTCTAATCATACCCCTCAGGAACCTGTTTTAAAAACTATTTCCGGTCAGCAAGCTAAAACACGAGGACACCATAGTAACCTGTTAATTGGTGAACAAGCTGAAATTGATCTTTTGACCAGTATAAAAAACAAAAATCAACTGACCTTATTTGGATCATCAGAATTTTCAACCTCCCCTTATTGTACCTATCATTTTTTACCCGATAGTATGGGGCGACAAATTATGGGAATCGGTCATGCTTACCATCAACATTTAAGTATTTTGATTGAATTACTGGCGGCCAATGAATATGTTGACAGTTCTGACATTTGTATTTTTTTAAGTCCGGGTTGGTTTAGTGGTAAAGAAACCAATCCACAGGCTTTTATAGAATTTGCCAGACCTAACTTCCTCACCAAAATAGCCAACGACAGTACAATTGATGACATTTATCTGGATGCCATTGGAGAATACATTAACCGACATGAAAACGACTTCGAAAGTTTGTCAAATGTGATGAGTTATTTAAAAAACAGATACCTCAAGCGTCATGCTAACCCATTCAAAAAATTCGAATTGTTTATCGACGATAAAATGAAAACAGTTTATGATCAAAAATATGCTATTGATCAGGTAAAATATGAAGTCACACTTGCTGATAATTCAGTTCCTAAACAATGGGACGGTGATATGGCCGGTATTGGAAAAGCAGTACAGGATACATTTGTATCCGGCGTTAAAAGTAATGATATATATGTTGATGATTTTTATTTTGAGACTTATCTTAAACGGGAAGACGGCTCGTTTGAGCAGGGCGAATTGCCATTAGTCGATATACCAAACAACCACGAATACAAAGATTTTAAACTGGTTGTCCGGTACCTAAAAAGTAAAGGCGTTAATATCAGCTTTATCATTATTCCGCTTAATCCTCACTTTTATTTTAATACAGATGTTCATTTACCATTGATCGATTCGGTTACCGCAGTACTTGAAAAAAATGACATCCCGTATTACAACCTTTATGCCGGTTCGGTTGAAGAATATGAACCGGGCATACTTAAAGACGTCATGCATTTTGGTGATTACGGATGGATGCATGTTAATCAATACATTGACAGTTTATATTATGGAAGGCCTTAAGAAAATATTAAAATATACATTCCTGTATTTTATTCTCATTCTGGGATATATTTATTTATACATTGTTGATATTGACTTGATTTTACATCCGGAAAAGGAGATTAATGTTCAGTCTAAAATCGATTTTGTTTACCAACAGTTTTAAAAATGGATTTTAATCAAACCTTACCATTTACAGGACCTGTTTTTTTTGGCTTTATGTTTATTTCATTGGCCTTTATTTTACTGGTTAAGGGATTTTTTTCAAAGGTTATCCCATATAAAAATGCATTGGCGCTGACCTCTTTGACCTATATTCTTATTTTATATCCTAAGCCCTACAGGTTAATCGGCCTGATTCTTCTACTCTACATATTCGTATTGCTATTGCGCAAATATTACAAGAAAGAGAAAATTCTATTCCCAATGTTGATACTGGCCTTGCCTATGATCTTAATGAAAACCATGAATATTACCACCAACGAATCAGGTAATATAACTATCAGAGACCTTAAGGACATCATTCAGTTAGCCGGCCTTTCCTATATGGTTTTTAAAGTAATAGGGCTTTATATTGATGAAAGACGGAGTACCACCCCTATTTCATTCCTTGATTTTTTCAATTTTACAGCATTCGTGCCCACTCTTTTAATTGGCCCTATCGATCGGTTTCAACGTTTTAAAAAAGACACTGAATCTGGCTATGAAAATATCAATTCAAAACTATTTGAAAAAGGTTGGTATAATTTTATCCTGGGTTTGATATTCAAATTTATTATTGCTGAAGCCATCAGAAGGCTAATACTGGCTTATCTGGTTGATGATGGAACTATTATGTATCATGTGTATTACATGTACACTTATTTATTGTATCTGTTTTTTGATTTTGCTGGCTACTCCTTACTGGCCATAGGTTTTGGTAATTTTATGGGGATCAATGTGCCAATTAATTTTGATAAACCGTTTTTGGCTGTCAACCCAAAAGAATTCTGGAAAAAATGGCATAAAACCCTTGGGGACTGGCTAAACGACTACTTTTTCAAACCTATTTTTAAGGATCTTACATCCAGAAAAGTATTTACATCTATTACCCGTCAGAATATTGCCTTAATGGCCACCTTTACTTTAATGGGTTTTTGGAATGGATTTGAACTGCATTATATTGTAAGTGGGATGCTTTTTGGTGTTTATTCAGTAGTTCATAATTACTATGTTTACAAATGCAAGAAGAACAAACGGGATGTATTTTTTGGAAAACTGGGCCCCAAAGCAATTCGTATTCTTTCCATTATAATAATGTTTAATTTTGTGGCGTTCTCAATTTATATATTTAGTGGTAAACTGATCTGATTATGAAGTTTTGTTTTGAACAAAAGGATTTTATTGAAAAGGAGATTGAGCCGGGTCGATTAGCTGTTGTTGGAGATGACGTTCAACTGACCTGGCAGGAGTTTGAGGGTAAAGTCAATGAATATTGTGATTTTTTCAAGACCAATCAACTGACAAATCTTCAACATCCGGTTATTATCTATGGCCATAAAAGTGCCCATATGATTGTGGCAGCTTATGCCATGATGAAAATGGAAATGGCCTACATTCCTGTAGACATCATTTACCCTAAGGACAGAATTGAGAAGATCGTATCAACATCACGATCGGAGGTTATTATTAATACCACTTCCTCCCCGCTTTCTATTCAGGAAACCAATGAGATTTTCACATCTGAAAATGGCTTAGAATACCGCTCAAAAATGAAGCAACCTGAACAAGCTGTAAAAACAAACGACCCTTTGGTCTATATCATTTTTACGTCTGGTAGTACAGGTGAACCTAAGGGTGTTCAGATCAGTACAGAAGCGGTTCAATCATTTACACGCTGGATGTCCGGGTCTGACTTCAACTTTACATCAAATGATGTTTTTGTCAATACTGCATTGCTTAGCTTCGATTTGTCGGTATTTGAGGTGATGACTTTTGGTAAACTTGGGGCGACCTTATTATTAAATAATAAACAACAAACTTCCGATCCTGATTTGTTAATGGATCGTGTACAGGCCTATTCGGGTACGGTATGGATTTCCACACCATCTTTTGCTTTAATGTATGCCCGGATTAAAGAAAATGATAAATTATCATCCTTAAATACCTTCCTGTTTTGTGGAGAAGTATTACCACATGCACTGGCCAAACAATTAAAGACCAATTTCGAAAATGCGAAGGTGATCAATACCTATGGGCCTACCGAAGCTACAGTGGCAACCACTATTGTTGAAATTACACCCGAAATTCTCGAAACATATGATCCACTGCCGGTTGGACGCTCAAAGCAGGAGAGTCAGCTCATTATTGATGAAGGTGAAATTGTGATTGTTGGTCCAAATGTATCATTGGGATATGTGAACCGACCGGATTTAAACAGCACCAAATTTGTTTCAATTGATGGTCAAAGGGCTTTCAGAACTGGTGACCATGGTTTTTTGAAAGATGATATGCTGTTTTTTCATGGCAGAAATGACGATTTGGTTAAACTGCATGGCTATAGAATTGAATTAAATGAAATTACTTCGGTTTTAAATAATGTACCCACCATTTTACATGGCGAAACCATTGCTTTAAAAAGAAATGGTAGCGTTAAAAAAATTGTCAGCCTGGTTCAACTTGACCAAAACCCCATTTCAGTTGAAGAAATCAAAAAGAACCTTGAAAAAACATTGCCTTCTTATATGATTCCTTCAGATATTAAAGTGGTACAAAAAATGCCATTAAATCAAAATGGAAAAGCCGATAAAAAATTGTTGACTGAATTGTATTTGAAGCGGTAGATACCTAACTAAAAGATTCGATACATAAAAAACTAGATGATTTCTGCTCTGGCAATATTGACATTCCTTGTTTCCTGGATCATTATGGCAATAAACCAAATTATAGCAGCCTTTACAATTACCAAACTTAGAAAAATACTCAACAATAATTATCCTGAAATCAGACATAATCTATCCTTTGGATCAAGCAGAAAAGATATAAATGCTTCACATTTTCACTTTTTTGGAAATTATTCGCCAGTTTTGGATCAAGAAAAACAGCGTGGAATTACATTAACTACTTTGTTGATATTAATGCCATTCAGCGCCTGGAGGATATTAAATTAAGCAGGTTATCTAAACGACTGATTAGCTTAATTTCCACATTTGTAAAAGTTTGGATTATTGCAATGAGCGCCATTATAATTGGGGTATTATTCTGGTCAAGTTCATTTAGCACCTGATCTTAGTTTAATTTGCTTTACTCCTCCCGCTCTATTATAATATTATTTAATCTTTTCATTGAAAATGCTATGAACATGTATATAATTTAAACAGATCTTATTATATCCTTTAAAATCAACCCTTAATACTATTATATTTATAAAGTGACAATTGGAAAGAAAAACTACTATGAAAAAGTTGTTAAACAGTAAAATAAATAGTATCGAAACCACGGGGCAACTTGCCCTGTGGTCTTTATTTACTGTTTCGATCTTTACTGCCTGTAGAAAAGATAATATCAATTTAGAAAATTGCAAGGAACCTGTCACGATCATATGTGGTGGCACTTTCCATACTTTTTCAACCGCTGATTTTGACTATGTTAAAAAACACTTAGCAAGCCCTTTTCCTGGTGGACCTACAGCGCATTTTGATGTGCCTTACGTTTATAATTTCCCTTCATATAATCCCAATAATGATAACGAGTTTGCCTACTATAGAGCAAAGGGTGAAGATCAGGGATTAGATAGCAGGGAATTGTGGAAGTTTAACGGTTGTACTGGAGAAGCTACTTTTCTCACAGATCAATATTATTATAGGACAGACTGGGGGAGTAACGACTGGATTTTGTTCACAGGAACCGGACATCAAATCTACAAAATTAAGTCAAGTGGGGATAGCCTAACCCAACTTACCAATCAAGGAGGTTTTAACATAGCGGGTAAGTGGAACCTTTCTGCAACAAGGTATTACTTAAGGAGCGATCTAAATATATATAAACCCAATGGTGAGATAGAGTTTCAACTTACTACATCTCCGTTTGGCCCAATTGGGTGGTTGGATGACAGCACACTCATTGGGACAAGAAATGCAAAACTATATTCTTTATCCATTAGCAATGAGCAATTAACGTTATTGAACAACAATTGGATCCCAACTACCGGTGCACAGTTCATAGATTTGGATCAGAAAAAATGTTATGCCGAAATCTCTAATGGCATTGGATTGACTGACTACTTTTGCAGTTATGAACTTGGAGAAGATGGAAACAGAGATACTATCTGTACTTTGTATGATAGTTACAATTTTACAATTGGGGATTACCAAAACGGTAAATTACTAACTGGACTAACAAGAAGAGACTGGGAAGATTCTTTGAATGATGTCCAAAATATAAGATATAACATCCTGATAATGGACACGGATGCAACCAATCAAAGGTTAATTAGTATTCCTGAATGATCTAATGTGGATCCATTACGTGTAACAAAACAGCTACTGTGAGGCATACTATTATACTTACCTGTCTGTTTTGCTTTCAAATGCTATTCTCTCAGGAAGGGGTTGTCCAACAGATTACGGCATTTAAAAGTAGTGGTTAATTACTCTACCTGTTCAATCTTTACACCTCCTAATCATTTAATTGAAAACATATTAGACATGTAAACAATTTTAAATAAAATTAAATCTATCTCTTTAAATCAGTCTTTAATTGTATTAAATTTATTGATATCAAATTGTTATACAACCCTTAATATGAATTTTTTTCTTTTTTTATTCGGAATGTTTTCATTTCAACTGGTACTCTGTCAGGAAGATTACCCTACAGAATATGGTGTTGTCTTTGACCCTGGTTTTAACGAAAACAACATGCAGTACATACAGGATATTACGGGGATCTGGCAAATTGGGAAACCACAAAAATCGCATTTTGTTGTAGCTGATGGAATCAATATGGTAACAGATACATTACAGCATTATCCTGTCAATGACACATCATCATTTACAATACGACATGTCCCTGATTATGGTGCCAGTGTTGATTACTTTGTTATATCTGGAGCCTTTAAAATAGATTGTGATAGTGCGAAAGACTATGGTAAAATTGAATTTTCTCCCAATAATGGAGTATCTTGGATTTTGATTTCAGAGGATACAATTGGAGGCTGGCCCTGGGATATTTCATATGACAATACGGTCGGATTAACAGGACTTTCATCTGATTGGACTGGTTTCTTTATTGACTTGGTTGGTATAGAGTTACACGCTCCCTTCAATTCAGGAGACACTACCTTATTTCGATTTACTTTTATTTCGGACTCCATACCTGAAAGTCGGGATGGATGGATGGATGTTAAGCCACATTGCTATTGAGCACCTTCATTTTAACAAAATTGACGAAGAAAATCTTTCTTATCAAATATTTCCCAACCCTGCTTCGGATTTTTTATTTGTTGAAAATACAGAGATCATTCATCTTTATTCTGTTGTTGGACAACACTATTCTGTTCCGGTAAAAAATGGAAGGGCAGAAATTCAAAGTTTAGCCCCCGGAGTTTATTTTTATCAGTTTTTAGACAGTGATAACAAAGTTAAAAGAGGAAGAATTATTAAAGAATGATTCGGGAACTTTAAAGGGAGGCGTTCTGTAAAATATCACTTGTCCTAACCAATAAGCAATTACTCTACCCGTTCAATCTTTACCTCATCTACCCACAACACCGTTTCATTGTCGAATGAATTTGCGGTTATACCCACCTCAACACTACTGTACATTCCTTTTGTACCTTGCTGAGCATATAACAAATCGTTTGGTAAAGTCCTGTTATTTTCAGTGCTAATTATCGGTTTATCATCCTGCCATAATCTAACTGCTCCTTTATTTTTTTGAGATAATTTGATTTCCCAAACTATTTTCACCCATTGGTTTCTGGGAAAATCAATGGCTTTATCGGCATCCTGCCTGATATCCGATTCATAAAATTTATGTTCCACTCTCAATTGGTTATCAACCAGTGCCAAACGCATTCCTGGACCAGCACTGATTGGCGCTTGTTCCTCAATATCCATTAAAAACAACCAATCAAGTTTGAGCGTATCCTCTAAATAATACCAGGTGCTTACCCGAATAGTTTCTCCCTCCCAAAACGCCATTTTTTGTTTGACAATACTACATTTTGACAATTGATCATCAGTGGATTTTTGGGCATAAAACCGCAAAGATTGTGCTCCGGAATGTGAGTGAGAAGAATCAACCAAAATTGTATTTTCAGTTTTTGTGATCTGGGCAAAAGACCAAAACAAATCATCTTCTTCAAGCAGATCATCTAATACTGAATAGTTTTCAAAATCATCTTCATAAAAGTCAGGCCCTTCATATAATTCTTCCTTTAAGCAACTCATCCCTAAAAAAGTGATACTTATTCCTAAAATAACCTTTTTCATTTCGATCGGCTTTTAAATGCATAACCTATACTTAAACCGCCCCAATGCTGGACCTGAAAATCAAGGATATAAGAAATTAATGGCGCATAGGATACCCTGTAAAACCAAGGGCTGGAATTAGTTTGATACCGATAACCAACCACACCAGTTGTTAAAGCAAAAAAACTGCCTTTGGTTGAAATTGTAATGCCCTGTCCTAAGCCTAATTCCAGTTTATGGCTGCGTTCTCCTATTAAAGCATTGACCATTATTGGGAAAACCAATCCAATACCATTATTTCGGTCAATTGGAGTCATACTGAAACCTAACCGCCAGTTTAATTCGGTATTTTTTATATTGTAAAACGACTGTTCATAATTAACTGAGCCAAATCCACCACTTCCTCCTAATTCAAAGAAAACAGCTCGTTTTTTTTCATCATCAACCTGTCCGATTGACATTGTAGTTATTAGAAGCAAAGAATACAATAAAAGAAATTTCATAATATCAGTGGGCTAATGAATATATAGTAATTAAACTTTCCCGTTATAGGATCAAATATAATCAGAAACCCCGAACAGATTCAAAGTAAGCCATAGTCAAAATTTTCACCATTATATCCAACCTTTAAAAAATCAGTGTGTAAGTATAGTATGAAAACCTTAAAAGTATTCTTCCTACTCTCATTACCTATTTTGTTAGAAGTAATGATAGCATGCTGTAAATGCAGTCCAACTCAGGAATCTAACTTTGTAAATTGTGATTTTGAAGCACATCATTTGATCTTTACTGGTGATTACCCGGAAATAACTACAGCTGATTCCACCTTAAAAACAGTTTATGGAATACAAATAGCAGTTAACAGAAAGGAAAATATTTGTTCAGCTCAATCGTCTTTTTATTTTAATGCGGCCTACGCCTGCAGTTGTGTCCCCTTATACTCTTTTAATGCCACGAATGCAATTACCAAAATTAACATTATCACAATAAACGAATTTGACGAGCAACATCTTGCCGGATCTGACATTTCAGATTATTTTATAGCTGAGGAGTATTCAAAATCGTACAGTATACCAAACTATATCAATACCCGCGATTCCATACTTTATTCGGACGTATCGTTTACAGATAGTAATTTTGATGAATGGACGACAGATCTTTTTCTAAAAACACCACCTGCGGGTAATTCAGAACATCAGTTTAAGGTTATAGTAACATTCTCGGATGGCCAGATACTTGAAGAACAATTGTCTCCTATTAAATTGTATTGATAAAGGGAATGAATTAACCCAACCCAACGTCCAGAATCATCATGATGACAAAGCCTACCATAAAGCCCATGGTTGCTAAATCGGTATTTTTATCCCTTTGTGTTTCGGGAATCACTTCTTCTACCACAACAAAAATCATTGCACCGGCAGCAAAAGCCAGGGCATAAGGTAATATTGGTGTAAAAAGCATGACTGCTGCTGCTCCTGCAACAGCCGCTATAGGCTCAACAATAGCAGATAACTGACCATAAAAAAAGCTCTTTCCCCTACTCATCCCCTCTCTCCTGAGCGGCATTGATACTGCAAATCCTTCCGGGAAATTTTGAATACCAATTGCCAATGCTAATAATACTGCTTCTGAAGTACCGGCATCTCCGGAAATTCCCAATGCAGCGGCACCAAACAAAATACCAACTGACAATCCTTCAGGAATATTATGCAAGGTAATAGCCGATACCAATAACATGGTTTTATGCATTTTGGTTTTAACCCCTTCCGACTCTGATTCCTTAAAATTAATGTGTACGTGAGGAATCACTTTATCCAGACCAAATATAAAAAATGCACCTAAGAGAAATCCAACCGCAGCTGGTATCCAACTGCCGTTTGACGCATCAATAGCTGGAGCCAACAGGGACCAGAAACTGGCTGCTACCATTACACCACCAGTAAATCCCAAAGCCACATCAAGTACCGTTCGGTTTAACGATTTAAAAAAGAATACAAATGAAGCACCTGCTGCTGTAACTATCCAGGTGAACAAGCCTGCAACCAGTGCGGCGTAAACAGGATCCTGATCCTTAAACCAATTAATGATATCTTCCCACATACTTATTTTACAAAAATGTTTTTATTTACTTTTTTTGACAAATTGACCTCATTTTTTTCATCAATTATCACTGTCATTGAATCATCAAATTCAAATTTTGCCTTACACAAAATTTTAGATCCCATTTGAATATGGTGCTGCGTCAAATACTTTAGAAAATCCTTATCGTCAGAACCAATATTATGAACCAAACCTGACTCCCCTGGTTCAAGGTCCTTCAGCTTTTTTAAAGGTACCATTTCAGGAAACTCTCCATGCTCATTAGGTATTGGGTCACCATGAGGATCAAACTCCGGATGATTTAGAAAATGACTTAACCGGTTAGTCAACTGTTCAGATTTAATATGCTCTAATTGCTCTGCAATTTCGTGAACCTCATCCCAGGAAAACTTTAGTTTCTCAACCAGGAATGTTTCCCATAACCTGTGCTTCCTGATCACCTTTACCGCATAATCATTTCCTAACTTGGTTAATCTACTGCCTTTATACTTTTGATACGAAAGCAGTTTCTTGTCAGATAATTTTTTAATCATTTCGGTAACAGATGATGCTTTTGTATTTAAATCATCAGCAATATCATTTGTAGATACCTGGGCTTTTTCATTAGTCAGCGACAAATGAAAAATAGACTTCAAATAGTTCTCTTCACTTTGTGATAAATGGATCATAGCTTCACTCAACATTTATTAAATTACATATAACCTAATAAAATATTTAGGCAAAGCTAAAAATAATTAGCTAAACAAAAAAATTATGGTGCAATTCTTTTAATCAACCAATTATCTTCGGATCTGGAATAGCAGATTCTGTCATGTAACCGTCCTAAGCGGCCCTGCCAAAACTCAAAATACTGTGGCTTAATAATGTACCCTCCCCAATGCGGTGGTCTTGGCACATCACCCGGATATTTTTTTTCATAGAAAGCAACTAAATCCTCTAATTCCTTTCTGTTTTGGATTTCTGAACTTTGGGCTGAGGCCCATGCACCAATCTGACTGATACGTGGCCGGGATTTAAAATAATCATCAGAAAGTAAGGCATCCACCTTTTCAACTGTCCCTTCTATCCTTATTTGTTGTTCTGTTTCCTGCCAAAAGAAAAGCGCCGCAATTTTTTCGTTTCCCTTTAAATCCTGACCCTTTTTACTGAGGTAATTGGTATAAAAAATCAATCCTTCTTCCAGCATTTCTTTCATATAAACCACCCTGCTGGCAGGTTGTCCATCACCATCAACGGTACTAATTACCATGGCATGTGGCGAAGGGCAATTTTTTTCATGGGCACCCTGATACCAATTCTGAAACATCAGCATAGGATTTTCCAGGAAATCGTTAAATTCCCCTTTTAAAAAATCCGAATGATCATTTCTGGTTTTATCAAGGTGATCCATAATTTATTCTTCTTCGTCGGTGGCGACGTACGCAACATTAATTGATGATCCAGTAATTTCTTCTTCCTCTTCAGCACCAACAAGTTCTTCTCCTTCCATTGCCACATACGGGAATATTTCCACGATTTGTGTTAACGCAATATTTGGAATTTCATAGGTTACCATCAACCCCTTTAAACTCTCCTCTATTCTGTCATACGCATCTCTTGCATTAGCAGCAGATACTAAAAAGTTATTGTTTACTTTCTTTTCTTTACCTGAATCAGCATCTTCAGACACATAAGATACTTTACATTTGTACCAAATATCGGTATCATCATATTGAAAAATATCAGCAAAATCGGTTTTCGCAATTGAAGTCACCAAAAATTCACCTCTGATAAACTCACCCACTTCCTGATAAATTCGTGCTTCTGCGTCCGTAAACGATACTGAGTTCACCAAGTAAGGCTCTGTTACTCTTTTTAACGTACCGTCCTGAAATTCTTTTGTATATTTTACTTTTACCGTATACCAACTGTTCATGTAATTCTTTTAATCAATTTCAGCACAAAAGTAATAACCTGAGTTCGATATACCAAAGCGTCTACAGTTTTTTGTCAATTTCTTAGATAGGGCAAGGCTTTGAAGGACTAAAAATTGAACAATTTTCCATTCCACCAAACAGAATATGAAGAAGGTGTAAATTTAAGAACAACTGTATTTCCGTTTAATGTAAACCCTTGCACTTTTTGCCTTGTAATATCAATTACTTTGCCTCTGATAAAAGCTGATACGCCACCATTTTGATTGATAAAAGCAAGATTTCCACCACTGACCTGATATTCACTAAATCTTGCATTGTAAAGGGTATGGATTTCATTATTGTACCATATTTTAGGATAATCTGCCTCTTTAAAAAATACAATGCTGTCATAGACCTGTATTTCCTGTAAATCGTAACCTAACTCCTGTACTTCGCCTTCCGAAAAAACTTTATTTGTACCGGTATTGTCCTGATAATACACAAAATTATTACCAGCTTCAAATCTATTGGCAAATTGACTTTCAACATCAACAATATTGCCCTTTTCGAATACCGAAAACGTATAGTTCTGGTAGTCGTTAAAAGCAATCAGGTTTAGGCCGGCACTGAATTTTGAATGATCTGCTGATCTGAATAGGTCATAAAACTCGTTATTGTAAAAAGCTTTGTAATTATCTGCATTGTCTTTATAGACGAATACGTTTGCCCCCACAGTACTTGGATCGATCGGATAATCGCCTAATACCTGTGCAAACTCAATAATTTTACCTTTATAAAAGTATTTTAAATTGCCACCTACTCTGTCCTGAAAGACTACCAGGCTATCTCCAACACCAAAGGATCCCACATAAGAAGTTAAAAGTGTCGTTTTTCCCCGATCAAAAACACGTAAAACACTTGAAATACGGTAGGCTAAAAAATTATTTGTCCCGATTAGCTCTGTTTTACCCTGAGTCAAAGTTATCTTTTGTTTGTTATATACGGCACTGTAATCTCCTCTGGAATTAGCGTAGGCAATAAATTGATTACCGACTAATAAATCGGAAACGGATTGAAATTCAGTCAGGGTAATACTACCCTTATCAAAAATGTAAAACCTGTTATTCGTTTCCTGATAAGCAGTCATATCCTGCGAATGAACCAAACCAAGCATCAGGGTAAACCAACATAAAATCATTCCTTTTTGCATAATCAATAAAATTGAACAGTAAACGTATTAAAAACTTTGAAATTATATCAAAAAAAATGCCGCATATTCAAATGCGGCATTTAGAATTATATAGACTTCTTAAATTATTTTTTCGAAGCAACTTTTTCTTCAGCCATTAATACTGCATTGTAAACATTAGCAATACCTCCGGTAACACAAAGTTCTTTAAAAGGTACTTTATCTTCAGAACCAGGTCTTGGTGTTTCTTTTGCTGAAACATCTTTAGCTGATTTTAAGATAATTTCCTTGATTTCAACCATTGTTAAAGAAGGATAGTATGACTTCAATAAAGCAGCAACTCCTGCTACCATTGGTGCTGCCATACTTGTACCCTGAGTAGTTTCGTACTCACTTTCTGGTACAGTTGAATAAATTTCAAGTCCAGGAGCATAAACATCAACCATTTGGTCACCATAATTTGAGAATGACGCAGCCAATCTTTTCTTATACCTTGTAGAGGCTCCTACTTCGATCCAGTTTGTAAATTTTGAACTCATTGAAGCGTATTGTGGTCTTGGGAAATTATTCTCAACATCAATATCTTTGCTTGAGTTTCCGGCAGCGTGTACTAATAACACTCCTTTTTCCTCAGCATATCTGATGGCAGAAATTACCTCTTTCTGATAAGGTGAATAAGCTTTACCAAAACTCATGTTAACCACTTTTGCACCATTATCTACAGCATAACGAATTGCTAAAGCCACATCTTTATCTCTCTCATCTCCGTCAGGCACTGTTCTGATTGACATGATTCTTACATCATTAGCCACACCATCATTTCCAATACCGTTTCCTCTTACAGCAGCAATAATACCTGAACAGTGTGTTCCGTGCATTGCATCCGGTCCTTCAACGTCATTTGATCCATAATTCACATCAGAAAAATCACTTGGATCATCTCCTAATATTTCTCTGGCATTAAATTCTTTATTGTAGTAAAAGTTTACCTGATTCTCAAGATAATCCATATATCCTGACAATCCTTCAACACCTGCAGCTCCTTTTACCTTTAATAATTTAGAAGCATCCTCTCCTACTTTTTCATCTTTAGCTAAAGACTTTAAGTCTTTCATAGTATAATCACGACCTAAATGCTTTTTTACCTTTTCATCAGCTTCAGTGTAAATTTTTACAACCGGAGCCATTTTTTCTAAAGTCCCTTTATTAGTTTTCAGGTTTTTCTCAACTAACTCTCTTACTTCTTTATAAAGGTCATACTCTTTTTTCTCCTCATCATTTAAATCAACATAACTTTTACCGTCATATTTTGTTTCATAACGAGCATAAATTCTGGTCATTTCTAATTGCTCCTCTTTTACATTCTCTCCTTTAGTGTTTCCTAAAAAGCTCCATCCGTGAACATCATCAATATAACCGTTTTTATCATCATCAATACCGTTATTTGGAATCTCATCTTCATTGGTCCAGATCACACCTTTTAAATCTTCATGCTCAATATCAACCCCTGAATCAATTACTGCAACAACCACAGTGGTTGATTTTTTAGCAGCTAATAATTTTTTATAAGCTAAATCGGTACTCATGCCATATTTTTTGCCATTATACCAATTCAAAATCTTTTTATTCACATCCTGGGACATCCCCACATATGATAACATTAATGTTAATACAAACAATAGTGCTTTAAACTTCATCTTTCAATTTTTAAATTTTCGCTAAATTAGTAATAATAATGCAAAACTGCTTTGACTTATATATTAATGGTTGATTTTTAATTGTGATCGTACCAAAAATAATGTAAATTTGTGACGAACCTTATCAGAGGTTTATTCGTCTGTTAGATATAGCATTGCTAAAAAATGAGAATATTACTATTTTTTTTCTGTTGTTTATCACTCTCCGCATTTGGTCAAAATAAAAATCGGGGAAGTATCAGTTTTCAAAAACATCTTGAAAAATCACCTCAATTGGTGTCTGACTATGCTGTTAAGGGCGATATTCAAAAAATAAAGGAAGCACGTACTGTTCATTATAAATATTCAACCGCCGACTGGCATTTTATTCGTTGTTCTTCAGTTCAACTGGCTGGCATGTTAAATGAAAATACTGTTGAGCAGGTATACTTTACTCCATCTGCTCCAAGAATGCTGAACGATACCATGAGACTGAACCAAAACGTTGACTCTGTTCACGCCGGGGCAGCGCCCCTGGACACAAGGTACAGAGGTAAAGACATTATTATGGGATATATTGACACTGGTATTGATTATACCCATGAGGATTTTATTAATAGTGATGGTTCAACAAGAGTTATCAGATACTGGGATCAGGCATTACCTGTTCATGCTACACGAACACCTGCCAAATATGGATATGGTCAGGTATGGACCAATGAGGATATTGACAATGGAATTTGTACTTCAACCGATAATCATGCCCATGGTAGTACAGTGGCCGGTTCAGGTTCTGGAAACGGACGTGCTATTCATAAACATACCGGTGTGGCTCCTGAATGTGATATTATCATGATAGAAACCAGTTTTTCGCTGGAAAACTGGACCCTGACCGTGGCAGATGCCATAGATTTTGTATTTGCAGTAGCAGATTCCCTAGGTAAACCGGCCGTTGTTAACACCAGTGTTGGCACTTATCTGGGCAGTCATGATGGCACTGATCCGGCCAGTTTAGTAGTAGACAGCCTGCTTAACGCTAAACCCGGACGAATTGTTGTGGCTGCTGCAGGAAACTCAGGAAATTGGGATCGTTACCATGTTCGCGGTGAAGTCGACTCAGATACATCCTTTACCTGGTTCGAAGTCAATATGAATTCAGCTTTGGGGTCACCTGCAGTTTATTTTGATTTATGGGCCGACACTGCTGATTTTAAAGATGTGGAATTTGCTTTTGGAGCCGATCAGGAAATCCCTGATTTTGAATTTAAAGGCAGAACCCAGTTTTATACAATCAGCTCCCTGATTAATTTAACTACTGAAGACTCTATAATGGTCGACGGACAGAAAGCCAGTCCTGTCAGCTTCTTTTGTGAAGAAGTCAATGGTGTGTACCACATTGAAGCTGTACTTGAAAACCCTGACTCAACCGGATATCTTTATCGTTTTATGACTACCGGAAGCGGGTCCTATGATTTATGGTCGGGATTCGCGATTGGATTGTCAAAAATAAGGGAGGATAATTTACCTGACGTAGCTGAATTTGACGATATTTCCCATTACCACCTTCCTGATTCACTGATCAGTACAGTTAGTTCATGGGCTTGCCTCGAAAGCGTTATTACTGTTGCAAACGTAGCCAATAAACTGAACTATATTGATCAGAACGGAGACGTATACACCTTTAACCATACACCGGGAAAACTATCCATTAATTCAAGTAAAGGTCCAAACCGAAAAAATTATGTCAAACCTGATATCTCAGCCACCGGAGATGGTACTTTAAGTGCATGCCCACAATATTTAATCGATAACCTGATTAGCAGTGGTGGAAATTCACTTGCCCAAGGATTAAAACATGTCAGAAATGGTGGTACTTCCATGGCTTCGCCGGTTATTGCAGGTATTGCAGCGCTTTACCTTGAAAAATGTAATGTTGCAACTTACGCCGATTTCAGAACAGATTTATTGAATAATGCACATGAAGATAATTTTACCGGGTCAACACCCAATTTTGCCTATGGACATGGCAAAATCAGTGCTTTTAAATTATTAAACTCAACTAATTATTATCCGGACTTAATCAGTGATACCCTGATTTGTGATGATACAGCCTATTTTGCGACCGTCAATGACTATACCAGCTATTCCTGGAGCAGTAATGACACTACAAAAAACATATCGGTACTGACAGATGCCGAGATATATGTCATCACCAAAGATGAAAAAGGTTGCAGAGGCTATTCTGATACGGTAATGGTTGTAGATGGAGAAATTCCAATTGACCCGATTATCAATATTATTGGTGGTGGCTTAGTCACAACACCGGCTTACCAACATCAATGGTTTATTGATGATGTAGCAATAAATAACGGTACTGAACAATTTTTTAACCCTGAAGTTTCAGGAATTTATGAGGTTAAAGTCACCAGTAAAGATGGTTGTTATTTGATATCAGATGCCAGTGATATTGACATTTCGACTATCAATGAATTAAAGAAAAATGAATTTATCGTTTTTC
Source organism: Putridiphycobacter sp. (assembly GCA_965230195.1). Classification (GTDB taxonomy): domain Bacteria; phylum Bacteroidota; class Bacteroidia; order Flavobacteriales_D; family Crocinitomicaceae; genus Putridiphycobacter. The sequence goes on from OZ245997.1 coordinate 4,042,506, forward strand.
CTAACCCTTTTATTGATGACTTCCAGATCATCAAAAATAATTTTTATGATGTAGATATTGCTATTACCGACATCAGAGGTCGGTTAGTATACAACCTTGTTCATATTGATTCTGAAGACTTGTTTATATCTATCAGTCTGCCGGATTTACCAATTGGCTTGTACTTTATTCAATTAAATTATAATAATAGTTACAAAACGATTAAACTCGTTAAACAATAAAAAAAATTTATAAATTTGCGCTCAAATTTTTAAGACAACATGGATTTAAAAGGTATCATCTCAATTTCCGGTAAGCCCGGATTATATAAAGTAGCCGCACAGGGAAGAAACAACATTATTGTACAAGCCTTAGGAGATAATCGTAAATTTCCAATATTCTCAACTGATAAGGTTTCTGCTCTTGAGGATATTAGTATTTACACTTATGAAGAAGATGTTCCTTTAGTTGATGTTTACCAAAAATTAGCTGATTTTGAAGATTATCAGATTTCAATTAATCATAAAGAGGCAGGACATAAATTACGTGAAAGAATTGTGGAATTTTTACCTGACTATGATGAGGACAGAGTTTATGATGCTGATTTGAAAAAACTTTTCCAATGGTATAATATACTGGTAAAAGAAAATATTATAATAAAGGGCGAAACTGACGCCTCAGAAGAAGAATAAAAAAATCCCGCCAGAAGCGGGATTTTTTTTTAGTTCAACATAACTTCAACATAAATATCATTCTTTGATTTTTTGACCTCCAGGGACTTCGAAAAATCTAATATATTTCTCAGTACATCTTTTTTTGGTTTTTGAGGTTCTTCTGAAGTTTTAATTTCTTTAACAAGGTAGCAATTTGCCATAGGCGCTTTATTTTATTTAGGTTTTCAATATTAACGGATTTTTTATTTGAATATTGTAGGAAAAACAAAAAAAATTAAAATCCTTAAACTTTGTTAATCTCCCGGATAAATTTGATTTATCAAAAAAGAAACTTACATTTGTCACTTATAATTTAATCTGATTTAAAATGAAAATAAAAACTTTGTTATTCGGTGCATTGAGCGTTTTATTATTGTCTTGCGGAGGTTCAAGCAGTGGACCAGAAGGTGCAACGAAAGCATACGTTACGTCAATTGCCAGTGCTGAATATGATAAAGCTTTAGAGGTATCAACAGGAACTGCCAGTGAAACTGTTCAGCAAATGAAAGATGATGATACCAAAGGCTATGAGACTAAAATCATTGAGATTAATTGTGAAATAGACCAAGAAAGTGAAACTGCAAAATGTAAGTGTACTGAAAGAAGAATTGACACTGCTATTTTCATGGATTATAAATATGATTCGTTCCAGTATGACCTTGAAAAAATAGAAGGAAAATGGAAAGTATCTTCTCAGACTAAAGATATGGCAATGCCTGACTTTGGAGACATGAGCTTAGGTGAAGACGACATGATGGATGATATGCCAATGGAAGAATCAGTAATGACTGATGAACATGAAGGACATGACCATGGTGATGGTCACGATCACAGCCACTAAAATAATATTTAATTCATTGAAGCCCATCAGCAGTATAGTTGATGGGCTTTTTTATGATAAATGAAAAGACTTTTAATACTTATACTGACCATTTTTACCTTAAGTGCCTGTTCTGATGATTATGCAGGCATCAAAGGAGAGTCATACCATCACGAAATTATCAAACCTGAACTCCCGGATAGTATTGTCAATCAACTCCAAAATGGTGATATTATCATTCGCCGCGGGGATGGTCCCCTTTCTTTTCATTTGAGCAGAGCTACCGGTGAACCCTATACACATTGCGGCATTATTTATAAAGGTAAAAATGGTTGGGGTGTTATTCATACCCTTGGCTCCGAAGCCAGCGACAAGGAAATTGATGGCGTCCAGACAACAAGTTTAAAACGCTTTGTTAATCTAACCGCTGATTCTGCTCTATTTATCTGTCGGCCGGTTTTTAAAGAAAATATCGGTGACAGTATTTTTAACAGAGCAAAGTATTATCTGAATCAACGTATTCCTTTCGATCACCGTTTTAGCTTGTTAACGCCCGAAAAATTTTACTGCACTGAGCTTCTTTACTATATTTTCAAAGATGTTAATGATAATAAAAACGTCTTTGTAATAGAGAAAAAAAGACGCTCTTACCTGCTCATGTTTTCCACCTTTTTTAACACCAGGAATTTTAAGGAAATCTATACGTTAAAGGAAATGTACCAGAACAGATCATCTAATTCTTGATTATCATTTTTACAGCACTTCCTCCCCCGCTATGCTCAACTTTTAGGTAATACATTCCATTAGCTAAATTTGAAACATCTATTTCATTTTTAGAAATTTTCAGAACCTGTATCTTTTCTCCTGAGGGTGAATAAAGCGTAAAGCTTACTCCTCCTACATTCACTGGTTTTTCATATTGCACTGTCAAGATACCATTAACAGGATTTGGATAAGCATTAAACTTAAACTGAGATAAGGATTTATCCAGTCCCAAATCATCTACAACATTAGCCTGCAAAAAAGCTGTATCAACACAACCGTTACCATTTTCAACTATATAATAGTAAGTACTTGTTGCTGGTAATAAATTAACAGTCACAACAGGATTGAAATTATTTCCTAAAGGAAACCCCCAGTAACCACCCGGATCAGGATTCCCTCCCAAATAATCGAACAGATCAACCGTTACTAATGATTCGTTAAGATTAACAGTAGTATCATTACCTGCATTTGGAAGCGGTAAAATATTGGGGTTAGGTGTTGCAGGCGCTACACAATAATCAATAATATCAAGAGTTAGATAGGCAGAATCCGGACATCCATTTGCATTAACTGTAATATATAGGTAAGTACTCATATCAACCAATGTATCCGGATTAACAATACCACTTATTGAAAACCCTGATAAGGAATCTTCCCAAACCCCACCTATGGCAGGATTCCCTCCCAAATAATCAAACAAATCAACCTGACCCGCATGAACACTCAATTCTACAATGGTATCATTACCAGCACCTGATGATGGCAAAACCGAGATATTTATAGTATCACTACTCCAGCAATTGTGAATATCATATCCTGTTAAAATATATTCCCCTCCAAGTGTAGGACATAGCAGAGGATCAGCAATTGGCTGCCCGGTTGGCATTCCGTCTAAGTTACTCCAGACTATTGAGTCTGAACCAATACTATAAACAAGTGGCTTACAAAACGTAATATTCCAATCATCAATCAATCCAAAAAGTGTACTGCTGTTATTTGTGACCTGAATTGACCAGGGACCAAATACACCAACTCCCCCATCACTAAATGCACTGTCTAAAGTATTTTCTTCCGGAACAAAATCATTACTAAATGGTGCACTTCCATTAATAACCGGAGTACCGGCATCAATTGTAAAACAAGTGTTTGCATAGTCATTTCCGGCACCACCATTACCAGTACTTAATTCAAATAATGCACCATTTGGCGCCTTTAAGTAGACATCTAAATCTTCAACATTATCGTGTTCTATATTAAAACAAACTTCCTTAATTGATCCTACAGTAATTGTATCAAACCCTGTGGATACGTTACTGACAAATATTTGACTGTTTACAGTAGAGTTTGTGCCAATAAATACATTCGTACTACTGCTAAACTGGCTGGTGAATACATCTTCGACTTCAACCTCTGAAACGGCATCTATCTGTATACAAGTTCCGGTACATACCGCGGTGTCAGGTAGCAGAATCTCAGTATTTAAATTTCCCAGGTTGCCATCTACCACTACTATTGTTACTGAATCGGATTCCAAACAAACGCTTCCTGTTTCAACCAAATAAGTAGTGGTTATTGCAGGTGTTGCAATGGGATCAACACAATTATTGCACGAAAAATTAGAGCCTATTACTATAGGATCACCTGAAATCACGCTCCATGTTACAGCATCTGTCCCCGACACTTCCAGCTCTGCATCCAAATCTCCACAAATAGAATCCCGGTACGAAATATCCAATACAACAGGTAAATGCAACTTTATACTGAAAAAATCCAATCCATTAATTTCACAAGCATTATCCCTTCCCTGGAACCAAACAACATTTTCAGTATAATCCGGATCATAAACCCAACAGACATTTGCTGTTACAGGATTAACTCCTGAAAATGAAATTGTGGCATTGGGTAATGCTGATGTTAAGTTTGATGAAATACCCAGTGTATCGCTTAAATCAAAGTCAGTCAAAGTCAGATCAAAGCAGAATTCATCTCCGTCACACATTGAAACCATGTTCATTGAAGGATCATATGAAGCACCTGTATTATTATTATCAAAATTGGTAATGTTTGCATCAAAAGCCGGTGCATTATTGGTACAATTGAGAACATAAATCTGAAAATCCTGAACCACAGTTCCAACTAAAGTACCATTTTGGTTATACTCTTCTATTTTAATGGCCAATGTAAAACTCCCTAATGAAGACGGGGTAAAACTAAGATTACCATTTGCCGGATTAATTGATATACCCGGAATAGGACTGGTTGCAGAATACCCTGGAAGAAAACCTATATTTACTCCTGACGCTGTTTGAGGGCTTACCAGACTATAAACCAGCGAATCACAATCCGGCTCTATTATGCCAAAATTCCACGTAACCGGTACATTCAGGCACACAAAGGGAATGTGTGGTGTAATAATTATTGGAGATGTATTTTCAATATTATTAGTCGTATTTACTGTTGATTCCACATAAACACCACCCAGATTTATATTATCAGATATTCTTGACGAAGGATTTGAATAACTGAAATGCCATTGATTACAGGTTGAAGGTAAAGTCACCAGCCCTTTAAATGATTTTCTCAAATAACCTACATATGTTCCACCATCACATTCACTTTGATATTGTGGATCGGAGCAATATTGCGAAATACTCTCGGTAGACTCAAGATTTAAAATTAAAGAAACAGTTGGATTACCACAATCACTCCAAAAATCAATAGTTGCTGTTGTTCCGGGAGAAAGAACACTACAAGTTGTATAAATCTCAAGTGTTACTTCATATTGATCGGGAACACCGGTTGGTAAATAAGTAATCATAGCCCCGGCCTCATGTCCGGCATACAGGGAATTAGTAAAAGAAGAAAACAATAACAATATTGTTATGTTCCGGATAAATACAGACATATTCACGTTTTTTGGGTTTAGTTTCCAAGATCTAAGACCTCAGCTTGTAAATAAAACGGAATTCTTTTTTGAGGGTTGCTGAGTATGAAGGATTTGTTAAAGAAATAGGACATTTAAAGTCCAAAACCAGTTTGCCGGAGTGCTTTAATACTAAGCCAATTTTTGAGGAAAAATCTAAATTTCAAAAGTCAAATCATGTCTGACACTACTCAGTCCCTGAAGTCCACCGGTATGGAGTAAAACAATTTTAGAATGTGGTTTAAAATGACCTTCTTCGATCATTTTCATGAATGAATAAACCATTTTACCGGTATAAACCTGATCCAACTTAACTGATGTTTCGGTATAAAATGCGTTGATAAAATCAATGAGTTCCTTATTGTACTTTCCATATCCTCCAAAATGAAACCTGGTTTCCAAATGGAGTTTTTCCTGTTTCTCATTAACCTCATACTCCCCTAATCCTGATATTTTTAACAGTTCTTCAACTTCCTTAGCAATAAAACCACCATTTTTGAAAACCGGAATACCGATTACATTACATTCTGATCCATAAAGTAAACCGGATAGCGTTGTCCCTGTTCCTGCTGCTGTAACCATATAGTCGGGATTGATTTTTACTTCATCAACAATCTCAGCACAACCAATCATGCCCAGAAAATTAGCACCTCCCTCTTCAATGATCAATACATTTCCAAACTGATTCCTAAGATCTTCATGATACCAACGCTCATATCGGTATTGGTAGGTTTCACGGTCAACGAAATGAAGCGCCATTAAATTTTCAGCAGCTTTCCTTAATGTTTCGTTAGAATTTTCATTCAATTCATTTCCCCTGATGATTCCAATTGTTGGAATATTCATCATTTGCCCCAATTTGGCGGTTGCTGCAATATGATTTGAATAGGCACCACCAAAAGTTAGAATTTTATCATACTTCCCTTGCCTAAATTTTTCGATATTAAATTTTAGTTTACGCCATTTATTACCTGAAATTTCAGGATGAATTTCATCATCCCGCTTCATAAAAACCTCAAGTTTGTTAGCACTAAAAACAGGATGATTTATCGTTTGAAGACGAGTTGGTGTATTTAGCATCATAAACTTACCCTCTTGGTGTATACATGGTTATACCACTCTCCTTATACCATTTAACCATATTATCAAAAAAACCACGGGCATCAACCAAAAGTGTATCAGCCTGCCCTACTTTAACTTTTTCTAATACACCGGCTTCTTCAAATAAGGGGATCAAATCGTCACATTTTCTTTTTTTAGAATATTCAGGGTCATGTACTTTGGTTTTTACCTTATGCTTCTTCCCTTCATAATCAATTACCTCAAAATCGAACACATCAGGATAATATATCGGGTATTTAAAATTATCTACTGCATCTTCAAGTGTGTGCAAACTTGTTCCGGCCATTGCCAATGTTACCCCTACATATAATATTTTTCCATTTGCTTCACCCACTTTATAAAAAGGGCTTTCCTTTGTGTAAGGGGTTAATGCATTAAAATGTCCCTCAGTAAATTTCTCCTTATCGGGACCGATAACTGATACCGGTTCGGTGGGGTGGATACTCCTTACTGTTCCCGGCATTGTTCTGAAGTATTCGGTAATTTTACCAGTTTTTGAAGGTGAATTTCTCACATCAAAAAAAGGTGTGTTCCTGATATAATTTAACTGATAAACATTATTGGGTGAAGTTGGCATTAGAATGTGTCCTGCATCACCAACTACACTCAGCAGCGCATCAACAAATGTTTTGGGTCCTTCTTCCAGATAACCAATTCTACTCAGCGCCGAATGTACTAAAACAGTATCTCCCGACTGAATACCTATTCTTTTAAAATTCTCGATTAAATCACTTTCCGATAATGCTTTTCCCTGTTTTTTTTGAGCAGAAAGGACTTTATTTCGGTTTTCCTTTTTCCTTTTTCTATTCCAATTTAAAAGCACCGTTGGGGTCAGCTTTCTGATGGTATCTTTTATACTCATCTGGCCATAAATTTATAAGTAATTGTCCCGGTTTGTACACCTCCTGATTTGAAATCGAACCTTGCTTTTTTAGCATAGTTACTAGCCCTTTCAACCAAACACTCTGAAGCTCCGGATGATAAATTACTTAAAAACTTAATGTCTTTTACATCTCCCGAATTGTCTACTTTAATTTGTATCACAATGGTTCCGGAACTATTGCAGGTATAACCGGGATTAGGCAAGGCATAAGCTTTCCGGCCTTTTAAATTATACGATATCATCACTTCACCGGCAAAAGCATTATCTGCTCCACCACTTAAAGTAGGGTTATCTTTAGGTTTATCTTTTTTTGTAGCATTCGTTTCCACATCCACATTTGACTGAGTCTGGGTATTTACATGATTAGGATTATTAGCCGCTGCTTCTTTAAAAAATTGAGCTTCCAACTCTTTGGCATCATCTAAAACGGCCTGGTCGATTTCATCTTTATTAGTTGAAAAGTTTTCATAGTCCCGTTCTCGGGTATCGTTTGCATCAGCAGCCAGATTGGAGACATTTTCGGTGGGAATGGGTTCCTTTTTTAAATCTAAAATCTCTTCAATTTCCGGTTCAAACTCTATGTCATCCAATGGAATTTCCATCCTGATTTCTTCATCAGGCATTTTAGTGACAGGTTGTACGGAAGTAAAACTGGAAACCACAAAAATCAGAATATGGAACAGTATTGTACCCAAAATGGCATACCTGTATTTTTCAATATTTATTAAAAACTGATCCACTTATTCATTTTCTTTTCGAATCCACTTTCCCGTAGCATAATTATAATACTCAAAATGCTCGTGTGTACTAATGCTTACGATCGTATTGTGATAAGGTTCAATTCCTCTTGTAATGCAGGGTATGAGGGTATCACCTTCAATGGTTAATAATCCATACCGTTCACTTTGACGAACAATTAAAAGGGTATCGTTTAAAAACTCAATTTCGTCATAACCAAAATCTATCACAGGTTGATCATTTACATCAATTACTCCCCAACTCGTACCTAAAGATACGACACCATATCCATTATAAAAAGCTTTAACCGCATCATATTTTGGTTCAATGATCTCTTTTGGGGGATCAGGGCTAAGGAATCCCCACTTATTACCCTTGCTGAAACTAATGATACTATCATAGGCACTCAGGCTCTCTTTTCCATACTTAAAAACCAGTTTCCCTTCCAATGTCAAATAATTATAGCCCTCGTCAGTAACTACTAAAATCGGCTTTCCGGCATACTTTGCCAATATCTTATATTCAGGATAAACTGGTTGCCAATTCTCTTTCAAGGCTAATGCTCCTCCGGACGAAACATAATTGAATGAATCGTTTTTTGTGACCATGTAAAGTCCATTTGAATAAGTTCCAATATAATCGTACTTAAAGGGTATTACAGTATCTAAGTTTAAATCCAGAGCCCCCCAATAATCATCATTTTTTAAAGCATAAACACTATCATTAATTTTAGACAGATTCTCATACTCAGGGTTAATGACATAGTTTGCTTTATCATTGATTATCCCCCATTTATTTTCAAACTTAACTTTGGCCAGACCATTTTTAAAATCGAAGGCATCAGTAAAAACAGGATGAATTCTAATATTTCCTTTTCGATCAAAATAACCATACTTTTCTTCCGACAAAAACCGAATGAATCCGTCAGAAACTGTTCCCAAATCCTCATATTCGGCAGGTATAATAAATTTACCCTGACGGTTAATCAAACCGTATAATTCTTTATATTCTACCATGGCATATCCCTGGCTAAAAGCAGAGCCATCCTCGAACTGACAAGGTATTTTCAGATCTCCTGTTTTTGTAATATAGCCTACCTTATCGTTTATTGTAACGGCTGCCAGCCCTTCACTAAACGGCTCAACATATTGATATTTACTTGAAATTTTAAACAAATTTTCTTCACTGATAAAGCCCCATGTATTATTACTCTGAACAGGATAAAAATAGGTGTTTGACAATCTCAATTCTCTCTCTACCTCCTTTTTATATGGTGTACCAGGATAACGTAATAAAAAATCTGAAATTGCATTTTCAGATACATTTTCAACTAAAAAGGCATCATATAGTTCGCGCCAGGCCTGTGGGATATTTTTGTTATTTGGATAGGTATTAATGAAATTTTCATACGAAACTACCGACCCCGAAGCCGTTTCTATTTCATAAATACGATCTTCGGCATCAATTCTGAAAGCATTCTCCGGATGATTTTTAATGAAACTGACATATGATTTTAAATTGTCCCGCCTGGTTTGCTCTACATACAATTGTCTTTCGTAATTTTCGCTTGCACTTTTAAAGTATTTTGAATTCGGGTATTTATCCATAAAAGCCTTAAAATCTTTGGCTTTGTGACCTGATAATACTTCAACAAAAAATAAACTATCTCTTAAAACTGTAGCGTCATCAACTAATATACTCCACGGATTTTTTTGAATGAAATCCTGAAAACCAAATTCTGAATTAACTGATACAGCGCGATTAAACATGGCTTCTGAAACCATATCTCTTTGCTTAAAAATACTCAAACTATCTGCCCCGAATTTGGCATATTTAAGTTTTAATTTGTTTTTTATTCCCGAATAAAGCGCAGTAGCTCTCAGAATGTTATTATATGCGGAATCAATATTATGAAACGGATTATCATTTCTTAAATAAATAATGCTTAACCCGTAATTCGAAGCAACGGGGTGACGCTTTACTGTTTTTTCTAATTTTTGTTTGGCACTGAAATAATTGTAAACTTCCAGTGCTTTAAAAGCACTTTTAAGTCTGCCACCGTAAGCCACGAGTCCCAAAAAAATAAAAAACAATAATAAAAATCGCTTGTGTTTCATACTTACCCTACAAAAATAATATTGTTTAGATAATGCAAATAAGATTCCATGATTAATTCAATAAAATTTGAATTAATTTAAATAATACCGTTCAGATTCCGTTTATCCTTTTAAATTTGCAGTTTTTCCTAATATTTTTAATGATAAAAATTGGTGATAGATTGATGTATTTCCTGGTAATAAAGCCACTGTCTTTTTTGCCTTTAGGAATCCTATTCTTTTTTTCTGATATCATCTATTTTTTAACCTTTTGGATTGTCAGGTACAGACGTCAGGTAGTTCGTCAAAACCTGCTCAAAGCATTTCCTGAAAAATCAATTGAAGAAATAAAAAAAATTGAACGACAATTTTACAGGCACTTCACTGATTTTATCTTCGAAAGTATTAAGTCAATCAGTATTTCGGAGAAAGAAGTGATGCGCAGAACTAAAATCAAGAATCCCGAACTTTTAGATAACTTGTATAAAAAAGGAAAAAACGTTCTTGTTCTGTGCGGACATTACAATAATTGGGAATTTTATGCATTGAGCTTACCCAAAGTCATTAAACATAAACCTTACTCGCTTTATCAACCGTTAAAAAATAATTTCTTTGATAAAATCCTTTTGAACTCCAGGAAAAGGAACGGGATGAAGTTAATTGAAACCCGGAAGGTATTTTCTTTTTTTCAGGAAAATGGTAATAAACCAAAATTAATGGTTATTGTAAACGATCAATCTCCGACCAACCACAGAAAGGCTTACTGGAACAGCTTTTTAAACCAGGAAACAGGTTGGAATATTGGTCCGGAAAAACTGGCTAAAAAGTATGATTATGTCGTTTTGTTTGGTCATTCCAATAAATTGAAACGAGGGTATTACGAAGTGGAGTTTAATACCATCACTGAAAGTCCGGAAGAGACAAATAATGATTATATTACGGATAAATATTCCACCTTACTGGAAGGGATAATTCGGGACAAACCACAATTTTGGTTATGGTCGCATAAAAGGTGGAAGCATAAAAACGCTTAACAATGAATTTTACGCCATTAGCCGAACGTATGCGTCCCGATTCGTTGGACACTTACATTGGTCAACATCATATTTTAGGTAAGAGTAGCGGACTGCGACAAGCCATTGAATCTGGTAATATTCCATCAATGATATTCTGGGGCCCTCCGGGTATAGGAAAAACCACTTTGGCTCAGATTATAGCTAATACGGTTAGTCGTCCCTTTTATAATTTAAGTGCCATTAATTCTGGTGTTAAGGATATCAGGGAAATCATTCAAAAGGTTAAAAGCCAGGGCTTATTTGGCAACCAAAATGCCATTTTATTCATTGATGAGATCCACCGGTTTTCCAAATCACAACAAGATTCATTACTTGGCGCCGTTGAGCAGGGTATTATCACTTTAATTGGTGCTACAACCGAAAACCCGTCATTTGAAGTCATTTCAGCTTTACTTTCCCGTTGTCAGGTTTATACTTTAAAACACCATTCAAAGGAAGAATTGATTTTTCTTTTAACTAATGCCATTGAAAATGATACTGTTTTAAGTAAAAAAAACATCAAACTGACTGATACGCATGCCTTATTAAAAGTTTCAGGTGGAGATGCCAGAAAACTGCTTAATGCACTGGAATTGGTTATTTCTCAAATTGGTTCTGATGACATTGAAATCACTGACGAAGTGGTACAATCAATTATTCAGGAAAATTTACCCATTTACGATAAAAACGGAGAACAGCACTACGATATCATTTCAGCATTTATCAAATCGATACGTGGCAGTGATCCTAACGCTGCAGTTTATTGGTTAGCAAGAATGGTAGAAGCTGGGGAAGATCCAAAATTTATTGCGAGACGTCTTTTAATATCAGCTGCCGAAGATATCGGTCTGGCTAATCCAAATGCTCTGATTATGGCCAATAATTGTTTTCAGGCTGTAAATATAATAGGCTATCCTGAAAGCAGAATTATTTTGTCACAATGTGTTATTTATCTGGCCACCTCTCCTAAGGGAAATGGTGCTTATAAAGCCATTGGTAAAGCGCAAAAACTGGTTAAGGAAACAGGTAATTTATCAGTTCCACTTCATCTTAGAAATGCACCCACAAAGCTGATGAAAGACCTTGGTTATGGTGACAACTACCAATACTCTCATGACCATCCCGGTAATTTTGTCCAACAGGAGTTTATGCCGGACGAAATTTCAGGCACTAATCTTTTTACACCAGGCAGTTCAAAACGGGAACAGGACATTGCTCAAACCATAAAGAATTTGTGGAAAGAAAAGTATGGGTAGTTGGTTTTGACCTTTTTAAAAGACTTAAACTATCTCTCATATTATTATTCACCACTTTAATACTAAAAATTGAGAACAATAGAAATTGATACTGATATCAAACTTAATTTAGGCCTTTTCAGGAAGTACTACAATTACGAGCGTAAAAAGGTATTAACCAGATTTCCTTATTTACTACTTTTTCTGCTAAGCACTTTGATATTCTTAATTGGTTTAATTTTAGAAATTAAGATTAGCTTCTATTTTGGTATAATTATGAGTTCAATTATAGTCCTGTTTCTATTGTATGTATTTATTTCCTACAGATTTTATTACTTAAAATTTGAACGTGATTATAAAAAGAGCTTTATTCTATCTGAAAAGCAATTTACTTTTTCGTTTAATGACAAGGAAATTTCATATACATCTGCAAATTCAAATCGTCAGATTAAATGGAATCTGATTAAATCGTTTGAAGAAAATGATGGCGACTTATACCTGTATTTAGAAGACAAATCATTATTAGATATTATCTCAAAGTCCATTATGGGAAAAGATGCATATAAAGATTTCAAGGAAATTGTTCAACAAGTTTTTAGTAAAGCTAATGCCCAACAAAACTAACCACCGACTGATTGCCATTTTCATCCAGGACTGATAACTGATGTTCTCCGGGACTGATATCCAGTGCCATTTGGTGATTACCATTAGTTTGACCGACATAGCGATTATCTAAATGCCAGAAAAGTATATTATTTAACCCTTCATGCGTAGCCTCAGCTACCACTTTTTCCGGTTGGCCATCAAAATCTTTTGGAATAATAATTTCTGTTTTATCCTGGGGATATAAAATGGCCAAAACAGACTGTTCATTATCACTGCAAAGTTTTGAAAAAGCAGGTGGACTTTCGTACCCGGGATGATTTTGCTTGTAGTAATGACTAACAATCGGGCCTAAAATAAACCAACTTGTATCAATGATTTCTCCGCCATCATAACAAGTTCTGTACACCTGCTGATGATTACTATCGAGATGAATCAACTGATGATAAGGACAAGGGGAAGGCAATTTACTTTTTGCCACTACCTCTGCTTTGACTCCGGGGCAATTTGGGGTAGATGCAAATCCCGAATTTTGACATAAATTGACTGTTTTAAGGTCTGCTTCAGGTTTTTGAAACCATTTTGAAGGGCCAAGGTAACGAAACAATTCAAACATTAAAGGTGCTGCTGTTGAAACACCAGTTAGTCCCGGTCGGCCATCTCCCTGTGCATTACCTACCCAAACTGCCACCAGGTATTTTGCATTATATCCAACTGCCCAGGCATCTCTGAATCCGAAACTTGTTCCTGTTTTCCAGGCTACCTCTTTCGAAGATGAAAATCGTTTCCAGTCCTCCTCTATTCCCGGCCTTTGTACCTCTGTGAGTGCCTTTGTTATTAACCACCAGGTACCATAATCGTATGTATCATTACTGTTAGACAATACGTCTGTATCGGTCAGCTTTAGCCCGGTTTTAAAAGTCTCATCATCATTAAAAAAAGCATTTAATTTCCTGGCCTGATTCGCATAGGTATGCGCCACCTCCCATAGTGAAACCTCTGCTCCACCCAGTATTAATGTTAATCCATAATTATCTGCCGACCGGTCAATGGTTGTAAAACCTAACCGCTTTAGTTGCTCATAAAAACGAACCAAACCATATTCCTTTAAAATATTAGTAGCAGGTATATTTAATGATCTTGACAATGCCTGTGAAGCTGGTACCACACCATCATACCTTTTATTAAAATTGGAAGGAGAAAAACCGTTAATGGAAACCGGCACATCCCTGACCAGGGTTGAAGTATGAATTTGTCCTTCTTCAACTGCATTGGCATATAAAAAGGGTTTAAGTATACTGCCGGAACTTCTTCGGGACTGAATTAAATCAACAAAAGCCGCATTAGCACCTTTAAATCCGGCATTCCCTACATAGGCCTTGATACTGGCTTCCTCCAGATCAACAATAAGTGCACAGGCATTTCTGACATTATTTTCCTGAAGATGTTTCACATACACATTCAGACTCTCAGTAGCCTGTTTCTGCAATTGGCCATTAATAGTAGATCTTATTTTTTGTCCTTTTCCACCTCTTTTTGACAAAAATTCAAGAAGATGATTAGCATTTGATGGCAGATCTACAGGACGTCCCGGCAATTCCTCTAAAAGTGAAAGAGAATATGTTGAAGAATCAATGACTTCATTTTCCATTAGTTTTTTTAGTAGACGATCTCTTTTGTTTTTTAAAGCTGAGTTGTTTTTACCCGGGCGAATGAGTGCAGGAGCATTAGGTAATACTGCTAAAGTAGCATATTCAGCCCATGACAAATGGTCCAACGGCCGGTTAAAATAACGCCAGGCAGCCGCTTCGGCACCAACCACATTACCACCATAAGGCGCATGGGATACATAAAGTTTTAAAATCTCTTCTTTCGAATAAGTCCATTCCATTCTGAAGGCCAGGTAAATTTCCTTTATCTTTTCCCAGTACGATCGTTCGGGATTATTCCTTGACATCCTGATTACCTGCATGGTAATAGTACTTCCACCACTTACCGTGTGACCTGCATTAATATTTTGGGAAGTTGCCCTGATCAACGAAACAGGATTAACCCCGGGATGCTGATAAAAGTATTCATCTTCAAAGTAAAGAATACAGGACTCCAACTCTTCAGGAATACTATCCACCTGTGGAAAACGCCATTGACCATCCTTTGCTATTTTAGCTGATAATAAATTTCCCTCACTATCATTCAATATAGTAGAATACTGGACATCAAAGAGCTGAGCAGGGAAAAACCAATAAAAGATAAAACTAACAATTAGTAAACCTATCAGCTTTCTTTTATTGGTCTTTGAAAGTTTTATTCTTTTACCACCTCTACCCATCTTCCTGCTTTTGTGGATGAAATCTGCTCATCATACATTGGTGCACAAAAAACCGCCGGTTGATAAAACCGTCCTAAAAAGGTTGCATTGAGTAATATTTCAATCTTAATGGTTTCACGTTTATTTAAGCTAAAATATGAGTATACGCGATCATCTCTAAAATCCTGATAATCCAGTTTTGAATTACCCTGGTAATCATCCGATAATCTGGTATTAACAATTTGCCAGCCCGAAGGAAAAATTTGGTTCAATGCCACTTCCTGATATGTATTTCGGATACCCGGATGGGTGACTCTCACAATAGCTTTGAAGTCCTGCCCTTGTGTCAACCTTTCTACATTCAGAGCCCGACCATCAAAATCAACATAATCAATGGTCATTTTAAGGTCTTTTTCATTACTGACCACTTTGTTTTCGGTTGGAATACCAGATTGAACAAAACTGACAAAAACAGGTCTGTCATTACTGTTCTTAACTGAAATTTGCCCTGATTTTACCTGGTCCTTACTGATCTTAAAGTTAACTACAGGACGATCCGAAGTAATTACCTGATCTTTTCCGTTCAGACTTACAGTACATCCGAATTTACCATTCGAGTCAGACCCCTTAATGCTTTTTCCTAATGCCAGTAATGCATATGATCTTGATTGCGTACTGTGCCATCCGGTACTTAAATCTTTTGCTATTTCAAGTATCAACTGACCTTCTCTGTCTTTCTCGTTAAGATAGGTCATGGTTTCCAATATCATTGCCCTGTCCCTTAAATCGGAACCATAGGAATATCCCATATCCTGATACGGTTCAACTGTAAGGTCTCTTTTTGCTAATTCTGCCGCAGTATTATTTCTACCCATAACAGCATAAGCTGCCGCCAAACGCCACGCTGCTGCGTTACTCAACCTTACATCTTTTCTCAACCTGTTCATTGCTCCAATATTTGGTTCTCCGGCAAGAGCCAGGGTGTATAAACGATAAGCCTGAGATAAATCCCCCTGATAATGTCCCCAATTAAAATAAGTACTTCTGCGCCACTGTGAAGCTGCACCTTTCTGGAATTTTATCCATGCTTTAAGCATCCCTGATGGTAAATTATACCCTTTATTTTTAGCTTCAATCATAAAATGTCCGGCATAATTTGTTCCCCATTCCGATTCTTCTGAATTTGTTCCTGGCCAATAGGAAAAGCCACCTCTTGAAGTTTGAAAACTCCGATATTTACTTAACGCTGCCGCTATATTTTCGTCAATTTCAGACTGTTCTTCTTTAGTCAACTTAACAAATGTGCCTAAATATAATTGCGGGAATACTGCTGATGTTGTTTGCTCAATACAGCCATGTGGATATCGAATCAAATACCCCAAATGTTTCTCCAGGTTTAAATCAGGAATTTGAGAAATTTGTAATTTGGCTTCATTGGTTCCGGAAATTCCGAATGATTTATAGTTATAATCCCATTTTTCGCCTTGTCTGACCATTGAAAACTCAGACTGTTCAATAACCGGATTTGATGGTCGAACTAAAATTTCCAACTCTTCAAAAGCTTTTTCCTTGCCTGAACTGACCTCAACTTTAAATTTTGCTACTCCCAACTTTCTGGCCACATCAAAATTAAAATAAACCGTTTTATCACCAGTTTTACTAAAACTAACTGTTTGCTCCTTACTGCCTTTGGCCAGCAAAAAATTATTAGTGGTAACTTTTACTTTTACAGTTCTAATCTTCTTGCTCATGGCAATCACATTAACAGGAATTGTCACTTTTTCAGATGGTCCTAAAACCCTTGGTAATGTTGATTGAACCATTAATGGCTTTTTAACCTGGATTTCTTTTTCTGTTGAACCATAGGCTCCTTCGTAAGCTGCCACTGCCATCACCCGAACCGCACCAATATAATTTGGTATTTTGATTGTATGACTTTGTTCCTCACCGCCTTCGAGATAGAAAGGCCCCAAATATTTTACTACTGAATTAAACCTGTTGGCTGTGACATCTGCCTTATAAACCAAACCTTCGTCTCCCCCTACAGCAAGTAAAGCTGTCATTTTTCCGGTTTGAGCACTCATTACGTATTTATACATATCCCAACTTCTGATTCCCAATGCTTCTTTTGCATAAAATGTAGGCCATGGATTTGGTGTTTTAAATCTGGTCAACGATAATAAACCTTCATCCACTATTGCCAGAGTATAAGCCATGTTTTTACCATTTTTTTCTTTCACCCTTACTTTAAAGTTTGCCTCTGGCTGAATGGTTTTAGGGCAGGTTATTTCGGGAGCGAGATGTGTTTCCGGATCACTAACCTGAAGTGGTATTACACCATACATTCTGATAGGTAATGAATTCTTATCCTGTCCGTGTGGTTGGATTAACACTGCATTAACGTAAACATTTGGTGCCATATCTTTATTGGTAGGCACCTCAAATACCGTACTACCCTCTTTTGCATCAACCCAAAACTGATCAATTATTTTGTCACCTTTTTCAATAGTAACGTATAACTTTCCTATACCTCCGGAAGGTGCAGTAATTTTAGCTACCTCTCCGACACTATATTCTTCTTTATCTTTCTCCAAATTAAGCATTGAAGCCGCCTCGGTATTACCATCCATATCACTGTACCATCCCGGATAATCAGCATAAAACTCTTGCATACTACTATGTCCCGAAACCTGGTCAATCACTCTGATCAGGTATTTACCCCAGCCGGCTCTTGGAAATTCCAGATCATAAATTCCTTTCCCGTTCGAAATTGTAAAGTGATCAGATTTAACCAGGTCTGATGATCTTCGGTTAACGTATCTGGTCAGTTCATCCTCACCATTACCTTCCCACCACCAATTATAGGATACCTTATAAATTTCAATTTTCACTTTTCTGTTCAAACGTTTGCCATTTTCATCAACAGCTACAAGCGATACCGCATGGTTTTCCTCAGTATTTAATGCATTACTCCAGTTGGAGCCTCCCGACAATTTAATACCAACATAACTGGAGTATGGAGAATATTTTTTTGAGAAATAATCCTCACTAAAGTCACCACCATTCTCAAACACTTTGGTTTTAAATTTCATTTTGAGCATACCCGGAGCCTTATCTGGCTTTTTCCAGTTAAACCTGATATTGGCTATCCCCTCATTAGAGGTTGTTCTTTCAGCAATAACAGGGTCATTCATTCTAAATCTGTTAGACCGGTCATCAAACTGGTAATTTTCGTAACCATTAAATGCTGTTTTCATATTAGTCACCTCCATTTCCACTCGAGCTTTGAGTTGGCTGGCGGGCGAACCATATAACCATTTTGCGGTTAAATTTGTACTAACAACAGAATTGTTTCCTGAGATAATATCAGGTAAATCATAATCAATTTTTATCCGGTTTGGCTTTACTGTTTCTATTTTTACTGATTGCTGAAATTCTGAATTCCCAACAATAGTCTTAACCTGCCATGTACCTGTAGGTGCTTTTTTTGCTGTTTTAAATTTAAAACTGTACATGCCCTCTACACCATTAATTGACACCTTCTTATCATACAATTTGCCAAGTGGATCATATAATTCCATAACAACTGGATGTGATTCAGGCATAGTGTTGAGTTTATCTTCCAATACAAATGATAAAAACAAGGAGTCTCCCGGTCTCCACACGCCCCGCTCTCCATATACATAACCTTTTATACCTTGTTTCACTTCTGATCCTCCTACTTCGTATAAGCTTAATGACAGTGCCGATCCGTTATCCACCCTTAAATAACCGCGCTGACTTCCTTTTTTTGCCATCAATAAATAAGGTTTTTGATGGGCCTTAAAACGAACTATTCCATCACCATTGGTTGCATCAGTTGCTACCAGTTGATTTTGATAATTATAAGCTTCTACTGTTACTCCCCTGATAGGATCAGTCGTTCTAAGATCGGTAACCACCACCTCAAATTCATTATCTGTCCCCGACTTCGCAATTATACCCAAATTACTGGCTAAAACATTTTTACTCACATGCCTCGGCGAATATTTATAATACGAGTCGGAACAAGGATTTTCTCTTTCTCTATAGTCTGCCCAACCTTCAAACCAATCATCAGCATCAAAATAATATTGATGAGAATCAAAATTAAGCTCTGACCGCTTCATAGGAGCCGCAATACCTGTACTGTCACCACAGGGGTATAGTGACTGATACCGTTCAAATGACATCATCACTCTGTAAATGGCGCCTGGTTCAGATTCAATAAACCTGTTCAGGTCCAGTTTGAAATTATTCCATACCCCATAATCCAATGGTTCTGCCGATACCAAATCAACTGTTCCGTCATAAACTAACCGACCTACCCGTGATAAGTTAGAACTGCCATTGTGCTGATTTTCCTGAAAAAACTGCGTGATATTATTTTGATAAACCTGTATAATTCTCAGGTTTACTGCTTTCAGATTAATGGCTTTAAAAGGAAAGTCCAATGAACCGTTTGAAGGCATAATTACACCATCACCAATGAGTTCTATGGCTGGTTTTTCAGTATTAAATTGAACCAGTTTCTGATAAGCATTTTGAAGCTGATTACCTTTAATATTAATAATATTCTGATCCACTATGATCGTTTCCTCACTACTTAACTTACCAACCGGGTAAGCCTTGATTTCATTTTGAGCAACAGATAACCTTAACTTTTCTCCGGAAGCCAGATAAACTAATCCTGTAACATCTTGCTGCTGATCAACCGGATCCGAAAATTGTATGGAAAAATGTAAACCCGGCTCTCGTACTGTAGTAGCCTGCAATACGGAAAATTCCCCCAACGGAGGAATCCGGATTTCCTGTTTATCTTCAATTTCAGCACCTATTGCCTCCCCGTCCCACGATAAATTGACAAAACCTTCTTTTTGTCCTCTGGTCACGTCAGTAATTGTATATTGATGTTCTTTTGTACCTGGTTTGTGAGTCCAGACCATATTCAGTGCCTTACCTCCCTGACTGGCTTTAAAACAGGCCTCCAGTTCAGATGGTACTACAACATCACCGGTTCTGACCACTCCAAAAATTTCCTGTCTTGAAAAATCATCCGGATCAATTGGTTTTACACCCTGAAAGTCAACAAACAAACTTTGATACATGATCATAAAGCCAAATTCCATCACCTCAAATGATTCTTCAACTGACATTAATTTCCCCAAATGAAAACTGGCAATATATTGTTGCCCTGCACTTAGCTTTTGGTTAGGTCTGAATTCAATAGTTTGATTGTTTAACCAGTAAGCCTGTCCTTCAATGGCAGGATTGAAAGAAAATACTTCTTCTGAAACAGGTTCACCGGCCACAGCATCCTGAAACGGTTGAATCAATACCACCTTGATATTGTCACTATTCGACATAATACCAGAAGTATAGGCATTGACATAATTACTGAATCCTGGATCAACAATCAGATTCGAAATATCCTTTTGGTCACTGCCACAACTCAATAGCAGGGATACGATCATACAATAAATGAGGCTCTTTTTCATAAGGCAATTAGTATTAATGGCTCTACCAGGTTTGATGTTAAATGTAATTATTTTAAGTGAAACTATAGTAAGATTCACCTGTTTAGGCAGTTAATATTAACCGGTAATTATTATGTGGATAAGAATATCGATTATTCGCTATTTTGATCAATCAACCAGTATCATGATTATTGTCAGATTTGCTACAATCACTTTTAGCTACCTTTGGTATTACATTAAAAAAGCATGAGTTATTTTACCCTTGCAAGAGTATTACATGTTTTGGCTGTTGTCCTTTGGATTGGTGGTGTAGCAATGGTTACAACCGTTATTCTTCCTTCAGTGCGAAGGTTAAAGTCGAAAGAAGAACAAATTAAAACATTTGAGGAAATTGAAGGCAGATTTGCACTTCAGGCAAAAATTACAACTTTAATTACCGGGTTAACCGGTTTTTATATGTTATATGAACTCAATGCCTGGGACCGCTACTTTGATTACAGGTTTTGGTGGATTCATGCCATGACATTGGTTTGGATTATTTTCACACTTATCCTCTATATTCTGGAACCATTTCTACTTCACAAACTTTTAAAAAAGTATACGCAGAAAAATCCTGGTAAAACCTTTCGGTTTATACATAAAGCACATTAGGTTTTATTAATCATAAGCTTAATAACAACTGCCGGAGCTGTAGCAGGAAGTCATGGCTGGTTTTGGTTTTAAACTTTCTTAAACCGAAATTCCATTCGGTAGAATATTTAGCTTTCAAAGCATTTTTTTGATTATCCGGACAATTATTTTCTGCTAAATAGACTTTTTTAGTCCTTTTCTCGTTCTTTTTTCAAACCGCTAATCTTTTGGGTTGTTTGACATGTGATCTAATTTTGCCCTGTAATCTTAAAATAATTATTATGAAACAATTTATGAAACAACTACCAATTCTTTTAATGATTTTAACGCCTTGCTTTGCATTGGGTCAGGTCACAAAATCAAGTGAAAACAGACGCATCCAATTTGCTGGTAGTTCAGATACTGAGACCATTACTGTTTATGTATTAGAAAAAACATCCGAAATGATGATCAGTGTCAGAAGTTCCATTAAGGAAGGTAAATTAATGGTTGAAGTATATGATCCCAGTGGTGAAAAACAAGGTCAGTTTTTTATAGAAAGTCAAGTTCAATCGAATGACAAAAAACATGAAATTGTCAGTGGTACTTTTAATAAATCTGTAGTCAGTCCTGCTACAGGACAATGGAAAATCAAATTGATTCCAAACCAGGCCCATGGTAGTGTATCGTTTAGCTGTTCAAAAATTTCCGAGTAAAACAATAATGAAGCACCCGAATAAAAAAATATTTCTAATTCTGTTTTTATTGTTATTGGTTCATCTAAACCTTATGGGTAAAGAGAATCAATCGCAAAAAGGAAAAATATCCGGTCAGATCAGTTTAAGTGATGAGTGGGAATCGGAGGTCTATTTGTCATTCATTGAAGATTTTAATTCAATGTATTACATGTCAAATAGCATGATTATTCAGAAGGAAAAAATTGATCAGAACGGACATTTTAGTTTCGATTTGAGTTTTTTACCCGAATCTGATCACCTGTTCCGTTTGCATTTTGTAAAAAAGGGATCTCCCTCTGCCTCAATTATTATTGGTGGTAAAGAGGAGAATCACCTTTTTTTAATTGCTAACCGTACTTCTAATATTCAATTACTGAAACCGGAAACCGAGAGTGCAATTACAGATATACTGGTTGCAAACTCAACTATAAACAATGCTTTCCAGCAAATTCTCAATATGGATCGTCAGATTGACACCATGAGTTTTAACGAATCGACCATTAAAAGAGAATTTGTGAAGAAAGCAATTCATGAAAAGTACAGGTTTATTGCTGATACCAGCTCTCATTTTCTGATTTCTCTGTTCGCTGTATACAAAAGTAAATTTGAATCAAATTATAAGTTACACGAGCAGTTTTATCAGTCCTACCTTGATAAATGGACAAAAGACCAATCAAGTTACTTTAAGGTTTTCAGACAACAAATTCCTGCCCGGAAGAGTCATGAAAACTTATTCCGTATACTAATTGGTGCTTTGGCCATAATTATTGGGATATTAATTGGAAGATTTATAAGTAAAAATCCTAAAACAAAAAATGATCCGTTAAAATTATTGAGTATTCAGGAACGGAAAATCTTTAATTTATTACGACAAGGAATCACTAATCAGGAAATATCGGACGAATGCAATATTGGATTAAGTACTGTTAAATCACATGTTAGCAATATTTATGCGAAACTCAAAATCAAATCCAGAAAGGAAGCTATGAATATTGAGCTATAAAGTACTAACCCGACTTAATAAAAAACACTATAATGAAAAATTTAATAATACTGATAACTTGTGTTACAGGCATAAGTGCATTTTCTCAAACAGACAGTACAACTATCTTTCATCAAAGTCTTGAAGACAGAAACCTGCGACTGATCTGTGAATTATCAGACATTCAGATGGAGAAAATTTATTGTGATGATACCTTATTGAGAGGTAAAGTTTTCAATGTCATCATCAAAGAATTTAAAAAAGGGAAATTGAATACTACTAAAAATCTAAACATCAGCTCTGAAAAACAACAAATTCCGATTGTAATGAATGGCGACACCCTTATTTATGAAATTGACTACACAGACAAAGCAGGATTTGGTAGTTCAACAGATTCTTTTAACCTTACTTTTGCAGGAATTTTACAAAAAGATATATTCAAGCTCAAGATTAACTATCCGGGAATGATATATGAACAAATACTGGATGGTAAGGCAAACTACTCTTTAAGGGCTATCAATTCATCATCTGGCCCGGTAAAGATTCCAATCAATACTGCATTCCCTGTTTTAGCTTATACTCCACCTATTGATACAGGAACTGAACTGCAATCTTATTGTATGCTTGGTGATGCAGGAATTGAGGATTGGTATGAAAAATTCAAAGTAAAACATTTTTATATCATCTATCTTGAAATAAAATAGTTTCTAACCTGCAATATTATAAATCCAATCATCATACTGAATCATAAGCCTCTTTTTATTTAAGGAGGACATAGCCCCTGATAATAAAAGAATTATGTTTTTTTACTATCTTTGCACTTCTGAGTTCTTCAAACAAATCCCCATTGGAGACAAATGGGTTTGATTTGAAAAGGATTTCTCTATACTTCTTTATCATTGCATTAACAGCATGCAGAAGTGAATTTAAAACGGATTCAGTTCCGTCTGCCCTGTTAACTACACCTTCTGTTTTTAGTTTAAAATCAGATCCAAATGTATATGATTCGGAAACCGATATCATTGATTCAATATTAGTTCCTGAAAAAGATATTGAAGATACAGTTATTATATCTCAGATTATACAAACTACCGGAACAGTTGTAGACTTTGACAGTATTTACTCCGGTCAAACAGAAGTAGTATTTCAAAGAGAACCACAAAGCAAATTATCTGACAGAATTATTGGTAATAATATTGAAACGCTAAAGGTTAACCCTGATTCCATTCAAAAAACCTATTTTTCTTTCAATCAGATTGATTCAGATTTAACAACAATCACAACCGGAATCATTAAACCGTTAACAGGTTTAGAAATCATCAGTAGTCCCCCACCCGATTTAAAAAAAACTTACCCCTCTGTTCAAAAGGAAAATGCCACAGAAAATATCAGGTTTTATGATATTGACCAGGGAATGATATCTTCACATGTTCTGTCAATGTATCAGGATAGCAGAAACAATATTTGGTTTGGTACTTATGAAGGTGGTGTCACAAAATTTGATGGGACCTATTTTTCATATTTCACTAAAAAAGAAGGGCTTTGTGCCAATACTGTTACAGCAATACTCGAGGATTCACACGGCAATATGTGGTTTGGCAGTCATAATAGTGGTGTTAGTCGTTATGATGGGCATCATATGATCAATTTTTCCAGAAAAAATGGGTTCAGTGATGATTTGTTACAATCAATTGTTGAAGATGACAACGGTAATATCTGGCTGGCCACTTTTGGTGATGGCCTTTACTGTATTCTTAACGCCCAACAGGGCAGCTTATCCTCATCAGATCCTCAATTCGAAATCATTCATTTTACTTCAAATGAAGGATTACCGAGTAATACTATTTATAGTATGCTTAAAACAAAAGACGGAACCATTTGGTGTGGTACATATGGTAAAGGAGTGTGTTATTTTGACCCGGCCAATCTTGTTAAAGAAAAAACACACGGAACAATCAACGACTCAATTTGTTTTAATACCATTCCCAAATCAGAAGGCCTTTTAAGTAATAATATCTTATCAATTCTACAGGATAAAAACGGTTATTTATGGTTTGGTACTAATAGTTATGGTATATCGAGATATTCTCCCCCCGAACACAATAAATCCGATTTTGGAATCCTGGTTAATTATACCACTCAAAAAGAGTTAGAACACAATATTGTGCGGTCAATGACAGAAGACAGGGACGGTAATATTTGGTTAACTACAGATAAAGGGGTAAACAGGCTTAATTTGTCAGCCAAAACAAACCAAAAGCAAAATACTTTTACCAGATTCACGGTGAATGAGGGCTTAAGCAACAATAGCGTTTATTCCTCGTTGTGTGATGACGCAGGAAATATCTGGTTAGGGACACAAGGTGCCGGGGTGAATTATTTAGGAACAAAATCTTTTTCTCATTTTCATCAGGAACATGGGTTAAGTAGTAATATGATACTCTCTATTTACGAAAATAAAGATGGCAACCTGTGGTTTGGTACCTACGAAGGTGGGATCAATACTTTCAATGGTTCAGAATTTATTAATTATGCTTCTATTAATAATCAAATTGGAAGAAAAACCATCAAATGTATTTTAGCCGACAGTAAGAATAATCTTTGGCTGGGGACCAATAATGAAGGGATTATGTTTTCCCGAACCTCAAACAATGATGCCAAGTTACTGAGAACTACTCATTACATGGCAATTAACAACACTAAGAATAATTATATCAGCTCTATTCAGGAAGATCAGGTAGGCAATTTATGGATCACCACCATGGGAAATGGAGCTTTTTGTTATCCAAAATCAATAAACAAAGGCAAACCACTTCACGAAGGTAAACTCATTCATTTTGGTAAAGCAAATGGCTTATTAAGTGACTTTGTATACTGTATGACCATTGATAAAAGTGGTAATTTATGGTTGGGCACAAAAAAGGGTGTCAGTAAACTCATTAACGGGAACGATCGGTTTTTCATTCAGAATTTTTACAATGAGAAAAAGTTAGGCAGCAGTGCCATCTCTGCCATATTTGAAGATAGTCAGGGAGATATTTGGTTTGGAGACCTCGGAAGTGGACTTTATCACTTAAAAGGAGGACTTTTTTATAATTATAATACCAAAAGTGGTTTGAGTGGCAATGTTATCTCCTCAATCGTTGAGGACAAACTTAACCAAGTATGGGTAAGTACCATATCCGGTATCAACCGACTCTACTTTGATAAAAATGAAATCAAAAAACCTGAAAATGTCAGGATTGACAAATACGACAGGGTTGATGGTTTAAAAGGAGTAGATTTTTTTAGAGGGAGCGTATGTAGCGATAGTAAAAACAATATTTGGTGGGGAAATGGAAAAAGTCTGACCAAACTCGATCTGACTCATTTTAAAACCGGTAGTGATGGTCCGAAAGTTCAATTAAACGGCATTGAAATAAATGGTAAACAGACTGATTTTAGAAATATTAATCCGGATTCAACTGCTATTGAATTTGACACCCTGTTTCCATTTTCCAATGCACCTGTTCATCTAAAGGTTCCCTTCAATCAAAATCATCTCACATTTTACTTTTCTGCCATTGACTGGATAGCGCCACACAAAGTACAGTGTAGTTATATTCTGGAAGGTTTAGCGGAATCCTGGAGCAAACCGGATGCAGAATTTAAGGCTGATTACCGAAATATTCCTCACGGGACTTATACCTTAAAAATTTGTGCTATTGGCGAAAACGGAAAATGGAGCCAACCATATGAATATCAGTTTACTGTTCTACCACAATGGTGGAACACACCAATTGCCAGAACATGTTTTTTTATTCTAGCCATATTGATGTTAGTCACAATTATTAACTGGAGAACCCATCAACTAAAAAAACAAAGATTAGGCTTAATTAAAAAGGTTGATAGTGCAACCCAAAACCTCAGGGATAAAAACTTAAGGATAACCAAGCAAAATGAAATTGTAAAAAAACAAAATAAAATTGTAGTTGAACAGAAAAGAGAAATTGAAGCCCAATTTAAGGAAATCACCGACAGTATAGTTTACGCAAAGCGAATTCAAAGTGCTATTCTTTATTCCACTACGCTCATTAAAAAATACTTAAAAGAGTCATTTGTTGTTTATAAACCAAAAGATGTTGTAGCGGGAGACTTTTATTGGGTTGCTCAGAAAGATGACAAAACGCTTTTTGCCGCCGCAGATTGCACAGGGCATGGAGTTCCTGGTGCTATGGTTAGTGTAATCTGCAGCCATGCACTTAACAGAGCTGTAAGAGAATATGGTCTGACTGATCCGGGAAAAATATTAGATAAAACCAGAGAAATTGTCTTAGAAGAATTTAGTAAATCAGATGAAGGCGTTAAGGACGGAATGGATATTGCCTTATGTTTACTTGAAGGCAATAAATTAAAATATTCCGGAGCCTACAACCCATTGTGGCTAATCAGGGATGATGAACTTATCATTACCAAAGCAGATAAGCAACCAGTTGGACGATCGGATACAAAAAAGCCATACACCACTCATTCTTTTGACCTTCAAAAAGGAGATATTATCTACTTATTTACGGATGGTTATGCTGATCAGTTTGGTGGAGAGAATAATAAAAAGTTTATGAGTAAACGATTCAGGGCACTTTTGCTTGAAATTCATAAAAAAAGTATGGAGACCCAAAAAGCAATTATAGAAGAAACATTTAAGGAGTGGAAAGGCACAAATGAACAAATTGATGATGTTTGTGTTATTGGGGTTAGGATTAACTAAAGAATAATTACAAGGAAAGGCTAACACGGTAATGACCATTTAAATAAAACAAATCCTATTCAAGGATTTCAAGAATTATTTCTTTATATTTGATTAACAACCCCTTCGAACTCCCCTGCTGAAGATTTAACACTTTAAGTGTGCAAAAAATTACATTGCTTCTCTGTTGCATGGTTTTAATTGCATGCAGGAAAAGTTCTCCCCCCTCTCAAGGGCCTCCGGCACTTTTCGATTCTCCCGAAGTGTTTAAGTTAGGAGATAGTAAGAATAATGCTAACCATATTAGCGATACCATATTAAAGGAGTATTATTCAACAGGGGATACGATAAGTTCTTCAACTGTGACAATGATTCCTAAAACCATTCCATTTGACAGTGCCTTCCCCTATAGAGAATCTATTATTGTTAAAAAAGTTAGGAAAGACAATCAAACTCATTCATCAACCAGATTGACTTCAATTGATCTGGAAGAAAAATATATTTTTTCCGATTCACTAAAAATTAGTCATTTTAAGATCAAAAACAATAATCATAATGATTCAACGCTTAAAACCGGTATTCTACTCCCTATACAAGGAAGAACTGTCACCAGCTCTCCTCCGGAGACAAAAAAATCGCACCAACCCATTTTGAAGGATTATGCTTCTGCAAATTTTCACTTACTGGATGTTGATCAGGGGCTGGCATCCTCTTATGTATTATGTCTTTATCAAGATAGCCAACAAAACATATGGCTCGGTACTTATGGTCAGGGAGTAACCAAGTTTGATGGAAATTTCTTTACTTATTACACTAAAAATGAAGGCTTATGCGACAATACAGTGCTGGCGATTCTTGAGGATCGAAAAGGTAATCTGTGGTTTGGTACTCAGAATGGTGGGCTAAGTTGTTATAATGGTCACACCATGACAAGTTATAACAAGGAAAATAGTTTATTAAGTAATGATATTAGTTCTTTATATGAGGACAGATGGGGTAATATCTGGATTGGGACATCTGGTGGAGGTCTCAGCTGTTTTATTAATGGTTTAGAGTCTCCGAATTCCAGAATTATCCATTTCACTGAGAAAGAAGGTATCCCAAGTAATGATATCACATCAATTACAGAAGATGATATTGGTAATATTTGGGTCGGAACTTTTGGAGGTGGCCTGTTTTTTTTAAATCCCTACCAAACGTTAAAAGAAAAGGAAACCGGGCAATTCAATACAAATTTAACTATTAATAAAGTACCTAAGAATGAATGTTTAAATAGCGATCATATTTTAACCTTATCAAAAGATAGTAAAAAAAATTTGTGGATTGGGACTTATGGCGTTGGTGTCGTAAAATGCTCAATATCTGACTCACTCTCTTATTCTAAACCTATTCTTAAGATGACATGTTTTTCTGTATCTGAAGGCTTGAGTCATAATATTGTAAGAGCTATCAGAGAAGATCGTTACGGTTCAGTTTGGGTAGCCACGGATGATGGACTCTCTCAAATTAGAGAATCAGGCATTTCTGAAGAAGCAAAAATCTTAATTAAAAACTTTACAATTGACAATGGTTTGAGCAATAATGCGATTTACTCAATGATTTTTGATAATACCAATAACTTGTTGCTTGGTACACAAGGCGGAGGTCTAACTATCCGTGGAGCTAAAGCATTCAACTATTTTGCAGAAAAACAAGGGTTGGTTGGCAATGTGATATTTTCCATTCATGAGGCTGATGACGATAAATTATGGCTGGGTAGTGCGGCATCAGGATTGTACCAAATGGAGAATGATATTCTCTATAACTTTCAGTCTTCTGACGGAAACATACAAAAAATACCATTTACGGCTATACAATCAGATAGAAAAAAAAACATGTGGTTTGGAACATATAACGAGGGAATTCTCTTTTCCAAACCCCTAAATCAAGAAAATAGTGAAACGGCTACGCTATTTAATTTTTTCAATCAAAATCATAAGGAAAATAACTATTTAAAGGCTATTTTGGAAGATAAAAAAGGCAATTTATGGATTGCTACTAATGGCGCAGGACTATACCTCTACTCAAGTTTCTCAGGACTGAATCCGTTAGATAAAAATCAAAAACTAATTCATTTTTCAAAAGAAACAGGATTATGCAATGATAATGTATACTCTATTTTTCAGGATAATAATGAAAATATCTGGATTGGCACAATGGATGGACTATCTAAATTAAGCTACAAAGACGGTAAGGCAGTTATAACAAATTTTTACGGCAAAAAGAATATCACCGAATTTACAATCTTATCTGTTTCTCAAGATGTCAATGGCAATATATGGATCGGAACAAGAGGGAATGGGCTATATTGTTTTAATGGAGAGTCGTTTGTGAATTACGCTAAAAAAGATGGCCTTTCCGATAACATTATTTGGTCTCTTTCCAATGACAATAAAAACAACTTGTGGATCAGTACTGAACAAGGCATCAACAGAATCAATATTACGCCGGAACAGGGAACAGACAATTACCAAAATAAGATTCAACAATTTGGAAAATTAGATGGATTGAAAGGGTTAGACTTTTTTATAAACAGTAATGTTCTTGACTCAGATAACAATATGTGGTGGGGTTCTGGAAAAGGATTGACCAGGCTCAATCTTAATCATTTTGAACCATCAGTTGTCCCTCCGGTTGTAAGATTAAAAACCATTGATATAAACG
Source organism: Putridiphycobacter sp. (assembly GCA_965230195.1). GTDB lineage: Bacteria > Bacteroidota > Bacteroidia > Flavobacteriales_D > Crocinitomicaceae > Putridiphycobacter. The sequence goes on from OZ245997.1 coordinate 4,072,998, forward strand.
CTGTTTCGTACGACTTCAGAACTACTGCACCAGGCAAGGCAAATATTCAATATGATTCTGTTATGCCTTTTTATAACTACCCTGTTAATCTAAAAATACCATATGATCAAAACCATATTACATTCTACTTTACTGCCATTGATTGGAATGCGTCTCATAAAATAAGGTATAGTTATATATTGGAGGGATTTAACAGCAGCTGGAGTGAACCGAACATTGAGATAAAAGCGGATTACAGCAATATTCCATACGGTCATTATAATTTTAAGGTTGCAGCTATTGGAGAAAGTGGTGTCTGGAGTCAACCTTTCGAATACCACTTTACAGTATTACCACCATGGTGGGCTACCCTATGGAGTAGAGTTTGCTTTGGTATACTGGCAGTTCTTTTAATTCTTGGTATTGTCAATTGGCGCACCTTTAAACTGAAAAAACAAAAGTTAATACTGCGTGAAAAGGTCAGACATGCAACAGAGGACCTTAGGAATAAAAATATAGAAATTTCGAAGCAAAATAAGATCGTAAAATCCCAAAAGAAGGAAATAGAGATTCAGTTTAAAGAAATTACTGATAGTATTGAATACGCCAAACGTATTCAAAGCGCTATTCTTTCGCCAACCCGTATTGTAAAAGAATATTTAAATGAATCATTTATTCTTTATATTCCCAAAGACGTTGTTGCTGGTGATTTTTACTGGATGGCACAAAAAAACGGAAAAACATTATTTGCCGCTGCAGATTGCACCGGACACGGTGTTCCTGGTGCTATGGTAAGTGTGGTGTGTAGTCATGCATTAAACCGTTCAATAAGAGAGTATAACCTAGAGGAACCAGGAAAAATACTGGACAAAACAAGAGAAATAGTTATTCAGGAATTTGAAAAATCTGATGAAAGAGTAAGAGATGGTATGGATATCGCATTATGTTCGCTTGAGGACAATGTATTAAAATATGCCGGTGCATATAATCCACTCTGGATTATCAGAAATAATGAGTTAATCATCACAAAAGCCGATAAACAACCTATTGGTCGATACGGTACTAATGTGAATTACACTACACATGTTTTTAACCTGCAAAAAGGAGATACCATTTATGTATTTACGGATGGTTACGTCGATCAGTTTGGAGGTGAAAAGAACAAGAAATTCATGGGTAAACGATTCCGGAAGCTTTTACTTGACATCCAGCAATACGATATGGAAACTCAAAGGACAATCATCAATAAAACCTTTGAAGAATGGAAAGGTGACGAAGAACAGGTTGATGATATATGTGTAATAGGCGTAAAAATTGAATAGAATCTTCAAGCTTGTTATCTTTTTTGCCCAAAAAAGACTATATTAAAGATCTCAAGTAAAGTTTTAAGGTCCCCATTAAATTGTTTTATAAAAACCAATATGATTGGGAACCAGTCCTCAACGTTTTATTTCATAGTCATTCTCCTCATTATATCAAGTTGTCAGGAAGCCTCAAATAATGCCGCTCACAATGAGCCAACATTAACTGATCTGCAACCACTTCCTGTTCAAAAAAAACTGGATACATTATATGGTTACCAAACCGATCCGGTTTTTGGAAAACCGGTTGAGTACCTTATTAACGAACAGGGAGATACGCTTATAACCGGTAGTCCAATTAAAATTCCTAAAAAAGTCATTTTACTGGATACAGTACCTCAACCTACTGAAACTTTATTCGGACCGGCAGACTCAGTAGTTAAATTCACTTCAAACATGCAATCTATTGGACCAGTTAAAACAACAGTTTTAAACGAAGTCAAAGTAAAAACCATACCCCTCCCCAAAAACCAACCCGACAGTATTCAATCACCTGTAAAAAAAATAGTGTCAATTCCCCGTCAGCCTGAACCTATACCTTCCCACCCCCTAATGTTTAAGGAAAACTTTACTAAAAGTATCCAATTCCTTAACCTCAAGCAGGGACTTGGTTCAGCTAATGTAATGACAATATTATTGGACAAAAAGAACCGGCTTTGGATTGGATCGGTAAATGGTGGACTGGCCTATTATGATGGTACATCATTATGGTATTATGGAATTGAACAGGGACTTGATATTGTTTCAGTAACCAGTCTTGTAGAAGATCAAAATGGAAATATTTGGATTGGTACCATGGCTAACGGACTTTTTATGTTTGATGGTTATGCATTTACTAAAATAATGTCGGAAAAGGATAATTGGGATAAATATGTCTGGGATGTTTATGAAGACCACACCGGTAATATTTGGTGTGCGACTCATACAAATGGAGTATTTAAATATGACGGCAAAAACATTACCAATTATACGATCAATGAAGGATTATGTCACAATACGATAACAGACATATATGAGGACAGTAAACATAACTTATGGTTTGGCAGTTCGGGAGGAGGCGTCAGTAAATTTAATGGAGTGGAATTTACTAATTATGCAAAGGAATCCGGTTTGGGGAGTGATGTGGTGTTTTCAATGGTCGAAGATCAGGAAGGGCAAATATGGTTTGGAACCTGGGGTAACGGAATCATTTCTTTTGACGGTACTACTTTTACCTGCTACGATTCCAAATCTGGATTAGTCGACAATAATATTCATACAATTTGTAAGGACAGAAAAGGTAATTTATGGATAGGCACACATGGCAGTGGAATTAATCGTTTTGACGGTCATTCTATCAGTAATTATACTGAAAAAGAAGGACTGAGTAATGATGTTGTTTTTAAGATAATTGAAGGAAATGACGGATGTGTATGGGCTGGTACCTGGGGAGGAGGAATAAACAGAATTAATCCTCATTCTTTTTCTCATTTTGATAAGAAAAGTGGAATGATAGAGGGCATCAATGCTATTGCGCAGGATTCGAAACAAAACTTATGGCTTTCACTACATCTGTCTGGCCTCTGCTATTTTGACAATCAATCTTTTAAATATTATTTTAATCCCGGAGGCATTAGTCAAAACAGCATTCTTTCCATGTTAAAGGACAATGCCGGTAATATGTGGTTTGGATCTCAAAACAAAGGACTATACCGGTATGATGGAAAATTATTGACTAAATACGGTACTGCCCAGGGAATTCCTGAGGAAAGCATTCGTTTCATATTGAAAGATAATCAGGAAAATATCTGGCTCGCAGCATCCAATACAGGGTTGATTCAATATTCACCTGTCCTAAATATACTTACTATTTATTCGAAAGACATCAGTCCAAACTTAACTGATATAAGGACAATCTGTGAAGCTAAAAATGGAAATATATGGATTGGTGCGCGACGTGGTGGTATTAGTTGTTTTAATGGTTCACATTTTATAAACTACACTACAAAAGAAGGACTCAGTCACAATGATGTCAGCTCAATCGCTCAGGATGATTTCGGAAACATTTGGATCGGAACAAGAGGTGGCGGACTAAATCGTTTTGACGGCAGGAATTTTACTTATTACACAACTAAGGAAGGCCTTTCAAGTAATATCATTACTTCCATTACAGTGACACCCGAAAAAGAACTCCTGGTCAGAACCAATTCGGGGCTTAGTCTGATAAATGTTTATGATACCCTTACAACAAATTCGCATTACAACATTATTAATTTTGGAATTCAGGAGGGCATCAGGGATGTATCAATCTTTAACGGAGCAGAATTTCAGGATCATACCGGGAGAATCTGGCTGAGAACGAACACTGTTCTTTCCTCAATTGCACCTGGAAAAAAACTGTTTTCAACCCAAAAACCGATATTACAATTAAATAAAGTAGAAATTAAAGGTCAGCACATTGATTTTAACTACAACCATAATAAAGACAGTATTATTTCTGATATTCAATTTGATACATTAAGCAAATTCCCCTCCTTACCAATTGGATTGGAAATTCCGTTTAGTCAGAATCATTTAACATTCTATTTTTCTGCTGTCGACTGGTTTGGACCGCACAAAGTAAAATACACATATAAGCTCGAAGGGCTGGACGAAAAGTGGAGTACATTGAATAATATTGGAAAGGCAGATTATAGAAATATTCCATATGGGGACTATACCTTTAAAGTAAAAGCCGTTGGCAAAAACAAACTATGGGCCAATACCATTGAATACAACTTTAGTGTTACTGCCCCGTGGTGGTACACCTGGTGGGCAAGAATCGGTTATATTATTGTACTTTCAGTACTAATTTACCTGTTTTATAAATGGATAGACTATCGCTCAAAAGAACGTCAGAATAAGTTGGAAACCCGAATTATTTTAGCAACTAAGGAAATTCAGGATCAAAAAGAGGAACTCAAGCAAACTTTGTTATCTAATGAAGAGAAACAGTTGCTTCTCAGAGAAATTCACCACAGGGTTAAAAACAATTTTCAAATCATCAATAGTCTTATCAGGCTCCAGGCAAATTATACTAACCAAACCAATTACAGAGAGCGGCTGATAGAAACAGAGACCAGAATTCGATCCATGTCTCTCATCCATGAAATGTTATACCAAACAGAGAGTTTAATTGACCTTGATCCCAAAGATTACATTAATGAACTTAGGAAAAATATCATGAATTCATATACCAATATGATTACAACCAATATTGAGTTCAACATATCAATTAACTCTGGTAAAATTAGTATAGACAACTTAATTGTTTTAGGTATAATTATTAATGAAGTATTTTCAAACTCCATTAAATATGGCTTTGCAGACAAAGACAATGGTGAACTGGGATTAGAGCTATCAGATGAAAAAAATTGTACAATTTTAAAGATCTGGGATGATGGTGTGGGGTCGGATTTGGCCATTGATACGCTAAAACACAATTCCCTGGGTATGGATTTAATTTGGTCTCTAACCGAACAAATTGATGGTAAAGTGGAACTTGATTCTAAAAATGGCTTTTTATACCATTTCAAATTCCCCTTACTAAAATAACCTGAGGTTAATATTTCCCGGCCAATAACAAATGATCAAGAATCACTAAGGCAACCATAGCTTCAACAATTGGAACCGCTCTTGGAACTACGCAAGGATCATGGCGTCCCTTTCCATCCAATTCTACCTCTTCTCCCTGTTTTGAAATGCTGGTCTGTTTTTGCATTAGTGTTGCTACCGGTTTAAAACCAACATTAAAATAAATATCTTCTCCATTGGAAATGCCACCCTGAATTCCTCCTGAATAATTCGTTTGGGTAGTGATTTTATCATCTTTTACCTCAAACTGATCATTGTGCTCACTACCCCTCATTCGCGTTCCTTCAAAACCACTTCCCAATTCAAAACCTTTAACGGCATTAATGCTAAACATAGCTCTGGCTAAATTTGCATTTAATTTGTCAAAAACCGGCTCCCCCAAACCAGGAGGTGTATTTTTAATCACACATGAAATTGTTCCACCAACAGTATCTCCCTGTTTTTTTACCGATTGAATATGGCTTATCATTTCATCAGCTAAATCCAAATCAGGACATCTTACCGGTGTATTTTCAATTAAATCAAAATCTAACTCAGTATATGGTTTCAAGACCTTTAACTCTCCAACACCACTGACGTAAGCCTGAATAGAAATGCCTTTATCATTCAGAATTTGCCTGGCAATGGCGCCGGCCACCACACGGGTTGCAGTTTCTCTTGCACTACTCCTTCCTCCTCCCCTGTAATCACGGATACCATACTTTGTTTCGTAAGTATAATCGGCATGAGAGGGTCTAAAAGTTTCCTTTATATGATCGTAGTCTTTAGACTTGTGATTTTCATTACGAATAATAAATCCAATAGGCGCTCCTGTCGTTTTACCTTCAAACAAACCAGATAGAATCTCCACGCGATCGGATTCTTTTCTTTGAGTTACAATTTTCGACTGTCCGGGTTTACGCCGATCTAATTCTTTCTGAATAGCTTCAATACTAATAGCCACATTCGACGGACATCCATCCAAAACACCACCAATTGCTGTTCCATGTGACTCTCCAAAAGAGGTAAATGTCAATATTGTTCCAAAAGAATTATATCCCATTTAAGTTATTTAGGCACCTATTGTCAACCTGCAATTTTCCAGGATATGACGTACTTCTTCAAGTGTTGGAGCCTCAGCATAAGTTCTTAAAACCGGCTCAGTTCCTGATGGTCTGATCATCAACCACCGGTTGTCATCAAAATGATACTTAAACCCATCCATGTCTTCTATTTCTCCAACTTTATACTTTCCGAAAAAGTTAAATTTTTTCTCTTTACACTTTCCTATAATCGATTGCTTTAAATCATCCGTGATATGAAGATCAGATCTTTCAAAAGCAAATTCTCCAACAATTTCGTATACCTCTTCAATTAAAGCTTCCAATGATTTTCCTGACTTAGCCATAAATTCCCAAATGGTTAAACCAATCCATATACCATCACGTTCCGGGATATGTGTTTTAATGGCTATTCCACCACTTTCTTCACCTCCAAGTAATACATCTTCATTTTCGTCTGCCATAATACCGGCAATGTATTTAAATCCAATAGGCACTTCTACATGCTCTAAACCGTAATGTGCACACATTTTTTTGATTCTTGGTGTGCTACTGAAACCAGTCACCACCTTACCAGACATTCCTTTGTATTTTACTAAGTAATGAATCAATAATAAAATAATATGATGAGAATCAACAAACTCGCCTTTGGAATTGTACAAACCGATTCTATCGGCATCACCATCAGTTGCCAGGGCACATTTTATATCGCCCTTTTCTTTAATAAATTCAGATAACTCCGTTAAATTTTTAGCAATAGGTTCCGGCGCCTGACCATCAAAAGATGGATTGTGCTCACAATGCAGAAAATGCATATCCGGAAAAATACGCTTTAAAACATTCTGACCGGCACCATACATGGCATCATATGCCAGTTTCATACCTGATTGCTTTATGGCTTCCAAATCAAATTCGTTATTAACCGAAGCAATGTAATCCCGCTCCATATCAATAATTTCAATTTGTTGTTCTTTTCTGGCATTATCCAGTGAAATTTGATCTAAATTCAAACCGTGTTGCTCCGGAATCAGGTTTTCGATTTCCGCAACATTATCTGGTAACAACGGTCCTCCAAAACTTCCTTTAAGTTTATAACCATTATAAGATGGCGGGTTATGACTTGCCGTAATCACTACACCCAATGAGGCTCGGGTATTTACTGTAGCCAATGAAACCATTGGTGTGGATACAAAACCTTTATCTGTGGTATAGACCTTTATTCCGGCATTAACAAATACCTTAATAGCCGTTTCAGCAAATAATTCACCTCCAAAACGACAATCATGGCCAATTACAATTTTTGGTTTCTCATAATTCGTCTTTACCCACTCAGCTACCGCAACAGAAACTCTGGCTACATTATCAACTGTATAATCTTTTGCAATAATGGCTCTCCAGCCGTCCGTTCCAAATTTAATTTTTGTCATTTCTTATTCTAATAATTGATTACATTCTTGTTGGTACATTAATCCCTAACAGTAACATTGCCGAATTAATAACCCGTCCAACCATCTTACTCAATTGTAACCTTAAATTTACTTTTAATTTATCTTCTTCCTTTAAAATGCTCACACTTTGATAAAATGAATTGTAGAGTTTTGACAATTCATAAACATAGTTCGCAATCAGTGCAGGGCTGTAATTGACCCCAGCTTCCTTAACAATTGAAGGATAATCTACCATCAACTTCACCATCTCCTTTTCCAGGTGATGTAATTCAATGGTATTAGTCAGTGCAGTCAACTCAATTTCATTTCTTAAAACCGAAGCTATCCGGGCATGAACATACTGGATAAATGGTCCTGTATTTCCATGTAAATCAACAGACTCTTCGGGATTAAACATCATTTTTTTTCGAGGATCAACTTTTAACAGATAATATTTTAAACCACCCAAACCAATAGTGTGATACAAAGCTTCTTTTTCTTCTTCCGTCATCCCGTCTATATGTCCTCTTTCCTGAGTACTTTCTTTGGCCTTATTCACAATTTCATCCATCAGGTCATCTGCATCCACGACAGTTCCTTCTCGTGATTTCATTTTTCCTGTAGGCAAATCCACCATACCATATGATAAATGGAAACAATTTTCTGCCCATTTATATCCCAACTTTTTAAGAATCAAAAACAATACTTTAAAATGGTAATCCTGCTCATTTCCTACGGTATAAGTAATACCTCCAAGCTCAGGATAATCAATAAAACGCTGACTGGCAGTTCCCATATCCTGTGTCATATACACGGCCGTTCCATCCCCTCTGAGTACCAATTTTTCATCCAACCCTTCGCCTGACAGATCAATCCATACCGATCCATCATCTTTTTTAAAGAATATACCACTATTTAAACCTTCTTCAACCAGTTTTTTCCCATATAAATAGGTATCTGATTCATAGTAAAGCTTATCAAAGTTAACCCCCATTTTTTCATAGGTAGTATCAAAACCTTTATAAACCCAACCATTCATGGTCTCCCATAATTGATATACTTCCGGATCTTTAGCCTCCCATTTTAATAACATTTCCTTGGCTTCAGACATAATATTCGTCTGATTTTTTGCCAATTCCTTAATCTTACTTTGTATTGCCGTTTTTCCTTTCTCGTCCTTGCTTTCCGCTGCAGAAAACAATTTCTCTACTTCAGCTTTTATTTCCTGATCAAGTTCGCCAAAGTTTGCACCTTCCCACTTTCTATATACCTCTTCAGCTTCAGCTTTTAGTGCCTTATCAAACTCAACATAGTATTTACCCACCAGTTTATCACCTTTTAAACCAGAAGATTCAGGTGTTTCACCTTCTCCAAACTTCTGCCAGGCCAACATACTTTTACAAATGTGAATTCCACGGTCGTTAATAATTTGGGTTTTAACTACATCATAACCATTGGCCTTAAGGATTTCAGCCACAGAATATCCCAGGAAATTATTTCTTAAATGTCCGAGGTGCAATGGTTTATTGGTATTTGGTGATGAATATTCAACCATTACCAGTTGATCATTTTTAGGAAAAGTACCATAGTCTTTTTCCCCGATCATAACACTTAACCGATCTAACCAAAAGGAATCAGATAAGGTTAAATTCAAAAAACCCTTTACTGTGTTATATCTGCTCACCTCCTCTACGTTTTCCTCCAAAAACCTTCCAATAGCTTCACCGGTTTGCTCTGGTGACTGCTTACTGGTTTTTAATAAGGGAAATGTAACTAATGTAATATCCCCTTCAAACTCCTTTTTGGTTTTTTGAAACTGTACCATACTGGAGTTCAATTCAGTACCATAAAGTACTGCTATGCCTTCTATCACTTTTTCAGAAAGGAATTTTTCTAAATCCATTGTGCTTTTCAAATATTTGCCCAAAAGTAATAAATCCAAAAGGATTAGCAAATACAATGGTTTCTTTAATGGTTACCATAATATTAAATTTATTATATGTCATATTAGCTCAATCTCTTTTGTATATTTGATCTTCAATTTTTTTTCATGAAATCTATCCAATTCAGAACTGCAACACAAAAGGACTTACCAGCTATGCAGACCATGTTTGTAGAGACTATTCGAAATGTATGTCAGGATGATTATTCAGCCCTAGAGATTGCCGCTTGGACAAAGTCAGTTGAAAATAAGGACAGGTGGGCTGCCTTACTTGATGAACAATATTTCCTGCTGGCTGAAATTGATCAGGAATTAGTTGGTTATGGCTCATTAAAAGATGGAAATTATCTCGATTTTCTCTATGTCAATAAAGACTACCAAAAAATGGGAATTGCAAAATCACTTTTGACAAGGTTATTAGAAAAAGCAAAAGAGTCCAACCCTAAAATAATTAGTTCTGATGTAAGCATCACCGCTAAACCATTTTTTTTAAAACATGGATTTAGGGTCAAAAAAGAAAATAAAAACGAAACTGAAGAAGGTATTATTTTGATCAATTATAGAATGGAAATGCCATTCGAATAATGAAAAAACCAAGTTTTTTTTAAATATTTAGTTGCATTTTACAACTATGTGGAGTTGTTGTAAAATGTACTCAGAAGTTAAAACAGCTACTCTAACTATCTGATTGTGTTACCTTAAGTTTACAAGCAAAAAATAGCATTCCCACAATTCAATTGCTCTTGTTAAGAAATAATTAACAATAATTCACCATCCTATCATTATTTCCCTATTTTAGCACCTTGAACCGCAAATCTTATGTCTATGAAAGCATGTGGGAAACCATTGGCACCCCTAAAATTTTCTCCATCTGTTGGCAGAGATTTTAGTTCAACTTTAAAGAAGAGAGTCAGAGCATATTTTAAAGAAAATGAAGTCTCGAAATATGCCAACAATGATATGGTTGCCAAAACCGTATTCATGATTCTACTCTACTTCACACCTTACGTTTTAATGATAACCGGTACCATATCAAGCACTATTGGTGTAATGTTATGCTATGTTGTTATGGGGTTTGGTATTGCCGGAATCGGCCTGTCAATTATGCATGACGCTAATCATGGTGCGTACTCTAAAAATGAGAAGACCAATAAAATAATCGGACGTATTTTAAACGTTGTGGGCGGGTATGCACCAACATGGAAAATTCAGCACAATGTACTTCACCATACCTATACTAATATTTTTGGATATGATGAGGACATTACACCTGCTATAGGAATATTAAGATTTTCACCTGATGACGAACATAAAAAATCTCATAAATTCCAATATATATTTGCCTGGTTTTTCTATGGTTTGATGACTTTTATGTGGATCACAACAAAGGATTTCACTCAATTATATCGATACAAAAAAATGGGATTAACAAAAATTGAAAGTACTACTTTCCGCCCTTTAATGATCGAGTTAATTATTAGTAAAATACTTTACTATTCCTATATGATAGTACTTCCTATTTTGATTCTGGATATCAGTTGGTGGTGGATACCGATTAATGTATTTATAATGCACTATGTTGCCAGTCTAATACTTGGTACAACTTTTCAACCCGGACATATTGTTCCTGAAACAAAATTTATTAATCCGGAAGTGGATGATATGACTGTGGAAAACAACTGGATGATTCACCAAATGGAAACCACCAGTAATTTTGCTCCTAAAAGCAGAGTATTCAGCTGGTTAATAGGAGGTATTAATTATCAGGTTGAACATCATTTATTTCCTAATATTTGCCATGTCCACTATAAAGAAATTTCCAAAATTGTGAAGTCTACCGCTCTGGAATACAATGTACCTTATAACTCGCACAAAACTTTTGGTTCTGCATTATTATATCACGCGAGGATGTTGAAAGGTTTAGGTCAATCCTGATTTAACCCGGACTATTCCATATTTCCCATGCTTTTTCAGCCTGTTGATGCAACATGGTTTTACCGTTTAGTACAGTAGCCCCCTTACCTTTTGCCTGTTTCAACAATACAGTTTCTTCAGGATTATATATTAAGTCAATAACCAGATGTCTTGAGGTAAGAAATTTATACGGAATTGGTAATTCATCATTAATATTGGGAAAAGTACCAACCGGTGTGGTATTAATTATAATGTAGCAGGAATTCAGCATGATTTCATTCATGTCATCATAACCAAATTCAATTGCCTTCTCTGGATTTCTTGAAATAAAAATTACATTTGATCCCAATTCCTCTAAGACATACTGTACTGCTTTAGAGGCTCCTCCTGTTCCAAGAATAATGGCTCTTTCATGATGAGATTTAAAAAACGGTTTGATTAATTGTTTGAACCCAAAGGCATCAGTATTATAACCTATCCAATTATTGTTTTCTCTCCTCACAGTGTTCACTGCTCCAATTGCTTTTGCAACTGGGTCAAGGCCATCTAATAATGGTATAATCTCCTCTTTGTAAGGAATGGTGACATTAAAACCGATAACATCAGTCTCTTTTAACAAATCATTAATTTCCTCAACAGACTGGCATTCAAAATTTGAGTATTGCGCTTCAATACCCATTGTTTTAAACTTATTCGAAAAGTAGGATTCTGAAAAAGAATGAGATAATTGCTTACCAATTAATCCAAATGACCTCATTAAATTCTTAGTAACCAGTTAAACTTGTCCTCAGTTAAACCTAACTTATATTCTTCGATATATTGCTTTACTTTATTTGAAAATGTTCTGGATTCAACCGAAGGTAACTCATAATCATTACCATCAAACCCAATAGCTGATATAGGTGCAATGGTTGCAGCCGTACCTGCACCAAAAGCATCTTGTAAAGAACCGTCTCTTACAGCCTCTATAACTTCTTCGACCGTTACAGCCCGCTCTTCAACTTTATATCCCCAATCTTTAGCAATATCTAATACACTACGTTTAGTAATTCCTTTAAGAATAGTATCTTTTTCTTCGGAAGGTGTAATGATCACATCATTGATCACAAATACCACATTCATTGTTCCTGCTTCTTCTATAAAGGAATGTGTTTTGGCATCCGTCCAAATCAGTTGACGATACCCCTCTTCCAATCCTTTTTTAGCAGGATATAAAGATGCGGCATAATTACCGGCTACTTTTGCCTGTCCAACACCACCTTCGGCAGCTCTTGTATATTTGGTTTCAATTTTTACTTTAACCGGTTCAGAATAATAGGCTCCTACCGGAGAACAAATGATTAAAAACTTATATGATTCCGAAGCCCTGATTCCAACGTATTCATCAGTTGCAATCATAAAAGGCCGGATATACAACGATTGTCCTTTACCAACCGGTACCCATGCACGGTTATTAGCCAGTACCATTTTTAAACCTTCCATAAAAATGTCTTCAGGAACAGGTTCCATACACATTCTTTCGGCAGATTCATTGAATCTTTTTATATTCATTTCAGGCCGGAATACCAGAATTTCTCCATCTGATGTTTTAGTAGCTTTAAGTCCTTCAAAAATGGCCTGACCATAATGTAAGGCAGAGGTTGCGGGATGTAATGATAAATTCCTAAATGGCACTAATTTAGCTTGTTGCCATGTACCATCCACAAAGTCCATCTCAAACATATAATCAGCAAAATGCTTTCCAAACGGTAAGTTTTCAAAATCAACTTCACCAATTCTTGAGTTTTTTACTTCTTCTATTTCTATATTTTTTGATTGAATAATCATCTTATTTTTTTAACTGTGCAAATGTACGCAATAAAGGTTATTTAATCAAGTATGATTTTTCAAGTTTTTTCCGTATATTAAACGTCTGTCCTGTTGCTGATTTCTAATCTTTTCAATTCATACATCAAAGTTATTTTATTGGTTATAAAGCATATTTTTTATCACTGTTTTTTTATTGTTGCTCTTAAAGTTACCGAGGATGGAACAAGCATATTAGGGAGAATAAAATCAATCCTGAACATGTTCCTGAAACTCCTGATATAATCAGATTATCTTTCCTATCTTAGCGTCAAAATCCTATACATTAACTCACTCTCGTTTGGAACAAATTCACAACATATTAAAAAAATACTGGGGTTTTGACGCTTTCAGAGAAAAACAAGAAGATATTATTACCAGTGTTTTGAGTGGGAAAGATACATTGGCATTATTGCCAACCGGAGGTGGAAAATCCATTTGTTTTCAGGTGCCGGCACTGGCATCTGACGGACTATGTATTGTAATCAGCCCCTTAATTTCCCTGATGCAGGATCAGGTAAAAAACCTAAAAGACAAGGGGATAAAAGCCTTAATGGTTACTTCAGGAATGAGCAAACGGGAAATTGATATCACCCTTGATAATGCTGTTTTCGGTGCCTATAAATTTTTGTACGTTTCTCCTGAACGATTAGAAACCGAAATTTTCATTAAGCGATTTGAGAAAATGAAAACCAGTTTTCTGGCTGTTGATGAGGCACATTGCATTTCGCAGTGGGGATATGATTTCAGACCTGCTTACCTCAATATTGCAAAATTAAGAATTCTTAAACCTGACATCCCGGTAATTGCACTTACTGCTACAGCTACCCCTCAAGTAGCCATAGATATTGAAGAAAAGCTTGAATTCAGGCATTCTAATACAATTCAAAAATCATTCGAACGGCCAAATCTAAAATACATCACGCTTAATACCGAAAATAAACTGGATCGTTTAATTAGTCTTTCCAGGAAAATTCAAGGTTCCGGAATAGTATACTGTTCAACAAGGAAAAACACAAAGCAAATATGTAAATATTTGATGGATCAGGGCATTAGTGCAGGCTTTTACCATGGTGGAATGAGTAAGGAGGATCGGGAAACTACTCAGGGGGCCTGGATGAATAATGAAATAAGAGTTATGGTTGCTACCAATGCATTTGGAATGGGAATCGATAAGCCAGATGTTCGTTTTGTATTACATTATGATGTACCCGAAAATATTGAAACCTACTTTCAGGAGGCCGGGCGTGCAGGAAGAGATGAAGAACCGGCCCGAGCTGTCCTCTTTTTTACGCAAAACGACCTAACGGAACTGCGTGATAAAATAAAGCTCAGGTTTCCATCAATCCCTTTTATAAAAGGTGTTTATACAGCACTTGGCAACCATTTTCAACTGGCAATAGGAGCCGGAAAAGGTGAACGGTTTAAAATTAATCTGGCAGATTTCTCCCAAAAATATAATTTCGATTTATTTTCAACTTATTCTGCTATAAAACTACTTGAAACCAGTGGTTTCATACTTTTAAATGAGAATCATTATTTACCGAGCCGGTTAAAAATATTGGTTTCCAATTATGATTTGTACCAATACCAGGTCAAGGACAAAACATTGAATACCATCATTCAATTTATATTAAGATCACATATCGGTATTTTTGATCATTACCTGCCAGTTAATGAAGTCATTATTTCAAAAAAAACCGGCATTTCCCAATTGATATTGACAGATAAACTCAATTATCTTCACCAGCAGGAAATCATTGATTACGTGCCTAAATATACTGGTAATCAAATACAGTTCATTACCGAAAGATTGAGCAATGATAACTTTTCAATTTCGCAGATTTATTATAAGAACAGAAAAGATGATGCAGAACAAAAACTTACAGCCATGCTTGAGTTTCTTGAAAATAAAATCTGCAGACAAGCCTTCTTACTTCACTATTTTGGGGAAACAAATGCCAAAGCCTGTGGGCAATGTAATTTTTGTTTAAGCATTGATGAACATAGTCTGGACATTCCAGTTTTACAGAAAATTAAAGTGGTTTGCAAAGAATTGTTGTCCAATAGTGAAACCTCTACAATCGGCGACGTTATAATTAATATGAGAGAGGTTGAAAGGACAGAAATTATGGAAGCTTTAAGATTCTTGAATGAGCATGATTTTATTCATATTGATGAACATTCTGAATATTTTTCAAAAGGGAGTCAATTCTCCTGAGGTTTTTCCCTTTTTTCACTAACAACATACTGTTAAAACAATTCATACCGGCAACGCAGCAGGTATCAGTAAATTCAATACTTTAGACCTTTAATTAAGTTTATAATGGCGAAAAAGTCAAATACATATTCAAAGGGAAATCAGTCAGGGAAGCAAAAGAAGAAGAAGAAAAAGGTTAATTTCTTAAAACCGGTTTCCGACCTCTTTTCAAAAGACCGAAAACGTCTGAGATTAAGTGTGGGTGCTGTTTTAGTACTAATGGCTATCTATTTAACCTTTGCTTTTTTATCTTATCTTTTTACCTGGCAAATTGATCAGGACAAAGTCATCAATACCGGTTTCTTTTCATTTATTTTCGACTCCGAAGAAGTTATCATTGATAATCACCTTGGTAAACTGGGGGCCTGGGTATCACACCACTTTATTTACGATTGGTTTGGTATAGCTTCCTTTATTTTTCCATTCCTTTTTTTCATTTTCGGTCTGTATCTCCTGACTAAATTTGCTTTATTACCTTTAAAAAGAACACTTGCCATTTCAGTAGTATCAATGGTGGTCCTATCTCTTGTATTTGGATTTGGAACTTTACCGGATTCTTTCCCATATGGTGGTTCTTTTGGCTATCAATTTAATCAATGGTTAAAAACCACAGTGGGTAGTATTGGCACATTATTGTTCCTTATAGTTTTGGTTTTTATTGCCGTTGTAGTACTCTTCAACCCAGACTTTGAAAAGCTGATTACCTTTTTTAATTTAAATCAATTAACCGGAGATAAAGAGGAGAAGCAGGAAGGTGAAGAAGTTCTGGCCAATTCAATAGATGACATGGTGGCAATCAATACCATCAGGGATGAAGACATCAGTCAGGATAATATCAGCGAAGCTGTTGATCTTTCTGAGGACCAACCTGAGGAAAACGTTGATATTGAAAGTAGTGATCTTGAAATAGAAATCAATGAACCCGAATTACCTTCTAACGAGTTATTAACTGAAGAAGAAACCTTGGTTGTTAATGAAGTAATTGAAGAACTTGAAAGTGATGAAGAATTTCAAATTGAGGTAAAAGAAGAAAAAGTATTAGACGAGGGTGATCTGGATGACAGAATAAAGGAATTTGGAGAGTATGATCCTAAATTAGACCTTTCAGCCTATCAATTACCCAATATTGAACTGCTTGAGAATTATGGTGGCAGTCAGCTCAGTATTAATAAAGAGGAGCTTGAAGCCAATAAAAATAAAATTGTAGAGGTTCTGGGGCACTATAAGATTGAAATTTCCAAAATAAAGGCCACAGTCGGACCAACAGTGACTTTATACGAAATTGTACCTGCTCCTGGAATCAGAATATCGAAGATTAAAAACTTATCAGACGATATTGCCCTTAGTCTTGCAGCACTGGGTATTCGTATTATTGCCCCTATTCCGGGGAAAGGAACTATTGGTATTGAAGTACCAAATTCCAAACCTGATATGGTGGCCATGCGTACGCTTATTGCCTCTGAAAAATTCCAGAATTCAGATATGGAATTACCTGTCGTATTAGGTAAAACCATTTCGAATGAGACCTTTATTTTTGACCTTGCAAAAGCGCCTCACCTTCTGGTTGCCGGGGCTACAGGACAAGGGAAGTCAGTTGGACTTAATGCTATACTGGTTTCCATCTTGTACAAGAAACATCCTGCTCAGGTTAAATTCGTGATGGTAGACCCTAAAAAGGTTGAACTTACTCTGTATAATAAGATTGAACGACATTTTTTAGCCAAATTACCAGATACTGACGAAGCCATTATCACTGATACCACCAAAGTGGTTAACACAATGAATTCATTGTGTATTGAAATGGACGAACGTTATGAATTACTTAAAAATGCTCAAGTCAGAAATATAAAGGAATACAATGCCAAGTTCATTTCAAGACGACTTAACCCTGAGAACGGACACCGGTACTTACCTTATATAGTTGTGGTCATTGATGAGTTTGCCGACCTCATTATGACCGCCGGAAAAGAAATTGAGCACCCCATTGCCAGACTGGCGCAATTGGCAAGAGCAATCGGAATTCACCTGATTGTTGCTACGCAAAGACCTTCGGTAAATGTAATTACCGGTATGATTAAGGCTAATTTCCCTGCCAGGGTTGCATTTAAAGTTTCGTCAGGAATTGATTCAAAAACAATTTTAGATGCCACCGGAGCTGATCAGTTAATTGGTCGTGGAGATATGCTAATTTCATTTGGTAATGAGTTAACCAGAATACAATGTGCATTTGTTGATACCCCGGAAGTAGAAAAAATATGTGATTTTATTGGTGATCAACGTGCCTACCCTAGTGCATTAATGCTACCGGAATATGTTGGTGAAAACGAAGAAGGTGGCGGTAAAGACCTGGATATGGATGAAAGAGATGCATTATTTGAAGAGGCTGCCAAAATTTTAGTCACCCATCAGCAAGGCTCTGCTTCCCTGCTCCAACGTAAATTAAAAATCGGATACAATCGGGCAGGGCGAATAATCGATCAAATGGAAGCCATGGGAGTTATAGGGCCATTTAAGGGCTCAAAAGCGCGTGAAGTCTTGATTCCGGACCTCATTGCATTAGACGAATTTCTGAAAAATCTTAATCAGGAATTTTAATAAACCTATTTAATTTAATAATTTTGGCACAATTATAGTATTGCCCTACTTAAAGAAAATAATTAGTTATGAAAAATATTTTAGGAATCGTTCTTTTTCTTGGACTTAGTCTGCCATCTTTCGGTCAAACCGATTCAAAGGCAAAGGAAATTTTAGACAATGTTAGCAAGATTACAAAAACATATAAAACTATTAAACTGAGCTATAGTTTAAGTATAGTAGCACCAGGTAACAACCCAATCAACCAGAAAGGGGAAGCTTACCTTAAAGGTGATAAATACTATATTAAAACACCTGATCAGTCTATTTTCTCGAACGGTGTTAAAATATGGACCTTAATCAAATCTGATAACGAGTGTTACGTGAGTGATGTTGATGAAGATGAAGATGGGTTTGTAAAACCAAGTAAACTTTTAACCATTTGGGAAAAGGGTTTTACCTTTAAGTACTCAAAGGAGATGACATACAAAGGAAAAAAGGTTCATGAGATATTCTTGTTCCCTAAGGATAAAAAGAATAGCAAATATCATACAATTATATTAAAAATTGATAAGACCAAAAATCAGGTTGTTCATGTACACATCAAAGGAAAAGATGGTACACACATGAAATACAGCTTAAATACCTTTGAAAAGAATATTACAATTCCGGATTCAAAATTTATTTTTAACAAAGCTAAGCATCCGGGTGTAGCAGTAATTGAAGAATAGAAAAAAACATACCTAACTTGAAAAAGGCGACTATTAGTCGCCTTTTTTTATTGTCTTTTATGTAATATTTCTACGCATTCAACCAACTGAATAAAAACCAATTACAATCAAAACACAGGAAAAACCCTATTAAAAATGGCTAAAAAATTCAGGTTTTTTCCCCCTTGAAAATCAAATGCTTTAATGTTAAATTAGTTCGAAAATAATATAACTCATAGTCTAAACTCCTAATAACGAATCATTATGACATTAACGCTTAACGAAATTTTACACAGTTTAAAAGCCTGGAACACCATTAGAAACCCTCAAACCGGTATTGGTGCCGAGGGTCTCGAACAGATTTTTAGCCAGGGCAATATGTTTACTTTTCAAATTGTTAACCCGGAATTAGTTAAATCCTTTCCCTCATTAACATTACCAAAAAGTGAACTCCCGGAATACATTCATGCCTATCCCGGCTATTATGAAGGTAATATGATATTCGTTCTGATCTCATCTCAATTTGATAATGAGAGTACTTATTTACTGCCATATGATGGCATTCTTGAATACATTACCATTTCACCTGTTGAAACCGCACTTAACATATTGTCGGATTCTGAAACAGATCATCAAATCTCAAAACAGGAAGCCGAAGCTCGAATCAATGATTGGAACAACAATTATCCTAAATGGATCAGACAGGCATTGGCATCTTCACATGGTATTTATCAGGTTATGAATATTCCTGCAAGTGATATTATCAATGGTGATCAACATTCAGCTCATTTTTCATTAACCAATCAGGAGGTGAACTCAGAGACTATTTATCAACCTGATCTTGTACTTGAAAACCTGGATCATGCAGGTCATTCCACCTATGATGATACCGTTTGTCCTGTTCCACCATTCGGTACTGATTTTAATGATGCTACCTGTTTTTACCTTCTCAGTCAGGCGCTGTTAAGCTAAACCATGTTTTTCAAGGATTTAATATACTATGCGACCTACCTTTCTCCCCTGTTGTTACTTTTGGGTCTTATTGTAGGCGGGCTTTATTACAAATATTTAAGTCCTCAGCATAAAACACTTTACTATTACCTGTTAGCAGCTATTATTATCGATATTTTGGGTCGCATTTTCGAAGCTGCTTACGGTAATAATTTGATTTTGATACCAGTTTTTGGTGTATTGGAACTCATTTCATTTTCAGTACTCTATTACCTTCATTTATTAAAAACAAAGAGTATCCCATTGTTGTTAATTATATGTGCAGGACTGTTCTATATCATATTTGAAATATGGACAGTAAAGTCAGTGGATCCAAAGGTTTTCCAAAGCTATTCCAGGGTTGTAGATGCTTTTATTATTGTATTAATGAGTATTTTATTCTACCTGAAAAAAGTAGATGAAGATGATGCCATTGAATTAAACCTGTTTTCGCTTAATGCTGCAATATTAATCTACTTCTCTCTGCACCTCATATTTTTTCTGCCTATCAACTTCTTAATCAATGAAAGTTCTCAACTCAAGTTCTATTTTTGGTCAGTAAACCTGTTGGTAACGCTATCTTTTTATTTATTTTTAATTCGATCGATATGGAAGAATGGCAAGACCCAAAAATGATTGCACTTTGGTTCCTTATTGTACTGGTTTTCGTTTTCCTGTTGATTATTGCAATAGTGATACTGGTTCGTGCCAATTTAAAGAGGATTATCCGGGCTAAAATGAAAGCTTCAAAAATGGAATTGCAGCACCAACAAAAGCTCCTGAATACCAGTATTGAAGTACAGGAAAGGGAAAGAACACGAATTGCAGCCGACCTTCATGATGCATTGATCGGTAATCTGGTAGCTATTGGACTCATGAATAAGGTTGAACACAATAGTGCCGATCTTGATGGCTTGATCCAGGAAAGTATTGAAACTGCCAGAAGAATTTCTCATGATTTAAGCCCCCCCTTAATTGAACATTCTGCCCTGGAGGATCTCATTCATGACAAAACCATGCCCTGGGAAAAAGATAATGCACTGGACTTTTATAGTGATATTCGTTATACCGGTGAAATAGCCAGTGAAGTTAAAATTCAGCTGATTAGAATTGTTCAGGAGCTCATGAATAATATATACAAGCATGCACAGGCCACATCAACTACTATTCACCTACGGGTCACTGATCAGCTTTTATGTTTACAGATTAAAGAAAATGGAAAAGGATTTGATCCTGATCAAAAAAAAGCAGGGTTAGGGCTTAAAAATATTGAAATGCGAATTCAATACCTTAAAGGAAAATACAAACTAAAATCTGAAGAGGGCAAAGGGTCATCAATCCTTTTTGTAATACCGCAACAGGTTTTTAAAACAACATAATATGATAAAAGTTGCTATTGTTGATGATGATACTTTAATTGTGTCCTTACTGAAAGGATTTTTGGAGACTCAACCAGAATTTCAGGTCGTATTTACAGCCGGTAACGGTAAAGAATGCCTTGATCAGTTGAATAATACATCAGATCACCCGGATGTTATTTTACTGGACCTTAAAATGGATCAGATGAATGGTATAGAAACCTCAAAAGTATTGAAATCTGATTTCCCCGATATTCATAAAGTCATCATTTCTTCTCATTATAATAAATCTTTTATGGGCTTTATGCTCAAAACAGGTGTTTCCGCTTTTTTGCCTAAAGGAATTGATCCACCGGAGTTACTCAAAATTATCAAAGAAGTTCATCTAAACGGTTTCTTTTTTATGAAAGATCAAATGGAAATTATCAGGGAGCAGCTTTCTTCGAAGTCACCTAAACCCAGCTTAGATGAACACAATGGGATTTCACAACGGGAATTGGAAGTATTAAGACTCATCTGTCAGCAAAAAACAGCAAAAGAAATTGCCGAAATTTTGTTTATTGCCCCCAGAACAGTTGAAGGGCATAAAAATAACCTCTTTATTAAAACCTCAGCTAAAAACACCGCTGGTTTGGTGATTTATGCCATCCAAAACGATATTATTAATGCACAGGATTTACCAATTATATAAAAAAGCCTGAGGCATAATTCCTCAGGCTTTAATTTTTTTTGAGAGTCGTTTTCGATACAAAATCCTAACGAATTTTACCCGAACTAACATTATTATTTTAAACGTTATTTATCAATAAACGTATAACGTACTCCAATACTTAAGATATTCTTAATTTGAGCCAATGCAACAGGTGTTCCTAAATCGGTACCGTCGTCATTTACTCTTTGAATTTTAATGTCATCATCATAAATTACTGTAGAACTCCAGCTCGCTGACAACCATTTATTGATTTTGAAATCAAATAAGGCTTCGGCATTAATATCAATATTTTCAGGGTTATTGAAATAATTAGAGAACAATTCCAGTTTCCCTTTAAAAGTTACGTTCTTCATGATTTCGTCATTGTACAGTAACTTTACAAATGCTCCAAACTCATGTCTGATATTCTCTCCCGGATCTACACCAAATGCACCAGCCTGAGATAATGTAAAATCATTAACAAACGTGGTTTTACCAGTAAACGGAGAAAATAATACCTGGAAATGATCATTAGGATGGTAATCGGCTCCCAAAGCTAAGGTTAAATAACCCGGTGCCATAAATTTTGACAGGATATTATTTAAACCGTCAGTTGATCGGGACACATCAAACTGAGATTTAAAATCTGCTAAAAAAGCAATATCTAAAGGCTTGTACACATTGTAACCTACTTTAGAATACAGTGCAATAACATCATCTGTTTTAGCCCAGTCCTGTCTTACAATTCTGTTTTGACCATAAGCCAGGTTCATTCCGTTCTCCCAGCGTAGTTTATCTTTTTTCCAGTTAGCCTGTGCATCAAATAATGCGATCCATGATAATGTATTTTGTCCACCGGCATTCCAGTTTTTAAAGGAAGCATGTGTTCCACTTAGTCCTCCTACTGCTTTAAATTTCCAATTAGTCGGCGCAGGTTTACTATCCTGCCCTACCACACCCAGCGACACTAAAGTCACTGTCATCAAAAGGGTTAATCTCTTCATATTCCTAATTTTCTTGGTCACAAATATATTACTTTCCTGAAAGTTATTTCATGACTCAACCTCTATTTTTTCTTCAATTATCAATTAATATGCCAACCAAATGTTTGGCTACTCTGAATGAATTGGCGTAAATGGTCCAGGTATAAGGGACTGAACCTCCGGTTGGCATAAAACTGGCATCTGTTACGTATAAATTACTACAATCGTGCAGTTTACAATTGGTATCAAGAACAGATTTTGCGGGATCGGTTCCAAAACGACAACCACCAGCCACTAAGTTGGGTGAAGGTTTGCCACTGATACCGGTTTTTACATCTTTGGCTCCAATGGCTTTTAAAATGGACTCCCCTCTGTCAGCAAGAAATCTGGCTACTTTAAGGTCATGTGGATGGTAGCCAATTCTGACTTTTGCCACCGGGTTCCCCCACTTATCAACTTCATTTTCTGACAATGCAACAAAGCAATCATCAGTAGGTAACCAGTCATTAAATATTTCGAATTTTATTTTCCTGCTTTGCGTAAAATAACTGTGGATTTTAGTTTTTAACTCGCTACCGTAAACCAACTTTCCACCTTTACCCCACTTTTGTTTATTCACCTTAGGCATAGGGTTGGAATGTTCAAAAACAAAGTCCACGGTTCCTCCTTTTACCTTACCTTCAAATTCCTCATCATCTATTTCGTACCAGTTCTGGATGGCTCTGTTTACCCATAGTCCTGGTGTCTTAATCGCTTTGGCATCAGCATCATTAAAATCATTATAATTCAAGAATCCCCCACCAATTCCTCCTGCTGAAAAAATAAGGTTTTTTCCTACCTGACCACTGGTATTCCCCACCCCATCAGGATAGTGATCACTTTTACTGTTTAATAAAAGTCTTGCTGTTTCAATGGCCTGTGCCGCAACTACAAATATTTTTGCTGATACTTTTTTCTCTTCGCCATTATGATAATACCGGGCACCAACAACTTCTTTATTTCCATTGGTTTCAAGGTAAAAAACCTGTGCCTTGTCAATTAAGGTACAATTTCCTGTTTTCAACGCAGCCTCAATTAAAGCCACACGGCTACTGCTTTTTGCATTTGAGGAGCAACCATAACTTCCACAATAGCCTGAATAATAACATGCTGAACGGTCAGAAGTTGCTTTTGAGATAATTCCCCTTGCTACTGAAACCATTTCATATCCTTCGTCTTTAGCAGCTTTGTCCAACCAATCAGAAACAATATTGGTACGTAAAGGTGGATAGGGAAAGTCAGGGGTAGACCGCGGTTCCTGTGTGGAATGTGGTCTGATTTCTCCCGATACACCCACAACTGATTCTACTTTGGCATAAAAAGGCTCTAAATCATCATAATTGATAGGCCAGTCAGCAATATTAGCGCCTGCAATCGGACCATAAGTTGACAACAGGTTAAAATCAACCGGTTTAAGTCTGTGGAAATAAGCACTCATAAAATTCGAAGAACCACCTACCACGTTACCGTTCCAATAAGTTTTTCCTGACTTAAAAGTGGTTTTAGACTGCCATTGAGCTTCTTTTTTGCTGTAACTTTCTATTTCATGAAATTCATCCTCCAGATTAGGTGTGTATAAATCCTGACGGCAGGCAGTGTACTCATCTTTATTGTAATCCTCAGTTTTAAGCCATGGTCCTTTTTCAAGCACACATACCTTAAAACCTGCTTTAGTTAGTTCGTAAATAACAGGACCTGCACCTGCACCACTTCCAACAATAACCACGTCGAATTTTTGATCTGTCATTGTACTTTTTCTAAAACTTTACTGTATTCGTTATTTTGATTTGGTCTGGGCTCACCTGGTTGATGCTCTAACCATTTCCATCCCGCTTCATTGGTATTTACACCATAAATACTGTCAATGATTAATGATTCAAAAATATAAGTTAGTAACATTGAAAGCCAATCCTTTCCCCACTTTTCACTGGCAATATGCGCTATCAGGGCTTCTTTTTTATTCTGATCGAGCTCCTGATAAGAAACGCCAAATTCCTCCAAAGTGGTTTCTTCTGTCCAAACAATGCCATTTTTAAGATAATTCGTTTGGGATCTATCCTCAGTCGGGTCATCCATGACCCAAAGAATATGATTAAAGGTGTTTAAATCCTTTATTCCCGGACCATTACCATCATCCGGAAACAGAATTTCTAAAATCTCATTTAATATTTGAGTATGAAGGGCCGAAAAGTGACTATTTTCTACCTGATGTTCAACACTATCGGTAAGGCAGGATTGCAAATATGAAAACTGAGTTATTGCACCTGCCACAATACCTGCTCTAATAAATTTCCGACGGCTGGTTTCCCATTGTTCAATATTATCAAACACTGAAGTTTTAAAACCTGACCTTTTGTTAAAACGATCTTCCTCCATTTAAACAAAGATAGTTTTTATCATAAAAAAAGCCTGATATTTTACTACCAGGCTTTTTCTATATTTTATTTAATGTGTTGATTAGTGACCATCACCATCTCCACATTTTCCTTCTTCGCATTTACCTTCTTCACATTTTCCCTCTTCGCACTTACCTTCCTCACATTTTCCTTCTTCCATCGCTTCTTCTGCTGCATCTTCAGCATGCTCCATTACTTCCTCAGCAGCTTCTTCAGCGTGCTCCATTACTTCTTCTGCAGCCTCTTCTACTGCTTCAGCTGCATGTTCTGTAGCGTCAGCTTCAGCCTCAGCACCACCTTCACAGCTATAGAACGCCATTGTTCCAGCCGCTAGTAATACTAATCCTAATTTTCTTAAGTTCAAAAAATTCTTTTTCATCATTATGGTTTTAATAGTTAATATCAAGCTGTCGCTCATAACAAACCTACGAAATAATTTTAAAAAAGTTCCAAATCAAACAATTTTTTCTTGTATACGGGCTTTTTTTGAGATATAGCACGACTATTTAGATACAAAGTTTAACTATTTTCGCAGGGTGAAACCTAAAATTGCCATTATTGGAGGAGGCGCTTCAGGCCTGTTTTTTGCAAGTGAAATTGACACTAACCGTTTTGAGGTTTCACTATTCGAAAAAAACAACCAACCCGGACGAAAATTACTTGTTGCCGGAAAAGGTGGTTTTAACCTTTCGCATTCAGAACCTATCAATCAACTTAAAACCAGGTATACTCCCGACAACTTTTTAAGTACTGTTTTATTAAAATACGATAATGTAGAACTGCAAAACTGGTTTAAGCAAAATGGTATCCCGACATTTATAGGCTCCAGCAAACGGATATTTCCTGAAAAGCAATACAAACCCATACAGGTGGTTAATACCATATTAAAGGTTATAGAAACTAATGGCGTTCACATATATACTAATCATGAATGGATTGGATTTGACCATTCTAACGAATTGGTTTTTAAACACGAGGGCAAAACACTCACTAAATCCTTCGACTATATTGTATACGCAATGGGCGGGGCCAGTTGGAAAGTAACAGGATCAGATGGTAACTGGACTAATCATTTTAAATCCACTAAACTTAACCCCTTTAAACCCTCCAACTGTGCCTATTTAGTTGAATGGCCTGATCATTTTATTGCCCATACTGAAGGAAAGCCCCTAAAAAACATTTCGTTGACATGTAACGGTATCACCAGAACCGGAGAATTAATGATTACCGAATTTGGTTTGGAAGGAAGCCCAATCTATGGTTTAAGTCCTCAAATTCGAAATCAGCTTAATCAGAAAGGTTCAGCCATTGTATATATAGATTTAAAACCTGAATTTGACCTCGATAAAATTATTAAGCGGTTATCAGAAACCAATCAAAGTAATCAGACTAAGCTCCTTCAAAACAGGTTAAAGCTTTCTAAAGAAAAAATACGTCTGTTAAAGGCATTTACTGATTTAGATACCTTTAAGTCACCTGAAAAACTGGCAGGGGCCATAAAAAGATTACCTGTTCCTATAACTGGAACAGCCCCACTTGATGAAGCTATTTCTACCGTTGGTGGTATAGCATTAAATGAGATTAGTCCTGATTTTGAAATCAAGAAAATACCCGGTCATTTTGCTATTGGAGAAATGCTGGACTGGGACGCCCCGACAGGTGGTTATCTTATTCAGGCATGCTTTAGTATGGGACTTTATCTGGCCAATTATTTTAACCGAAAAGATTAATTTTTTATTCAATTTATTCTTGGAATCAATGAATAATTATGCATCTTTGCACTTCTGAAAAAAGTGAGGTGGCCGAGTGGCTTAAGGCGCACGCTTGGAAAGCGTGTAAACGGAAACGTTTCGGGGGTTCGAATCCCTTCCTCACTGCAAGTCAAATACCTGTTTGTGTGCAAACAGGTATTTTTTTGTCTTATAGTGATCACCAAACGCAGTTTGAGGGATTGCTGTGAGACAAAAAAATAACAATGCGACAGCATTGGGTATTTGACTTGAGATTTGTTTACCTTGTTGGGATCGCAAAGCAATCCCTTAGATGGTTAGAGCATAGACAAAAGATAATAGATTAAAAATACAAGTGCGATAGCATTGGTATTTGACTTGAAGTTTGTTTACCTGGCTGGGATCGCAAAGCAATCCCTTAGATTGTTAGAACATAGACAAAAGATGATAGACTAAAAATATAAGTGCGATAGCACTCAGCATTTGACTTGAGGTTTGTTTACCTAGCTGGGATCACGAAGTAATCCCCTAGATTGTTAGAACATAGACAAAAGATGATAGATTTACTACAGTTTTTATACTCAACAAGACAATTAAAGTCTTAGATTTCTATAATTTTCTAAACAATATTACTTTTGCACTATGAAATACATCTGTGCTCTGAGCATCCTATTGTTTTTAAGTTGTAAAAGAGATTGTAATCATCCGGCTTCAGAAAATTATGATCAAACTGTGTTTAGTAGCTCAGGTGGGAAATGTCACTTTAAATATAAATTCATGTTAGCAATTCCTATTAAAGAGTTGAAGAAAATTGAAGCTGACGGATTTCAAACTTATGATGCAATTTGGTTCAGAATAGATAATTTTGAGGATCCGGATTTATATTATCAATACACACATCATTTTACAATCAAATCCATTAATAACTATTTTTTTGCGAATAAAGACTCCGTAATTTTTGAAAACTTTGAAACTTATTTGGGAGACCCCAAACTCAATGTTAAGTACGAATTTGTGGTTCTTACTGGCTTTCCAGAGCAAGAGCTACTGTTAAAAAAAGACAGTCAATCATTATTTCCAAATAAAAGTAGCGATACTGTATACGTTAAACTTTAGTTTATGAAAAGATTGTTAGTACATAGACAAAAGATGATAGATTAAAAATACAAGTGCGACAGCACTCAGTTATTTGATTTGAGGTTTGTTTACCTTGTTGGGATCGCAAAGCAATCCCTTAGATTGTTAGAGCATAGACAAAAGACTCAACTCTCCACATTGTAACCATACAACTTCAAAGAATTATAATCAACGATAATTAATTCAAACATTCTAGAAAATCACTGCTAATAATGTGACTATTATAGTATTGTTTATATTTTTGAGTCCAGAGCAATTCACTGCCTGGTCAAAAACCTAAAAAGAAAATGATGAAAAAAATACTTTTGATTAGCTGTTTATCCCTGACCACTCTTTCGTTTGGTCAAAATTTTCCGGGAACTGAAGTTGAATTACTTCTTAACAGGGAAATAAAGGTTCTTGAACTGGAACAAAGACTGCAAGATTATGGTTATGACTGTTTTTACAAAAATAAATCGTTAAAGAGGATATATGCTCGTGGTAAAAACGATAACTCTAAGTATGCCAGTCTGGTTGGAAAAACATTTAAGGTCACTAATTACTTACCTCATACTGGTATTTATGGAGATTGTCATTATATATTAACCATTGACAATCCGGAAACAGGGACTTTATACTTTTATTATTTTCCTAAATATGAACACAAATTCCCTTTTGAGGTTGTTGGTGGACTTGATCTGCCAGAAGGCTTTTATTGCAAGCAAATAGATATTGATCAACCAGATACAACTAACGCCAGAACAAGCTTTACAACACCATATTTTGAAGGTTTTTCTCTTACTAAAACTAAAGAAACCGTTAGGGTTGATGACGTCTCATATTCCCTGGCAATCAGGCAGTATGGCGTTACACAGGATATTGGTAAAACGGGCTTAACTTTATTACTTGAAAATGATAAAAAAATAGTCCGACCTAATGCGAAAATAAGGGTCGAAGCTGACCATAATAGTAATGGTTATATCTATTTAGTAGTTATAATACTCTCTAAGGAAGAAATTGACCTGCTGCTCAACAATAGAATTATTAGCCGAAAACTCAATATTTATGATAGTGAGATAAAAAGAGGCAATTTAATTCAGGAGTATTTTAAATGTCTTTTATAAGCCTGTTGAGTCGATCAGGTTAGATTAATAGAACATAGACAAAAGATGATAGATTTATTTTCCAGATATATTGCGAGCATCAAAACCAATCCATTAAGAGGAAAATGGTACTGATCCAGGCCAGAATAAATGCAAACACCCAATCTTTTAGCAAAATATTGTGTTCAATAGCAAATTCTTTTTTGGTCCATAAAAACATCCCTGCTCCTGCTAAATAACTAATTAAAAGTAGCTGGAGGTCATTTTTACTAACAGTACCCGTTGCAGCTAATTCATATAAAACCAAAAGATTACCTGAAAGAAACAATGCTATAGAAAATCCCAGACCGGATATATAACCGGTTTTACGGGATATAACCTGACCGATTATTGAAATCAAAGCAAGTATCCCAATAGTAAGAAGACCCTTAACTTGATATATGAGATCAAATAATGTGACATCATTTCCGGCCCATCCTGAGGCCAGTAACCCCAGGTAAACAATACTAAAAGCAAAATACAGTACTACTACTAAAATAGTGGCGTTAGCAACTAATAAAAGGATTTTTGAAATGCTAATTGGGTTCGTCTTTTTCATATCATTGCTTAAATTACAAAACTGCTTTCAATACTCTCAAAGCCCCTCTCTATAACACACTCTCTTTCGAACTGCCAAAATAGTAGCCGAAAATTGAAATGGCAACTCCCTCCACTATTCCTAACAAATGAATAAGTAATTTATTTTCGTTAACTGATGGAATAAATATGATGGCAACAGCTAAAAATACCAATAAGCCCAGACCAATGATTCCGGTAAAAGCAATCATATAGTCCTTTTTTGGTGTTTTTGCTATTTCCAGTTCCCTGTTTCGGGCCGAATCACGGTCTTTTAATTCCAATTCAAGTTGTTGGTATTCTCCTTCCATCATTTGGTGATAGTCTTCATATTCTTCTGATGACAGCTCATCTCCTGCGCCAACTAATTTCCCTAAGCTTTCCAACGATTCTTTTCCAGTCAAATCTTCTATTAATCCCAATTGCGTATTATCTGTCTCGGGAAATTTTTCTTTTATCCATTGAAATACCGGTCTGTCCTTTAATTTTACTTTTTTCATTTTTGCGTTTTGTTAGTTGTCTTTAAGTCCTGCTTTGTTCCCTGTAAACTGATTTAAGATTCTTTGCTCAATAAGGTTTTTAACATCCCTTTCATTTCACTGATATCTGTTTTGACGTCAGCAAAGCTTTGATTGATTTCTTTAAATTCCACTTCATTTTTAGTCACAATTTTTTTAATTTCCTCCTGAGTGTTATCAACTCTTTTATGAATAATTAAATCTTTATCATTAATAAATTGAATGAGTTCTTTTTTAACAGCAATTCTACCGCTTTTAGCTGCAACTTTATCTGCTTTATAGTCTTCAAATTTTTCGGAGAATTTTTGCTCCATATTCGCCATTTTATTGAGTGAATCTTTATGGTTAATTTGCATCTTAAACCAGGCGGTCAGGAGTGAAACTACCATGCCCAGTAAGTATCCAACATCTTTAATATTAAAAGTAAGGTCAGTTGCAGCAGTAGTGTCTAATAATAAATGTTCCATAGTTTGTTTGTAGCCATATTTAGCCTCTATCTCTTTTAAAATTTCTTCCTGAAAAACATTCATTTAATACTAAATCCTGAGTGCATAACGGATTCAGTAAAAAATTACATTTTTCATTTAATTACTTCATTAATTTTTAACAGTCCGAAACCTGACTTTGAGGTCAACTTTAATGACAGGGTGGATTAACTTTATGCAAGACTGCGGGAATTTAAAGCTGTTGTCCACCACATATTTTTCATTTCTAATACCAAATTTACGGCATTGGAAAACAATATGAAAGGAAAAACCAAGTGAGCGTTTGTAGTTTCAACAGTTAATTTATAAAGCGCTGTTATACACTGAATACCATTTTACACAACATCATTCCAATACCCAAACCAATCGTGAATTTTACTAAATCTTTTACGTTTGTTCTCATCCTCCAAATGTCTTCCTGTTTTTTTTATATTCCAATTTTTTTACAAGATGAAAACAGTTGTTACAGTTGATATTTAAAACTACCTATGCTTTATTTAAAAGATATAAAAGCGCCATTTCATTATTAATGTCTAAATTTAATGCCGGTAGTTTTGATTACCCAAAATAGATATTAACAAAACGACAAGTTGGTTCTGATATGAAAGTTTTTTTTCTGATTATTGGTTTATTATTTCTAACTGAATCCTGTAAAAAAAAGGGATGTATTGATCCTGCTGCCGACAATTATAATAGCAAAGCTACTGTAAACACAAGTTGTAATTATCAATATAATATCACATTCCGAATACAAAAAAACTTTGTTGACCATCTGCTTGACTCTCTTGGTATTAATGATTACGAACTCAGGTTTGAAACCTACGGTACTTTTCACGAAAAACCTGAGGCCTCGGGTTCGAATGACTTCAACTATTATAATAGTTATATGTTTTGTAATGAAGAATATTCTAATGACAGTGCAGTGGTTTTAAGTTTCGAAAAACTGATTACCAATAAAAATGAACCAAACCTGGATGTTAAGTACAGGTTCCATATTCATAATCTGATCAGTAATACCGTATTTAATATTGTTGATGATACTGTCAACGTCTGTCCGGCAATCTGTCAGTCGGTAGAGGTAAAACTAAAACAATAAGCAAGTTTACTCTTTTCAAATTAATTACTTATCATTATATCCGTCAGTTAAAAACATATATATGGATACCATAAAATTTTTTCTCTTATCAACTCTGATTTTGACACTGGTTTGCTGTGCCAATCCTGTAAAAAATGATAATGAGTACATGGAAGATTTAAAAGGCATTTGGAAAACAGAACTTTTCCAAACATCAGATAAGGAAGATACCTGTTTTACCTTTTCTTTTAATGACTCACTCTGTTCAAGGTTTCTATCAGTCGAGGAATTCCCTTACCTGGTAAAAGAAGATACCATTGTTATACAAGCCCAGCATGATATCCAGGCTCATGATGGTACACCAATAGAGGTAGAAGATTTGGAATTTAAAATTACCAAGCTTACTTCGGATAGTTTAGTATTAAAGCCTGTTAGTGTAATGGCAAAATTGATAGTGAAAATATACAGGCCAGATAATTTTAAACTGATCAGATTAAAGAAATTCTGAAAAATTCGCAAAAAACAATTAGCCATCAATTGATCGACCATTAACTATCGTTTTGCAAACATTTTGCCATCATTTTGAAAAAAATAACAGGAAAAACCACTTTTTAAAATAGGGGAAAGTCCTGATTGACTCAATCATATTAACACGTAATTTTGTAGTCTAAAACCTAGACAATGAAACTAATAAGTAATGAATCAGTCATCTCCAAGTCTACAAATAATGCCATTGTATTAACTAATTACAGATTATTCCACAATGCAGGTCGGTTTGATTTTGCCTCGATTATGGTTGATAAAATCAGTTCTATTCAAGTCAAGCATATTTCTCACTTCTGGTTATTAGTTTCAGGGATACTATTCGGATTAGGAATAATTATTGGCGCTTTTGATTATCACCTTGAACTTTTTGGAATAGGATCAGGCATAATAGGTTTAGCGTTAATTATTCTGTTTTTCTCTACCCGAAAGCATGTGATTTCAGTTTCTCCTGATGGCGGTCATCCCATTAATTTTACCACCCGGGGTATGAGTAAATCTGAAATTAAAGCGTTGATTAGTAAAATTGAAAAATCGGCGTTGGATTTGAAGCTAAAACACGAAGAGCCAGCCTACCAGTTGAAGATATAAGTCAATTATCAAATTTTTCTTTTCCTTCTATCTTATAAATCCATACGGCTATTGAAAGTGGAATGAGATAAATTAAAATCAACTTGTTTTCATTTAAGAATGGATGTGGTACATATTTATAAACCAAATAGGTGATAAAAACAACTATTAATTGTATGATCAGTCGGATCATCCATTTTTTCTTTTTGATATCCAGCACAATAAAAGCCAAAAACATTAGAGTTAACCATCCAGGTATCGAAAATACTGTTCCATAACCGATCATTAAGCCAACAACCTGAAAAGTTGCTAGCTGACCGTCATCAAACAAAGTATCAATTAATGCAATTAATAATGGTGTCAGCAAAACACCAGTTAGCCATATTTTTGTGGCATAAAGTATTTTATACTTCAACTAAACTTTACTCCAATAATACAGACATCATCCACTTGTTCGTTTTCTCCTTTCCAGGTCTCAAAACGTGTTGATATGATTTCTTTTTGTTCATTCATTGTCACTGCATTAACGTCCAGTAACATTCGCTTCAGGGCTTTCTTTTTGAATTTTTTATCAGATTTTCCTCCAAACTGATCCGCATAACCATCTGTAAATAAATAAAACTGATCTCCCACTTTAAGTTCGATTTCGGTTTGTTTAAAATCAACCATATTTTCATACAAACCAACCGGTTGCTTATTTGCCTCAAATTCTACCAGAGTTAGTCCATTCTGCTGAAATGTTTGTGATTCAGAAAAATCGTTATCTGCATATTGATCTTTTCCCCTGATTAACCAAATCGGATTATGAGCGCCAACATAAGTTAATTTATTACCATTCAATGCACAAAGTGAAATATCCATACCATCTCTAATCCCTTTCCCACTTTTTTCAAAGGTTTCTATCACAATTTTTCTGACCAGGTTTAAAATCTTTGCCGGTTCCTTTAGCCCAAACTCTTTAACTGCCCTGTTTAACGCACTTGAACACACCAAGCTGACCATTGCACCCGGAACACCATGTCCGGTACAATCGGCAACGGCAAATAATTTAATATCAGAATCCGGTATTTTTTCAAACCAATAAAAATCACCGCTTACCACATCTTTGGGCTTAAACAATACAAAATGTTCCGGTAAATGATTAATCATTTCTTCAAAGGGCGGTAAAATAGCATCTTGTAGTCTTTTGGCATAGTCAATACTATCAGTTATTTCCTGATGTGAATCTTCAAGCGCTTTGTGTTGGGATTTGATTAATACATTATCCTTCTTTTTTTGCTGATAACTCCGTAATAATGTCAATCCGAGCAAGAGTAACAACCCTATACCTCCATATAAAGCATATCGCTGTGTTTCTTCTTTATCCAGCTGCGCCTGCTGCTCTTTAATTTCAAGATCCTTTAATTCCTCCTTTTTGGCAAAATCAATACTGTCTAAAAGGGCTTGTTTCTCATAATCGTACTGGTACTTAAGTTGAATGATTTCCTCTTTATTTTCAATACTGTATAAACTATCAGATAAACCTTCATGTAATTCAAACATCTCAAGAGCAGGCAAGTACTTTTTTTGATTTTTATAGATTGCGTATAGTGATTGTGAAGCCCGCATGGCATTCTCTATTAAGCCAAATTCAAGTAGCCCATTCAATCCTATTGTTGTATACTCTTCTGCTAATTTATGATTCCCTAATTTTTCGTAACACTCTCCAATATGATGATATAAAAGAGATACATTCCTAAAATCATTATTTTCTTCAGCCATTTTCAACGCTGTCTGATAAAAAACCAGCCCAAAATTATCTGTCTCCTGAATGAATTGAATGGATCCCATATTCATGTAATATTGAATCATACCAGGTAAATGATTTATTTCATCAAAATAAGAAAAGGCATTATTGTAATACATAATTGCTGTATCCATAACCCCTAAATCACCATAAATAGCACCTAAATTCATATACCCGGTACCAATTTCTATTGGATTACCTAATTCAAGCTTTAACGACAGACTTTTGTTATAATAATCGATTGCAAGATTGTGAAACTTTTGAACATTATATAATATCGCTAAATTATTATAGATCTGCGCTAACCGTAATTTGTCATCTGTTTTTTCAAAGATTTTTAAGGCCTTGAAATAATAATCAGCTGCCAACTTATTGTTCCCCTGACCTGAGGCGATAACTCCCAAATTAGAATACCCGGCCGCAACACCTTTATCATTACCAATTTCTTTTTGAATACTGATTGAAGTTAAATAAATATCAATAGCTTCATCAACGTAACCGTTAAAATGTAAAACGGCTCCCTGCGTATTTAAAGCGCTGGCCATGTACTTTCTGTTGCCAACCTCTTTTGCAAAGTTGTACTGAATCTTTGCGTAGTAGTTTGCACTGTCAGGATAGGTATAAATATAACCTTCCCAACCATATGTTTTCAATGCTTCGAGCCGAACAGTATCATGTTTGGTTTCATCTTCCCACACCCGCCATAAACTATCCAGATAATCCGACCCAAAAGCAGTTATACTAAGTCCTAAAAAAAGCGAAAGAATAAATCGTTTCATAGAAAGAGGATCAGAATTTCAATATTAAAGTTAAGTGATTAAATATACTTATTATTCTGAAGAAATCAGACCTCCCTACAAACAAATAAAACCCTAATCCTATGCGACGGAAACAGCTCGATTCGCCTGTTCCATGTGCCGTTGATTATGGTAAATAACCACACGAAATGTATCTCCCAGTCTTAATTTCAACAATTTAGAGATGGATATTGAAGTTTTGATTTTGGTTAGATTGTACTGCTTGGCGTCATTAAGCAAAACCAACATTTGTTTTTGCTGCTCAATAAATTCCTCCAGTCCATCTGTTCTCAGTCCACTATTTGCAGACTTTGAAGGGTCCATGACCTTCAGGGTTTTCATTGCTTTTTGACCTGGTCGCATTATTTTAGCAAAATAATTGCCAATCAGCCCTGGTTTAAAGTTTTGGGTGATTGCCGGCGTTGCATGAGATAATCTTCTTTTAATTTCAGGAATGTAGAAGTCACCATAACGGTTAAGGTGTTCAATGCATTCCAAAGCACTCCATTTTTCAGGATTCTGTTTAAAATTCAGCTTCTCATCACCATGTTCTTTTAACTGGATGGCATTTTTAATATTCTGATTAGTTATTTCGGTCAGTTCCCCGATCAAATGCTGTGTTGTCATGTTTATATTTTGTTTTTACAAAATTGGTACAATTCAAAAATACAGTTCTTGATTGAAATCAAGATTTTTTTATTCTTGATAATGTTTCAGGTGTCATCCTCAGGTAAGATGCGATATATTTGTGGGGTACCTCCTGAAAAAGCTGAGGACTTCTTTTTAAAACTCTGTCATAACGTGCAGCCGGAGAAGTGATTAAAATGTCTTTTTCCCGTTCTAATTGTTGTACAATTACTGTCTCGAGAGATTTTACCCAAAAATCAACATATTCGGGATTAGAGTAAATCAATGCCATTAAATCGGATTTACTCACTTTCTTTACAATTGTTTTCTTAATGGCCTGGATATAATAATCTGAAGGCTCCCCTGTTAAAAAAGAATCTAATGCCAAAATATAATTGTTCTGATAACCAAAACGGATAGTATGTTCTTCAAATTCCTCTTCAATAAAAATTCTCAAACACCCCTCAGCAACAAAATATAAATTAAGATCCCGGCTTCCTTCCCGATTCAGGAATTCATTTCTTGTCAACTCAGGCACATCAAGCCACAGACCTTTTGATTCAATAATACTGAAAAAATCATCCATTGCTATAAATCTATTTGTTCCTCCACTGCTTCCCTGATTCTATCATTTACTTCTTCTTCTATCCCCTCTTCTATTTTTTCTTTATTAAATAAATCCTCTAAAAAAGAACCTTTCTTAAACAAAGAACTTTCTTTGATAGCCGGTAAGCTGGTATAGGCCATTTTTTTTAACGGCTCATACATTAGCGAATCGTTCTTCAAGTCTCTTGAAATAATATTGCCTTTTTCATCAATCGACTCCAATACAACTACTATTACACCGGAAACAATCAACATTTTTGTTGCACCAAACAATAAACCGGCAAATTTATTTGCAGTTGATAAAGCCACTAATGAAATGGCTTTTTCCAACATTTTTCCTAAAAAGTAAACCATAGCTCCCACCAGCAGGAATGTGACTATAAAGGCAATGACTGGTAAGTATTCTGAATCCATTGACAGGTTCTCTTTTAAAATTTCAGCGATATAATCTGTAAAATGAATAGCCCCATATATGCCGGCAAAAAGAGCTAACAATGTAAAAATCTCAATAATAAATCCCTTCTTAAATCCTTTCCAGGCCCCTATTAATATTGGAACCAACAGGATAAAATCCAAATAATTCATAGGGTTAAAGTTATATTAGATTTTTAGATATTATTTTTGTACCAAATTAAATTACACACATTAGAATTTTAATAATGGATTACAAACTGGAAGAGGAATTTCAAACATTGACACGAGAAATAGAAGGACAATTTGGTGAAGGGATTGACTTAAATGGGATCATGACTTTAATTGGTGTGCAGGAACTTGGTCAGGGTTACCAAAATTTTAGCAAAGACGAAAAAATTAACCTAATGCATATTGCCACCTGCACTATTCTGGAGCCTTATGGTTATTATAAATATAAGGGAGAAGATGAGGATGGCTGGCCACATTTTGACAAGCTTGAAAACATCCCTTCTATTACCGAAAAACAACAGGAGCACCTTTTAAAAGAAGCCATTATACAATATTTTAAAGTAAATGGCTATTATTTACAAGAAGAAGAGTAGTAATTAAAGTTAATCGTTTATTGTTGATAGTTGGATTTGAATTATCAATTTTTGATTTTTAATTATTGGTTTATAGTTACTTGTTAATAGTTGATAGTCGAATTATCAGTTTCTGATTAACTATCGGCTCACCAGCTTATTGACCTAAAACCTTTAGACCTGATACCATTTAACAAACCTTTAGATAATATAGCCTTGAACCGGATACCATTCAGTAATCTGAAATCAAGAACTACTCAGAAATCAAGCCTCCCTAACTAGTAACAAGCAACCATCAACTAACAACCGACAAACACACTACTAAGTTTGGATCGCCCCAACGTTATATCGTTCAGTGATTTTGTGATGATCTGCCATTTCGATTCCCATTGAAATCACTTTTCTTGTGTCCACCGGGTCAATAATAGCATCATACCATAATCTTGCAGCAGCATAGTACGGTGAAATCTGTCTATCGTATCTCGACTTAATTCTATTATAGATTTCTTTTTCAGCTTCTTCGGTGATTTCTTCCCCCTTTTTCTTAAGTGAGGCTACCTCGATTTGTAATAGTGTTTTTGCTGCTGAAGCACCACTCATTACCGCTAACTCTGCTGTTGGCCAGGCTACAATCAACCGGGGATCATAAGCTTTTCCACACATGGCATAATTTCCTGCTCCGTAAGAATTTCCAATCACAACCGTGAATTTAGGAACAACAGAATTTGACATAGCACTTACCAGTTTGGCACCATCTTTAATTATTCCTGCATGCTCCGATTTAGACCCCACCATAAAACCGGTAACATCCTGTAAAAACACCAAAGGGATATTTTTTTGATTACATACCATAATAAATCTGGCTGCTTTATCTGCTGAATCGTTGTAAATTACCCCTCCAAACTGCATTTCACCCTTAGCATTTTTTACTAACATTCTTTGATTAGCTACAATACCTACACTCCAGCCGTCAATACGGGCGTAACCACAAACAATAGTTTTACCGTAATCAGGTTTATATTCAATGAATTCGGAATCGTCTACCAAATGATCAATTACTACATGAGTATCATATGGTTTTGCTCTGTCTCGTGGAAAGCTCCCATAGATATCCTTTAATTCAAATTTTGGCATCTTCGACTCTTTTCTGTCAAATCCGGCCTTTTCTTTAGTACCAATTTTATCCATCAAGCCCCTGATTGTATTGATACAATCTTCGTCATCCTTCGATTTATAATCGCAAACACCACTAATATTGGTTTGGGTGGTAGCTCCACCTAATGTTTCATTATCTATTGATTCTCCAATGGCTGCCTTAACCAAATAAGATCCAGCTAAAAATATAGTTCCCGTTTTATCAACAATTAACGATTCATCAGACATAATAGGCAGGTAAGCTCCTCCCGCAACACAACTTCCCATTACAGCAGCTATTTGCGTAATTCCCATTGATGACATTCTTGCGTTATTTCTGAAAATTCTACCAAAATGCTCCTTGTCAGGGAATATTTCATCTTGCATTGGTAAATAAACACCTGCACTATCCACCAAATAAATAATTGGTAAATGATTCTCCATGGCTATTTCCTGTGCTCTAAGGTTCTTTTTTGCTGTTATTGGAAACCAGGCTCCGGCTTTTACGGTAGCGTCATTAGCCACAATGATACATTGTTTACCGCTAACATAACCTATTACAATAACCACTCCTCCCGAAGGACATCCCCCATGCTCTTCATACATTTCATCTCCTACAAATGCACCAACCTCAATTGTTTCGGAATCAGAATCAGTTAACATTTCAATCCTTTGTCGGGCAGTTAATTTTCCTTTGGCATTATGCTTTTCTATCCTCTTTTTTCCGCCACCCAAATAGATTTTTTCCAATCTTTTATTCATGTCAGAAATGAGTAACCTCATGGCATCATCATTCTTGTTAAATTCCAAAGTATCCTTTTTAACTGTCATTCCCTTTTTTTAAATATGGTGTTTCTTAATTATTTTCGAGTCCCAAATATAGCCAAACTTTAGTAAGAATTTTAATTAAATGGCAACAGATCATATAGAAAATTGCGCTATGCTCCTACCAGATTCTGATGCCAAAAAGGAATCATTGTTTTTCAACGATATCCTGCTAACTTTACCAATTGATATGGATATCACGCATTTTAATATCAGAGTATATGGTTTAGTCTTGAATAAATCAGGGGAATTATTGATCTCACATGAAAAGTATAAAGGACAACAACTGACTAAATTTATTGGCGGAGGGTTAGAAAAGGGTGAAGGATTGAAATCAGCACTTGAAAGGGAGTTTATTGAAGAAATGAATCAAAAAATTAAAGTGAAGTCTTTGTTTTACATTAATGACTTCTTTCAACAATCGGCTTTTGTTAAAACGGACCAGATTATCAGTGTTTTTTATGAGGTAGAACCGTTAAATACCAAAAGTTTCTATAATACCTCAATCAATGAAACTAACGGTCAAGTATTTGAATGGCTACCGTTAGCAGAAATACAACCTGACCTGTTTACATTTCAAATAGAACGCGAAGTATTAAATCTTCTCAAAAAAAGACATCTTGAATAAAATGGAACTATTGACTTAAATTTCTTATTTTTAACGGAATAAGCATTTTTAAAATCATCCCCAATGATAAATAATACTTTCACAATTTTTGATCAAATGATCAAAGACAACCCATGGTGGACAGGAGAAATTCTGACTCCGGAATCGGATCCATACCTTAAAACGGCCGCACTTTTTAACAAACGTGTGCAATCCTACCCTTCATTAATCATCAGACCCCGGAATACCAAAGAGGCTGCTTTAGTTGTTAAATGGTCATGGGAAAATAATATTGCTATCAGATTACGCGGTGGCGGACATTCAGCACAAGGTTATTCATCATGGAATGGTGTGCAACTGGACACTCGGTTAATGAATTCCATTGAGCTAAATACCAAGCAAAAATATATGCGATTGGGGGCCGGCACACTTTGGCGTGATGTTTACGAAACACTTGATGGTACAGGGTTAGCAGCAGTAGGAGGTTTGTACCCGTCGGTCGGTGTTGCAGGCTTTATCTTAGGAGGAGGTTTTAATCACTTTTTAAGCCGCAACCAGGGAATGGGATGTGACAATGTGATTGCGTTTAAAGTGGTTTGTTTTGATGGTAAAGTATTGGATAATGTTAGTGAAAATGAACATTCCGACTTATGGTGGGCCTTAAGAGGCTGCGGAGGGGGAAACCTTGGACTGGTCACAGAAATAACCATCAGCCTACATTCTGCCAGTGGTGATGGGAAAGACCAATATCCTTACTATTCAGCAATATATAAAAACACCGATCAGGAAACATGGTATAGCTTAATGCAAAATTGGCGACAATGGACTTCTGAATTTATCAATCAAAACGAATTCAGAATTGGAACCGAATTGGACCGGGATCCTGATGGGACGGTTAAAATGAGGGCAATATGGAGCGAAGGAAGAAACTCTG
This sequence comes from Putridiphycobacter sp., assembly GCA_965230195.1. GTDB lineage: Bacteria > Bacteroidota > Bacteroidia > Flavobacteriales_D > Crocinitomicaceae > Putridiphycobacter. The sequence goes on from OZ245997.1 coordinate 4,114,185, forward strand.
TTCACTTTTTTAAACAATATATCAAAGCATGGGAAGACATAACAGCAACAGTTAAGGCCACCACTCAATTATATGATATCTCCTGGCTTGATTTTCTTAAGTTAGATGATTTATCATGGGATATTGAATGCCCTCTTGAGGAACGTTGGTATGGTCCTTCCGGTTTTTTAAGCCATTTGAGTGATGCTTCACTTCAAATCATTTCAAAACAGGAAAACGCGGTGACCTCTCTACTTTTTGAAGCCTTTGACCAAAACAAAACTGATTTTTGGTCAAAACGATCTTCATTTGCTCACCGGGATGGAAATTATTTGGTTAGCTCACTTTTCTTTTGGGAGCATGAATCAATGGATATTGCCATTCTTAAGCAAGGCAAATCATTCATTGAAGCATTAAAGGAACTACCGGAATGGATTGGTTCCTATATCAATTATATAGATTCTCAAATTACGGACTGGCCAAAGCAATACTATCTTGACTTATTACCCAGATTGAAAAAAATCAGGCAGGAATATGACCCACATTCCTATTGGAGTTTTCCTCAGAGTTTAACCTCGTTGGAATGCAAACAACAAAAACAGAAGACTTAAATCACTAATAATAAGGTATTACCGAGTAAAAAAATGCAGCATACAACTATGTAAAAAAGAATCGACAAACAAGATTTAAAACCCTGAATAACAAAGAGTTAAAAAGAAACATATTTCATTAAAAACAATCAAACAAGTTGATTATCAAGGTATAACACGTATTTTTCATATCTTTTTTCTTAATTTTATATGATAACAAAATGAAAATCAGTGTTTTCATTTAAAAATCATCCCAAATGATAAATAATAGAATTAAGTCAATTTTTGACCAGATGCTCAATGAGCATACCTGGTGGTCGGGAAAAATACTGCATCCCGGCACAAGTGATTACCAAAAAGCAGTACCAATTTTCAGTAAACGATTACAAACCTATCCATCTCTGGTTATTCAACCCCGCTCTACTCAGGAAGCAGCTTTGGTATTCTCCTGGGCCAAAAAGTATGGGATTAAACTACGTATCCGCGGAGGGGGCAATTCCTACGAAGGTTACTCTTCGTGGTCGGGAGTCCAATTAGACACCCGGCTAATGAAAGGTTTTACATTAAATCGAAAACAGCAAACAGCCCAAATTGAAGCAGGTGTTTTATGGGGAGAAGTTTACAAAAAACTGGATGGCACCGGTCTTGTAGCTATGGGAGGGCTAATTCCAACTATTGGCGTAATGGGCCTGATTCTGGGTGGTGGATTTAACCATGCACTTAGCAGAAAATATGGTATGGCATGTGATAGTGCACTCTGTTTTACAGTTGTGCTTCATGACGGTAGTGTTTTAAAAAATGTTAGTTCTGAAAATCATGCTGATTTATGGTGGGCACTGCGCGGCGGCGGTGGCGGTAATTTTGGTTTGGTTACAGAAGTCACACTACAACTTCATCCTTCTGGGGGAAATGGTAAGGATAAGTACATTACCTATACAGGCTACTATAATGATTTGACTAAAGAATCTGCTATCCAATATATTAAAACCTGGCACGAATGGACTTCAATGCTCGCTGAGAAAAATGAGTGCAGAATAAGTGCTGATTTAGAATATGATCCTGAAGGCACAATCAGAGTCTGGTTTGTTTGGAGTGGAAATTCTGAGGAAATCCATGTATTCAACAACTATATGGACATCTGGTACAGATCAATACCATCTCAGGCCAACTACGGATTTCAAACCTCTCAGTCCTGGCTGGAAGTTTGCAAATCGGAACGGCTGTTTTGGGATATGCCGTTTCCATATGAAAAACGCTGGACAGGCTCATCAGCCTTTTTTAGTGATTTAAGTGAGGAAAGCATTACCCAAATAGTTAATGATAGTCATGCTGTTACCACATTTATTCTTGAGGCTGGCGATCAAAACAAATCTGAAGAGTGGTCTCAGCACTCAGCATTTCCTTTTCGGAAGGCAAAGTATTTAACCACCTCCCTTTATCTGTGGCAAGACCAAAATCAGGACCAGTTTTTCACAGAAAAAAACAAAGAACTATTTAATGGTCTGAGAAATTCGCCAGGTTTTGAAGGATGTTATATTAATTATATAAATGCCCAATCCCCGGATTGGGAAAAGGATTATTATGGTCATTCACTGGAACGCTTAAAAAGTATAAAATCACAATACGATCCTGACAACTACTTTCAATTTGCCCAAAGCATTCCCGCTTCCAGTAATCAATTCAAGGTTCTCCCGTTAATTGAAGGAGAAAATGCAGCCTTACCAATCATTCAGGAATTGATTTTTTTAATCCGTAATAATACCTGTGAAGCTCTTGACATAATAGATAAATGGATGGATACTCATAAACTTGAAAAACAGTTTAAATCATCTACACAAGCCTTGATTATGCTCGTTGACTATGCCAACAGGTGGATTAATTTACTCCCGGGACCAAAAGGAGAAAATGCCTGGAAAAATCCCTTTGTAACCGTTCATCAATCCGGAGCTGGTTTGAAACTACTACGTCAAAGCGTTTTCAAAACATGGTTATTAAAGGCTACACAAGTCCGAAATCAATATATGGAAACGCCGGAATCGGCTAAAGCCATAGTGCATTGGGAAATGGCTCCGGGATACATTCACAATACTTATGAAGCTTCCTCCATAAAATACCAGTCCTTTAAACATTTTGCCGACTGGATTCAAATTGATGTTATGATGCCGGTAGCCCGAAAAGACATGGATATGATGCATACAGCATTAAAGGATTTAATCAGGTATTCCAAAACTAAAATCAGGCGAATTTATATTGTTTGGCAAGGTCCTGAAAAAGAGGGAGACCCTGAACCGGAGATTAAACTTTGTGCTAAACAACCTGAAATTTTTTTCATTCACGAAAAAGTGTATCCGTTTACCATTGATCAAATTAATAAGAAATTACAAACCTCTAAAACAGGAAACAATCATGGTAGCTGGTATTATCAACAATTGTTAAAACTGTACTCTTTCAGGATTCTTCCGGATGTATTACCAAGACTATTGATTCATGATGCAGATGTTGCATTTTCAGGTCCTGTGAGTTTTCTGGATGAAATTGGTTCAGCAATTTTAAGTTTTGGATATCCATTTCGCTGGTCCCTTGGACAGAAAAACTTCAAAGCATACGGTGAAATACAGGATGTAGAACACAGTCACGTTAACCATGCTAAACGCCTGGTACCAGACTGGAAGTTAGCGAATGTTTTTAGTGGAATGCAGCACCATCAGGTAGTCAACTATACCATTATGGAAGAAATGCTGAAGAAAACTGAAGAAAAACATGGTATTCCATTTTGGGAAGCATTTATCAACCAGGTAGATAAAGACAAGTGGAATGGCGCTTCAGAATATGTACTGTATTTTCATTTCGCTTTGAACAATTATCCTGAATGGGTATCACTACGTCATGTACACGGTGTGGATGTCATACATGATGCTTTAGAACCTATCAGGGAGTCAACACAAGCAATTGCGTCTGAAAGTCAACCAACTATGGTTGGTTGCCACGGATTTAAATCTTTGAGAGACCGTTTGGAAACCATGGATTATATTCCTGAAGATGTGAGAAAAGACCTGTTAACAAAAGAAAACAACCGGTTAGCATTCAGAATTGAGTTGAATGAAGGCCTTTTAGAAATAGAAACATGGTAAGATCAGATAATAATCTAAAATACAGTTAAAACGTGAGCAAAAATAATCCTGCAATTGGTTTTATCTTTATCACAATTGTAATTGATGTTATTGGTATGGGGATCATTATCCCCATACTTCCTGATCTCATTTCAGAATTATCAGATGTTGGCATGCATAAAATTACCCTTTATGGTGGCATGCTTTTGTTTACCTATGCCTTTATGCAATTTATCTTTGCCCCTGTTCTTGGTGGATTAAGTGATCGGTTTGGCAGAAGACCGGTATTATTGATTGCTTTACTTGGGTTTAGTCTGAATTACTTTTTTTTGGCTTTTGCTGTTAACCTCTTTTGGCTCTTTTTAGGAAGAGCTTTAGCCGGTTTAACAGGATCAAGCATTTCCATTGCTACAGCTTATATTGCTGATATTAGCACTCCTGAAAAGAAAGCACAAAATTTTGGTCTGATCAGCGCTGCTTTTGGAATTGGTTTCACAATTGGCCCTGCATTGGGAGGAATATTAGGTGAATATTGGACAAGATTACCTTTTATAGTAGCAGGAATTCTGTCAATTATGAATTTCTTTTACGGTTATTTTGTTTTACGTGAATCCCTCAATCGGTCTGATCGTTCCACATTTAAACTAAGGCAATCCAACCCTATTTCATCCTTAATTCATTTAAAAAAGTACACCTCTTTTACCGGATTAATTCTGGCATTTTTTATCATTCATACTGCTACACATGCTATTGAAAGTCTTTGGCCGTTCTACACCATTGAACGTTTTGGCTGGACAACTAAAGAGGTAGGTTGGTCACTGGCTTACGTAGGTTTATGCGTGGCTGTTATTCATGTTTGGTTTATCCGGTTTATAATAGCCAAAATTGGCCAAACTAAAACAGTTTATTTCGGACTCTTTGCCTTTGCAACAGGTTTACTCATTATGGCTTTTGCCACTAAAGGCTGGATGATGTATATTTTTTTAATCCCATACATTGCAGGCACCATTGTACTGCCAACAATACAAGGTATAATGTCCAATTATGTTTCTGATAGTGAACAGGGGAAACTCCAGGGTACACTGACAAGTTTAATAGCATTGACCACAATTATTGGCCCAACTATCATGACCACAATTTTTGCTCTCTTTATAAACCGGGAAAATGATTTGGTTTATTTTCCACCCGCCCCACTCCTTTTGGGAGTTATTTTGATGTTAATCGCAATAGTATTTGTATACCGTTCACTACAAAAACAAAAAAAAACAGCCGATAAATAATTTTATCGGCTGTCAATTATATTGAGATTAATCTTCTTAGTGATTTCCTAGCTCATCTTCAACTGCATCAACTCCTGCTTCAATTGCTTCAGCACCTTCTTCAAGCGCTTCTTCTAATAAACCTTCTAAATCTCCTTCACCATTTAACCCTTCCTGGTTCATATTTTTCATTGCTTCCTCCATATACTTCTGTTGCATCTCCTCCATTACTTGTTGAATTTCTCCTGCAGCCGGACAAACTTCAATAAAAGAATCCAATTTGGCTTTTTGAGCCATTTGGTCAAGATCTTTCATTTCATCATTCATTTCCTGGCTTAAGCTATCACAAATATCAAGAGTTTCCTGGTGCTCAGCTTCAAAAGCTTTAATTTTTTCTTCGTCATTCATTCCTTCAAATCCTAATTCTTTGATCAATTCAAGATTCAAATCCATGCAATCACAAAATGCCACCTCCGGTGCTTCCGGTTCTGACTCTCCACAAGCAGATAAAAGAACAACAGACAAAGTTGCAATGGCAATGCTTCTAATTTTCATAATTTTCTAATTTCTTTTTAACCCCCCAAAAGTATATTTTTAATTTTACTAATGCATGGTTTCACGCCGTTTTTTTACTTCGGACAGTCGATTTTTTGATTTATTAAGATAAATTTATCCTGATTTGGCCATAAATTCAGATTTTCAGGAATTTCAAATCTGTTCTGATCTGATAAACCAGGTATACTATCTGCATTCATGTAAGCAACCGTCCTGATTTCTACTTTGTCCTGATCAATAAAAAACCATTTAAACGAATCTACCCTGTCAACATCCTGACTCCAGGATCTTATTCTGTCAGGTGTTCTTAAAGGAGCACCCCAACACCCTTCTCCAACGTAAACAATCCCGTTTTCATCATCCCGTTTAAAGCCTTCCTCACTTCCATCTCCTTTATCCTGAACAATGGGATAAGTAGACTTTGTAATATGTGAATCACACTCTAATGCTACCATTACACCAAATAACTCAAACAGAGGTATCCAATGCCGGTAAATTTGTTTAACGCCCCGCATTTTCATTTTCCACGACACATGAGGCCGGCATGACCGGTGATATTGCGGCAATTGCCAATAGTAATTCTTATGTGACTCCAATGTACGTTTCAAAAACAGCTTTTGAGCACCACCGAATGCAATTTCTGTATTCAGACAAATAACATTTAATAAATCTCCTCCCATTGTAACATTGTAAAAGTTTTTCTTGCTGGGACAATCAAAAAAATGAATCAGATCCTTATTGGTTCGTTCATGATTTCCCCTGGCCGGAATGATTGGCGTGATTTTATTACCATTGTGTTTATAACTCAAAGTCCAGTCTTCAAACCATAGTCTCCATTTTTCACCACTATCTATATCCGTATAATCTCCATCAAATAAAATGGCATGAGGGTTTAGTTTTGCCACCATCTTAAAAGCCTGTTGCCGCTCTTTTCGTCTTGTTCTTGAATCTCCTCCTCCTATTAATGAAAGTCGGTCTTCAGGATTATTGGAAATGGTCTGAAAATGATATGACTTTGAAGTTTCTTCTGAGTCGTGGATCATAAAACGATAAGTTGTATTAGGTGCCAGACCTGACAGTCTTACAAAGTAATTTTTCAACCCCTTGAACTCGTTTACCACATCAGGTTCCCGTGGTACAATAACTGTCATTGATTTGATTGATGCACTATTAATATTTTGTACAATACCATCATGATACAACAATAGTTTTGGGTTTTCTCCACTCATTTGAGTCCATCCAATTGTAGCCTGATGAGATGCATTGTGATAAAACATGACTCTAAAAAAATCTGCTTTGGCAAACAAATTGCTGTAAATAAAAATACAACCGAATATTAGAATGATTTTTTTCATTGATCTTTTGTAACGTTTTAACAAATGTAGCATATATTGGTGAAGAATTTTTACTAACAATTAATTGGCTATAATATCCCAATTTTTCGTTGCGTTTTGAACCAAAAATAATTATCTTTAAGTTTATGAATAAAATCCTGCTATACTTTTCTTTTTTGATTACTACTGCCGTTTGGGCCGATATTAGCTCAGAGGTTAAATTAATTTCCGTTAAAAGTGATACAAATGAATTTACATTTGTTAAAACTCCGGATCTGTTTCATGAAAAGTGGGATACATTGGCACAACCTAATTTTTGGAAAATAGTCATGCATTTACCACCGGATTCCTGTGTGATTAATGTGGCTAAAACACGACAGATTCTTTACAAAGAATCTGTAAAAAAATGGAATTTGTTAAATGACAAACAAAAAGACCTTGCCAGACAGGAATTGAGAAAAGCCTATAAACTGGATTCAAATGCAAGAATTTATATGACTACCGGAAAAAGTGATTTTTTCCAGTTTAGACATGTTTATCCAAGTATTTCAAGAGCCATTAAGGTTTTTACCAAAAATGAAACTGACCCCTGGTATGCCCAGGCCATATTAATGATAGAAAGCCCTGGAAAAATTGCTTATTCTAATGTTGGGGCTTATGGTCCATTCCAGTTGATGAAGTCTGTGGCCAGAAACCATGGTCTGAGAGTAGATAAAACAGTAGATGAAAGAAAAGATTTTGATAAATCAGCTTATGCCTCTGCACATTTAATCAGAACTTCATGTATACCCGAAGCAAAACGAATCATGAAGAAGTTTAATATTTCAGTTACCAAGGGTATGGAGTATCAGCTTTGGTTCAGATTATTAGTACTCCATAATTACCATGCAGGCGCCGGAAATGTAGATAAAGTCCTGACGCATGTAGTCAAGCCAAATTGCGGTTGCAAAGATATTATTACCAAAATCTGGCAATCGGAATATGGTCACTTTAAAAATGCCTCCCAAAATTATTCTCAGTTAGCGCTGGCGTCTTTGTTAGTACTGAATGAATTTATAGAGACAGAGTGTGAGGTAGCTCAACAATAGGTTCAACTCTATTCATAACACCTCATCAAGATTTTATTGAACCCCTGAGATAAGTAAATGACCTTTTTAAGACTCTAGGATAAGGAAAAAGGCTGGACCTTTGTACTAATCAAAAAGTAAAATATGAAGGCAATCATTTATAAAGCATACGGAGGTCCTGAAGTTCTAAGTCAGTCAGAAGTAGAAAAGAAAGCACCTAAAGCTAATGAAGTTCAGGTAAAAATAAAAGCCATTTCTATTAATCCGGCCGAATGGCACGCTTTGAGGGCCACACTTTTTATTGTTCGATTATCAACGGGACTCAGGAAACCAAAAAATCAGATCTTAGGAGGAGATATTTCAGGGGAGATTACTGCTGTTGGTTCAGCAGTTAAAAATTTTAAAGTTGGTGATCAGATTTTAGGAAGGGCAAAAGATAGTGCCTTAGCTGAATTTTGTTGTATTACGAAAGACCGAATCTGTTTAAAACCAGATCATTTGACGCATGAAGCAGCAGCAGCTTTGCCCCTGGTATCGGTATGTGCATTACAGGGCCTAAAAGAAGGCAAGATAAAAGCCGGTCAAAAAGTACTGATTAATGGTGCTTCAGGCGGAATTGGAACCATAGCTGTACAATTGGCTAAGTATTTCGGTGCTGAAGTAACAGGAGTCTGTAGTACCCCGAATATAGAATTAGTGCGCTCCCTTGGTGCTGACCATGTGATAGATTATACTCAGGAAGATTTTACAAAAACTGGCATTCAATATGATTTGATACTGGACAATATTGGTAACAAAAAAGCCAAGGACCTTAAAAAGGTAATGGTACCAAAGGGTGAATGCGTTATTTTAGGCTTTTCAAGTATGAATACACTGGTTCAGGGCTTACTGGTAGGAAAATGGATTGGTTTGAAAACTAAAAAGAACATCAGGCTATTTCATGTCGAAGTTACCGGACAGGATTTGGAGTTTATGGCTAAATTGGTTTCAGAAGGTAAAATAAAACCAGTAATTGACCGGTCATTTTCGTTTAATGATACTGCCAAAGCATTTGAATACCTTGGCACCAAAAGAGCCAGAGGTAAAGTTTTGATTAACCTGGCTTGATTTACTCAAATCAACACTTTTTTTGGTGCTAATTAAAGGATGCTTGATTTACCAATATTATCTACCCAACATCTATCAGCCAAATATGGCTTTATAAATGTCATTTCCGTTGGCGTACACCAGCAGGGTTAATAAGAAAATCATACCAGCATACTGGGCATATTCCAAAAACTTTTCATTTGGTTTACGACCACTGATCATTTCGTACGACAAGAACATGATATGACCACCATCTAATGCCGGAATTGGCAGGAAGTTCATAAATGCTAAAATAATTGAAATTAAAGCTGTATTTGACCAAAACGAATGCCAATTCCATTGCTTGTCAAATAGACCTCCAATAGCACCAAATCCACCAACGCTTGACGCTCCTTTTGATGTAAATACGTATTTAAACTGCTTGGCATAATCAGATAAAGTCATCCAACCCAGTTTAATACCACGTGGAATACTCTCGAAAAAGGAATACTTCTTCTCAGAAATTAACTCCTTTAACGGGCGATAATTTGCTAATCCAACTTTCCCAGCAGAATCAGTGGTAACAGTGATCATTACAGGTTCCCCTTCTCTTAATACTTTTACTTCTACAGATTGATTCTTATGGTCTGTCAGTACATCTTCAAACTGATCCCAGAACTGTAACTCAATTCCATTGGCTTCTATCACCTCATCTTTTTTCATAAAACCGGCAATAGCTGCAGGTCTTTCGGCAATTACGGTGTCAATAGTCATGATCGGAACTCTTGGTCTGAATGCCAACATTGCACCTTTCTGAAACATGGTCATATCAATATCATCAGGTAAATCAATTTTCTGAGTACTACCATCCTGATGCTCTACTTCAAAAGTTCTGGCACCATGTAAGGCAATTTCAATTCCGAGTCTTGATACATCTCTTGGTTTTTCACCTTCAATCGATATGATTTTATCTCCATTTTGAAATCCGAACTCCTCAAAGTATTCTTCTACTTCCATTCCGTACTTCGCACTTTCAGGCGTTACAATTTTTTCTCCCCAAACAAACATGACCATAATGTAGATCAATACACCAAGTACAAGGTTAACCACTACTCCACCAATCATTATGATTAATCGCTGCCAGGCTGGTTTTGATCTGAACTCCCACTCTTCCGGTGGTTTAGCCATTTGTTCTTTATCCATGGATTCATCAATCATTCCGGATATTTTAACATATCCTCCCAGTGGAATCCACCCTATCCCCCATTCAGTATCTTTAATTTTCTTTTTAAAAATTGAAAATTTATAGTCAAAGAACAAATAGAATTTTTCAACTCTGGTATTGAACCACCGTGCCGGTAAATAATGTCCAAACTCGTGTAGTACGATTAAAATTGAAAGGCTTAATAATAATTGTCCCCCTTGAATGACGTATTCCATGCTTAAATTTTGAAAAGGTCAAAGTTAACCGTTTTATTTTTTATTAGGTGCTCCGTGGTGTTAAAAGTTTTTAAAAAAATCGGCTGTGAATATGGTTCTACTCCACCTGTTTACTTTCAATCCTGACCTTGTTCAAAAAATGCTAATGTTTTATCCAAAACCTGTTGCATATCATCAGGTAACGTTTCCAGGTCCCATGGGTGCTTAGTCTGAAAGGTATGTTCGGCACCTTTGATAATTTCGAGTCTTGTATCAGTCCATCTGGCAATGTTTAAACCCTCTGATACGCTGACAGCTAAATCCATATCACCATGGATTTGTAAAAAAGGTTGTTTAAGGTTTTCACATGCCTTTTTAATATCAAGGTTTTCAATATTGGCCAGGTAATTTTCATACATGCTGTAATAATGAGGCATAGACTGATTAGTCCGGCCGTTTTTTACATACCAAACTCCAAACGATTTCCAGTCTTCCATTTCTTCACCATATGGGAATCTGGATTCCAAATCAGAAATCCCCGCCCAGGATACCACCTTTGCAATCCGTTCGTCTTTCCAGGCATGAAGAATGGCCATTCCTCCACCTCTGCTATGCCCTATCAAATAAATTGGAATTTCTAAGTGGCGTTCCGCCAGTATCCTTTCTGCCAGCAAAGTCATTTTCCTTAAATCGAATAGCTCCTTAGAATAATCATTTCTTCCAAAAGCTTCTAAATCCGGAAAGTCAACAGGCTCTTCAACTGTTCCACCATTATGAGAAAAATTGAATTTAATAAAGCCGTATTGATTTGATACAAACCATTTTTCAACTAGATGCCACGCTCCCCAATCCTTAAACCCTTTGTAACCATGCGCAAAAATAATGATTGCCTCAGGCCGCTCAGGCAATGAAATATCATACAACGACTGCCGATTATCGCTTCCAATGTATAATTTGTTTTTCAATTCGATCATAAGCTTTATATTTACGCCCGGATTTGTACCTGTGGTTAAATATCGCGAACAGAAATGAAATTAAAAAGTATCGTCCTGTTTTTATCTCTTTCCCTTCTACTTTCTTGTGGTACACCACAGGGAAAGGTTAAGAACTTTGGTAATCTTGAAGTGTATTATACCAAAGAAATTCAAATGGAATATGTGGACGGTATTGGCCATTTTTTTGAAAAAAATGGATTGATACATCCGGAACAAACGCACTCGGTAAAATTAACCAGTAATAGTGAATCATTTATTCTTAAAATGATTCTTAATCCGGACCTCGACAGCATTCCGGAAGATAAATTAAAGGAAATTATATATTTGGAACGGGCAATTGATACTACTGTGTTCAAAAATCGTAATTTTGCAATAGAAATAACGGATAATTATTTTAATCCGCTTAATACTCAGTAATTTGAAAATATCTGCATCAATATATTCCGATAAGCACAATGATATCATGACTACCATTGGTAACCTGAATGATAATCACGTTGATTTAATTCATGTTGATTGCAAAGACGACCTTAACGTATTTGCTGACATTGAAACCATTCAAGCCAATTCAAATATCCCAATTGATTTGCATATCATTACTGAACGGCCCGAAAGATTTTACCCTGCCCTTGAAAATTTTGATATTGAATATGTTACTTTTCAGTACGAGGACCTGATTGATAAAAAAATATCTGTTCCTAAAACGTTTTCAGGCAAATTAGGTCTATCGATTACATCTGATACGGATATTGCTGTTTTTGAGGACTATGTAGATGACTTTGACTTTATTCTGTTTATGGCCACTGTTCCGGGTGAAAGCGGTGGTCAGTTTGATAAGCGGAATTTCAGGAGAATAAGGGCATTTAAAAAGCGGTTCCCAAATAAACGTATCCATGTAGATGGCGGTGTAAATGGAGAGGTATCATTTATCCTTAGAAATATGGGGGTTTATGCTTCCGTTTCAGGATCCTACCTGTTTAACTCCAGTACCATTGGTTCTGCCTTGTTGAATTTAAAACTAAACGAAATAGAGTCACACTTTTTGGTAAAGGACTTCATGCTTGACCATACCGAAACACCACTTGTTTTTGAAAAAGACATGACATTTAATGGGATTTTAGGTGCAATGGACAGAGGAAAAATGGGCTTTACAGCTATAGTAGGCCAAAATTACCGGTTAAAGGGTATTATTGGTAATGCTGATTTACGCCGGGGTTTAATGAATCACATTGGTCATCTTAACGAAATTGACCCATATGAATTGATCAATGACTCGCCATTGGTAATTAATGAAAATTATACCGTATATCAATTATTAAGATTTGTCAAATCGAAAAATACAATTATTATGTACCTGCCTGTTGTCAACAACAACAATCAATTGGTTGGTACAGTTAACTTCATGAATTTAATTAAAGGAGAATTATGATCATTCACATCAAAAAAGACGCAGGGTTAACCAAAGCGCAGGAAATTGCTGATAACACTGCATCATTTTTAGTTGAAAAACCAGAATATTACGTTTTAATTTCTTCAGCGTCTAAAAAAGAAATTGCACCTGAATATGAATCTTTAGTACTTGATTCATTTGTATTTCCTAACGACATGCAATTGTCTTCAAGAGAATACATCAATAAAACCAGAGAAATTCAGTTTGGAAACGTAAAAATAGGCGGCGACACCAATAATACTATTATGATTGCCGGGCCATGTTCTGTAGAGTCTGAGGGTCAGATTCAGGAATCATCTGCCTTACTGAATGAACTAAACTTAACTATGCTCCGTGGAGGTTGCTACAAACCCAGAACTTCTCCCTATAGTTTTCAGGGATTGGGCTTAGACGGTCTTAAATTATTAGCCAAAATGAGAGAAGAGCATGGTCATGCTATCATTACTGAAGTGAGAGATGCCACACATGTTCATGAAGTGATTGAGTATTCTGACATCATTCAAATTGGAGCTAAAGCCATGTATGATCAGGGTATTTTGAGAGCTTGTGCCAAAACGCAAAAGCCGGTTATGATTAAACGTGGATTCGGATCTACCTTACAGGAAACGGTTCAATGTGCTGAATTTGTACTATCCGGTGGAAATGATAATGTTGCGCTTTGTGAGCGGGGATTAAGAACTTTTGAGACTAAAACCAGATTTACACTTGACCTGTGTGGTGTAGCTTATTTAAAAGAACATACTAACCTACCGGTTATCCTGGATCCAAGTCATGCTATGGGACATGCTTATGGTGTACCTGATTTAACACGTGCCTGTATGGCTATGGGAGTAGATGGTTTAATTATAGAAGTTCATCCAGACCCTTCTGTTGCCAAATCAGATGCCTCTCAACAATTAAATCACGATCAGTTCAGACAGTTGATGGGTACGTTGGCACCTATCGGGGCTGCAGTTGGACGAACATTAGTTTAATAAAGGCTGTACCAGCATATTTATGCTTAGGTTATATCGTATTTTATCCTATCTTTTTAATCTTTTATTGATAATAGGCATAGGTATTAGTGTTTATGAATTCTTTATACTTGATTATAATTATGACATTATAACTCTTTTAGTTAACCTTATCATTGTTACAATGTTGACGTTATCTGTTTATATGATAATCAAAACCAGATCAATTGTTAAATTGATGGATTACAATAACAAAGAAAACACATTGGACCAGGAAGAGGAAGCCATTAGTTTCAGGTTTAAATTTGATAAGGCAACACTCATACTAAACATCATTATAGGTTGTTTTATCTCAATCTTAGCCATTTATATTTTAGTTTCTTATGGGATTTATACTCCCCTAACACTTAACGAAATTCTGAGATTAACAGCCTTAGTATTCTTCTTGTTTTATGGCATCCTTCAGATCAACTACTCAATAAAAGTTTTTAAGTTAATCAACTAAGCTTCCGTAAGTCCAGCCGGATTTAAACGTCAAAGTTGATGTATGAAATTTATTGGTCCATCCTCCGAGTACCTGCATCTTGAAGTGATTAATGCTTCAACCTGCTTTAAACTAAAAGAAGTCATTGAAAGCGGTTTAACCATTTTGTGGTTTGAATCTGATGGTAACGAACTGATAATTGATGGTAAACCTTTTGTTTTTAATACTAATGACATTATTTTCCTGACAGAATTTCATCAGGTAGAGGTTACGCAGATAAACACTGTGCGTTTATTACGATTTAACCGGTCTTTCTATTGTATATTTGATCACGACAATGAGGTCAGCTGTAAGGGTTTATTATTTTTTGGTGCTTCACGGCTTCCGGCCATTATTATTCCTGAAAACGAACTTCAACGGTTCAATACATTATGGTCAATGTTTATGATTGAGATGGACGCAACTGAAGATAATTTGAAAATAGAAATGTTGCAAATGATGCTCAAACGATACATTATTTTATGTGTCAGAGTATTCAAATCCCAAAATGACCTTCCTAAAGAAAATACAGAAACAGATTTGGTACGTTCATTCAACTATCTTGTGGAAAAACATTTTAAAACCAAACATTTAGTAGCTGATTATGCTGAAATGTTGAATAAATCACCCAAAACAATCTCAAATATTTTTGCCAAAATGGGTGTTAAAAGTCCACTGCAATACATTCAGGAAAGAAAATTACTAGAAGCCAGACGTTTAATTACCTATTCCAAGCTATCATTAAAAGAAATTGCTTTCGAAATTGGTTATGATGACCTGCAATCTTTTAGTCGTTTTTTTAAAAATCAAGAAGGTATTTCGCCATCAGAATTCAAAAAAAACGGTTTTCGGGAAAAAATGATAAGCACCCGGGAATAACGGTTTACTAAATTCAGAGAGATTGATCAGATCTTTGCATTGTTAATTTAAAAAACAAAACAATGAAAGATTACAAAATTCCAACACGAGACGAAGTATCTACCTCCAATCAAACCATTTTTGACCAATTAGAAAAGAATATTGGTTTTGTACCAAACCTATATGCTTACTATGCTAAAAATGATACTGCATTAGGCGATTATCTTGCCCTTCAGAACCGAAAATCAACTTTAAAAGCAAAAGAGAAAGAAGTGGTTAACCTGGTAACCAGTCAAATTAACGATTGCAGATATTGTCAATCAGCACACACTGCAATTGGTAAAATGAATGGGTTTGATGATGCTCAAATTTTGGAAATCAGACAAGGTTCAGCTTTATTTGATTCTAAATTAAACGCACTGGCCAAATTCACACAATCCGTTGTAGAAAACAGAGGACTGGCTACTGAAACCTCTAAAACCGCTTTTTTTGATGCCGGTTATGGTGAGAAAAATATGATTGACGTAGTGATGTTAATCGGCGACAAAACCATTAGTAATTACATTCATAAATTAACCAATTTCGCAATCGATTTCCCAATTGCAGAAGTATTAGAAACTGAAAAAATTAAATAAAAAAATCATGAAAAATATCTTAACAATCTTAGCTATAACTCTAATCAGCCTAACCGGAAATATTTCATTTGGTCAGGAAGAAACTAAAGTAATTAAACTTGAACAAAGACCTTCTGAGTTCACTACCAGTGGCCTGATTCTAACTGAAGGAGAATATATTTTTGAAATTTCAAATAATGGTGTGGACCATGAGGTTGGTTTTGTAATTGCCCCTAAAGGTATGACTGAAGCAGAACACCATATCCAGGCCGCATATGTAACGAAAGCTGTAAAAAACGGAGAAGCCGTTAATACCAATACAGTTAAATTAACAAAGGGCGAGTATGTTTACTTTTGCCCCCTGAATCCTACCCCTCAATATTCATTGACAGTGAAGTGATAATTTTAAACAGGGTAAAAAAGAAGTGGTGTATTTAATGCACCACTTTTTTTATTTAAGAAATCAATATTAACTGCAAAACCGGATATTATTAAAATCAGATTGATTTAACAACCGTGGGTTACCTTTAAGAAAAGAGGACATCAACTAATACCATTAATTACTCATTTCTTAAATTTTAAATTTCTATGCGGTCAATCATTTTAAGCTCATTTATCCTTTTATTCGGTTCTGCATTTGCTCAGGACTCCGTAAAAACAACTATTTACTTCCCGTCTGACAATTATTTAATTCAATCCAATCAGGAAGCAGCTATAAGAGAGGTTTTAGATTTTACAAAAGTAAATTCGGACTTCGAAATCACATTAAGTGGTCATACTGATAATGAAGGTAGTAATCAATACAATCTTAATTTATCTCAACAACGGTCAAAGTCCGTTTACGAAAGATTAGTGAGTAGGGGTATATCAAGAGACAAAATAATACTAAGTCATTTTGGAGAAGACAGACCGCTCAATGAAAACAGTAATGAAAGTGATAAACAGGACAACAGACGGGTAGATATTACCATTAGAAATCTGGAACAAAAAAATTCCGGAACAATTGATGATTTATACAAATTGTTAAAGGTCCCAACGCAATCATTTTGTTATGATTTCAACCTTGATACATTGATTAAAATTAGTGATGGCAGTATTTTATGGTTTAGGGCAAATTCTTTTAACGTTAACCCGGACACCTTAACCGAATGCATCAAAATTTCTTATAAAGAAATTACCTCAAAATCGGATATTATAAGGGATAATCTGAGTACAACAACTAAAGGAGGCATATTGATTTCCCATTCAATGCCATTTATAGAAGCCACTTATAAAGGAAAACCAATTAGTTTAAATACTGAAATTACTGTTTTTACCCCAACAAATACTTTCAATGATGATATGATGTATTTTGATGGACACAGAGATGAAGATAATCATATGAATTGGTCAAATACAGCTGGAATATGGAATGTAAATTCAGGTATTTTTAATCCATGTTTTATACCGGGAGGAGAAAGTTCTGACAATTGTAAGTTTTTCTTCTGTAAAATTGGAAATTTTACCCGAAAGACCTTTACCCCAACAAAATACAAAGCACAAAAAGCTGAGGAAAGACAAAGACGTGACTTGTTTAACCAACAAGTTATACAATGTGCAGATTTGGAAAAAAAATTAAATGAGTTTACTGAAAAATATGGAGACCTGCCAATAGATCAACTCGGGGATATTCCCAAAAAAGATTTAAACTTTTATGTATTTAACAGACCTCAGGGCTGGTCCAATTTAGATTGGATGATGAAAATCTCAAATACTGTTAATTTTATTGTGGATGTTCCACCTTCTGAGCAAATAGATGTTAAGGTTGTATTTGCCAAACAACGTTCAATTGTTACCTTAAACGGAATTAATGACCAATTTTCAAAGTCCGGTATGCCCTATGGTTATGAAGCATATGTAGTAGCGCTAAAGTATGCTAATGGACAACCCTCTTTAGCCATAAAAAAAACACTGATATCCGGCCAACCGGTTGAAGACTTAGTTTTTAAGAAGTACAGTATTCCTGAATTAAAAGAAAAATTAGAGATCCTGAATTCCTAATCCTTCAATCGAGGAATTTCATCTATACTACTATATTTTGGCTTTATTACTTCATTACCACAATCATCAATAACCCCGAATAATCCTGACTTTTCTACCAATGCCAGGCCTTTATAATGTGCATCAAATTTTGAAATATTATCATACTTTGGCTTTATCACTTCATTACCGTCATCATCTATAAAGCCTAAAAGACCACAAACTTCTACCATTGCCCAATGTTTAAGATAGTCTCCAAACGGTTCAATACGATCATATTTTGGTTTGATGACTTCATTCTCACAATCATCAATAAAGCCCAAAAGCCCATTACGCTCTACTAATGCCCAGTTTTCCTGATACATTCCGAATGCCTCAATGCAATCATACTTCGGTTTGATCACTTCATCACCACAATCGTCTATAAATCCTAACCTTCCATTTCTTTCTACTAAAGCCCAGTATTTTTGATATTTCCCAAATGCATCAATTCGATCGTAAGTGGGCTTGATTACTTCAAAGCCATCATCATTTATAAAACCATAACGCCCGTTATACTCTACCAGAGCCCAATCTTTAAGATAATCACCAAATACATTAATCTGGTCGTACTTTGGTTTAACTATCATATAACCATCCCTGTCCACATAACCAAATAAACCGTTATCCTCCTGTATTAATAACCAATCTTCTCTCCATTCTGATGTAGTTTTACCCGAATCAATTTGAGCCCATCCTAATTGAGTACCAAGACAAAACAAAATGGTGTATAATATTTTTTTTCTTTTCATAACTGTACTTTATTGTAAGTGTCTTAAGTACAGTAAAAAGTTACATTAAACCATTTATTATTTACTAATAGCCACGGACTTAATTATTTTTCAAGAATCAAAATCTCAACTCTTCGGTTTCTTTGTTGATCTTCTTTTGTTACTTCCTTTACCAAAGGTCTGGTAGCAGCAAATCCTTTGTAACTCAATCTATCTTTTGAAATTCCCTCCTTTACCAGATAAATATAAACGTATTTGGCTCGGTTTAAAGAAAGTTCCTTTAATCCGGTATCCTTGTCCAAACCGTCCTCACCAGTATAGGTACAACATATATGGCCCTGAATTTCTATTTTTAATTTTGGGTATGATTCCAATACATGCAATAATTCCAACAAAGTATTATCAGAGTATGGCTGTAAAAAATGCCGGCCGGGTAAAAACTCCAGGTTTTCTATAGCTAATGTTTCCCCCACTTTTAAACCCAGAATATCGTCTTTAAGGGTACTTTTATCCTCTTTTACTTCTTCTACCGCTTCAATAATTGGCTCCTCTTTCTTTTTTTCAACAGTTACCACCTGCTTTGGCATTTCAGTTTCCAACATAATATCAACGCATCTGTTGGCCGATCGTTGTTCAAACTCCGTACGCTCACCCAATCCACTTGACAGTACAATTTGTTTTTCGTCTACTCCATTACTGGTCAGAAAAGCCTTGACAGTATTCACTCGTTTTTCGGATAACTTTTGGTTATAATCACTATCTCCAACAAAATCAGTATAGCCCTTTAGGATTATTTTCCCTGACTTTAACTGAGGGATTAACTGCATTAAAGCTGATTTATTTTTAGCACTTAATTTATAGATGTCAAAAGCAAAGTACACAGAGTTGACTTTGTTTTGAGCCATACCATTTAAACTAATACATATGAGGATTATGAAAACAAAAAGGTAACGCATGATATATCTTTACATTCTTATATGTTAAAAAACGTAATTGGTTACCCTAAATTATAATTTTCAATAATTTCGGACCTATCGGTCTATATTAATATTATACCCAACGTTCAGACTTAGCACTCTGCTACCTGAAGTTTTGTTCCGGTCTGTATTTGACAAGCCATGATAATATGCTGACTCAATAAATAATTGATGGACACCAAAATGATAGGATAAACCTGCCCCGCTATAAATCCCATGATCCCACCTGTTTAAAAATGAAGACTCTTCCAATGTAATTTCAATCGTTTCTATTATAACTGGTGGTATATTGCCCCAGGTAGTGATTTGTTCCCAGTAAGCTGATGATAAATATGAAACACTTATTCCCAATTTCCCATATATTCCAATTCTATCATTTAGAAATCTCATATTCCCTTTTACCATAAAAGGTAAATCGATATAGTTCAGGTACAGTCTTGAATCTCCAACAAACCAAGGTCCCGGCCAGCCATTTGTCCACTGAATTTGCGGGGCTCCACGTTGTACCCAACCCGGCTCAATACCTACTTGCAAATACTTATACAAAGTGTAATAACCTAAAATAGCTACATTACCTGAATTAATGTGAAGTACAGCATCTTCAGGTAATGTAACTGTCCCATTATCAAACCAACCTTTATTATACCCAATCCTGGAACCGAAAGTAAACTGACTAAAAGCAGTTGTTGAAAGTATGAATACCAGCAACAAACCAATAATTTTAACTTTACTCATATCAGGTTTTATCTGTTTGATGATATTTGATCCGAAAAGGGTTGCATCTGAACAACCAAATATTGTTAATCATAGTTTTTACCGAACAATTAAGACTGAATTATTCCTTATATTTGAATGATTACTCTAGTATTACCTTACTGTTTTAGTTAGTTATGTTTAAACCACAATCAGCGGATTATCAAAAAAAAGTCAGGGACAGCTTTAACCGACAAAAATTTATGTCGACTATTAAAGCTGAATTGGTTAAAATTGCACCGGGATATTGTGAAATTCAGGTTCCGTATCAGGAAGATTTAACCCAACAACATGGATTTTTCCATGCCGGTATTGTGAGTACAATTGCTGATAATGCTGCTGGTTATGCCGGTTTTTCTCTAATGGCTGAAAATTCCTCCGTCCTCACTGTAGAGTTTAAGTTAAATTTGATGTCACCAGGAGATGGAGATTTACTGATAGGCAAAGCTAATGTTTTAAAACATGGTCAAACATTAACCATTTGTCGTTCGGAAGTTTATATCCGTAAAAATGGAATAGAAAAGTTGTGTGCTGCCTCACAAACCACTTTAATTGAGTTAAAAAACAAGTCAGATAAACCGAAACGTTGACCGCTATCAATCTGCTTTACCATGAAATCAAAATCTCATCTTAAACTACGGACTGCCAATATCAATGATTTATCAGTACTTGAATTTTGGCAAACTCAACCTCATGTTACTGAAAATGTACCGGATGATGAAGACTGGAACTGGAAAGAGGAACTCACAAAATTTCCGGAATGGCGCGAAATGCTGATTGCTGAAGTCGATCAAAAACCAATTGGTTTTCTTCATATTATTGACCCTGCTTTGGAGGAAACACATTATTGGGGAGACATTCAGCCTGATATGAGAGCACTTGACATCTGGATTGGAGAAAAAGATTATATAGGGAAAGGATATGGCACTCAAATGATGACACAAGCATTTAATCGCTGTTTTAAGGATGAAAATGTAAAGGGTATTATTATTGATCCCCTGGAGTCAAATGTAAAGGGTATTCGCTTTTACGAGCGAATGGGCTTTAAATTTATTGAAAACCGGAATTTATACGGCCATGATTGTTCTATTTACCAACTGGACCGTTCAGATTGGCAAACACAATACCATGAAACACTTTAAACTTGACATACTACTAATCCTTGTCCTGCTAATCGGATTAACTGCTAGCCTTTCATTCACATCTAATCAGGAATCTACCCGTTACCTGGTTTATACAGTTAACCCTAAAACACAAACTTTAAAATTTTACTGGAAATCAGACCAGGGAGAGATTTATAAAAATTTTAAGGCATTAAAAACTGATTTAAGCAAAAATAAGAAGGCACTGATCTTTGCCATGAACGGTGGAATGTATACCAAATCTAATGCACCGCTGGGCTTGTATGTTGAAAACGGAAAGACGATATCGAAACTTAATACCGTAAAAAATGCCTATGGTAATTTTTATATGCAACCAAATGGTGTTTTCTGTTTGACCACATCAAATAGTCCAATCATTTGTACTACACCTGAATATTCAAAACTTAAGAATATAAAATATGCCACACAATCAGGCCCAATGCTGGTTATTAATGGCAAAATACACCCAAAGTTTACCAAAGGATCGAAACATATTAATATCAGGAATGGTGTTGGTATACTCCCCAATGGACATTTGCTTTTTGCCATGTCAAAGGAAAAAGTAAACCTCTACGATTTTGCACTGTTTTTTAAATCTAAGGGATGTAAAAATGCACTTTACCTTGACGGTTTTGTATCCAGAACATATTTACCCTCTCAAAAGCATAATGACCTGAAAGGTAATTTTGGTGTCATCATAGCAGAGACGAAATCAATTTAGCTTGATAGGGGAAATTATTCTTCAAATCGACATATTTACAAACCGAACAATTATGAAACTGATTAAACTACTTAGCCTGCTGGCTATTATCTCCGGGGTTTTATCATGTAAAAAACACAATCCCAAACGCATTATCGATCAAAGAGATTTTAAAATGGGATTTAGTACCTGGAGCTTTGGTCCTCAATTACAGGACGTCAATGATACTTATGATTTTATTTTTGAAAACGGAGATATCTACTCTGAACAAGTGGATAACGTAATACCATGGGAAGCCTGGATTAATGATACCGATCTGCCAGCTGATTTCGTTTCAGGTATTGAAGGCAGAGTCAGTAAAAAACCAAATGATAAAGAACTTGTACTATCTATCAGCCTACTCAATACCAACAGAACTGACATTATTGAGGGTTATAATGGCAAAGTACCTGTTTATGAAAAGCTTAATGATTCAATAATTGAAGAGGCTTATTACAAGCATCTTGTTTACCTTGCCGAGAAATTCTCTCCAAAATACATGGTTTTGGCTATGGAAACCAATGAACTTCTTAATAAAAGTCAGGAAAAGTGGGACGAATATAAAATGTTAATGGCCAATATCAGAACCAGAATCAGAATCAAATTTCCGGGGATTTTAATATCTGAATCTGTAACACTTCATCATTGGTTTCAACCTGATGTTAGTAACCCAACAGATTACATTAAGCAAATCAGTAACTACTATAATCAGTTGGACTTTGTGGCAGTCAGCTACTATCCATTCTTTAAAAATCAGCATAATAGAAAGGAATTTCAGGAAGCCTTCGATTTTCTAAACCAGCAAGCCAATAAACCCATTGCCATTATTGAAACAAATCACCTGGCAAACGACCTGGATGTTGAAAGTTTGAATTTACACATTACCAGTGACGAAAAGGAACAGAATGAATATCTTGAAACAGTTTTGATCAATGCGCATGAAAACCAATACAAATTTGTGATTTGGTGGGCACACCGTGATTATGATGCATTGTGGGAAACTTTTCCTGAAAATGTTAAAGAAGTTGGAAAGCTCTGGCGGGATACCGGTCTAAAAGATGAAAGTGACAAAGGCAGAAAAGCATTAAAAACCTGGGAAAAAATTTATGCAAAATAAATTTTTATCTCTTATATTCGCATGAGTTGAAACTACTGATGTGTCTGATAATCAAAATTTAATATATATAAAAGACCTCCCCTCGCCAAAAGGTCACCCTATTTTAGGACATCTGCCACAATTTAATGCTGAGCATAAACATCAGGTATTGGAACGTTGGGCACAGGAGTGTGGCGATATTTTCAAAATCAATTTTGTTGGTAAACCATTTATTGTTTCTGCCGATTCTAACCTGAATCAGGAAATACTTAAATTGAGGCCACTTCAATTTAGAAGATTCTCCAAAATCAATGAAATTTTGGAAGAAATGGGAATATCAGGCGTATTTGGTGCTGAAGGGAGTACCTGGAAAAGGCAAAGAAAACCAACCTCAGAATCCCTAAACCTCAGAAAAGTAAGATCTTATTTTCCGGTGATTCAGGAAAAAACCATGGCTCTGGTAAATAAATGGGAGCAATTTGAAAAAACCAACCATACTTTTGATGTTCAAAAAGAATTCATGAAGTATACTATTGATATTACAACTCAGGTTGCTTTTGGCTATCAACTTGATACCATTAACGATAAAGCAGACGACTTTCAAAATCACCTGGAACTGATTTTTCCTATGATAAATGAAAGAATTACGGCTCCCATTCCAACCTGGCGCTATATCAAACGAAAAAAGGACAAGCAATTGTCCGCGGCCCTTAAGGCCATTGAAAAAGTCATTTATGATTGTATTGCCGAAGCAAAAGTAAGACTGGAACAAAATCCTGACCTGAAAAACAGGCCCTCCAATTTTTTGGAGTCACTGTTGGTTCAGCAGGCTGATGAGGATCAATTCTCGGATAAAGAGATTTATGGCAATGTATTTACTATGCTGTTGGCCGGAGAGGATACAACCTCAAATTCCATTTCATGGGCTATGTATTACCTTGCTCAACGACCGGAATTGATTAAAAAAGTAAGAATCGAAGCCGAAAAAATATATGGAGATCATCAAGTTCCGCAAACCAATAAAGAGTTAGAATATTTGAGAATAGCGAATGCCATTGCACAGGAAACCATCAGGTTAAAACCTGTAAGCCCTAATTTATATATGCAGGCTAATGAAGATATTGTAGTTCAGAACCTTTATATTCCCAAAGATGCCACTATAATGATGCAAAACAAGGTGGCACAAACATCAACCGCTTATTTTTCCAATCCGGAAGAATTTGTACCGGAACGTTGGTTGATTAATGGTTGTCCTGCTCATGATAAACATAGCCCTGATATCATCAAGACATTTGGTGGTGGAGCACGTTTTTGTCCGGGAAAAACAATGGCTATTAACGAAATGATTGTAGCTATTTCGAGCATATGTAAATCATTTGATTTTGATTTAGCCGTACCTGCAGATTCTGTAACCGAGGAATTTTCATTTACCATGCATCCTAAAAACCTGCTCATTAGGCTAAAAAAGGTTGTTTAACCCACCCCTTTTAATCATTTTTTTGCGTGATATACTATACAGGTTGTCCGTAAAAAGTAAAATCCAACCTTTTATTTGAAAATTTCGTCTAACTTTAAAGTAGTCGGATTTTTTTGAGAACTAAACCCTGTATGTCTGTAACCACTATTGATCAATATTTAAAACGTATCTCTTTTTTGGTATTACTGTTGGGGTTATCATTTACCGCTTTCTCGCAGGAAATTTGCGATAATGGTATTGATGATGATAATGACGGACTGATTGATTTAAATGACTCTGATGACTGCTCGTGCAATTTATATTCCACTACGCCACAATCTCTGATCCCAAACCCTTCTTTCGAAGATACTATTTGTTGCCCTACAGGGAGTTCACAAATGAACTGTGCCAGTGATTGGGTTCAGGCATCTGATGCCACCAGTGATTATTTCAATCTCTGTGGTTATTCCCAAATTGTAAACCCACCCAACTACCCGATTCCTGATGACGGATCAGGCTATACCGGAATCATTAATGATTCAGCCTATGCCGAATATGTTGGTGCCTGTTTAAACAGTCCAATGATTGCCGGCACCTCATATACTTTAAATTTTTATACTGCCCTGTCAACCGGCGATTTTGTATTTGATTTCTCACTTTTTGGAACACCCACCTGTGGCGACTTGCCCTGGTCCGGAACCAGTTGCCCTGTAGGCAGTGGACAATGGCAGGAGCTGGCCTCTCAAAATATTAGTTTTAATACAATAGGAGAATGGCAAATGGTGAGCCTGACTTTTACACCTACCATTGACATTGCCGCTGTGGCCCTTGGAGGTGGCTGTGGGAGTCAGGGGATGAATAATTTTAACTACTATTATATTGACGGACTCTACCTTGACAGTACAGTTAACTTTGGTGCCTGGATTGAAGGCAATGGTGGAAACCTTTGTGAAAACGATCTGATACTTACAGCATCAACGATTGAGACTGGTGGAACCTGGCAATGGTATCAGGATGGTGTTGCACTTCCCGGTGAAACAATGAGTACACTGGATATATCAACTTATGGTCCGGGAAATTTTTCAGCTGTATACTCTAATAGTGACGGTTGTGTTGTCGCCAATGGAACCTGGCATCAGGTATTATACCCCCAGGCCAATTTTTCAGCCTATCTCGACCCCTGCTCAGGGGTATTATCACTTAGTGATGAGTCCACCATTACCAATGGCGGTATTATTAATGATGTTGACTGGTATTTCAGCGACAATTCCAGTGCACTTGATGTCTTTGACACCACACATATTCTGTCTCCACCTGTCACATTAGAAGTGATGCATGTTGTCAACTCTGTTTATGGTTGTAGTGATACCTCCTATCAAACCTTTTCATTCGATTTCAGTATTTCCGCTGATATCATTTCCAATGTTAATGAATCCACCTACATGGCCAGTCAGGGAGATACTATCAATATGTGCTTTGACAATAATGATACTATTGATGTTTCCGGAATAGCCAATGTCAGTGCACCGCATACCATTACTGATTACCAATGGGCATTTGATTTTGGTGATATAACCGATACACAGGACACTTCACACTTTTTCCCCACAAGTGGTTTTCATTATATGAACCTTACAGTTACTGCCAGTAATGGTTGCACCGCAGGTGCGCTTCAACCGGTTTGGATTCATGAACTACCTGAGGCCAGTTTCGTTTTTACTGATGGCATTCAAAGCTATCAATCGCTAAGCAACGATACCCTACATTTTTGTCCGGGAGATACACTTATGTTCTTCAATACTTCAACATATGGTCCGTTAGATACAATTTCACAATATTTTTGGAATTTTGGCAATGGAGATGTCTACTTTGATGAAGACACCATTTTGGTTTATGATACTCCCGGAATCTATGATGTTGTGTTATATGTTTCCACTGATTACTCTTGTGACGACAGAGATTCAGTTGTAATCGTTATTAACGACACACATGCCGAAGTAGTAAATATTAATTTTGAAACCTGTCTGGGAGCAAATGACGGCAGTGCCACAATTACAAACTTTTCGGGAGCTTATTCAGGGGATTATGTTGTTTCAGTATTTGATCCTGATGGCAATTTATTTGCTGACGGTACCTTTTTACCTGGAGATGACTTCCCGTTATCAAACTTGTATACCGGCGTTTGGACAGTAAACATTGAAAATAATATTGGCTGCTCATGGGATACCACATTTACAATTCAGTCCATTGAACCACCAATAAACATCAGTACCAATATCGGACACCCACAATGCTTCGCAACACCAACCGGATCGCTTACTGCTTTTTCCACTAACCCCGGAACTTTTAGTTTTACAATTAGTGACAGTGATGGCAATATTGTAAATGTACCTGGTACTAATACAGCCAATTCATTGGAAGCCGGAACTTACACTGTCAGTATTGTTGACAATAGTAATTGCTACTCGGAAATACAAGTTCAGTTAATCGATCCACCTGCTATTGATATTAATCTTGATTTGGTGCATCCATTATGTCATGGCTTTGAAACCGGATCAGCACTCGTGGATACAATTTATAATACCCAGGGCGATTACAGCCAGATTGATTATAATTGGGACCCCAACCCTCTTGGAAGCAACGGACTAAATCAAATTACCAATACCGGATTGGTTGCCGGAGAATATATTCTTGAAATTACTGATGAAATAGGCTGTACCAGAAGAATTACTTATCATATTATTGACCCGAATCCATTGGTTGGTGTTATGGAAGTGGTTTCACCCACCTTTTGTCGAACTGCAGGTTATCAGAAAGGAAACGGAGAAGTTACCGTTACCACAGCAGGACTAAATCAGTCCGGTACAGGAAATGTGACTTACCATTGGGAAAACCTTGAGAATGGAGATACATCAGATAACTCAACCTTTGTGGTAAATGTACCGGGATGGATGGCAGTTACTCTCGAAGATGATAACGGTTGCATTTACACAAATACAATTTATGTTGATTCTGTCAACCCTATTTCTGATTTTGAATTGCTATCTGAGCAATTTGAGGGGCCGGGAGAATATGAAGGTACAGAACACCTTGAAATTGAACTGATCAACCAATCCACTAATTTTTCAAAAGAATCGTATGAATTATCGGATTCAACCTTCAGAATAACCTGGTTTAATAATGAAACCGGAAACGAAAATGGTAACTGGTTTTTTAGATACGATTATAACCTGACAAAAACGGATACCATACTTACCGGTGAACAAAAATATGAAGTATGCCTGGTAGCTAAAAACTTTAATGATTGCAGAGACACCTTATGTAAAATTGCTGAAGTACATGCTTTTCCTGAACTGGAAATCCCTAATGTATTTACACCCGGTGCCAGCCCAAATAATACTTTCTTTTTCCCCAACCGGGGAATCGACTTGTTTAATGCCACTGTTTTTAATCGATATGGAATTGAAGTCTTCCGGTTTGAGACCATTAATGACCATTGGAATGGTGACAATTTAAAAAATGGGAAACCTTGTTTGGACGGGATTTATTTTTACACATATTCTGCCACTTCAACTAATGGCACTCATTTTTCAGGACAAGGCAATGTTCATTTGATAAGGGGTGATAAATAATTAAATATGTTCAAGAACCGTCTGATACTCTTTCTTATCTTGATATTTCCAGTCATTGGATCAGGGCAGGAAATATGTGATAATGGTATTGATGACGATAATGACGGACTAATTGACCTTAATGATACACTTGATTGTGATTGTGCCTACACTTATAATGAAGCTTTTTCGCTGATCCCTAACCCTTCATTTGAAGATACTTTGTGTTGTCCAACGACATTCAGTGAAATGAATTGTGCACAGGACTGGATACAGGCTTCTGATGCCACCAGTGACTATATAAACAACTGTAGTCCTCCCCTGCCTATTTTTAATCCACCGGATTTACCACTACCCAATAACGGATCAGGCTATGTTGGCTTTATCAGTGCATCTAATGCACTTGGCGACTATTATAATGAATACGTTGGGACATGTTTAAATGGTCCTATGTTAGCCGGAACATCTTATACCATTAGTTTTTATACGGCAGCCGGCGGCGGGGATTTAACGCAGACCTTTTCTATTTTTGGCACTCCGGATTGTTCTGATTTGCCATGGACAGGCTTCCTTTGCCCTACCGGAAACGGACAGTGGCAGGAATTGGCCAGTCAAACAGTAACCTATAGTTCACTTGGGCCATGGCAACAAGTAACCCTCACCTTTACCCCAACAGTTGATATTAATGCCATCGCATTGGGAGGTCCTTGCAGTCCATTCCCTCTCAATTTTTCAAATTATTACTTTTTTGATGAACTGACATTAGACAGCACCGGTAACTTTACAAATGCCATTGAGGAATCAGGCAATTGGTGTCTAAATAATCTTGAGTTAACTGTCAGTACCAATGCAACTAACGGTACGTGGCAATGGTATCTTGATGGTGTGGCTTTGATTGGTGAAACCACAGATATATTAAATGTAATGAATTATGGCAGTGGAGAATATGCAGCGGTTTATTTCACTCCTGATGATTGTATCAGAATCAATTATGAGATTGATGCATTAAGCCTGGGATCGGGTTTTGAAATGGTTATAGGGGCAAATACATACTCCAGTCATTCTACAGATACTATTTTCCTCTGCGATAATGAGATAATCCAATTCAATGGCTTAGCCTATCCCTACCTTTCAGATTCAATTATACAGTACAACTGGGACTTTGGAAACCAAACCAGTTTTACCGGTATGGATACAACATTTCAATATCAGGCTCCAGGTACGTACAATATTATTTTAAACTCTCTTACAAATAATGGTTGTAATCTAAATGATTCTATTATTCTTGTTATCGGAGATATTTCAACCGGAGCATTTATTGTCAATAACGAAGCATGTGCCGGAGCAGGTGATGGCTCAATAGTTATTCAAAATGTCAATGGTGATTCGGGGGGACAAGTAAATATTACCTGGATTGATCCTTCCGGTGGGACATTTGCAACTCAAACAGTAAACAGCAACAATGATGCCTCGCAATCGGGATTATACGGAGGGGCATGGCAAATTAATATGACATCTGTTCTTTCCGGTTGTCAATTCGACACTACAGTAATAATCTCCGTCGGATCCTCTATTCCAATCAGTACAAACTTCAATCACCCACAATGTTTTGGCACGTCCAATGGTTCAATCACAGCATTTTCTCAATCTTCAGGAACATTCTTTTTTTCTATTGAAGATAATAACGGAAATTTAATGAATAATAATGGTACTAATACTGCAAACAATTTGCCTGCCGGTATTTATACAATTAAAGTAAGTGATGACGCGAATTGTGAAAACCAAACAACAGTTATTCTGATAGAACCTCCTGCTATTGACCTTGATTTGTCTCTGCAACATCCTCTTTGCCATGGTTATACTACCGGTCAGGCTACTGTTACAAATGTTCACAACTATCAGGGAGATTTTGATGATATTTTTTATGCCTGGGACCCTAATCCAAATGGTTCAAACGGTTTGAATGTTACAGAAAATAACGGCCTTGGTGCAGGAGAATACGTTCTGGAAATTGTAGATGACGTTGGATGCTCCAATGAGTTTACATTTTACATTATCGAACCAGATCCTTTGATTGGAGTTGTTGAAATTCCGTCATTGACCTACTGCAGAACTAAAGGCTTTCAAAAAGGAAACGGTGAAGTTACCGTTACAACTGGCGGACCG
This sequence comes from Putridiphycobacter sp., assembly GCA_965230195.1. GTDB lineage: Bacteria > Bacteroidota > Bacteroidia > Flavobacteriales_D > Crocinitomicaceae > Putridiphycobacter. Next base: position 4,144,685 of record OZ245997.1, read on the forward strand.
GGCTATTCAGGAACCGGAAATGTGCTCTATCATTGGAAAAACCTTGAAAACGGAGACGAATCTAATAACACCACATTTATTGTAAATGAACCCGGATGGATGGAAGTGACCCTTATTGACGATTACCAATGTACTTATATTGAAAAAATATATGTCGATTCCTTAAATCCAATGGCTGATTTTGATTTGATATCTGAACAGTTTGAAGGACCCGGACAATATGAAGGCACAGAAAATCTGGAAATAGAACTGATCAATCAGTCCATTAATTTTTCAAAAGAATCCTATCAATTATCCGATTCAACATTCAAAATAACATGGTTCAATAATGAACCTGGAAATGAAAATGGTAACTGGTTTTTTAGATATGATTATAACCTGACAAAAACAGACACCATTCTGACCGGTGAACAAAAATATGAAATATGCCTGGTGGCCAAAAACTTTAACGATTGCAGAGATACCATTTGTAAAATTGCTGAAGTACACGCCTTTCCGGAATTAGAGGTACCTAACATATTTACACCAGGTGCCAGTCCTAACAATACATTCTTTTTTCCTAATCGCGGAATAGAAATATTTGATGCTACCATTTTTAACCGGTATGGTGTACAGGTGTTTCATTTTGATAATATTGATGACCAATGGAACGGGAATGATGCTAAAAACGGAAAACCTTGTCTGGACGGAGTTTATTTTTATACCTACTCTGCCACCTCAACAAATGGCACTTATTTTTCGGGACAAGGGAATGTTCATTTAATCAGAGCTGAAAAATAATGGTCCGGTCATTTTCCATAGTTTTCTTAGGTTTGATTACTATTTTATCATTTTCATTCTCGAATGGCACCGGAAACAACAAAAATAATATTCCCTTAAAAATAACATGGACGGACAGTTTAACCGGTGATTTCACTTTCAAGGACCAATGGTCATATCCCGAATGTGTTTACCGGAATCAATATGGTCAATTGAGCTGTGATGGAATTTGTCCGGAAGCAACATATGCAATGAAAGAAAAAGGCGGCCGAATCATACAGGATTCTATCGCATCATTCTACAAATTGGTAGATACCTCACATTGTTATCACACACTCAAATCTGAAGCTCGCGTGTACGAATGGGGAGGCACTGACTTTATAACGTTTAAGCAAATGCCGGATGGAAAAATAAAAGGACAATCTGTTAATACTATTGGTACTCATAGCAGCTTATGTATTGAAATTGATAATGATACTTGTCTGGCTTGGATTGATTTTAACAGCATTACTGATTTATACCCCAACCCGTATTACTTCTATTTAACTGAAGGGAGTATTCAAATAGACCGAAACTACTGGCAAAAAGGCATCATAAAATGTACTTTTAACTTCAATTTTGAAAATACCATTGAACCTGGAACCCCATTGTTCTGGAAGGGAAAAATATTCAGTACAATAAGTAAATAGATCACATAAATACCATGAAAAAGTAACGATCAATAGGTAAATTGCTTACTTTTAAATGACAAATCAGTAAAATCAATACCATGATAAGATTAAAAACACCTGTTATCCTGAGTTTTCTTTCAATTATGCTTTTAATGTCCGGATGTCAGTTCGGTCCAGGCATTCGTGGTTCAAAAACAATTGTTGAAACAGAATATCCGTTTAAGGATTTTTCTAAAATTGAACTTTCCGGAGTTTATAAAATTGAACTGATTCAGTCTGATCAGTATAAAGTAATGGTTTCTTATAATGATAATTTAAAGAATTATTTACGGATTAAAAAAGATGGTGAAACGTTGGTATTCGGTTTAAAGAAAATGGTTTCTGTTCACAATGCTAAATTAACGGCCAAAGTATATATGCCCAATTTAGAAGGCATTAAAGCCAGTGGGGCTACCCGCACTTCTGTTGAACAATTTACCTGTGAAAATCTGGATCTTCATTTTTCAGGTGCTTCAGGAATGAAGGGAAATTTCGATATTAGAAATTTGCTATCTGTCAACGCCTCAGGTGCTTCAACCATTAACCTTGAGGGACAAACAATAAATTCTGATATTGACCTTTCAGGTGCGGCAAAGCTAAGAGGTAAAGACCTTGTGGTAAAAGATAAGTTAATGGCAGATTGTTCAGGAGCCAGCGCAGTAACCATCAATTCAGATGGTAAAATGGACCTGGATCTAAGTGGCGCCAGTGCCTTCAATTATTATGGATCAGGAGTAATTACTGACCAAAAAACAACAGGTGCTTCTAATGTCAATAAAAAGCGTTAGTCACAAACTCTTATCCCTAACATGATTTCGTGAGCGCCTTTTGAAATACCGGTGATATTACCAGCACCAATCTCATAACTATACCCAAACCGATATTGTTCAAGGAATTTTACGCCTACCATTCCTGATACGCCAAATGTTGAACGATACATTAATCCAAATTCAAACATATCTTTCCACAAAGCATTGGCACCTATTTCAATTTGATGTGCAGCAAAATCGGAATTCTTGTACAAAATTGATGCTGAAGCTTTCCATTCGTCAATCTCAAGGACTTCGTACGAAGCATAAAAATTCATATGATCAACCAGTTTAAAATCAGCTGTGGTAGAACCGTAATCAACCAGTAGACCGGTTGCAAAAATTTGAGGAACAGCAATACCAACAATCAACTTATCCCAATGGTATATCAACCCTAAATCTGAAGTGAAGCCACCATCCGACTGACGCGACTGGGTTAATAAATTATCAGTATAATCACTTGCAATGGCGTCTAAATTTCTAAACCTTTGTTGGATAAATCCCAACGATATTCCTGCAGAAAGGGTTGAATTTTCCGACATTTTAACATGATAAGCATAGGTTGCCTTTACATTTAAATTACTGATTAACCCACTTCTGAAATTTCTGACATCCAGACCAACAGCATGGTACTCACCAAAACGATTATCAAAGAAAATAGAATTTACCCTTGGGCTTTCCTTTACTCCAAACCATTGATTCCTGTGATTTAGATAAGCTGAAATACAATCATCCTTCCCTGCTGCAGCAGGATTAATCATGTACAAATTCTGATTGTAAAGTGTTTGTAATCCTAACTGCTGGGCATGAGCACTTCCAAAAATAAGTAAACTCACTACTGCGATATAAAATGAATATAATTTTTTCATAATTTATGTATTATCTTATTAATGTAATAGCTCCTGTTACAGGATCATCCGATTCGCAGGAAATGACATAATAGTAATTCCCCTCTGGTAAATCTTTCCCATTATGAGTTCCATCCCAGTCGTTATTGTAACCAGTGGATTCATGAACTAAATTACCCCACGAAGTATAAATCTTTATTGTACAATCATCTAAAAGGTAATGACCTTTAATAATCCAGGTATCATTTTTACCATCACCGTTCGGACTCATAAAATTATTCGGTTCAATCACAAGGTTGACATTAACATTGACATCATCTGTTGCCTCACATCCATCATCAGAAACTACTGTAACAGTATATAAGGTTGAATACAGTGGAGATGCTTCCGGATCCTCAATTGAGGTCATATCTAAACCTTCAGAAGGCTCCCATTCAAAAAAGTTAACATTGGTACTGACAGCATCAATAATGATACTTTTCCCTGCATCAACTTCAATATCAGCACCGGCATCTATAGTCGGTAGTGCAAATCTGGTGATCTCAACCTGACAGGTTGCCTCATTACCACTGGCATCAGTTACAGTATACTCGTTAACCGTAACCCCAACCGGGAATATACTTTCACTAGGCAATCCTGAGGTCAAATCAAAAGTCGGATTCGGACAATTATCTGCAATTACAGGATCTTCCACTACCAGTACTGAATCACAGGATTCAATATTATCAGTACAAGTGATAGTCGGTAATTCAACATCAATAATTGTGACATCAAAACTACAGGTTGAATCATTTCCAGCCATATCAACAACTTCAAAAGTATTAGTAGTTGTACCAATAGGATATTCAACATTTGTTCCCAAACCTGCTAACTGAGAAGTCACCGGTCCGGTACAATTATCTACACCAACCGGTACACCATAAGCTACTACAGCGCCACAAAGGCCTGCATCACTATCCTGTGTAATATCAGCCGGACAGGCAATTTCCGGTTTTTCAGCATCCGTAATTACCACGTCAAAGCTACAAGTAGTGCTGTTACCGGCTCCATCCGTTACTTCAAAAGTATTAGTGGTAGTACCTACCGGGAACAAACTACCGCTTGCCAGACCAGCCGTTTGAACAGTTGTTGCACCAATGCAATTATCCGTTCCTGTTGGAGCTGTATATATAACTGTCGCTCCACATTCACTCAAGTCATTATCCTGGGCTATATCAGCCGGACAAGTGATTACCGGAAATTCTGTATCACTAATCACCACATCAAAACTACAGGTGGTAATATTACCTGCCGCATCCGTCACCTCAAAAGTATTAGTCGTTGTCCCTACAGGGAACAAACTACCACTTGACAGTCCAGCAGTTTGGACTGTGTTAGCTCCCGGACAGTTATCTGTTCCCACAGGAGCTGTATAGGTCACTACTGCACCACATTGGCCCGCATCATTATCCTGTGCAATATTGGCAGGGCACGTAATATCTGGTGATTCTGTATCCGCAATTACCACATCAAAACTACAGGTGGTACTGTTACCTGCCGCATCTGTTACTTCAAATGTATTAGTCGTTGTACCTACAGGGAATAAACTACCATCCGGAAGTCCTGCAGTTTGCACAGTGGTTGATCCGGGACAATTATCTGTTCCCACAGGGGCTGTATAAGTCACTACAGCACCACATTGACCAACATCATTATTTTGAGAAATGTTAGTTGGGCAAAATATAGCCGGTGATTCCGTATCGGAAATGATAACATCAAAACTACAAGTTGTACTATTACCAGCAGCATCCGTTACTTCAAAAGTATTGGTTGTTGTACCAACAGGGAATAAACTACCATCCGGAAGTCCTGCAATTTGAACCGTAGTTGATCCCGGACAGTTATCTGTTCCTACAGGGGCAGCATAATTAACCACTGCACCACACTGACCCACATCATTATTTTGTGTGATATCAGCCGGACAGGAAATGACTGGAGATTCTGTATCGGTAATCACCACATCAAAACTACAGGTAGTACTGTTACCTGCTGCATCAGTCACTTCAAAAGTATTAGTGGTTGTTCCCACAGGGAATAAACTACCACTCGACAAACCTGCTGTTTGAACTGTAGTTGATCCCGGACAATTATCCGTTCCTACAGGGGCTGTATAAGTTATCACCGCACCACATTGACCGGCATCATTATTTTGAGCGATATCCGAAGGACAGGAAATGACTGGAGACTCTGTATCAGTAATCACCACATCAAAGCTACAGGTTGTGCTATTACCAGCTGCATCTGTCACCTCAAAAGTATTAGTGGTTGTACCAACAGGGAATAAACTACTACTTGACAAACCTGCTGTTTGAACTGTGGTTGATCCCGGACAATTATCTGTTCCTGCAGGAGCTGTATAAGTAACCACCGCACCACATTGGCCGGCATCATTATTCTGTGCGATATCAGCAGGACAAGAAATGACAGGAGACTCTGCATCAGTAATCACTACATCAAAACTACAGGTGGTACTGTTACCTGCTGCATCAGTCACTTCAAATGTATTAGTCGTTGTACCTACCGGGAATAAACTACCACTTGACAAACCTGCTGTTTGGACTGTGGTTGATCCCGGACAGTTATCTGTTCCTACAGGTGCCGTATAGGTAACCACCGCATCACATTGGCCGGCATCATTATTTTGTGCGATATCAGCAGGACAGGAAATAGTTGGAGATTCCGTATCAGCAATCACCACATCAAAACTACAGGTGGTACTGTTACCCGCTGCATCAGTCACTTCAAATGTATTAGTCGTTGCCCCAACAGGGAATAAACTACCACTTGACAAACCTGCTGTTTGAACTGTGGTTGCACCCGGACAGTTATCTAATCCCACAGGAGGATTAAAATTAATAATTGCGCCGCACTGACCAGCATCATTGTTTTGCGAGATATCAGTTGGGCAGGAAATGGTTGGGGACTCTGTATCGGTAATCACTACATCAAAACTGCAAGTTGTACTGTTACCAGCCGCATCTGTCACCTCAAAAGTATTAGTGGTTGTTCCTACAGGGAATAAACTACCATCCGGAAGTCCTGCAATTTGAACTGTAGTTGCACCAGGACAGTTATCTAATCCCACAGGAGGATTAAAATTAATAACTGCACCACATTGACCGGCATCATTATTTTGAGCAATATCAGCAGGACAAGAAATTGTTGGTGACTCTGTATCTGAAATCACTACATCAAAGCTACAGGTAGTACTATTACCTGCTGCATCTGTTACTTCAAAAGTATTAGTCGTTGTTCCTACAGGGAAAAGACTTCCGCTTGATAAACCTGCTGTTTGAACCGTTGTGGACCCCGGACAGTTATCTGTTCCGGTTGGTGCCGTATAAGTAACCACTGCACCACATTGGCCGGCATCATTATTTTGAGCAATATCAGCAGGACAAGAAATGGTTGGAGACTCTGTATCAGTAATCACCACATCAAAGCTACAGGTTGTACTGTTGCCCGCTGCATCTGTCACCTCAAAAGTATTAGTCGTTGTTCCCACAGGAAAAAGACTTCCACTTGATAAACCTGCTGTTTGAACTGTTGTCGACCCTGGGCAGTTATCTGTTCCGGTTGGCGCCGTATAGGTAACCACCGCACCACATTGGCCGGCATCATTACTTTGAGCAATATCAGCAGGACAGGAAATGGTTGGAGACTCTGTATCTGTTATTACAATATCAAAACTACAAGTTGCGGTATTACCTGATCCATCTGTCACTTCAAATGTATTGGTAGTTGTTCCTACCGGAAATAAACTGCCACTTGCTAAACCGCCAATTTGAACCGTTGACCCCGTACTTAGCGGGCAATTATCATTACCTACCGGGTCCAGAAAATTGACAACAGCACCACATTGGCCGGCATCATTATTTTGAGCAATATCAGCCGGACAGATAATTGTAGGCAATTCAGTATCCGTAATGACTACATCAAAGCTACAGGTCGCACTATTACCGGCTCCATCTGTCACTTCAAAAGTATTGGTTGTTGTTCCTACAGGGAAAAGACTTCCACTTGGCAGACCTGCAGTCTGAACAGTTGTTGCACCCGGGCAGTTATCCAGTCCCACAGGTGGGTTATAATTAATAATAGCACCGCATTGACCGGCATCATTATTTTGAGAAATATCTGAAGGACAGGAAATAGTTGGAGGTTCCGTATCAGTAACCGTTATTGTGAAGCTGCAAGAGTCTACATTTCCGGCTGTATCAGTAGCTACAAATGTATTGGTGGTTACACCTACCGGAAATAAACTTCCACTGGGTAAACCACTGGTTTGAGTTGTATTTGCAATCATACAATTATCAAGCCCTGAAGGCATAATGTAAACGACTACGGCACCACACAACCCAGGATTACTTGTCGTTGTAACGTCTCCGGGACAAGCGATCGTTGGTTTAATAGTATCCGACACTATAACAGAAAAATTACAGGACGTCATATTTGAAGACAAATCAACTGCTGTGATCGTCACCACTGTGTTTGCAGTGATGACTGTTCCCGGGGCTGGAGATTGCTGTAATGAATCAATTCCACAATTATCGGTTGGTGAATGTAAACCTCTGTAATCTGGTAAAGTGACCTGACAAGAAGCATCCAGATATTCTGTTTGGTTAGAAATACAGTTGATTACCGGAGGGGTATTGTCCAATGTACTGATCAAATTATTAAAGCTCTCTGTTGCTGTACACCCTATAAGATCAGTCACAGTCAGACTCACATCAAATGTATCACTGGTTGTAAACGTATGCGTTACATCACCAAAAGTTGGGGATGTGTTACCGTCTCCAAAATCCCAGAGATAGTTGGTAGGAGGATTAGCATGCAATGTATTATCAACAAAAGTGACGGTTAAGGGACTACAACCTGAAGTGACACTGGGAGAAAAATCAACATCTGGTCCACTGACCTGCACATAATTAGATTTGACTTCTGTATCTGTGCATCCATCAGAAGTAGTAGTGGTTAAGGTAACCGAGTAAACTCCTGGTTGACTATAAGTATGCGTTGGGTTTTGTGCCGTAGAGGTATTACCATCACCAAAGTTCCATGCCCAGCCGGTAATTGTGCCTGCCCCTGCTATATTAGAGGCATCTAAAAAGTCAACAGTAAGCGGACCACAACCAAAAGGTCCCCCAAAGGTGGCACCAACATAAGTGAAATCTGCACTGATTTGTGACACCGTTACAGTCTGCTGTGTGGAATGGGAACAGCCGAAGATGGTGTCAGTTACCGTAAGGGTGACAGTGAAGGTGCCTACTGACGTATAGTTATGAACTGGATTTTGTAAAGTGGAAGTATTACCGTCTCCAAAATCCCAAAACCAGGTATCAGGCAAAGTAGATTGATCTGTAAAGAATACTGTATGAGGAATCGCACAACCTGTACTCGGATTGACAACAAAACTGGCCACTGGTGGTCGAATCACTACTGTTTGCGACAGTGAACCAGTACAAATCCCATCAGTAGAGGTTAAAGTCACAACATAAGTACCTGTATCGCTGTAGGAATGGACCGGACTTTGCGAGGTGGAAGAATTTCCATCTCCAAAATCCCAATTCCAGCTAATGGCACCAGCAGATGCATCAAAAAAGCCCACATCTGTAAAGACGCAACTGCTATTTCCACTTGTCGTAAAATTGGTCATAACCTTTACGCTTGTTGATAATTGATCAACCAAATCATTGTCTCCCGGGATCGATGGGTTAATTCTTACCAAAATATTATAAGTCTGAGCCCCAGTCAAAGCTGCAGGTTGACTGAAGGTAAAGTTCTCTGTATTACCAGTGGTGTTCAATGTTGTTGGTAAAAAGACCTCAGGAAAAGAAAAGTTGGCGCCTCCATCAATTGAAAACTCCAATGTCACAGGTAAACCATTTAGATTTGTCGCCCCGTTATTCGTCAACTGAACGGTGACGCTATAGTTTCCAGGATTACTCAAACAGGCGGCTGGCGCTATGATTTGTGTGATGTCAATGTCCTGACTCTGAGCTCGTGAAAATGATACACTTCCTAAAAAGCAGAATAAAAAAAACAAATTGATAAGCCTGGGCTTTGTTTTTATTGATTTCAGAAAATTATAGAAAATAGTATTAATTGATCTTTTTTCGGGTTCTCTTGTCATGATGCAATGTGTTTACTTTGTCTAAACTAAGGATTTTTTTCAGCTTTCGAAACGATTAATGCAATTAACCTGATGAAAATTCGCTAATTCTGTCCGAATTCACGACCACTGATAGTATTTAATCATACGAATTGATAGAATTCAAAATATGTTAACTTTCACCTGTAACAAAAGGCTGATCTCAAAAAAAACAGGGCTAAAAATCAAATCATGAGATAGAAAAAGCAGAAAACAAGGAATTTTATTCAAAAAAACTTTAAATTTAAAAATTATTATAAACAACTGATATAAAACAATATATCCATTTTCAAACATTTACAAATATATAATAAACGTTTACAAATATTTACTAACCGAATAGTTAAATCATATGGCTCTTACTTTGTGCTGTCGACAAACAATTTTGAATTCATAAACTAAATTCTAATTAATTAAGTTAACCTTTAAAACAAACATTATGAACAATTTAAGAAACAAAGTACAACTAATTGGACACCTGGGACAAACTCCCGAAATCATCACTTTTGAGAGTGGTAACAAATTAGCTAAATTGGCAATGGCAACAAATGAGACTTATTATAATTCTAAAGGAGAAAAAATCACGGATACACAATGGCATAATGTAATTGCCTGGGGAAAAACGGCAGACATTATAGAAAAATATGTCAGTAAAGGGCAGGAAATTGCTATCGAAGGTAAGTTAGTTAACCGGTCGTACGAAACCAAAGAAGGTGAAAAACGATACAGAACTGAAATTCAAATGAGTGAATTATTACTATTAGGCGGTAAAAAAGACTAACCTTCTCCCCCACCTCATTCAGGTCGGTCCAATTCTGAAATATCTGTTCAGTCAAATAGAACCGACCTGTTTTCTTTCCCCAACAGGAAATCATTTTAAACTCTAAAAACATTACCATGAATAATATCCAAAATTCAGTAAACATTATTGGCAGAACCGGTATCAATCCAATCATCAGAACCTTTACTAACGGTGTTAAACTGGCTAAATTTTCAGTAGCAACCAATGAAACCATTTACGACCCTAACGGAAAATCTATTAAAACACAATGGCATAATATAGTAGCCTGGGGTAAAAAGGCCGATCTTATTGAAAAGTACGTAAAGAAAGGACAACTACTGGCCATTGAAGGCAAACTCATCAATAAAGTCATGACAGACCTCAACGGAAAAAAATCGAAATTAACCCAAATACAAGTCGAAGATATCCTTTTGATTAATGATCAGCTGAAACGGCATGCTTAAGTAAAATAAATAGCATAGAGAGAAGGGGCTGTCTTAAATAAGGATAGCCTCTTTTTGTTTAATCATTAACCCCATTATAATATACTTCCTCTCTTGAGGGAGGATTGTGGCCGGTGATTTTGCTTTAAGGTTGTTATTTAGGTGGCCACCTCCCTTAATCCCTCCTCAAGGAGGGGAACCTCTGTTTTTTTCAAGGATTTTAATATAAGAAGATAAGGACGTCTCAGTTTTCTCAAACTCATAGAAAATGAATTTTACTTAAAATTAACAACCAGAACTAATTCATTGGTTATCAACACTCATACTTTTGTATGAAATTCTGATTTCAGTATTAAATCCTACTCTTGCCTGATTGTAATCTTCTGTCATTTCCTGCAATTTTGCTTCAAAAATTATAGTAATGAAGTACAAATTATTAATCATAGCATTCACAGGAATTTATTCCATTCAATCAAAGGCCCAGGATTTGGTATTGCATTCCATGGGAAAAGAAAGTCCATTTATTAACAAAAACTATCCTTCAGTATTAAATTATACTCAAAAGGATTCATCTAAAAGTAAAAACACCAAATTCTTTATCGCTTATGACTTTGGAGAAGCCACCTTCAATAAATTTCAATCACTGGGAAGCGAGATAGGGATTCAATTTAAAAATAATCACTTATTAAGGTTAAGCCATACTAATCTGAATCTGACAGAAGAGCACCTGTCTTCTAACTTTGCAAAGGCTGTTGATGGTGAAAACGTAAAAGGAAAGCAATTTGGGTTTGAATTGTTCTACGACTTTCCTGTTTTTATTAAAGGTCTTTATATAGCCCCCTCTATAGGATACTACGACAATAAATACACTCACACAATCCTTAACGAAAAGCTCAAAAAGTCCTCTTTCACTACAGGCGCTTCCATCAGTTTTACTGAAACAAATTTATTTAAGGTAAAAGGCTTGTATTACAGGTTCTCCATTCCTTTTAGATTCAATCTTGATCCGATTAAAGAAACAAAATTGGGAGACGCCACCATCAAAAACAACCTATTTGATAACAATATTTGGTTTTTTGTGGGCTTTCAATTTTAATAATTATGAATAAGAAGGCGGGGGCGCCCTAGATACACACAGTCTTTTCCAGAACATAAAAACAGTTCAACAATAGTAATATACATCCATATGGCAACTAAGCACTTAAAAACTATAAAAAGCCCAACTGATTCATTATATTTGGGTGAATAATATAAATTGGATAAACCTACATGTGTGTGTATCCAATTGTTGTGATTAATTATGAATAATCAGAAGGAAATTGACCGATTTGTTCATGACTGCTTTATGGGTGAAGTGGATAAAGTGCTTGAATCTTTAGAGAATGGAATGAACCCTAATGCAATAAGTTCAAATGGTCAGACACCTCTTATTGCAGCCATTAATGGTGAGAATTCTGAGGTTGTTGGTTGCTTGATAACTTGGATGGCAGACCTAAATTTAGGGGACTGGACTCCACTTCATGAGCTCTTTGATTTGGCAATTGACGGTATGATTCAAAATAATGAATTCGAAGTTTCACCAGACCTTCTAAAAATATTGGAAGAATTACTTGAATTTGGTGCTGATCTGAGCAAAGTAAATAAAGAAGGAAAAACACCCTTAGATTCCATTAAGACATATTCAATGACAGAACAGTCATTTAACCAATTAAAAGAATGTTTCAGAAGCGTAGTAAATGATATTGATGAAAGAATAAAAATAAACTAATCACAACAACACCTAAACTGCATTAAAACGCAGTTTAGCCAAAACAGAAAACTAGGATTTCCTAACTTGAGAATATCAAGAGTCGACACATCCAAACAAAACAAACAAGCTTTTTTTAATTAATCGGACTACTTGTCTATTATAAAATTAGCATTCTTTTAATAATTTTCATAGATTGTCATGGTATTATAAAATACTGCTAATTAAGAATTAAATTACTGACCTAAAACCATTACGGATGAAACCTTTTTTACAATACACCCTTTTATTTTCACTGGCACTATGCGTAAATTTTAATGCAAAGGCTCAAACAGATTCAACATTTGAAATTGTAGGCTCAGCGGATAATTATGTACCTTGCCTTAATGATATTGTACAATTAAATTCTGTATTTAATGTATCACCATATTACAATGCCTATAGCTCATGCGGAACAAATGGTTCTCTTTGTACTTCAGGATCCATTGAAAGAACATTTTCATCTGGTGCAGTAGCGATATTAGCAGATTTTTGCGGACCTTTCGAATCTTCAAGTTCTAAGTACCAATATATTTATACAGCTTCTGAATTACAAGCTAAAGGCATTTTTAGTGGTGCTTTTAACAGTTTATCTTTTGATGTGGACTGGAACAACATTAGTGGTAATATTAACGATATGACAGTTTATATGAATTGTACCGCTACATCTTCATTTTCCAGTTCCGGAAATAATACTTTCCTTCCGGAAGGAGATGTTGTATACTCAACAACTACTTTCACCACAAGTACCGGATGGAACTCCATCAGTTTTGACAATACATTTGATTGGGATGGTGTTAGTAATATTGTAATTACGGTATGTCATTCAGGAAGTTCATTCGCTTCTAATATGGGGATTGAATGTACAGACATTAATGTTTACCGTACTTTAGGAAAAAATGGATCATGTGCAACCGCAACCCCAACATTTGCAAATCAGTTTCGCCCCAATATGAAACTCGGGATTTGCAACCCAATTATTGATACATTAACTTACGTGTGGACCCCTTCAACCGGTTTAAGTGATCCAACAAGTCCAAATCCTACTTTTGTAGCTACCTCCACTCCTCAAAGTTATGTTGTGTCGGTCACTGATGGGGTGCATACAAGGTACGATACCGTTGATATAGGCGTAGGAATAGTACCTACTGCCGTTACCTCTTCTGATACGACCATTTGTGAGGGAGAAAATGTCCTTATAAATGCAACAGGAGGATCAACCTATACATGGAGTCATGGGTTAGGTAATGGTCAATCACATAATGTAAGTCCAAATACAACCACCACATACGAAGTAATTGTAGCCTCGGTAGATGGGTGTACAGACACTAATGATGTGACTATTACAGTAAATCCGGCACCAATGGTGAGTATAACTTTAGGCACCAATGAGCTGATTGCAAATAGTGGATATGTGGACTACACCTGGTACTTAGACGGCAATGAAATTGCTTCGGGCACTTCAAACACCTATACCGATATCGAGTTGTTAAATGGAGATTATACTGTTGAAGTAACAGATGACAATGGATGCAAAAATACCTCTGATGTGTATACATATGCACTAAATTCAATTGGGTCAGAAAACAGCTCAACGACACTTTACCCCAACCCATTTAATAATACAATAACAGTTAGTTCTTCTGAAATAAATCCTAACTCCAGTGTCAGAATTACAGATCTGTCTGGTAAAGTACATCCTGTAAAATACACCTATTCAAATGAAACCATTCAGATAGATGGCAGGTCACTTCCAGGTGGTATTTATATCCTGGAAATGGACAGGATTGGAAAAATGAAAATTGTTAAATATTAATACCCTGCTTTCACTAAAAAAGGTGTCTTTTTAAATAATGTCAGGCTGAAATGGGGACGTCAGTCAATCTAAGCAAAACCTAATAGTTAGATACTTTAGGGTTCACTTTATATTTAAAGCCCAACAATTGGCAATTCCCTTAAAAAGAGTTAAATAAATAACTAAATCTTTTAAGAAAGGAAACTGACTCTCAAATAAACAGTAATTTGCTTTATGCTATCCACATGACGGGAGGAAATTGATGTTCATGAAAATTTTATGCTACTTCAAAATTCTTCAAAAAGCAGATGAAACATGAAAAAATACGTATTATTCTTTTGCACAGTTTTCATAATATTTTTCATTTCAAGTTGTGTACCACGTCAATCCTCCAGTTCACTTTTCCGAAAGACTGAAGACACAAGACCCTTTAGTTTTTCAAAGCATATTGAGTTTCATTATAACGCACTTTATATCAACCCAAACAATGACACAATTACGAATGAATTATTAATTTTAAGAGTGTTGGGAAGAAGATGGTTTGTTCAACCTGGTTTGCAAGAAGCAATAAGATATATTTATCATACAGATACATCAGATTACAGGAATTTCATTTCCCCGGACCCTTTTTACAGAAGGAAAGATGAAAAGAATTACGAGCATAAAGGGAAAGCATGGCGATTATCAAAAAAAGAAACGACTGGTGCTTATTCAAATTCAAATGCTTACTATGCACATCCGCCCAGGACAAATCAATACCGAATGCTTTTTTATGCGCCTCACCCAATCGTGATTTATCAACTGCTTAAAGATACCTTATGTGATTTTGTATTTAACCGGAGAATAATAGGCGCTCCATTTACCCAGACCTATGAGTATTCGCCAGCTAAGAGCATTACAAAAAATCAAAAAGATTGTAAATGTTGGGAAGTAAATGTTAATTCTGTTGGACATTTAAGTGAATATATGGACTCTTTAGCTATCTACGATTCAAAGCTTAAAGCATTATTTTGCGAAGAGATTGGATTTGTAAAAATGAACTACACTTTTGAAGATAGTACAAAAATATTCTTTGAACTGGAAGAGCTTGTTAAAGTAAAAAAGTGAAATAAAAGCATAATAAAGCCCAATCAATTCAGAATGAACTTCTGGAACAAAAAGTTGAACTGCGGAGTGGAGTTTAACCAAACGGATATTAGTTTTTTTGAGTAAACATTAAAACTAAATAGATATGGAACTTCCTTTATGGTTTTGGATTATCGGTACAATACTTACTTTACTTTACACCCTTTCTTCAATTATCTTTACAGTGGAGACTTTTTCATCAACTGAATTCTTAGTCAGGAAATTTGGCGAAAAAAATACAAAGATAATGACTGAGCGTACCTGGTGGGCTAAAACAGGATACGCACTATCCTTTTATTTAGGCCTGATTGCTTCTGTTATGATATTGCTATACATACCATATGCACATTGGATAGCCCTGATTTCTCTATTGGGTATGACAATGCAACAGCTTTTTTGGTGGACACATCCAATTAGCAGATCGAGTTTGAAGGAATCTAATTATATCTGGGCCGTTATCACTCCCTTAATTTCGTTTTTGCTTCTTGGCCTTGCATTGTATCTGGAAAAAGTGAGTTAATTAAGCTTTATCAACGCATAGGCATTAAGAATTCAATGCTTTTTAGGTATAGTATAAGATAAGCGGAATTCATGACTTGTATAGATTGAACCTGTATTTTTACTGACATGGATGTCCTGTACATAGGTGACTTTAAACTTCTTTAGACTCAGTCCAACTGCAAGAACATAAGCCTCTCTGATACTTCCACCCACTCCGGCAAAAAATTTACTTTCGTTAAACAGAAAATAGGCCATTAATCTTACAGTGCTTTCCTCAATAAGGTCAGATGTACCGTTTAACATGGTATATATATAATGTTCTCCTAATTGAAATTTATAACCCGATTGTATATTATAATAGCGAGTCATCTCTGCATCTCCAATATCAGGTGTGGTTAAATTTGTCATTGAACCACCCAGATAAAATTTTTCTCCATACCATAATATTCCGGCATTTACATCCAAACCTGTACTGTTCTCTGTATTAATTACACCAAAAGCACAGCCTGCAGCCAGAGTGGAATTTCGGAATTTTATAGGAACACTAAGTGGAACATTAACCCCTTGTACTCTCCTGGAATTATTCTGAAAAGAAAAAGCATTCAATCCAATCGGAATATTATACTTTTTCACAGAACGTGCTAAATCAAATTTAGTATCCGCTTCAACACTTAAGCTATAGGTTTTAAAAACATGGGCAATAGAAGGTAATTGATTACGATAAATGGCATTAACTGAAAAAGTATTGAAGCTACCAGTGGAGGCTGGATTGTTCGAAAATGGTGTAAAACCATCACTCGCAAAATACCTTACATTTTGAGAGAAGACACAAAATGAAGTCGTAAAACTGATAAGCAAAAGGAACTTTACTTTTTCCATTGAAATAATAAATTAACGTTCTAACTCTAAATATATTATACTGTTTTGAGCTTAATTGTTTACCTGACTCTGATAACGTCAACTGGTCTGACATAATATTTTTTTAGTACTCTTGACCTAAAACTAAAAAATTAGTATATTTGACCTAAAAAATACGATATGAAAGTTATCTCAGAAAACATTCCCGATACTAAAGGCATCAGAAACTCACTAATAAAAGTTGATTATTCAGACACTTACGCCACAACAAATCATATTGATGATCTTGAAACAATTATTAATTTAGTATTCTCCGACCTACCGAATTGGGCTTCTAAGTTGATGAAACTCAGAAATAGAATTGTAAAAATTTTTGGTTTAAAAACTGAAAAACCAGCTGGTCAGAGTTCAGATTTTAAAGTGGGTGGATATATTGGCTTCTTTAAAATTTATGACATTATAAACAACGAAGTTATTTTTGGTGCAGACGATAAACACTTAAACCTTAGAGTCAGTGTTTTCAATTCCCAAAAAACTAATTACAATATAAAGATCTCAACCCTGGTTGAGTACAATAATACGTTGGGAAGAATATATATGACTATTGTCCGCCCGTTTCACCACTTAATTGTTAAGCAGGTCGTAAAAAAAGCGTATAAAGGAACCATGAATATTGCTTAATATTAAAAAATAAAGTTCATTTAGATGTCTGCCTGATACCTTTTAAACAAAGTGTTAACTTTGTAAAATAATTAAAATCAATACAGAATGAAAACTTTAAAAAACCATAAAACTTAACCTTAATAGTCCAAAGTTGAATTTAGAATTCAATAACAAGAAAAGAGTGAAACAATAATTTAATTTAAAAATAACAAAATGAATAAAATATATTTTACATCAGACCACCACTTTGGACATAAAAATATAATCAAATTTTCTGAGCGTCCTTTTAATGACGTAAATGAAATGGATGAAATACTAATCCAAAAATGGAATGAAAAAGTGACCCCGGAAGACGAAGTCTATCACTTAGGAGATTTTAGGACTTAGCTCTTCAGGGAAATTAAGAAAAATTCTTGACAGACTAAATGGGAAAATTTACCTGATTAATGGAAATCATGAAAAGTCTGCCCAAGCATGTCATACAAGATTTGAATGGATAAAAGATTATCATGAACTAATTGTAAAAGATGATGAATTTGAAAGAGGAGAGCAATTGATTGTTCTGTTTCATTATTCAATGAGAGAGTGGAATGCCTCTCATTGGGGAACATATCACCTTTATGGACATGCTCATGGAACATTGCAAGATGACCCTAACTCTTTGTCTTTTGACATTGGAGTTGATTGTCATAACTTTTATCCACTATCATATGATGAGGTTAAAGCTATTATGAAAACTAAAAGCTGGAAGCCACCATTTGAAAAGGAGAATAGGTAACTATACCTTACGATAAATTACATAAAAAGGCGTTTGGACTTACTTCCAAACGCTTTCTTTCTAAAAGAAATGGCATTTTTATCTGTCCTCATACTTCTTTACTATTTTAGGTCAAAATAATTACTTTATTTCAACAAATACTATCTTTGATATATGACCAAAAAAGAATTCATATCTTATGTAGATACATTGAGAGAAGGACAAAAAAACTTTGAAAATAAATCGCTTGATGACTTCCTTGAAGCCTTGGGAAGGTATACCTATGATATAGACGGCTTTTATATGAATACAGATCAAAATGTTAACTTAGAAAACGTCAACTGGAAGGTCTTTGCAGATATTTTAAAAGGAGCTTCGGGATATGAATAAAAGATTAGTCAAAAAATAAAGCAAGAAGTAAATGGTTGAATTTCATGGATGGGCTGTAATAAAGGAATCTTTTTGCGAAGAAGATGAGGATGAAAATTTGTTAGGAGCGCTGATATTAGAAATTGAAGGTAAAATTGAGAAGATGAGCAATTTCTTTAACGAGATTTATAACCTTAAATGTCTCAATGGTCAGTACCATTTAATGTTTATGATAAATCATAATCATAGAAGTGAACATGTTATTGATTTTTTTAAGTGGATAGCCGAAATAGCTGTTGGTTCCTATGGGGTTTTATATGTTTATGATGACGAAGATATTGAAAGAGGAAATGCTAATAAATTTAAAGTATGGGTAATGAAAAAAGGAAAAGTAATCGAATCAGATGATCCTTTTCTCTCACCTTATAATCCTGAAGTGGAAGAATTTTAATTATTGCTAAAATAGCATTATCAAATGATAGATTTACTTTAAACCAACAAAAGTCAAATTATGGAGACATATCTGGAAATAGCTCAGAATTATATTACAAAAGAAATCGGAGAGGACTTTGTGATAACAGCAGATTGTATAAGTGACCTCAACGACTTTTTCGCATTTATATATCAAAGTAAAAAATTTTTAGAAACCAGTGATTCAAGATATGCTTATGCCGGTATAGGCTATACTTTTATTTATAAAACGGATAACAGAATTTTTCCATATGGATCAGGATATTCCTTTGAAGATGCATTATCTGAACTTAAGGGTAAAATTTCTCAAGAAATCAAAATCCGAAAAATATTACCTCAATTCGATCTTCAAAAACGTTTTGATCTAAAAATTTTGAAAATATTAAAAAAGCAAATATTGATTGACACTCTTTTAAAGTTTAACTTTACCTATATCATTCCGGAACAAGTGGGTTCATCAATATTCAGGATTGCAAAGGATTACAAAAAGAAATTATTTTTTGAAAGGTTAAATCATTCACCTATTGTATTCCATGGTGTTGACCAAGATACACTTCCTGAATTAATAATTGAACTAATGAAGAATGAAACCTGCGAATTTGACATTCAGGAACATCAGAAAAGGAATTTTGCCACATCTGTTAATAGAGCCATAAGTATTGATTTTGAACCCGTTTGGTAAAGGCAACAGACACTGACACAATAATCACATCATCAATCATTAACATTACATAAAAACTAATGAACCCTCAATACAAAGATTTGTTAATTGGAAAGTACCAGAATTTTGTACAGGAAGAAAATCAAAAAAGAAAGCTGACATTAAGATCCGAAATATTTAATATCCTAAACGAGCTTAAACAACCTGATTCAGATGATTTTTATATTGGGGGACTCACTTGCTATATGTCAGATGACAACAAAGAGCGTCACAAAGGCATGGCACTTGAAAAATTTTTGATGGCTTATCAAATTGATTCTACCAACTTTATGGCCTGCTTATATATTGCCCATTGTTTTCATGACAGAGGTGAACTTAGTGACGCATTAAAATATTACAAACTTGTCAATAAAGAGAATCTAAAAGAATTCCAAATTTGGAGATATGTGAAGCTAATTGAACAAATCGGCTTCTGTAATTATAAGCTAGGAAATAGAGACCTTGGCCGACAGCAATTTCAGGAAGTGCTTCAATGGTATAAAGAATTACCAATGGAAGATAGACCAGTTCCAACAGAAATGTTACAATGCCTCCCGGAATCAGATGAAATTGTGATTGAAATAAAGAAAATTGAGACTTACTTAAAATAGGTCATTATTATACTTCGTATCTGAAAACTAAACTTTACTGCTGCAAATTAAAAATAGTATCAATCAAAAACAATCAACAATCCACCATCAACTATAAACTATAAACTATAAACATGTTACTTTTTATTCTTACCAGCATTATCATGAATAAATGAAACAATTATTAACAGTAATAATCACTTTTTATTTGATTGGTTGTAACACTCCTCCATCAAAAAATTTAAATGCACAAGATAAATCTCAGGATAACCTTAAAACAACGATTCTTGACACTTGTGATTCTAAAACTAAGGACTCAACCCTAAGACATTTACAAAAAGCTTCAGATTTAGGTTTTGAACCAACTGCAGATAAATTATCTCAGCATGAGTCAAACAAGACTATTGCAAAACCGACCAATAAACTTATTGCCTTTAAAAGAATAGTGCGTGAAGAGCTTAAAAACAAAGCAGATTCATTAATCATTAATGACTCCTTATCAATTCAAAAAATCCACTATCTGGAAGCTTCATTTAATATCAACCAAATAGACTCTATTGAATTTTATGGACGTGATATTCAGGGTCAGCGAAAAGAAAGAATGATTCCAATGAGAACCGCAGTAATCATTTACACACAATCACCAGCCTTTTTTGACGTGGCTTTCGATTCATTAAAACTTCACAACAGAACCACAATGCGGAACCTGGAATGGATGTTTAAACCAGGAGGAATAGTCTTTAAAACAGATGAAGCTTTAGTGCTTTATAGTATCAATGCCTGCGGACCCGGCTATAAAAATGTTCGTCGAATAGATAATCTGATAAAAAGGAAAGTATTCAATTCAGCAGATTTTTACAGATTACACAATGGCTGCGGGATGGACAGAATGAAAGAAATTCGAAACTAAGCCCTGAAAAAA
The DNA here is from genome assembly GCA_965230195.1 of Putridiphycobacter sp. Lineage (GTDB taxonomy): Bacteria > Bacteroidota > Bacteroidia > Flavobacteriales_D > Crocinitomicaceae > Putridiphycobacter. The sequence continues at coordinate 4,165,759 of OZ245997.1, forward strand.
TCAACTATTGACGGAGGTATTAGATATTAGATTAAAGATAATAGATTAAAAGAGTTTTAAGTAAAATTGACTATTTTAGATTGGCTAACAAAAGAAAAACAACCAAAACCAATCAGAAATCGAAAATCAAAAATCCGAAACCATTAACAGAGGCATTAGATGATAGATTAAAGATAATAGACTTAGAGCTTTAGGCAAAACAAAGGATTCATTGTAAATTGCAATAACTAATGTTATATCCATCAAAAACCATCAACTATTAACTATTAACAAAACCAACCAATGAACCAATCCGTCGATCAATATTTTACTGAAGGTTGTGGACGTTGTCCGTTAGGCAGCACACCGGACTGTAAAGTTCACCATTGGACTGCTGAGCTGGAATTGTTAAGAAAAATTGTCCTGCAATGTGGATTAACGGAAGAATCTAAATGGGGAGCACCTTGCTACACTATCAATAACAAAAATGTGCTTATGGTAAGTGCATTGAAGGATTATTGCTGCATTAGTTTTTTTAAAGGCGCACTGATAAATGATCACAAAAATTTATTAGTAAAACCAGGACCAAATTCACAGGCGGCACGACTATTTAAGTTTAAACGAATTGAAGAAATACTTGCTATTGAGGATGATATCAGATCTTATATCTTTGAAGCAATAACAATAGAAGAATCCGGACTCAAAGTGGAATTTAAAAAGAGTGCAGAACCGATTCCGGATGAGTTGATAAATAAATTTGAAGAAGACCCTCCCTTAAAAACAGCTTTTGAAGCACTTTCTCCGGGGAGACAACGTGGCTATATTCTTCATTTTTCACAGGCAAAACAATCAAAGACAAGACTATCCAGAATTGAAAAATGCATTCCCATGATATTATCTGGTATTGGACTAAATGATAAATACAAATCACGAAAAAAATGATTTTCGCAAATTGAAATCATTCTCGAAATAATCCAATATTATTTACGTATCTTTATTCTGTACAAAATCTTATTATTTAATAAAGTCATTATTTCTAAGCAAAGACAATGAATTATCAAACGTTTCAACCTCATCCTGATCTGGCATCACTTGTCAAGTTTTACTGGACACTGGAAGTACCTTACGACCCGAATAATCATAAACAAAAAATTATTCCTGATGGTTGTGTAGAAATGACTTTCAACATGAAAGATCCAATCAAAAGATATATTTCAGATGATGACTTTGTTTTACACCCTCCTGCCATGGTGATGGGACAAAGAACAAAATCATTCTATATTGAGCCATTAGGAGATGTTGACTCTTTTGCCATCTCTTTTTATCCATATGGATTTGCAAATTTTGCCAATATTCCTTTGAAAGACCTAGCAGATTCTGAAATTCCACTTGTTGAAGTGCTTGGAGAAGCAGAAGGTGAAATACTTGAACAAAAAATGATTCAGGCCGGTAATACGACCGAACGGTTAAGTATTATTGAAACCTTTTTGCTGGAAAGACTCAAAGACAGCTCAACGATTGAAAATATAGTTAAAACAACTGTCGATACCCTGGTAGCAACAAACGGTAATTCAGCGATAAACACCATACTTAAAAATGACTTATCAAAAAGGAGACAGCTTGAAAGGCATTTTAGAAAGCAGGTAGGGATTAGTCCAAAGCAATTAGGTAAGGTCATCAGACTGCAAACCGCACTGAAGATGTTACTACTGGATAATAATGAAAACCTCACCAATATAGCCTATGAAAACGATTATTTTGATCAGGCTCATTTCATAAAAGATTTTAAAAGCCTGATTGGTGTCACACCAAAAGAATTCCTTGGCAACGAACATATGGCACTCTCTACTATCTTCTATCAGAAAGATTTAGAATAAAAAATATCCCCTCTTAACATATGTCAATGCGAGGGTAATTCAGAGGCAGTTTCTTTGTGGTTCATTTAAAATAATCAAATTATGAATCGTAAAATAAAGAACATAACCTTAACACTGATTTTATTAACGCTGACTTATACTTCATTTTCAGCAACTCAAAAGAAAATACTGTTTGTGATGAGCGCAGCTGATACCTTAACGCTAAACGACGGACAGAAACTGAGACAAACCGGTGTTTTCCTGAATGAATTCTATATGGTTTATAAATCTGTTTCAGACAATGGCTATACAGTAGATTTTGCCACCCCGAATGGAATTGTTGCCACAATTGATCAGGAAAGTATTAATGATAAATACTGGGAAAGTACACTTTCCCTTAAAGGTGAGGCAGTAAAATTTATTAAGGAAAATAATGGTTTTAATAATCCATTATCACTTGAAAAAGCCATTGAAAATAAGCATGAATATATAGGCTTAATTATCCCGGGTGGACAAGGATTAATGGTAGACCTGAGAGCAGATAAAAACCTACCGGTTTTACTGAAACACTTTGCTTTGGAAAACAAACCAACAGGATTAATTTGCCACGCACCAAGCCTTATCCTGACCATTCCAAAAGACGAAAATCCATATGTCGGATATCAGGTTAATTCTGTTTCGCCAATGGAAGAATTTGTCATTGAAAAATTCATTATGAAAGGTAAGCCCGCAAATCGGAAAATTGCCAGAAGTCTAAGAAAATTGGGACTGAAATACCGACATGGTAAACCCAGAGCAAATTTTGCATTTAAAGACCGACACCTTGTGACCAGTCAGAATCCTTACTCAAGTCAGGCATTTAACATTTTGTATTTAGAAGCCCTCAATGAGTATTTAAGTAAAAATGGTTAATGGCAAAAAGATTTAATTTCGAAAAAGCCTGAGTTATTGCTCAGGCTTTTTTTATTTTTACTCAATGGACTATATTTTGAAAAATAAGTAAACAAAAATGAAAGTCAAAAATCTATCTCATCTCGCATTCGAAGAAATTGTAAACTGCTTTCTGGAGGCTTTTGCAGATTACTTTGTTAAAATGCCTCAGGATATAACATATTATAAACAAAGGTGGGCCAATGCAAATGTTGACTTTAACTTATCCTACGGTATGTTTGATGAAGAAAGACTGGTTGGTTTTATTATTCATGCCATAGATCACAGAGATGGACTATTAACCGCATACAATACCGGAACAGGTGTAATTCCAGGTTATAGGGGAAAAGGAATTACCAAATCGATATATGAATTTGCCCTTAAAGATTTAAAGCAAAACGGCATCCAAAAAAGTAAGCTGGAAGTCATTACCAAAAATGAAATTGCTATTCGATTGTATCAGAACATAGGTTTTAAAATCTGCAAAAATTATCAATGTTTTAATGGTTCCATTCAATCAGGAACCATAAGTCCTCCATTACTTGAAGAAATCAGTTTAAATAATTTAGACTGGACCGCCCTACCCCATCAACAATTTTACTCATGGGACAATCAGAAAGCATCAATTATTAAAGGCAATTATCACTTTTTTCAGGTATTGCATGACGAACAGCCCGAATCCTTTTTTATCATCAATCCTGAACAAAATTACATCTCTCAATTTGATGTGTTCAATAATGAAGTTCACTCCTGGGATCGCCTTTTTACAGGCATTAAACAAATCTCCGATTCAATCAAAATCAATAATGTAGATGACCAGCTAACGGAAAAAATCACCGCATTAAACAAAGCAGGGATCAAAAACGTCATTGATCAATTTGAAATGGAACTGGTCTTATGATTATTTTAGCAGTCAACCAGAACAATATAATATGGGTTTAGAAATAGAAAGAAAATTCTTATTGAGTAGCTCTGATTGGAGGAGCAATGTAAAAAGTACTATAGAAATAAAACAAGGTTATCTCAATTCTGACAAAAACAGAACAGTACGGGTAAGGATTAGTGGTAATTCCGGGTTGATCACCATAAAAGGCAAAACCATTGAGGCCACAAGACCTGAATTTGAGTATGAAATCCCACTTAAAGATGCTCATGAAATACTAAAGCTATGTGAAAAACCGATCATTGAAAAGAAAAGATATCTGATTGTCTATGCCCAAAAAACCTGGGAAATTGATGAATTTGAAGGAGACAATAAAGGGCTGATTGTTGCCGAAATTGAATTAAATGATGAAAATGAAGCCATAAATTTGCCCGATTGGATAGGAGAAGAAGTCACTACAGATCCAAAATATTATAACGCCAACTTAATAAAAACACCATATTCAAGCTGGAATCAATAAAAGCCTTCTTTCGGGAATTCAAATGCAATAGTTCTTAAAAAAGATTCATCCAATATGAACCCATACCTCAAAAAACTAAAAGATTCTTCAAATAGTTTAGACGATAAAATATTAAAAGAACTGGAAGCCGGTTTTGCGGATAAAACATTTACAAAGGGGACCTATTTACTTAAACCCGGTCAGGTATGTATGTCTCACCTATTGATAAAGGATGGGTTAGCCAGAAAGTTTTACAAGCATAATGATAAAGAAATTACCTCTGAAATATACTTTCCTGATGACGTGGCAATTTCGCTGGACAGTTATATAATGCAAAAGCCCTGTGAAATTTATATTGAAGCTTTAACTGACCTTGAAGTTACCGTTATTGATTACAGGCAATTTATGACAGTTAAAAACAGTTACCCCGAAGTCATGCAACTGGATAAATTATTTATAGAATACTATGCGGTCTGGTTTGAGCAAAAACTCAGAGAATTTCAAACCTTAAGTGCTTCAGAAAGATATCAAAATCTACTTAAAAAAGAACCTCGAATCATTCAACATTTGCCGGTTACTATAGTAGCCTCCTACCTGAATATTTCGTTGGAAACCTTATCCAGAATCAGATCAAAAATCAGTTGATACCCATTATTTGACCTAAGTCAAATTTTTGCTTTAGTTAAGAACCTAAGTTTGAACCAAACTAAAAGTCCTTTTATGAAAGCGATAATATTTGAAAAATTCGGAGCTCCAAACGTGCTAAAACAGGTTGAAATTGAGAAACCTTCTCCCAAAAAAGATGAAATTCTCGTAAAAATTCATGCCAGCTCAGTGACAGCTGAAGATCCTAAGATGAGAAGCTTTAATCACCCTCCTTTGTTAAAAATTCCTGTAGGGCTGATTTTTGGTTTCAAAAAACCTAAAAAACCAATTTTAGGTATGGAGTTTTCAGGCATTGTTGAGAAAGTCGGAACCAGCATTAAACTATATAAACCGGGAGACAAGGTGTATGGATACACAGGCATTAGTTTTGGTGCACATGCAGAATATAAATGTATTTCAGAAAAAAGCTTAATTCATTATGTTCCCGACAATTTGAACTATGAAGAGTCAGCAACAATGGTGAACGGATTCCTGACAGCACTAACATACCTTAAAAAGAAAGGCAAAATTAAAAAAGGAGATAATGTTTTAATTTACGGAGCATCCGGTTCTGTAGGCGTGGCTGCGGTTCAATTGGCCAAATACTTTGGCGCAAAAGTAACAGGTGTTTGTAGTACCAAAAATATTGACCTGGTCAACTCGATTGGTGCAGACCATGTTATTGATTATACACAAGAAGATTTTACGTGTATTAATGAAAACTATGATATTATATTTGATACAGTTGGTAAAACATCAATGAAATCATGTTTAAATCTATTGAATCCGGGCGGGCGTTATTTACTCACCGAGTTTAACCTGTTACATATCCTTTACAACCTGTTTACCTCATTATTCAGAAATCAAAAGATAATTGGCGTAGCATCCAATTTTTACTGGAAAAAAGAAGATTTGATTTTATTAAATGAAATCGCAGAATCAGGTAATATTAAACCCGTTATTGATCGGACCTATCCATTAGAAAAAATCATTGAAGCGCATCAATATGTAGAATCGGGACGTAAAGCAGGAAATGTGGCTATCACTATATAAATCCAGAATGGTTAACATTAAATGTCATCATCAAATCAACCCGTTGAGCCCCCCTAAGGTTAATAGATTAGCATAGTTATAATGCATGTTTAGGGGCTTGATGGATAAAAAAATCAGGGATCAGGGCTTTAAATTAATTTCATAACTATCTTTGAATCCTGTATCACATCATAAAAAACTGGTTTGATGAAAATTTCTGTGGTAAGTCCGGTATATCTGGGAGAAAAAATGGTTCATTTATTAGTTGAAAGGCTAAATAATACCCTGAATGCAATCGGAACTGACTTTGAAATCATTCTGGTTGAAGACGGGAGTCCGGATAACTCATGGCAGGAAATTGAAAAAGTGTGCCAAACCGATCCAAATGTGAAGGGAATCAAACTCAGTCGGAATTTTGGTCAACACTATGCTATAACAGCAGGTTTACAGGCGGCAGAAGGTGATTGGATTGTAGTCATGGACTGCGACCTTCAGGACCAACCGGAAGAAATTCCAAAGCTGTTTGAAAAAACCAAATCAGGTTATGATATTGTTTATGCACAACGCACAATCAGACACGACGGCTTTTTAAAAAAATTATCATCCAAACTGTTTTACAGTGTTTTTGGATACCTGACCGGAACAGAGCAAGATGCTTCAATTGCTAACTTTGGAATTTACCATCAAAAAGTAATCAAAGCTGTACTCTCAATGGATGATTATATCCGGTATTTTCCAACTATGGTACAATGGGTCGGGTTTAACAGTACAAAAATTAATGTTGAGCATGCCAGCAGAAATGAAGGTAAATCATCCTATTCGTGGAGAAGTTTATTCAAATTGGCCACTAACAATATCATTGCATTTTCCGATAAACCATTGCGGATTGTAACCAGAATTGGCTTTGCCCTGTCAATGATATCTTTTATTACCGGACTGGTTTACTTTATCCGTTACCTGTCAGGTCAAATTGAAGTTTTAGGATTTACCAGTCTTATTCTGGCCATTACATTTCTGTCAGGAATCATCATCAGTACATTGGGGCTGGTGGGTGTTTACCTGGGACGAACTTTCGAACAAGCTAAAGGCAGACCAACCTATATTGTTAAAGAGAGAATTAATTTATGAGTAGCAATGGTATTGAACGATTAAACTGGGACAGTGAATTCTTTGGTCTGGAAATCGGAGCCATTCGCAACTTTGATATTAATGATCAGAGCCATTTTAAGTTTGATTCGCAATACGATTTAATCTATATCTTTTCTGAACAGTCCCTCCCCGCCCACTCATTTCCAGATCCTATTGATCAAAAAATTGTTTTTAAAAAGAAGGAGCCCAAAACCAGCAATTCTGATCCTAATATAGAAATTTACAAGGGAGAACTCACTCCCGAACTTATCCAACTTTCTATTCAAAGCGGAGCCTATTCAAGGTTTAAGCTGGATAAGAAACTCCAGCCACATTTTGAAAAGCTCTATACCGAATGGGTGGATAAAAGTATTCAGGGCAGTTTAGCTGATTTGGTTCTGGTATATAAAACGGATGATAAAATAGTCGGTTTTATGACATTAAAAAAGGGTGAAGACTATAATCAAATCGGATTAATATCTGTTTCTGCAAATTACAGAGGAAAAGGCATTGGTTCAGCTTTACTTGATAAAATAGCCGATATTTTCCCCGGAACCGAAACCAGAGTACCGACCCAGGCGAAAAATGAGAATGCCTGTAAATTTTATGTTCAAAATGGTTACAATATCCATTCAACAACATATATTTACCACATATGGAAATAATCCCATTCAATAAGCCACATTTAACAGGAAAAGAAACACATTATATTTATGATGCCGTTAATTCCGGGAAGATTTCCGGAAACGGTAAGTATACAAAGTTATGCCAGTCTTTTTTTGAAGAAAAATATGGCTTTAATAAATGTTTGCTTACCACATCTTGTACTGATGCATTGGAAATGGCTGCAATATTATTAGATCTGCAACCGGGTGATGAAGTGATATTACCTTCTTTTACCTTTGTTTCAACAGCAAATGCCTTTTTGTTGAAAGGTGCTAAACTTGTATTTGCCGATAGTGGTAGTCAAAATCCTAATATTGACCCGGTTCAGCTGGAATCACTGATTACACCGAAAACAAAAGCTATTATTGTTGTTCATTATGCTGGTATAGCATGTGATATGGACACTATTATGGCATTAGCCGAAAAAAATAATATTTATGTTGTTGAAGATGCAGCCCAGGCCATTGACAGTTACTATAAAGGACGTCCATTGGGGAGCATAGGTCATTTGGCCGCTTTTTCGTTCCACGAAACCAAAAATATTATTAGTGGAGAAGGTGGAATGTTAGTTATTAATGATGAGGATTTTATTGCAAGAGCTGAAATAATCTGGGAAAAAGGAACTAACCGTTCTGCTTTTTTCAGAGGAGAAGTTGATAAATATTCATGGGTTGACATTGGATCTTCATTTTTACCTTCTGAAGTCATATCAGCATTCTTATACGCACAAATTGAAAACCTTGAACATATTCAACAAGTCAGACGGAAAATATGGGAAACCTACTTTAAGGCTTTCTCAAATATCCCGGCAAATAAAGTACGTTTACCTGAATTGCCTGACTTTGCAACCAATAATGGTCATATGTTTTACCTGGTCTGTGGTTCAATAGAGGAAAGAGACCTGCTCATCAAGGTATTAAAAGAAAAAGGAGCCTGGGCAGTTTTCCATTATATTCCACTCCATTCAAGTCCATACTTTAGTGAGAAACATGATGGCAGAGAATTAACCTTTTGCGATACCTACTCCAATTGTTTGGTCCGCTTACCTTTTTACCTTGGATTAACGGAAGCCGAACAGGATCATATCATTGAAACGATCTTAAATTTTTATAAATGATTGATACCTTGTTCTCAAAAAGGAAACTAATCATTATAGCGTCAGTGGCCATTCTTCTGTACTACCTGCCGTATTTTATTTTAGGGGAAAATTCAAATATTCTGATTCATGATAATTTAGATTCAAATGTCGCCTGGATAAAACTCCTCATTGATAATAATGCCATGTTTGCCTCTCCTGACACCATTATACCAAACGTGATGGGAGGTCTACCACTTTACAGCATTTATCCCTACTATGATATTCCATTGCTTGTGTTCAACCTTTTTGGTGTCTTTTGGGGGTATGTGATTAACAAATTATTAATCAGTATTATTGGTTTTTGGGGAATGTACCTCCTTTTGGACCGACACTTTGTTCGCAACCATTCACTCCGGCACCTTTCAGTTGGAACTGCACTGATTTTCGGACTATTACCTTTTTGGTCATTCACTGCTACCGTTAGTGGCTTACCTTTTCTATTACTGGCCTTTTTAAACTTAAGAGCAAGAACCTACAAATGGACTGACTGGTTAATCATAGTTCTTTTTGCCTTTTATTCGAACCTGATTTTATCCGGTTTATTTATAGGGCTGGTTTTAGTTTGTATCACTATCTATGATACCCTTAAATCTAAAAAACTCAATTTAGCTTACCTGTTAGGACTGATGGTACTGGGTAGTGCTTACCTCATCAGTCACTTCCCCCTTTTCACTGCTTTTCTAACTGATAATACAGTGTCCCACAGGGTTGAATTTTCAAAAGCGCCTGTTAATTTTGAAAGGGCATTACATTACAGTAAAAATATGTTCACAAAAGGACAGTATCATGCACACAGTCTTCATAACTTTTTGCTAATCCCAATTATAGGATATGCTATTTTCAATTTTAGAAGAAGCACCAAAACATTCAAAATAATACTGCTCTTTATTATAATCACCTCGCTATTTTACGGTTTTAAGGACCACAGCGCTATCAAACCGGTAATAGATTTAATTACCAGTAAAATTCCTATTCAATTACAGCGATTTCATTTTTTACATCCCATGTTTTGGTATGTATTATTGGTAATTTCATTGATATGGATTTCAGGTAAAATAAAATTCGGAAAAATCATTGTCCTGATCATAATCGTTGGACAACTACTGGTAGTGATTCAATATCATGAAATTTACCAAAACAGAAAGCACCCCAATTTTGCAGATTTTTATAATCAATCGGCTTTTTCACAAGTAAAACAAGCCATTAACAAACCACTGAATTCTTTTAAGGTTATTTCAGTTGGAATGCACCCTGCGATAGCCCAATATAATGGATTCTATACACTGGATGGCTATTTCCCCAGTTATCCGTTAACTCATAAACACCAATTTAAAACCGTAATTGCCGGAGAGTTGGAAAGGGATATCAGTTTTAAAACTAATTTTAATAACTGGGGATCCAGATGTTATGCATTTTCCGCTGAGACCGGGCTTAATTTTCTCAATAAAAAAACAAGTGAAATTGATACCTTAAACTACAATTACAGAGCGCTTAAAACATTAGGTGGTGAATATATTATTTCCTCCGTTCCCATCAACACCACAATTAATACAAAGTTGAGTCTGAAAAAGAGTGTGCAAACTGTTAAAAATAGTCAGGAACTCTTTTTGTATAGTGTAAACGATTAGGGAATTTGAGGGAAATCAAAGTAAATATTGATGGAGATTTAACAACTAAGGAAGTTCAATACTTTGGGGGAAATTACTCATTATGGCAGCAATTAAAGAAAAAAGGGATTGGGTCACCAAAACTGGTTTACAGGTCAGGCATCAAGACTTTTGATGAGCTGAAAAGGGATATTGAAGGAGAAATTTGCTTTGTAAACTTCGAACTTCTAAAAAAGGGACTGATACTAAGACTTAATGTGAATCAGAAGCATAAGTGTGCTGGGGCAAAATTTGAAGATATTGAATCAATTCATTTGGAAGCACAAAGAATTAAGATTCTTGTCAAAGGAAAGGAAAAAATTGTACATTGGGGTAAGCTGGAAATCAATAACAACTTAAGCAAAATCCAACTCATTGTTCGAACAAAAGACTTTAAGTCTGTTCATCAATACTTTAAGAAACCAGAATTCTCCAACCTATTTGAATCCTCCGTTAGCGAAAATCCTCCGGAAAAAGATTATGGTCATTTAGGAGGAATAATTGGAGGAATAATATAAAAAAGGGTTACTTCAAAAATAAAGTAACTCTACTTTGTGTTAAAATTATTGAAAACGAAAAATAGGAGGTTTCCCTCCTAGAGGAGGGATTAAGGGAGGTGACCAACAAAATAACAGCCTCAAAACAAAATCACCCTCCATAATCCTCCCTCAAGGGAGGAAGCCTTTTTTTGACTGACATGATTTTCTTAAACATAAAAAAGCCCTGCATAAATACAGGGCTTCTCTTATAGTCAAGAATTATTGTTTTATTCTTTGATCAGTTTAATTACATGTGTTTTGTTTTGCTCAAACACTTCAACAAAATACAATCCTTTTGGTTGACTTGAAATATCAATGGACTGACGGTAAACTTGTTTGTCCATCACTACTTCACCCAAAATATTATAAACCCGTACTGAAATATCATTGTTCTGATTAATACCAGATAGTGTTACTACTCCATTCGTTGGGTTTGGAACTAAAACCGGCTCCAATGTTGATTGTAATGATAAATTATCATTCTTTTTATCTATCACAACATTTTGTGGGTTCATTATAAAACCAAGTTCCGGAAAGCTTTGACATAAATCAATTTGGAAGCATTCTCTGCAATACGAATCAATTCCTTCGGACTCCGGATAAGATGACCAAATCTCAAAACACACCACCTGATTACCCCAAACAGGATAGTTTAACTCACCATAATCGTGGCTCGTGTTAAGATACGGACTACTATTATACCCTTCATGAATGGTCTGTACATAATTTTGATTACCAATGGTCCACTTATAATGAACCGGTATCATTCCGTTATAATTAATACTTCCAACAATATCATAAACCTGACAATCTTCAGCATTTTGAGTCAGGCTAATATCAATATCAACGCCACAGTCGCAATCAATTACATCAAAAATATAAACATATAACATCTCACACCCACCTGGAGTTGTAATGGTTTGATTGATTTGCCATGTACCTGCACTAAAGCCTCCCTGACTTGAAATTACACCATTTGGAAGAGGGTGTGGTAACATATCGTGAATCGGAGATTGGAATATTTCAAAAGTTCCACCTCCCGGTATTTCGTAGAAGAAACCTTCTCCTTCACAAAACGGTCCGATAAACTTTGGAATGGCACCTTCAGCAGTTACAACTTCAAGGTCAATCATATTGGTTACAGCACATAAACCTGTACCAATAGTTTGATGAATCTGCCAGTTTCCGGCTCCGGCAATTCCAGGATAAAATTCACCATTCGCAGAAATTGAAGCCGGATCTAATCCTCCCAATGCAGTATAACTCACAAACGGATCACCAGCACCAGGTAATAAAATTGGTGGTGCATCACAATCAATTCTACCCAATGGAATAGACATAGGTGCACCATTACCCATTATTTCAAAGTGAATATATGTAATGGTGTTACACCCATTTGGATTGTACTCTACTCTTTTAACTACCCAATTACCTGGTCCGGCCATATCTGGTTTAAGAGAACCATCAAGTGAAATAGCTCCTGCAGGTAAGTTACCAAAAGGTGTAAACTCAGTATTCGGATCACCATAACCAGGTAACTGAATTTGCCATTGTGTATTACAATCAATCTGTCCAATACTGATAGACTGAGGTGCACCACATTCATAAACACTAATGTCATCAAAATAATAATAAGGGTTATGGTGCCCCAATGGTCCTCCAAATATAGGTGGCGCTGTAGGGTCAATTACCACAGTTGAAGTGTGGTCAAACATGCCTATTGTTAACCATTCTTCTCCGCCATCAGCAACAAATTCTCCAAATACCCTTACCCATCCTATCGAATCATTAACAACATTAGGATGATACACCTGAGCCGGGGTGGCTGAGCTTTGTGAATACCCGGTAATCATAAATAAACTGTTTGGATTGGTTACCGCAGTTTGTGTAAATAACATTGACATACCATTCACATTAAACTGAGAATTCTCGGCAACATTAATAAACATTTCGGCCTGGTAAGTTCTTCCTGCTATCAGAGGACTCGTCAATTTAACTTGTATGTACTCCTGATACAGTAATAAATTAGGCATACTAAAAGCTGAGGATCTTCCCAGTGCTAATCCACAATAGCCCAAACTTCCATTACGTCCCGTTTGGGTTCCAAACCAGTTATCAGGTACGTTTGCCTGACCTGTTGGTGCGCATGCATTAAAATAAGTCGATTCTCCTAAATGGGTATTAGGGACCTCCCAATCATCAGCCTCAATGGTATTACCCCAAGGGACGGTTGAAGTAGGACAAGGGTTATAAGACTCAAAATCGCCATTGGGAACCAGATTTTGAGAATAACCGGTGATTGAGCCAAATGTTATGAGCCCAATACACATCAAAATAAGTGTTTTCATATAAAAAGTGTTTTAATTAAAGTTTAGCAAGGATTTTCTTCGCTATTGTAAATCTACAGTAAAGATGATGAGACACTTACGATTTAAACAAGCGTTATATGAGCAACCCTAAATTCGATATGAACTGCCCAACTGCTAACACTTTATGATAAAAAAACAACCTATGACATATTTTGTCTCTCTAAACAGGCAAATTTACACCAGATAAACAAGATTACTAATTATGAAAACTTTAACAGTCTTATTATTGGTACTGACACCAATATTTCAGGCACAAACAGAAAAAACAATTATTATGGACACTCAGGTCATTGAAAAATTTCATGTCATTGGTATTTCAATACGAACAAAAAATGAAAACGGACAAGCTTCTCCGGATATTGAAGCCTTATGGGGTAAATTCTGGAATGAAGACATTAAAAGCAAAATCCCCAATGCCATAAATGATGATATTTATGCCATTTATACTGATTATGAAACAGATTATAACGGAGCTTATACCATGATTATCGGATTATCAGTCAACTCTCTCGATCATATACCGGAAGGTTTTGTTGGTATGACAATCGAAAAGTCCAAATATCAAAAAATTGTATCGAAGGGAAAAATGCCGGAAGCGATATTAAATACCTGGATAGAAATTTGGGGTAATAACAAACTAAACAGAGCCTATCAAACAGATTTTACCATACATGGCAAAAAATATTATGATGGTGATGAGGCAGAAGTAGAAACATTTATATCAGTTAAACCATAAGTATAGCATGATTAAACAGGCATGCTAACAGATCGGTGTTTAAAATTTAATTTTGCTTTATGCTTTGGACTTTGTACATTCGAATCAGTAATTAAAACAAATCCATATGAACGAACAGGAAATACACGAACAGATTAAGGCTTTAAAGACTCAACTAACAGGAAATCTATTTGAAGACGGAGAAACACAACAAGCCATTTACGAATTAAAAAAACAGCTGCAACCAGAAATTGAAGCGCACCCGGAACTCGATAATTATGATGAAGACGGTTGTCTTTATTGTGGCAGTTAAGCAAAGTAAAAAGCATTTAAAAAGCATCTTATCATTCGATAAGATGCTTTTTTATTTCGTCTTTTCAAAAATTAATCCTAACTGCTTACAATCAATGAACAGATTTGCTCTTGCGCATGAATGGATTCTTTCATTCCCTTTAAAAGCATCCAACCATGGAACATTTTAGGATACTCAAAGTAATTTAATGCAATTTTTGATTGATTAGCCTGTGCCTTCAATTTCCTACAATCTGCCAGAAACAAATCATGTGTCCCTATAAAAACAGACACTTTAGCTACCCCATTCAGATTACCATAAATAGGACTTACCATATAATTTTCCAGATCATATGAATCAGCATAAGCTTTCCCCGCCATTTTCAGGCTTTCTATCCCCAACATCTTATCATCTTTATCAATCTCTCTCATATGTGGATTAGACATTGTAACATCAAGCCAGGGAGATAATAAAATGAGTTGTGAAGGTTGTTCAATTTCTTTATCTCTTAAATACATACCAAATCCTAACACAATTCCTCCCCCTGAAGAATCACCTACCAATGTAATAGTTGCGGGAGAAGATTCCTTAATCAGATTTAAGTAGATTTTATGAACCATATCATATACCTGTTGCGGATCACCTATAGGTGGTAATGGATAGTCAGGTACAACAACAGTTGCTCCTGTTGACTTTACTAACTCCTCAGTGAAGGTCCAGTGGTATTTTTTTATCCCTCCAAAATATGCCCCACCATGAACATATAAAATGATTTTATCTGATTTTCCCGTTTTAGGTTCAAAAGTCCACACCTTATTATTATCTATTTCTACCTCCTGAATATTGGCCGTTCTTTTTATTGATTCTGGTATCGCAGAAGCAATTTCGTTTGAATAGTCCTGATTAATCTTTTTGATTAATTTTTTGTTCTTCTTTACGCCAAGTAAAGCTGAAATTCCCTGAATAAATTTTGATTTAAAACTTGCATTCTCCTGATGGATATAAGTGCGGGAAGTGTCTACCTGCAACTGAGCATTCATAGTAAATATTGATAAAAAAAGGGTTAGAATAATGATATTAAACCTAAACATATTATTTTTTGCTTCAAAATTAGAAAGCATTCCTCTATAGAAATTAGTGGAAAAGTTCATTCTTTTGATCAAAAAGTTCAATTCCCTTAATAGTTTCATTAAATGCTCTAAAACTTCAATTTTATCCAACATTTTTGTAATATTGATAATACCATGAAACATCACTGTTTAGCCTATACAATTTGAAAAGAAAGTTATTTTTCTAAAAAAGTGATTAAAACATTTGACTCTTACGTAACGTCATACCCTTTATTTGCATTAACAATTAATTCAGCAGATGAAAAAATATTCGGCAAAAGCACTCTCAAAGCTTGCAGGTGTAAGTGTGCGCACCTTACATCACTATGATAAAATAGGACTATTGAAGCCTGCAATTCGTACCGAGGCCAGGTACAGACTGTATGGTGAAAATGAATTACTAAAACTACAGCAAATCCTTTTTTATAAAGAGCTCGACCTTCCGCTTAAAGCCATTATTGACATTTTGGAAGCACCTGATTTTGATATTATAGAAGCGCTTGAACATCATCAAAAGGCACTGATTTCCAAACAGAAAAAAATTTCTGTTATGCTGAATACCATTGAAAAAACAATGTTAAACTTAAAAGAAAAAAAGATGATTACAGAAGAAGAATTATATGAAGGATTTCCAAAGGAAAAAAGACAACAAATGCGACAGGAAGCCATTGATAAATTTGGGAAAGACAAAGTAGAAACCAGTGAAAACTACCTAAAAGGACTTTCGAAACAGCAATTTGAGCAATTAAAAGAAGAGCAAAAAAACATATTCGAGCAATTGTTTTCGGTTTCTAAGCAGGATCCGGAAAGTGAAACCGTACAACTCCATATCGCTCGCCACTATGAAAATACAATGAAGTTTTGGGGTTTGGGCCAATCTTCTGATCCACTTAAACAGCGTTACAAAGGGTTAGGAGATTTGTATCTCACTGATGGGCGTTTTACCATGGTTAATGGGGAAGCACAACCGGCATTTGCTGAGTTCCTTTCCAAAGCCATGAAACACTATGCAGATACTCAATTGTAATATTAGCAACAGTAGAAAAAGACAATGCAAGATTATATTGATTTAGCTAAAAAGAATGGAGTAGTCCTTTTAGACAGTGGACAATGTCAATTTTGTGGAGCAAACACAAAAAGAGGGATTCATGAATGCTTAGAGATTTTTAATCTTGGATTTCAAGAAATTAACTTTTCAAATGTTAACAATCACATGTATAGATTTTTAATTGTTGACGCACACACATTACAACATCCTGAAATTCATGGTAGGTGGAACAATCATTTCCACCTGTCAAGGCTTCATTTGATATTTGAATATAAGATTAAATGGACGTATAATTTATCACCGAAACTTAGCGATTACCTAAACAAATATAAAGTTCGTAGACAGGATGAATATTTGAATCCGCCTGAACTGCGAAAAAGAGGAAAAATCACTACAACTGATATTAAAGCAAAGTCAACTAACGAATTGGAATGTAAAGATTTGATAGGAAAATGGGCCTTGGAAGTTTATGAAAAATGGAGTGCTCACCATGGTATCGCAGATGATATTGCGAAAAGATTTTTAAACCGAAAATAAAGAAAGTGAACTACTAACAACATATATATAAAAATAAGCGAAATAGTAATAAGTTCAGGGCTTTTAGCCCGCGTCAAACTTTGCATCTGGTTTTTGCCTGGGACATACGCCCAAACAGGATACAATCCTGGATACTTTAGGATAAACCTGAGGTGGTATCCTGAACTCCAACTTAAAGTCACCCCAGATCAGATAGTATCATTTGATAATATTGAATTTAGCTTTATTCAGTTAATCATCTATCCCAATCGATTGTTTTAAAAAAATCAGATATGTCTTCTTTCCATTTTTAAAAGTAAATCCTGCTAAACTTCAATTTTATCCTATTTCATAGGCATTGATAGTCTCTAATTTTGTGGTTAACAAAACCACATTATGGAACAATATGGAAACCAATACAAAGATTACTGGAACGGAAGGTATAAAGACAATGAATTCACTTATGGTAAAATACCAAACCTGTTTTTTAAACAGCAATTAGATAAACTTTCGCCTGGAACGATACTACTACCAGCTGAAGGTGAAGGCAGAAATGCAGTATATGCAGCAATAAATGATTGGAAAACCACTTGTCTGGATCTTAGTGAGGAAGGCAAAAGAAAGGCCTTGGAGCTGGCCATAGAAAATAATACGCATGTCGATTATATTGTGGGGGATCTGGAAGAACTTGACTTTGAACCTGAAGCATTTGATGCTATCGCCTTGATTTATGCTCATTTTTTGCCCCATAACAAGGTTGATCTCCTTAAGAAATTGGATTCGTTCCTTAAACCGGGAGGTTCTATAATATTTGAAGCCTTTTCAAAAACGCATGAACATTTTTTTAAGTTAAATCCAAAAGCTGGTGGTGGTATGCCAGTAGAAATGTTATATCAAAAATCTGAACTGGAAGCTGTTTTTAGAGACTACAATATACACCTGTTTATAGAAACCGAGGTGGATCTCAATGAGGGAAACGGACATAATGGAAAAGGGGCCGTAATCCGGTTTATAGGACAAAAAACGTAATCTTCTTACATTATATTGCAATTTTAAAAAAAACATATAAAAACCTCAAAAACAACATAATAAAACTAAAATAAGTTTGTCAATTTGAAATAAAATCAATTTTTTTTCAAAAAAATGCAATAGATTTAAAAAGCTTCGTCTTTATATGTGAAGAGCAACTAAAAGGCTAAATGACTTCAGAAACGGAAAATAATAAAAAACTAAAAGAATTTTTCACCGAGGAATATCACGCGCTTAAGCTTTATGTTAATTCTAAAATTAAAGCCAGTGAAAATCGGGATGCTGAAGATATCATTCAGGATGTGGCGTTAAAATTGTTTTCAGGAGCAGACCGGTATTCTCCTATCAACAACGTAGCCAGTTTTGTTTATTACTCAATAAAAAACAAAATTATTGATGTAATGAGGGCAAAAAAACAGTTTAATGTTCAGGAAGATGACAGTAAACTGAGTGAATTGGATGATATTCTTCACTATGGTGCCGACAACTTTTATTCCGAAAAAATGAAAGTTAAACTCAAGGAAAGCATTCTAAGTTTAAAACCTGACTACAGGGATATTATTATCGCCATTGATTTTGAAGGTTACACTTATAAGGAAATCAGTCACGAAACTGGAATTCCCGAGGGTACCTTAATGTCACGAAGACACAGAGCCATTGCATTGCTCAATAAAAAAATGGAAAGAAATAACGTATAACATTCAAAAACAAATTAAAATGTCAAATTTTTTTACACACAAAATGAGAGGCAAATCACCAGGTGAAATTGTAGGCTGGATAATTTTAGGTGCAATTGGTATTGCTGCATTAATATTCCTGTTCGGTTTTGTAGTCATGTGGCTGTGGAACTGGTTAATGCCATTAATATTCGGGTTACCAATACTCACCTACTGGCAAACCATAGGATTAATTTTATTGTCTAAACTACTCCTTGGAGGCTTTGGTGGAGGAAAAGGCCACAATTCTAATCACAAAAAATCACACAAAAAGGAACATAAAAGCGATTTTTCCAAATGGAAACATTATGATGATTTTTGGAAGGAAGAGGGAGATGAAGCCTATACGAATTACGTAAACAGATTGAACAATGATAGCAGCGAATCAGAACAGGAAGAGTAAATCGGTTGAAGCGATAACGCCCTTTATATTTCCTGAAAAAAACATACTCGTTTTCCGGACCAGTATAGAAACTACACAAAATGTAAGGTTTATTGGTGCCCTGTTAGATGGTCAATCATTAATTACAGATTGGTTTGTAGATACGGAGGATATAGATAATGTTTTAAGAATAGAGGGGGATGAAAAATTAAAGGAGAAAGACATCATAGCCCTGATCAGACAAGCCGGTTTTTATTGCGAAGCACTATAAACCTGTAACTGATGTCAATTTGAACTTTATTGATTAATTTCATGCCACGAACAAACAATATTTTGAAAACAACAACAAACATGGCTGAAAAATTTAATTCAAACGAAACAATCGATAATGTAGAATTGGCCAGACAACTCAGACAACCTGAGGGAAAAACAGGCAAGTTGGTCGGACAAGAAATGAATAAAGGCAATAAACACATCTGTTTAAATACCTATAAAGTTTTAGCTCCGGTAAATGATGAAAATATCCTTGAAATCGGAATGGGTAATGGTTATTTTGTCAAAGACTTATTATCAATGGCAAAGAATCTAACCTATTCCGGTGTTGATTTCTCAGAAACCATGATTCAGGAAGCTAACGAAATTAATAAGGCACTTATTGAATCGGAGACTGTCAGTTTTAAGCACGCATCAATCGAGTACCTGCCATTTGATAATGATACTTTTGACTGTATTACAACAACCAATACACTTTATTTTTGGCCGGCACCAAAGGAGAATATCAAAGAATTGTTAAGAGTCTTAAAACCTGGCGGCAGATTACTGGTGGCGTACCGTTCCAAAGATTGTATGGATCAATTGGAGTTAACCAGGTATAACTTTACCAAATACTTTCCGGAAGATGTTGAAGCCCTTTTTAAATCAGGCGGATTTAATCAGGTTTCAACTCAACTTATAAAGGAACCTGAACTGGAATTTGATGGCAAAGCGGTACAAATGGAAGGCATTTACACTGTGGGAATTAAATCAGCTTAAGTCCAATGGATCAAAAAAGTTTAGAGCTTTACCTGGAGCAATACATTCAATTGTCGGATGATGAATATAGCCTGCTTTGGGAAAACATCAACACAAGAAAATACCTGAAGGGGCAATTTATTGTACAACAAGGTGATATCTGTAAAACAGAAAATTTTGTTGTAAAAGGGTGTATCAAAACTTTTTTTGTTGACGAAGCGGGCCAGGAACATATCTCTAATTTTGCAGTAGAAAACTGGTGGGCATCTGATTTGGGAAGTTTCATTTCCCAAACACCTGCTGATTATAATCTCCAATGTCTTGAAAATACAGAGGTCATTCAATTCACTTACGAAAAACTCGAGGAGCTATACCTTCAAATACCAAAACTGGAACGATTCTTCAGAATCATTATCCAAAAAGCTTATGCCACTTCAGAAAAGAGAATCATCAGAAATTTCAGCTTACCCGCTAAGGAAAGGTATTTGATTTTCAGAAATGAGTATCCGTTAATTGAACAGAGAGTGCCACAATACATGGTAGCTTCCTACCTTGGAATTACAAAGGAATTTTTAAGCAAAATCAGAAAACAGATCACCTCATAAACTACAAAACATTAATCTGGTTTAACTACTTTTTTTAACCTGGTTTATTGTCCTGCGAATTCCTCTTCACGAATTTTGCAGGATCATTTAACAATTAAAAATATGTCAAAATCAGAAAAATTAAAACAAACCCTGTTAGGTACAAATGACGCCTTGAGTCCATTGATTTTAAGAGTAATTCTCGGACTGGTTATTCTACCCCACGGGGCTCAAAAAATGCTGGGATGGTTTGGTGGATACGGGTTTTCCGGAACAATGAACTATTTTACTGAAGTGGTTCACCTACCATGGTTAGTCGGCTTTTTAGTAATCGTATTGGAGTTTTTTGGCGCCTTCGCTCTCATTATTGGATTAGGTACCAGAATTATTGCTTTTTGTTATACAATTCTTGCTATAGGCATTGTATTAAGTTCACATATTCAAAATGGCTTTTTTATGAATTGGTTTGGTAACCAGGAAGGCGAAGGATATGAATACTTTTTACTATGGATTGCTATTGCATTGAGCTTGATTCTAACCGGAAGTGGAAAATATGGGTTAGACCGACAATTAATAAAACACACCTGATCCATCTAGTTAACTTAAAAAAGTTCTCCTTTTCGGTAGTAGTACTGTTCGAAAAGGAGATTTACTCTAAGAGTCGATTTAACCCAACTCCAATAATTTTAATTTTTAATCCTTATTTTTAAAGCTATAAACTTTATATGCTTTTATCTACTAATGGAAAACCATTCGGATGATTTTTTTGACTCCCTTGATATAACGGATGACGCACTGTTACCTTTTATCCCAACAATCCTTGAAGATTTATGGGAGTTGGGAAGTATGCCAGAGTATATCGTAAAATTAGTCCATCAATACGTGCCTTTAAACGCCACAAAAAAAGTAGCAGACCTCGGTTGCGGAAAAGGAGCTGTATTAATTCAATTACATGAAACCATAAACTTTAAAGGTTTAGGCATTGATATTATTCCGGAATTTATTGAAGAGGCTAATTCCAGAGCACTACATTTGAATAAAACGCAATACCTGGACTTCCAGACTAAAGACATTAAGCAATTTGTAAAAAAGCAACAAGGATTTAACCTCGTAATATATGGCCACGATTCAGATATATTTGGAGATGTATCTCAAACTCTTAAACATCTGGAGAAAAGCGTTATAAATAATGAATATCTTATTCTTGAAACAACTTATGCTATTAACCCTGTAGACGATTTATCAAATAAATCTGAATTATATCAGCAAATTAATAATAGCGATTTTAGTATTATTGATCAGATTGCGTGGGAGAAAAGTAAAATTATAAAGGCCAATGCTCATAATACACAGCACATTCAAAAGGCCATTTCTAAACTTTCTGAATTACACCCCGACAAAAAAACGCTGTTTGACGAATACTTGAAAGAACAGGAAGAGGAATGCCATGCTTTGGAAAATGATATTCAATGTGTTACCATTTTATTACAAAAACACTCCTGATCCTTTTTTACTGCCTTCAAAGGCACATCATATAATCTGAAATTCAAAAAAATTGAAAAAATTATTTGGATTAACGAAAAAAAATAAACTACATTTGTAAACCGAATGAACATTCAATCTATGGATAAAAAAGAACGAATTCTTGAAACCACAACTAAAATAATTGCCGAAGAAGGGATTTATGGTAGTCCAATGTCTCAAATAGCAAAAAAGGCTGATGTAGCGGTTGGAACGATTTATCATCATTTTGAAAGCAAGGAGCAGATTATTAATGAGATCTACCTAAATATCAAAAAGAATTTTGGGGCCGTAATTGCTGAAAGTAAGGCTAAAAAATTAGGATTTAGAGAAGAATTTGATTCCGTTTGGATGGGGTTTTATAATTATTTTGTTGCTCATCCCATTCAATTCAAATTTGTAGAACAAATTGAACATTCCCCAATTATAACTGATGAAATAAACGAAGAGTGTGAAAAATACCTCTTACCAGTTTTCGAATTTTACCAAAAAGGCATTAATGATGGTGTATTGATGGATATGGACCTGATGTTGATGGGAAGCCTGACCTATGATAATATTATGACCATGGTTAGGTTGAACTTAAAGGGTGATATAGTAACAGATAAAACATTAAAACAAGCCGTCGATTTTTCATGGCGGGGAATAGCAAAATAACAGAAACAATACAATTAATAACAGATATGAAAAGTACAGTATTAGTAACAGGAGGAACTGGTTATATCGGTTCATGGGTAGTTAAAGGATTACTTGAAAACGGACATACAGTAAGATTAACCGTAAGGAATAAAGCAAAAAAAGAGAAATATGCTTTTCTCCAGGATATAGCCAACCAATCGGAAGGTAATCTTGAAGTTTGGGAAGCAGATTTACTAAAGCAAGGTAGTTTTGATGATGTCGCTAAAGGTGCAGATTTAATTGCACATATTGCTTCCCCTTTTATACTCAATGTTAAGGACCCACAAAAGGATTTGGTTGATCCGGCTGTAAAGGGTACTGCAAATGTTTTAGAAGCTGCAAGTAAATCAGGTTCTGTAAAAAAAGTAGTCTTGACCTCGAGCGTTGCCTCAGTTCATGGAGACAATATTGACATGAAGAACCAGAACATATCCATATTTACAGAAGCGCATTTTAATACCACAAGTTCACTGGATCATCAACCCTACTCTTTCTCTAAAATATCAGCCGAAAAAAAGGCCTGGGAAATTGCCAATAATCAATCCAACTGGGAACTGGTTGTGATTAACCCTTCATTTGTGATGGGGCCATCATTGACCCAAACTTCTCAGTCTGAAAGTTTGAAGGTTATGACTGATATTTTATCGGGAAAGTATAAATCAGGTACACCAGACCTGTCTTTTGGATATGTTGATGTCAGGGATGTGGCTACTGCTCACATTTATGCATTGGAAAATGAAGCTTCTGGCAGACATATACTTGCTGAAAGGGTAGCAAACTTTGTAGAGTTGGCTGGTACTATTAAAAAGAATTACGGTGACACTTACAAAGTTCCCTCAAAAATTCTTCCAAAATGGTTACTGATGATTGTTGGTCCTTTTGCTGGATTTTCAAGAAAATTTGTAAGGAATAATGTTGGCCATACCATTAAACTGGATAATTCAAAAAGTAAAGAAAAACTAAAGTTAAACTATACTCCTTTTGACAAAACCATAACCGATATGATTGAACAAATGAAGTCATTCGGTATAGTAAAGTAAATAATATACCAAACAAAGTGTTTGGTATTCGTTAATCTTTCCCAAAAATCAGTCTTATATAAAACAAAAATATAGTTGGGTACTATGAAAACACTTATTAAAATATGCTTGTATTTACTGGGGCTGGTATTACTTCTAACCGGCGTACTCACCATTCTGCTTGAAGAACCAATTTATGGAGCAGGACTTCTCCTGATGGGACTATTGACCTTACCATTCACTTCCAGGTTTTTAACCAATCTTTTGCCAAAGCTGTCAAAACCTTTAAAACTGGGGATTGTAGCCATAACAGGCCTTTTGATAATCACTTCAATCAGCTTATTTGGCAGGGAGGAATATGACCAGGTTGAAAGTCTCAGTCCTGAAACAATTGCAGGACTGAGTCAACATAATATAAAACAGGAAAAGATTAACGGGCTGGATTATTACTATATTGAGAAGGGAAAAGGTGACCCGATTATATTATTACACGGCTTTCCGGATATGGCCAATACCTGGGATGAAACTATTGAAGCACTTTCAAAAAATCATAGAGTCATTGCACCATTTTTAAGAGGCTACTACCCTACCGGGATGCCTGAGAATATGGATTTTTCAGTAAAAACTATTGCCGGTGATATTGTTGAGTTGGCCAATGCACTTTCTATTGAGCAATTTACAATTGCCGGACAGGACTGGGGAGCATCCATCAGCTTTGCTGTTACAAATCTGGTTCCCGACCGGATCAATAAAGTAGTGTCAATAGCCATACCTCACCCTACATGTTTAAAACCCACCCCTGCCTTACTTTATGCTGCCCGACACTTTCTTTTATTTGGTACACGAGACTATGGTTTGAGGTATACCAGAAAAAATGATTTCGAATATATCGATCGTCTGTACCAACGGTGGTCGCCTGATTACACTGACTATAAAACATCCAGTAATGCCATTAAGGAAACTTTTAAATACCCCGGACGACTTGAGGCTACCTTAGCCTACTATTGGTCTTTTGGTGATGATCAAAACGATCCGGAAAAAATAAAGTTTTATGAGATACTACCAAAAGTACCCGTACTATTTATGGTTGGAGAGCATGATGAAATTGCAACGAAAGAAATAATGAATGCCATGGAATCAGGAATGCCGAAAGGATCTAAGGCCATTGTATTTAAAAATGCCGGACATTTTTTACACCGGGAAATATTTGATGAATACATCAAAGTTTTAGAAGACTTCCTCTAATCAAAAGAATGGTAAGCCTCTCTACCCTTTTCAGTTAAGTAGGGATAGATAGATTGCTTAATGATTTCAGAATAAGTAGCAATTGTTTTTTTAGTGACCTTTTTTTGATCTGTCATGGCTGAAGAAATCCAAAAGTCTCCCAGTATTTGCAATCGGTTATAAAGAAAAGCATATTCATTCTCTAAAAGTTCAGGTCTGATAATTTCCTCTTTTACCAAAGCTCCAAAAATCAGAGAAAACTGTGCTTTCCTAGCTTCGGTCAATGCAGTATAATGTGTTTTGATATTTTCATTCTCTCTTATAATTTGCACAAAATCGATAAAGAAAAAACGGTAGTCATAAAATCGATTCATTATGGTAGAGGAGATTTCAAACAGCAAACCTAAATCAACCTTTTTTATCTCATCTCCCATTTTCTGGTCGATACTGTCCACTAATTCATAGTACAATCCTTCAATAATCTCTTCTCTTTTTTTAAAATGGTAATTTAAATTGCCTTGACTAATACCCATCTCAGTGGCAATGTTTCTTAATGTAACCTGTGCTAATCCTTTTGTATTAAAAAGAATGAGTGCCGTATCTAATATTTTCCGTTTTGTTTTTTTCATTTTATAAAAAACGTTTTTTAGTAGTCTTGACCTAATTTATTTATTTTTTAGTAACTTTGACCTAAAATTAATAATAAAATTATGAAATCAGCAAAAATCATATATTTAATTGGCATATTATCATTTGGAATCATCTGTGGCGTTGGCCATCTTTCTTTTGAGTTATTGACTCCGAAGGATCCGGGAACCATCAATTTATTAGATAATATTCCGGTAATATTTCCGGATAAAGTAACAACACTGACAATTGTAACATTTGGCGTAAGTGTAATGATGGGCTTATTATTAATTACCTATGGATCACTTAACCTTATGTTTTTTAGAAATGCAAAAACTATCCCTCCTCACAATATTATTTACTTTAATCTTATAGTGTGTTGTATTGCATTACCAATATCTTTGAAGTACTTTTTTATTGTTCCCACTACTTTGATTTGTATATCAATTATTTGCTACACAACAACATTGATTCTCAAAAGAAAATTATGAAAATTACAATAATTGGAGCAGGAATAGGTGGCCTTACCGCTGCTATTTCATTAAAACAAAAAGGATTTCAGGTAGAAGTCTATGAATCGGCAAAAGCATTTTCAAACGTTGGTGCAGGCATTAACCTGGCCATAAACGCCATGCAAATATTTAAAAAGTTAGGTATTGATCAGGAAATTATAACTAATGGAAGTTATACCCGTTCCATGATAATTACTGACCCGAACCTGAAAGTGATTACTAATGTGGATAT
Source organism: Putridiphycobacter sp. (assembly GCA_965230195.1). GTDB lineage: Bacteria > Bacteroidota > Bacteroidia > Flavobacteriales_D > Crocinitomicaceae > Putridiphycobacter. Next base: position 4,192,284 of record OZ245997.1, read on the forward strand.
GAAAGAATCTGAAATCGATTTTAAAGCGAAATCCATTGCTATACACCGAGCCAGCCTACATAACATTCTGTTGGACAATCTGAAAGATATACCGGTACATTTAAACAAAAAATTGCAATCAGTTATCCAAACTGATAATAAAGTTGAACTTGTTTTTGCTGATGGCACACAACATACAACTGATATCCTGATTGGTGCGGATGGTATTCATTCAGCCGTCAGACAATCCATATTTCCTGATTCTCAAATCCGGTCAGCCAGGCAAATTTGCTGGAGAGGCATTACTAAAATTCAAATTCCTGAAAAGTACCAAATCGAGTTAAATGAAATGTGGGGACCTGGCAAACGATTTGGTTTTGTACACATCAATAAGGATGAAATCTATTGGTATGCACTGGCTGATGAAGATACAAAACACACATTCGAAACACTTGATCAATTGTTTTCTGATTTTCATCCTGTGGTAAACCAAATTATCAATTCTACTGAAAGCAATCGCATTTTAACTAATAAAATGTTCGATTTAAATCACTTGCCAATGTGGCATGACAAAAATATCTGTTTAATTGGAGATGCAGCCCATGCCACTACTCCTAATTTAGGTCAGGGAGCTTGTCAGGCTATTGAAAGTGCTTTTGTTTTAGCTCAAAATTTAAAAAAATATGATCAAATTTCTGATGCCTTTAAGAACTATGAAAAAGTAAGACAAAAAAGGGCAAAGGAAATTGTTGATTTAAGCTGGAGGATTGGTAAAATATCTCATCTGAAAAATAAATTAATGATTAAAGTACGGAATGTTGCCATGCGACTCATTCCCGATCGGCTTTCTAAAAAACAATCAGCGAAAAACTTTAAATTGGAGTATTTATAGTATACTTTTTTACGTTTTATTTTAAGAAATACCAGGTATTAAAAACTAAAATTAATCCTATTTTAGTACCGGAACAAAGCTTTGTTCCCTAAAAGCAAATTGAGAAATATTTCAAAATAAAGGACCGGTAAAATGTTATTCGTAGCAGGAATTAGTATTGCGCTTTTTATATCAGCTCTGTTGCTTATTAAAAAGAAAAAATCTAAATCAGATTACTTTCTTTTACTCTGGACATTAGTCAATGCGCTGCATATTTTTTTGTTTTATCTGCATTATACTGAAGAAATCTACAATTATCCTTACTTGTTGGGAATACAATTCCCTATCCCCCTTCTCCATGGGGTATTGCTCTATTTCTATGTATCGTCAGTTACCGATCAATTTCCGCAAAAAAGAAGGATTGTTTTATTACATTTTGTGCCAACCATTACACTCTATATCTACCTGATATCTTTTATGCAATTGCCTGCTGCTGAAAAAATCAGAATTTTTAAAAGTGGTGGAGAGGGGTACGAAATTTTCCAAATCGTTTTATTATCTACCATATTTTTATCAGGAATTGTTTATGTAATTTGGTCATCCATTCTGCTGAAACGTCACAAAACCAATATCCGAAATCGGTTTTCAGATCTTGAAAATATTAATCTGAGATGGTTGCGATTTTTAACGTATGGCTTAGGTATCATATGGTTTTTAGTTATTTTCATCCAAACTGAAGCCATTATTTTCAGCGCAGTGTCTGTTTTCGTTATTTTAATTGGTTTTTTCGGCGTATACCAAAAGGATATTTTTACCAGCAGACAGATTAAAGAAAAAATCATTCATATTGAACCTAACGCCACTGAACCAGTACCGAAAAGAAAAAAATATAACAAATCAGGATTATCGGAAGAATCTGCTGTGGATTATTACCAGCGGTTAAACAAATTAATGACCGAAGAACACCTTTATAAAAAAAGCGAACTTTCACTAGGTGAACTTGCTTCTATTTTGAGTATTCCGTCCCCATACCTCTCTCAAATTATTAACGAAACAGAAGGAAAAAATTTTCATGACTTTATTAATGGTTATCGGGTGGAAGCTTTTAAACAAATGATCAGCATTCCGGAGAATCGTCAATTCACTTTAATGGCACTAGCCTACGATTGTGGCTTTAACTCAAAATCTTCCTTTAACCGGTGTTTTAAAAAGTTGACTAATCAAACACCTTCCCAATACGTCAATTCAATTACCCAATAGTTCTTTTTTTCTTAAAAATAGGTATCAAATTACAAGATGGCACTTTCAGGTCGCCTGTCCTCTCTAGCTTTGCATCAAAAATAAAAAATGAATTTAAAATTACTTTTTCTGGCAATTACCTGTTTAGCCTCAAGTCTAAACTTCGCTAATGATACCTTAAACAAAAGCAGAGACATCACTTACAAGATCGATTATTCTCATTTAAGATTCATGGACAGGCAAGTCACCCCCCTTTTATATTCCGGTAATATCTTTGGTGGTCAAATTGGTCTTGAATCAAATAAAAGTACAAGGAAAATGGGCATTAATTTTTCACTTGGTCTGGGCACGGTTAAAAGTGTGGATTATAAGAACAGAACTTTTGTCCGACCCCATACTAATCTTGAAGGAGCCCCTGTGGAAACAGCGATAGAACTTTCCGGGATTCCAATGATTCAACAGGAATTCAATATCTGGTATCTGAAAAGATGGAAAAAAGTTGGCTCTTCTAAAACCCAATTTTTTATTGGCGGCAACTTCAAAGAATTCTTTTACTTATCAATCGGCCCTTCAGCAGTATTTATGATGAATGAATTCAGTCTGAACCCTGTTTTAAAGGCTATTCACAGATTAAATTCCAGCACAATCCTCTCCTCTTCCTTGTCCGTGCCACTTACCGGTGCTATTGTCAGGCTACCATACGCAAACGACCCGGCAGATGGAAAAAATGGCACTTTTGGTTCGGTTTACACTATGGGGACTAAAATTTTTACACCAATAGAATTTCAAAAAGTCAATTTTAATATTGGTTTAGAAAAAGTAATCTCCACTAACTGGAAGGCTTCGGTAATTTATGATTTCTATTGGGAACGTTACACAACAATAAGAGGACTAACAGCTTATAACAACGGACTTTCGATTAAATTTTCAAAAACATTAAATGCAAAAAAATGAAAAAGCTATTTTTTATTATAACATCCATAACCTTAGTCACGACCCTCAGTTCGTGTGATAAAATCTTATTAACACCGAAAGTAAATAACGATCCTGTTTCGAATTTTGAAGAACTATGGCAAAGCTTTGACCAGATGTATGGTGGCTTTGAAACTAAAAAAATCAATTGGGATTCGCTTTACCAGGTCTACAGGCCAACTGTATCAGAATTCAGTTCAGATGAGGACTTATACCTGACCATTACCAGTATGCTGGATGCCTTAAATGACAGCCATGTGTTTTTATTTCCCACCAATCCGGACCTTCAGGGCTATACTTCAGGTATTCTTGGTAAACTAAAGACCTATAGTGATTTTAAACTATCAGTGGTAAAGGCAAATTACCTGACAGAAAAACTAACCTCAGGAGAATCTATGACCTATGGTCTGTTAGAAAACAACCTGGGCTATATTCATTTTGGTCATTTCAATGAAAATGAAAAGCAATACCGGGAATCACTGGAAAAAATGATTACTCATTTTGAAAATACCAATGGATTGATCATTGATATAAGAGGTAATGAAGGCGGAACCGACCAAAATGCTGTTTACGTAGCCGGTCATTTTGCTAAAGAAAGAAAAGCTGTCTTTAAATTCAGACTCAGAAACGGTGTTAATCATAGTGATTTTACACCATTTTCCGAATACTTTGTTCAACCCGAAGGTAAAACGCAATACAATAAAAGCATTGTTGTACTGACTAACAGGTTTACCATTAGTGCTGCTGAAACATTTGCACTATCAATGCGAAGGCATGACGAGGTAACTATAATCGGAGATACAACAACGGGAGCATTTTCAGATGTGATAAGAAAAGAACTACCAAATGGCTGGGCTTATGGTATATCGGTTGGCGATTGGCGGAATTTTGAAGGAAAGAGCTTTGAAGGTATCGGGTTACCACCAGATATATTAATCCAAAATGAAGCAACAGAAATATTAAATGGCATTGATGCAGCGTTAAATACTGCTATCAGTACACTTCAGTAATATTTTCAACGGTAGTTTAAAAGAAAAAATGTCTCATCTAAAGGCATTTTTTTTAGATTTTTTTGCTTTAGTTAGGAATCCTTACTATATTTGTTGCGGCGATATTGCCATAACTAAAAAAACAAATTAAAATGAGTAAGTCAATTTTTTACCACGCAGGATGTCCGGTTTGTTTAACGGCAGAACAAGAAATTATCGGATTAATCGGATCTGAACATGTTGAAATTGTTCACATTGGAGAAGAACAATCCCGTATACCTGAAGCAGAAAAAGTAGGCGTAAAATCAGTACCAGCCTTATTAACCCCTAACGGAAATGTGCTTCACCTTAACTTTGGTGCTTCTATCGAAGATGTTAAGGCATAATTTTGCTTTAAATAGTTAGGATTACTAACTTTAATTTTCGTCAGAATTTGCATTCTAAATGTTAGGATTGCTAACTTTGCCTGCAGAACAATGATTCTGCAGGCTATTCTACTATGGAGTTAAATGAAAAAATAATATATGGATTAGAGCGACTTTCGGACGTTTTTAAATCCCTGCTATGGGAAAAAGCAAAACAATTCGGAATCAGCCCTATTCAGATTCAGATTCTGTTGTTTGTCAGAAACCATAAGTCAGAATTATGCAATATTAGTCACCTTGCCAGAGAGTTCAACGTCACTAAGCCGACTATAAGTGATGCCGTTAGAGTACTCCATAAAAAAAACTATCTCGAAAAAGATTTCTCTCCAAGTGACAACCGAAGCTATTACTTATTTACAACAGAAACAGGAAAAAAGTTATTGAAGGAGATAGCCGATTACGCTTTACCGGTAAAAAAAGGATTAGAGACCATAGATGAGAAAGGATTAGAGAACCTTTATTCAGTAATGACCAAACTTATCTTCAACCTTAACCAAAAGGGAGTTTTAACCGTTCAGAGAACTTGTTTTGGTTGCCGTTTCTACCAAAATCAGGATAAAAAGCATTATTGTAATCTACTTGAAAAGCAACTGGAGGATACCCAGATCAGATTGGATTGCCCCGAATTTGAAGAAAAACTCGACTAAGTTGAACGTTACTTGTTGATAGTTAATAGTTTTTTGATTTCGAATTACTTGTTACTTTCTACTCAATATTTATTACTGATAAAAACCAGAAACCACTAACTACTTTTTGGCAAACCTGGCATAAAGTGTATCAATATCCAGTTTTTCTGTCCCCTCAAATTGTTCCCCGTTCAATGTAATAAACGAGTTCAGTTCCACCAAAACATTCTTTTCAGCCTGAGTGGTTTTACATTCCTCTAAGGTTATTGTGGCAGGTGCATATTCTCCTTTCTTTTGAAAAGCGGCATAACCAACTTCAACCTGTTCAACTGTTATATTTTTTCCTTTAATTTGAGTATCATCCTTTGATGCAATACCAGTAATTGCTCCTTTAATATTAATATTTGACAATGTTAAGGTTGATCGTTCTCCACCAGATACACCCTTATCACCAGAATTAACAATATCAATATCGCGAATATCTATCACAGAACCTGAAAAATCAATACAATCATTACCAGTATTCGTAAAAGAAGAATTAACTAATATCCCTGTACAAAAATCTGCATCAAAACCATCTGAATAAGTCTCTGATACATGCAAACCGGTAATATTAAAATCGCTACGGATAATATTCAATGCATCTTCTGAAGAGTTTGAGGCAATGTTAACATTCTCAATAGTGGTTTTGGTCTCATAAATAGTAACTGCACCTGTTAACATCCATTTACCGTAATTTAAATTGGACAGACCTTTAAAGTTGGTATGTTTGATAATGGCCTCCTGTCCTTTTAAAACTGTCACACCCATTGAACTTGAATCTTTACAACTTATTAAAATTGGTTTATCCGCTGTTCCAAGGGCATAAAAACTATTCGTTACAATTAGCCCTCCCCCATTTTTAAACTCAATATGTGACCCGGCTTTGATTTCAACTTCATATTGCGAAGGAATATAAAGCAATCGGTCAATGACAACATGCCCGGCAAATTGAACTTTATCACTATTCATTCTGTAATATTGAGTAGGTGTAGCTACAAACTCATTTTCAAGCCTCATTCTGGATGTCTTTTCCCCAGGTTTTTGCCATGGAATAACTTTGACTGATAATTGATGACCAGGGTAATTTTTAGCTTCAAAATAAAGCTTTTTAGGTTGATACTTTGTAATAAAAACAACACTGTCGGCATATTTATTATAATGCTCTAATGTTTTACCTTCTTCAAATCTTATGATTTGTTTTTTAAACTGTTTCGTACTGTACCCCAGAATTTCAACATCATTTAAATGATAATTTTCAGCCCAGACCATATAATGTTGACTATCTATTTTTTTAGTATAGGCATTCAATGAAATCTCAGATACAAAAAAACTGTCCTTTCTTACAAAATAATTCTCATCAGCAATCCATTCCTCTTTCGACCCAAAATTTTCTAGTTTTTCGGTCCATACAGAGTCCAGTACATTAATGCTATCCCTTAAAAACTTAGCATTTTCGTAATATTCTTCTTTATTGAACTCATAAAGTGGCTCCTCTGACCATATTGCAGTTAAGTTCAAATTTAACTCTTCATCAATCAAATTGAAAACAGAATCTAAATATGCCGGCCTTGTTTTTTGCTCCAGATAATAAAGGTACTTCTCTTTAAACTCCCGATTCATAAAAACTGCAAAATCGAACCCCAGTGTTTTAGTTCTTATACCAGACTCCAATGTATGTCTGGCATAACTGCTAAAGTCTCCTTTAACTCTGTTTGGAATAACATCATAAAGAATATGCTCAAGTTTTTGACTGATTGGATTGTAGTAAAACCTTCTGTTATGCCATGCTAATCCGTGATTACTTGAACTTAACTCTAATAAAACATAAAATTTTGCCAATAGGTCAATATCAAAAATATCTTCCACCTTCAGGTGGCTGTTTTTAAAAAGGTTTAACAACACCTTTCCTTCATCAAATTGTTGACTAAGTGTTGCAGAACCCAAAGTCCTGTTTTGTTTAAACATTTTAATTACACTGGCATCAAAATAAGGGAAATTCACATAACCTGCCCCTTGTTCCTTTGCCTTATAATTCATGGCCCATACCCCACTTTCATCAAATTTAAGAATAGGCCCTTCCCTTCTGTTCCGTTGCTCCAGCAACTGTTTGTCAAAATGCTCTTCTAAAGCATAAACCCCGTAATTAGTACCATTAATATTAACCGATACAAAATCATATCGTGTTGATAGCAGATCTTCAATATCTGCCATTTTATGTAATACCCACTCATGCAAGTAATTCCGTGTTTTAGGATGTTGAATTGAAAAGGTCTTTAAACCATTGTAGGAATGATTCCCACTGATTTTAATTCTGTAAGATGTTTTCCCTGATTTAATATGATCTGTCCAATCCCCCTTTAGCTTAAGCTTTACTTTCACAGAGTCATTTCCATTGACGATAAATGATTTGACATACTTTTTATCTGAACTTGGGATGATCTCCGATTTTAAAGCATTGCCGATAAAACCGTCAATCTTTTTCTTCGAGGAGTCCGGAATAAACAAATTAAGCTCATTTTTTAAGCCGTTATCAGGCGATTGAGGATATCTGGTTATTTTAAAGTCATCAAAATAAGTTTCCTGTTTACCTGAAAACACAAAAAAATCGATATGCTCAACATCTTTAGTCACCACAAATGACAAATGGTGCTGAACCCAACCATTTTTACCTTCCGCACTTGAATTATAATAAGTTCTGTATTTATTGACATAATCCACTCCTTTAATCGAGGCGATTAAAGTTCCACTATTTCCTCCTTTTTTTTGCCATACTGAAACCTGTATAAATTCCCCTTCCTCAGGATTGATCATTTTGTAATTTAAGCCATATACATGCGTTGAATCCAGCTTAAGTGATTGATTACCACTCAAAGCAAAATCGGTACTCATAAAATCTCCGTTTTGGATATATACGCCAGCCTGATTTGTTGAAAACACTAACTTTCCACCATCTGATTCAATTTTTTCCAAATCACTTGAAATAACTTCAATTTCTCCTGATTTATGAGCTTTCCTTCCACAGGATAAGCCTACTAAAATTAAACCAAAAACAAAGCACAGTATTTTACTTCTCATTACCAGATAATCAAAAAACGGTGCTAAATTAAAACAATCTGTCTATAGTTAATAAATTTATCCTGATAATAAATTAATCTTTTGGTAATATACTTAACTTTACGTCTGAATTTTTGAAGAAGAGACAGACGTGAAAAAAAAGGTGCTAAAGAAAAAAACGCAACGTTATATTCTTGTATTAACATGGTTAGCCGCATTTACACCACTATTCGGTATAACTTTCATGCTTGAAAGATCCAAAAGCAATATCCCGGAGTACGAAGAATTATCGAGTCCGCCTGATAAGCAGGCCTCAATCATTTATACTGAAGATATGGTTGAAATGGGACGTTTTTGGAGTGTAAACAGAAAAAGCATATCCTACAATGCCATTTCTCCAAATGTTATTTCAGCATTAATTGCCACTGAGGACAAAAGGTACTATGAGCATGCCGGTGTGGATGGCGAAGGATTGGCCAGGGCCTTAGGCTATGCAGCTATGGGACAAAATAAAGGTGGTGCCAGTACCATTACTCAGCAACTTGCTAAGTTATTGTATACAATTTCTGATACAGTACGAGGTGGCGTAGCTAAAAATAAATGGGGCCGACTGAAACAAAAATTCGGAGAGAATGTATTAGCGGTTCGTCTGGAAAAGGCCTATACAAAAGAGGAAATTGTAACTATGTACCTGAACAATTTCGACTTTTTAAATAATGCTGTTGGTATTGAAACGGCAGCTCATGTTTATTTCAATAAAAAACCAATTGATCTCAATATTCAGGAATCTGCCATGCTGATTGGTATGTGTAAAAACCCTTCAATATTTAATCCACTCAGACATCCTGATACTACAACTCACAGAAGAAATGTGGTATTAAACCAATGGCGAAAAGATGCCGATAATGAATTCCTTCCGGTAACCATTACGCAAGCAGAATACGATTCAATTAAAGAATTGCCTTTGGGAATCAACTATCAGGTAGTCGATCATAAAAAGGGTCTAGCACCGCATTTTAAAGAAGTTTTAAGAGGAGAGTTACAGGAAAAATTCCGACAAAAAAATCCTGATGGAACCTATGTTTATGCCAAATCTGATGGTTCGCCTTACAATATATATAAAGATGGATTGAGGATTTATACTACAATTAACTCCAGAATGCAGGTTTATGCCGAAAAAGCAGTGGTGAAGCATTTAAAAGAAACTTTGCAGAAGGAATTCGACAAAAACAATAAGAAAAACCGTAACCCGCCCTTTGCAAACGACTCGGAAAATACACCTGAAGCCATTGCACGAATAATGGAAACCGCTAAAAAAAGAACTGATCGCTATTACAGAATGAAAAGAAACGGGGCTTCGGAAAAGGAAATTGATAAAGCCTTTAATACACCTGTTGAAATGAATTTGTTTTCGTACCAGGGAAATTTTGACACCATCATGACGCCAATGGACTCTGTTCGTTATTACAAAGGTTTTTTACAAGCCGGGTTAATGTCAATGGACCCTAAATCAGGATTTGTTAAAGCATGGGTTGGTGGACCTAATTTCAATTACTTTGCACTCGATCATGTTAAAAAAACCAGAAGGCAGGTTGGATCAACCATAAAACCTTTTGTTTACGCAGCTGCAATTGGTATTGGTGTAATTGATCCCTGCAAAACTTATGCTGACATCTCATACACCATTGATGTACCTGTATCCCCTACCCGTAATAAAACATGGAACCCGGCAACAGGAACTAAAAACACAGGAGAGCTGATCCCGACAAAATGTGCTTTAGCTGGTTCGTTAAATAATATCACAGTAGCCATTATGCGTGATATGGGTGCTACCTCCGGCCCTCAAACTATGAATGAGTTACTAAAACATGTTGGTATTGACCTGATTGAACAGGATGTGGTACCAGCCATGTGTCTTGGACCTATGAGTTTATCACTATACGACATGGTAGGTGCCCAAAGCACTTTTGCTAATAAAGGCGTTTACACCAAACCTATCTATATTATGCGCGTGGAAGATAAAAACGGAAATGTGATCATGAATATGGAATACGATAGCAGGGAAGCCATGCCGGAAGAATATGCTTATATTATGTTGAATATGATGAAAGGGGCTGTCAATGGGGCTGCTAATATTCATCAGAATAATAAGTATTATGGTACCAGCATGACGTTAAGAGGAGGTAAATCATGGGGAGGTATTAAATACCCTACAGCTGGTAAAACCGGAACAACCAATAGTGCCGCTGATGGTTGGTTTATGGGACTAACACCGGACTTGGTAACAGGGGTATGGGTTGGTGCTGACGACAAGCAGGTACACTTTAGATCGTACCCATGGGGTCAGGGTGCAAGAATGGCCTTACCAATTTATGGTTATTATATGCAGGAAGTCTATAAGGATAAAAAGATTAAAATTTCAAAAGGTGATTTTGAACGACCACCATTTTTTAATGATGAAATTTTTAACTGTAAGAAAGATAATACTAAAATAATTGATATTTTTTAATTAAAACACTATGAATAAAGTAGTAAACTCTGTTGAAGAGGCTTTACAGGGCGTTGAAGACAATATGACTTTCATGCTGGGTGGGTTTGGACTCTGCGGAATACCGGAAAACAGCATTGGTCAGTTGGTTAAATTAGGAATAAAAAACCTGACTTGTATATCTAATAATGCTGGTGTTGATGACTTCGGTCTCGGACTTTTATTACAAAAAAAGCAAATCAAAAAAATGATTTCTTCCTACGTTGGAGAGAATGATGAATTTGAAAGACAAATGTTATCCGGAGAACTGGAAGTTGATTTAATCCCACAGGGATCATTAGCAGAAAGATGCCGCGCGGGTGGAGCTGGAATTCCTGCTTTTTATACACCTGCCGGATATGGAACCGAAATAGCAGAAGGCAAAGAAGTAAAAGTATTTAATGGTAAACCACATATTTTAGAATCGGCCCTTACTGCAGATTTTGCATTTGTTAAAGCCTGGAAAGGAGATACAGAAGGTAATCTGATTTTTAAAGCAACCGCAAGAAATTTTAACCCAATGATGGCAATGGCTGGAAAAATAACAGTTGCCGAGGTTGAGGAATTAGTACCTGCCGGAGAACTGGATCCGAATTTTATTCATACCCCCGGAATATTTGTGCAACGCATATTTAAGGGAGAGAAATATGAAAAAAGAATTGAACAACGAACTGTAAGACAAAAATAATATGGCTTTAGATAAAATTGGAATTGCAAAAAGAATTGCACAGGAATTGAGAGATGGCTGGTATGTCAATTTAGGGATTGGTATCCCAACTTTGGTAGCTAATCACATCCCCGAAGGAATTGAAGTTGAGTTTCAATCCGAAAACGGTATCTTGGGTATGGGACCTTTTCCTTTTGATGGAGATGAAGATGCAGATTTGATTAATGCAGGGAAACAAACAGTAACCCTTAATAAAGGTGCTGTTATTTTTGATTCAGCTACCTCATTTGCCATGATCAGAGGACAACATGTTCAGTTAACAGTACTGGGCGCAATGGAAGTTGCACAAAACGGAGACATTGCCAATTGGAAAATTCCTGGCAGAATGGTAAAAGGTATGGGAGGTGCAATGGATTTGGTAGCCTCTGCTGAAAACATCATTGTAGCCATGATGCATACCAATAAAAAAGGAGAATCGAAGCTATTGAGCAAATGTTCTCTACCATTAACAGGTGTAGGTTGTGTAACCAAAGTGGTAACTAACCTCGCTGTACTGGAAATTAAAGATGATGCTTTCCATTTGCTTGAACGCGCACCTGGTGTAAGTGTCGACGAAATAAAAGCAGCTACAGAAGGGACATTAATTGTACCTGCTGAAGTTCCTGAAATGAATATTTAAAAAAGTTGAATTAATTAAAAAATTATATATATCTTTGCACTCTCTTTTTTGTGAATTGATATGAAAGATGACTTCGCTATTGGTTTTTCCAGTTTAAAAGAAGGAAAACATTTATTCAATTACAAAATTGAGAACCCGTTCTTTGAGCAATTTGATTATTCTGAAATAGAAAACGGTAGTCTGGAAGTGGCAATTGAACTTGAAAAAAAATCCACTTTAATGAATGCCCGATTTCAGATTAATGGCGAGGTAGAAGTCATGTGTGACAGATGTACCGATTATTATAGTCAGAAAATTAATTCCAGTCAGGAATTGATCTATAAGTTCGGAACAGAAGCAATGGAAGATGAAAACATAATTGTAGTCTTTCCCAATGAGTTCAAAATTGATGTTTCACATCCTATTTATGAATTCATTATCACAGCACTTCCAACCAAGCGATTACATCCTGAAGGGGAATGTAACGAAGATATGCTCAATATAATGGACAACTATTTACTCATTTCTACTGATGAGGAGGAGTAAATAAAAAATAAACGATAAAAAAAGAATTAAAATAGAGTAAAATGGCGCATCCTAAGAGAAAGATTTCTAAAACGAGAAGAGACAAAAGAAGAACGCACGTAAAAGCAGTTGCTGCGAATATTTCAACTTGTCCAACTACAGGGCAACCGCACCTTTTCCACAGAGCTTTTTGGCACGAAGGAAAACTATACTATAAAGGAAAAGTATTAGCAGAAAAAGAAGTTGCTGTTTAATTAGCTGAACTTTTTTAATGTACTATTAGCTTGTTATTTGCATAATAACAAGCTTTTTTAGTATCTATACTTTTTTCAATCTAAATCCTGAATTATTTGACTAAATTGAGTAAATATTATAAATAAATTGACTGTTTTTCGGTTTTTTTAATAATTTTACCACCTTGGTTATTTATTATATTTAATCAAACAAATAATTTAAAATATCATACCTAATGAGTAAAATTACAGCAGCCATTACTTCAGTTCACGGTTATGTTCCGGAAAAGGTACTTTCAAACTTTGACCTGGAAAAAATGGTTGATACCAATAACGAATGGATCGTTTCACGAACCGGTATCAAAGAAAGAAGACTTGCCGCTGAAGGGGAAGCTTTATCTGATTTTGGAGTGAAAATAGTTGAAGGTATTTGTGAAAAAAGAGGAATCTCTCCTTCGGAATTAGACATGATTGTCGTTGGTTCAATTACAGGAGATTACAGGTTTCCGAGTACATCCAATGTAATTTGCGATAAAGTTGGCGCTACAAATGCCTGGGGCTTTGATGTAAGTGCAGCTTGTTCAGGCTTTTTATATACACTTGATATTGGAAGACAATACATTGAAAACGGTACTTATAAAAAAGTGATCGTTATCGGAGGTGATGTGATGTCAAGTATCATTAATTATAAGGACAGGGCAACCTGTATTATTTTTGGTGATGGCGCTGGTGGAGTTTTACTTGAACCAGATGAAGAAGGTTATGGTATTCAGGATTCCATTTTAAAAGCGGACGGTTCTGGACGACAATTTTTATTACAAGCAATTGGAGGATCTAAGGAACCAATAACAAAAGAAAATGTTGGTACTGATGGAATGTATGTTTATCAGGAAGGACAAACTGTTTTCAAGCATGCCGTTAAAAATATGGCAGGTGTTTCTGCGGAGATTATGGAAAGAAATGACCTGACCGGAGAAACAGTAGATTATCTGGTACCGCATCAGGCTAATTTGCGAATCATTGACGCAACTGCACGAAGAATGGGACTGGATGCTGACAAAGTAACTATTAATATTGAAAAATACGGAAATACCACTTCAGGAACAATACCATTGTGCCTGTGGGAGTGGGAAGATAAATTTAAAAAAGGGGACAATATAGTATTAGCTGCTTTTGGTGGAGGTTTCACCTGGGGCGCTACTTATATTAAATGGGCCTATAATTCAAAATAATTGACAAATACCTAAAATTATGGACATTAAAGAAATACAAAATTTAATCAAATTTGTTTCTAAATCAGGGGTTAATGAAGTAAGTTTGGAACAAGGAGAGTTCAAAATAACGATTAAAACAGAATCAAATGCTTCTGATCCGGTTATCATTCAACAAGCTGCTCCAGCCGTTGCTCCTGTTCAGGTTGCTGCTCCAGCCGCTGCTGCACCGGCAGCTGCGCCTGCTGAAAACGCTGCGCCTCCGGCTGCACCTGCTGAAGACGACTCAAAATATATTACTGTAAAATCACCTATGATCGGTACTTTCTACCGAAGACCTTCCCCTGATAAAGAGCTTTTTGTCAATGTAGGTGATACTATTGCAACAGGAGATGTGGTTTGCATTATTGAAGCAATGAAATTATTCAACGAAATTGAATCCGAAGTTTCTGGTAAAATTGTTAAAATTTTAGTGGATGATTCTTCACCTGTTGAATACGATCAACCATTATTTTTAGTTGATCCGTCTTAATTATGAATTAAAACATATTATTTATGTTCAAAAAAATATTAATCGCAAATAGAGGTGAAATTGCTTTGCGTATACTAAGAACGTGCAAGGAAATGGGAATTAAAACTGTTTCTGTATATTCTACTGCCGACAAAGATTCACTACATGTTAGATTTGCAGATGAGGCAGTTTGTATAGGTGCTGCACCTAGTTCAGAATCATATTTGGTGATGGACAGAATAATTGCCGCTGCAGAGATTACTAATGCAGATGCCATTCACCCGGGTTATGGTTTCCTTTCTGAGAATGCCAAATTTTCAAAAATCTGTCAGGAACACGGTATCAAATTCATTGGTGCTTCCCCTGAGATGATTGACGCCATGGGAGATAAAGCATCTGCTAAACAAACCATGTTAAATGCTGGTGTACCTTGTATTCCAGGCTCTGAAGGTTTATTGGACGACTTGGATCACGCTAAAAAAGAAGCGAAAGAAATTGGTTATCCGGTAATGATGAAAGCCACTGCAGGTGGTGGTGGTAAAGGGATGAGAATTGTATGGAGCGAAGATGAAATTGAAGAACATTGGAACTCTGCCCGTCAGGAAGCCAAAGCAGCTTTTGGTAATGATGGTATGTACATGGAAAAATTCATTGAAGAGCCAAGACATATTGAAATTCAAATTGCAGGAGACCGATACGGTAATGCCTGTCATTTATCTGAAAGAGATTGCTCTATTCAAAGACGTCACCAAAAATTAGTGGAAGAAACACCTTCTCCTTTCGTTGATCAGGAATTAAGAGAAAAAATGGGTGAAGCTTCTGCCAAAGCTGTAAAAGCAGTGAAGTATGAAGGTGTGGGTACTATTGAGTACTTAGTGGATAAGCACAAGAATTTCTACTTCATGGAAATGAATACCAGAATTCAGGTGGAACATACTATTACTGAAGAAGTAATCAACTATGACTTGATTAAAGAGCAGATTAAACTGGCTTTCGGTGAAAAAATAACAAATGAGGCTTATTATCCTCAACTTCATGCTATTCAGTGCCGAATCAATGCTGAAGACCCTTATAATGGCTTCAGACCTTGTCCGGGAAAAATAACTGATTATCATCAACCGGGAGGACATGGTGTAAGATTAGATACTCATGTTTACGCAGGATATATTATCCCTCCGTTTTACGATTCAATGATATCGAAATTAATTACTGTTGCGCAAACACGTGAGGAAGCGATTAGAAAAATGGAACGTGCATTGGACGAATATATCATTGATGGTATTAAAACCACAATTCCGTTTCATATTCAATTACTAAAAGATGAAAAGTTCAGGAAAGGCGAATTTACAACTGCCTTTATGGAATCTTTCGAAATGAAATAAATTTAAAAGCGTCTCAGGACGCTTTTTTTATGTTTCCAGCACAAATTTGTCTTTTAAATCCGGTCCTCTATTTTTATTTTTTGACTATTTTTATAAACATGAAGCTTTACCGCATAGTTTTAGTTTTATTTCTGGTCAACCTCATTTTTTCTTGTGGTTCTGACAACGATAATGCCGAAGAAAGTATGCTTCCTCAGGAATTGGTTGAGGCTAAGGGGGAAAAGTTCTATGGAAAAACATTAAAGGTTAACTCTGTTGAACGGTTTACTTCTCTGTTTCCCTCCACCTTAACTGACATATATTCTCAGCATATTTCGAGTCAGATTTATGAGGGTCTGCTAAAGTTTAACCCTTCCGATCTTTCAATCGAACCTTGTATTGCTGAAAGCTATCAAATTGATTCAGCCAACCGTACTTATATTTTTTCATTGCGTGACAATGTTTTCTTTCACGACAGCCCCTGCTTTAAAAAAGGTAAAGGCCGGAAGTTAACGGCAAAAGATGTTAAATTCACCTTTGAATTTTTATGCTCCGACCATGAATTAAACACCTCTCCTATTCTATGGCGTAATTACATCAAAGGAGCCAATGCCTATTTCGAAAAAACAGCCGATCATGTGTCTGGTATAAAAGTAATGGACGATTATACCATTAAACTTGAACTAAATGAATCATTTTCAGGTTTCCTTAATATTATAGCATTGAGTCAAACTTCTATTTTTCCAGAAGAGGCCCTAACTTATTATAACGAAAAACTGATTAACGAAGTAGCTGTAGGTACCGGTCCGTATAAAGTAAAAGAGATTGGTGAAAAAGTAGTTTTAGAAAAAAATAATCATTACTGGAAAAAAGATACATTTGGAAATCAACTTCCTTTTATTTCTTTTATTGAAATCCAGTTTAAGGATGATAAATCCCAGGAATTAACAGATTTTAAAAATGGAGACCTGGACTTTGTATGGGGCCTGCCGGTAGAAGAAATTCAAAATGTTATGGGATCATTACAAGATGCCAGGGCCGGTAAAAATAAAGAATTTACGGTTCAATCAATCAATAACTTATCGGTTGAATATTATGGTTTTTTATTAACAGATTCTTTGTTTAAAAACAAAAACCTGAGAAAAGCACTGAACTATGCCCTGAACCGACCATTTCTGGCATCATACATCCTAAATGGGTCAGCATTACCGGCTTCTTCTGGTATTGTACCGCATATGAAGGATTATCCTTCTGAAATTGTCTCCGGTTATGAATACTCTCCCAGACTGGCAAAAGAATATTTAAGAAAGGCGGGGTATAGAAGTGGACAGGATGTGCCTCCTCTCAATTTGCACTATAATAAGTCCGGCCAGGTGAATGAATTGGTTGCCAATGAAATTAAAAAGCAAATTTTCACAACTTTGGGTATCGAAGTCAACCTCATTGATCGGGACAGACAGGAGTTAATTGAAAAGATTGAACAGGGTCAATTACCATTCTGGCGATATGGTTGGATTGCGGATTACCCTGATCCTGCTAACTTCATTATGCAGTTCCACAGTAAAAACATTGGCAGTTCAGTCAATAATACAGATAACTTATCAAAATTCAGTAATCCGGATTTCGACAATTATTTTGATAAGGCTATGGCAGAAGATAATCTTGAAAAAAGAATGGAATTACTTGCTAAGGCTGAACATATTCTGATTAATGATGCAGCGGTTATCCCATTATTTTATCAAACATCTATCCGGTTAATCAATCCGGAAGTCGTTAATTTCCCGATTAACGAACTTGAATTCAGAGACTATTCCAAAGCCTATTTTATTAAAAGAAAAAAAGTGCGGGTTTACGATAATGTTGAAAATATCGAATTGGAATAATGGATAAACCATTGTACATTTTTGATGCAGGTGGATCAAAGACAGATTTGGTAATGTTTTCCTCTACTTCGGAACCACAGCATATCACATTACCGGCTTTTAATCCTAACAGGAATATTGATGATTTTTTAAACGTAATTCAATCGCTTGATTTTTCAAAAAACGGTATCATTCATTTTTACGGCAGTGGCCTAAAATCTAAACTTCAGCAAAATAAAGTCAAGTCATTTTTTCCGGATTGTGAAGTCAACGTATATTCAGATATTCAAGGTGCGGTCAGGGCTACTCAGAAGGACAAAGGGATTGTTAGCATACTGGGCACGGGAGCAGTTGTAACCTATTTCGAAAATGACGCTATAATAACCACAAGAGGTGGTTACGGATACCTGATAGATGATTGGGGAGGTGGACTGGAGCTCGGAAAAATTGTAATTTCACATTGGTTGAGTGACGATTTCAAAGCAGAAACCAACTCCAATATTGAAAAAGTACTGGGGATAAATCGAGCAGATTTTATTGACTGGTTTTACCAGCAAAAAGACAATAAAAAAATCTCGGGAATTTGCACAGCACTAAACGATTTGACAACGCATGATAAGGTACTTGAACAAGTAATACAAAAGTACTTTAACACATTTATTGAACGACATGTTTTACCACTGACAGAACAGTATAAAATCAGATCGTTTTCAATTATAGGTTCTATTGGGAAATATTTTAAAGATAAAATAGCCGTGGCAGCTCTAAACCATGGCATAAAAATTGATTTAGTTATAGAGAAGCCAATTAAGAATTTATTGAAATATCATGACAAAATGTGACTAAAATTTGTCGTGTTACAATACAATAACTTATCTTTGCTGCCGTTAAAAATACATGATGACAATGGAACCACTTAGAATAGAAGCTACCTCGAAGACCCCGGAAATACTGTTTGACGCCTCAAATGAAGTTTTTGAGATTAAGGGAAAGTCCGTTCCCGGGGATGCTGAGCTTTTCTTCAAACCTGTCACATCATGGATTGAAGACTATGTCTCCAAACCTAATTCAAATACCATTTTTAAAATCGATCTCGAATACTTTAATATGTCTTCCTCTAAAAGACTTCTAAACATTCTTTACAAACTACACGAGCTTGTGGAAAAAGGATTAAATATTATTGTTGAGTGGCACTACAATGAGGATGAAGAAGATATGCTCGAAGTAGGTGAAGATTATGAATTCATGGTGAGAATCCCATTCAAGTATGTGAGACACTCATTAGTGCATCACTAAACTGTTAATATTTCACAAAAAAAAAGAAATATTACCCGCTACAAGCAACCTTTTTTACAATTTGTTTCTATTTTTGCCAGATATTTTAAAGCATAATCAGGAAATTAACCATGGAAAAAAGTAATTCTTTAGCCAAAATTGCATTAGCAATTAATGTCGTTTTAATTATTCTAGTGATCATATTATTCACTAAAATAGGAGGATCGGATTCTTCAGAACAAACCTCAGCAAACGATAGCACTACCGATAGTACACATACTGAGACTAAACCTGTAGTGGTTAGCCACAGCAATGGCGAAGAAAAAATTGCTTTTTTCAATATGGACTCCCTGAATTCAAAATTGGATTTATTTTCTGAAATCGAGAAGGAAATCAAAGATGCTGGGTTAGCTGCGGAGAGAAAAATGAAGAAAAAACAAAGAGATATTGACTCGTGGAAGGCAAAGTGGGAGAAAAAAGGACAATTATTAAGTTCTGAGCAGGAGCAATACTATAAAGAAGCTGAAAAAATGCAGGCCGAAGCCATGCAATTTGAACAAAACGTTCAACTTAAATTAGCACAGGATCAGGAAAACTTAATGAAAACTTATGCTTTAAGAATTTCAAATTACTGTTCAGATTTTGCTAAAGAAAATGGTTATACAGCAGTGTTTTCATACCAATTTGGTCAAAGCCCATGGTATTATGATGCAGGACTTGACATTACCAATCAGTTAGCATCAGTAATGAATGCATCATTTAAAGGTGGTGAGACTGAAGAAGCAACAGAAGAGTAACTCATGCTGATTGCTAAAAAAACCAAAGCAACAAATATTGCCGAATATGTCTTGTACATGTTCCAGATTGAGGATATCATCCGGGCCAATAATTTAGACCTGGATACCATCTATAACAGTATCCTTAAGCCACAAATTAAAGATGAGGATCTGTTAAATCAGTACAAAAACTGGTATGCTGGTTTGATAAAGACCATGAATGCTGAGGGCATTCAAAAAAAAGGACACCTTTCGGAACTTAACGAAATATTGATGGAAGTGTTATTATTACACAATACACTGGTCAATATAATAAAAGATCAGAAATACCTGGATATATTCGAGAAAGCCCTGCCTAGTTTAAAAGACTTCCAGGCTAAAAGTAATGCCAGTGCAATCAATATTATAGAGGTTGGTTTTAATGCATTGTACAGCAAAATTATACTCAAACTAAAAAAGCAGACCATTAGTCCTGCCACAGAAGAAGCTTTCAACCATATTTCAGTTTTATATGCTCATTTGGCTGCATACTATATCAAAATGAAAAAAGGGGAATTGAATTTTGCCAATAATTAACCCTTTTTCTGACATCTTTTTTCTTACTTTGCGCTGTGCTCAATAAAGTATTGTACCATATCATAGTTTTTCCACTTTCAAAACTACCGCTTAGCGTATTGTACATTATTTTCAGTCCTTTTTACTATTTGACTTACTATGTAATTGGCTATAGAAAAACGGTTATTGAAAATAATATCAAACGTTCGTTTCCTAAAATGAGCGAAAAAGAACTTAAACAAAATGTCACCCGCTTTTATCGTTACCTGAGTCATTTAATGGCTGAGTCTATCAAAAACTTAAGTATTAGCAAACAAGAGTTAAGCCGAAGAATAACTGTCGAAAATCCTGAAATAATGGATCAGTTGTTTGACAAGGGAAAAAATGTCATTTTACTGTCTTCACATTTCAATAACTGGGAACTGTTAATCACCGCACAAAACTTTCTTTTCAAACACCAGGCGGTTGGTATCGGAATGCCATTATCAAATTCATTTTGGGATAAAAAAATTAATGCCAGACGGGAACGCTTTGGCATGCAGGTAGTCAATTCAAAAAACTATAAAACGGCCCTGAACCAATCCAAATCGTTAACCGCAACACTCGTATTGGGTGATCAATCACCTTCAAATGTTAAAAACGTCTACTGGACCACTTTTTTAAACCAATCCACAGCTTTTTATTTTGGCGCTGAAGTAATGGCTAATCAAATGGATGCTGCAGTGGTTTTTGCCACCATTAACAATTCAAAAAAAGGCTATTACAGCATAAAATTAAACCTGATTACCGATACCCCCAAAAAAGAAGATTACGGCAATATTACTCAATCCTATATTGAGGGACTCGAAAGAGATATAATTGAGAATCCTGCAAGATGGTTGTGGTCACATAAACGCTGGAAAATTCAGGTACCCGACCATATTGAAACGATTCAATCCGATCATAAAAAGCGCTTTGAAGAAAAATTCAGATCTGAGCATAAAATTTCTAAATAATCAGGCTTTTTTCATACTAACAGTGATAAAGAATAACTACTTTTGAGGCCATGTTATTAAATTGGATAAAGGCTTTCCGGCTCAGAACCCTTCCACTATCTTTTAGTACAATCATAATGGGAAACGCTATTGCCTTGTTTGATGGACAATTTAATCTCACCGTTTTTCTGGCCACTTTATTGACCACATTATTTCTTCAGATTCTTTCAAACCTGGCCAACGACTATGGTGACGGTGTAAAAGGAACAGATAATGCTGACAGATTGGGTCCCCAACGTGCGTTGCAAAGTGGCGCCATCACAGCTAAACAAATGAAAACGGCAATCATAATATTCGTGGCACTCTCACTCATCAGCGGTTTGTTTTTAATACTTCAGGCAGTAGAGCTCGCAGGCCCTTTTCAGCTTATTTTCATTGTTCTGGGGGTTGGTGCTATTGCAGCAGCTATTAAATATACGGTAGGTAAAAAAGCCTATGGTTACAGAGGTTTAGGAGATGTATTTGTATTCATATTCTTTGGATTAATTGGTGTGGGTGGCTCCTATTATATGCAGACCCAACAATTAAATTTAATGATCATATTACCAGCTATTGCAATTGGCGCATTAAGCGCAGCTGTCCTCAATCTCAACAATATGAGGGATATAGAAAATGATCGTAAAATGGATAAAAATACCATTGTGGTAATGATGGGCTTAAAAAATGCAAAATTGTACCACTATTCGCTTTTCATTATTACTTACCTGGCACTGTTCTCCTACATTTTATTAATGTCTGGCACTAATCAAAGTTTTAAGATTACACTCTCAGTAGTGACCTTTATTATACTCATATTACATATTATTCATATTAAGACAGTAAGGAAGGCTTCGGATTACAAATCATTCGACCCCGAACTGAAAAAAATTGCTTTGAGCACTTTATTGCTGAGCCTCTTTTGGATCGGTTCGGTAATTTATTTTCAATAAATTGTATCTGTTTTGTGACAATTAGCGTAAATTTGGTTATTAGAATATGCGTTTAGTAATATTATTTATCGGATTACTTTCTTTTCAGGCTCAGGCACAGGTTGAAACCGATACTGCTTTGGCCAGAATCGAAAACCATTTAGCCAGATTATTGGAAAAATTGAGAAATGCTCCTAACGATTCTGAAAGAGAAATGCATAATATTACTTTTTATGAAGAATTAAAGGTAACACTAAGAAAACCCGGGGTACTCACCTATCCTTTTTCCAAGTTAAAAACTGTGTCAACCATTAAATCACCAGATGGTGCCTTTAGAATTTTTAACTGGAATGTAGAGACAGATCAGTTAAACCATAAGCATTACTGTTTTGTGGTTAAAAAAGGACGAATCCGGGGTAAAAACAGGGTGATCGAGTTTAAAGAAGATAAATTAACAATTCCACCAAACCCAACAACTCAGCTGACTCCAAACCGTTGGTATGGGGCGCTTTATTATAAAATAATACCATTAAAAAAAGGTGGCAAAACACTATACACCGTTATGGGATTTAACGGACATACCCGAAGCAGTAATAAAAAAGTATTGGATGTCTTCTGGTTTAGAGGTAACAGCCTGAAACTGGGTTACCCTATTTTTGAAGAGAATGAGAATTCAACCGAGTTAAAAAGACGAATTTTCTTTGAATACTCTGAAAAAGCGACCGTTAGTGTCAAATTTTTAGAAGGCATTGGAAAAATCGTTTTTAACCATCTGATTCCGGAAAATAAAAATTTAGCAGGCATTGAAGAGTTCTATATTCCTGACTTGACTTATGATGCCTATTACTGGAAAAATGGAATTTGGAAATATCAAAAAGACATCCAGGTTGGTAATAAGGTAGAAAAAAAGATCAAAGTCTACAACCCCAATTATGATGCAGCTAATGAGGATGAAGAGGGTAATGAAGAGTTCCGGGTTCAAAAAACACGTTGGGAAGACCCTACAGGCAGAGGATCAGCCGGGCGTGGTGAAAAACACACTATTGTCCGCGTTGAAAATGACGGAAAAACCCGGAAGAAAAGCAAGAAAAAGGGAGATAAAAAGCCTAAGAAAACAAGGACTAAAAAACAAAAGTCAGTTCCTCATTCTGCTATTAAGTTAGACTGATGATAGCGCGAGGTAAATGCATTGTATTCTTAATATTCTTCTCTAACCTGTTTTCGATCAGATGTATTGGACAGGACACTACTATTTATACTCTTTTAACTTACGGCTTACCAAATATTTCTTTTAATTCTGCCAGAAATATTGTTCAGAAAAAATGGTCAATAAAATATGAAGTTGTGGGCGGTTGCGTTGTTGATGAAGCAATGTTCGCTAAAGTAGAAAAGCACAATGATTCAGTTAATAATTTACTGGAATTAAAATACGGTAAAGATTGGTATGATTTATTTCTTGAAGAAATAGACCAGGAAATAAAAAACCAGGATAAGCTTAAGGAGTTAATTTATGCAAACGAACTTGTTTTAACTAAAGCTAAGGCATTGGCCAAAGATATGAACAGATTAAGTTTTCATTTTCTAAAAATAAATGAAAATGAATATAAGATAGATCTCAATGGATATGAGTTATCAAAGGGTGATACCAAATGGGTAAGGTATTTTCGAATACAAGCATTTCTGACTGAGGAAAAGATCATTATATTAGAAAAAAGGGAGTGATCACCTATATTGAGAGCGATTCTGTAACTCCTCTTCTACATCTTTAATTCCAACACCTTTGGCCTTTAACAAAATCAAAAAGTGATACATCAGGTCAGCTGCTTCATTGATAAATAATTCCTTATTGTTGTCTTTGGCTTCTATCACCAATTCTACAGCTTCCTCTCCTACTTTCTGAGCAACTTTGTTAATCCCACGTTTGAATAATGCATTAGTATAGGACCCTTCAATATCCTGATCTATTCTCTTAGAAATCCGATTTTCCAATTCATACAAAAAGTCTTTACTTTCCTGCTCACCAAAACAGGAAAAACTACCGGTATGACAGACCGGACCTGCTGGTTGAGCTTTAATTAAAACGGTATCCTGATCACAATCAATCATCATATCAATAACAATTAAAAAATGTCCGGAGCTTTCTCCTTTTGTCCACAACCTGTTTTTACTGCGACTAAAAAAGGTCACCTTTCCTTCCAACACCGTTTGATCATAAGCTTCCTGATTCATATAGCCCAGCATTAAAACCTGACTTGTTGTATAATGTTGAACAATAACAGGAACCAATCCATTTGACTTTTCGAAATTAATTTTCATATTTTTTATTTTAAATTCTAACCGGGATGTTTGCTTGTTTAAGGTGAGTTTTCAATTGAGGTATGGGCAAAATATTATAATGGAAAATACTGGCCGCTAAGCCGGCACTCGCGCTTGTACACTCAAACAGCGATTCAAAATCATGTTCGGCTCCTGCCCCACCAGAAGCAATAACCGGAATATTAACTGCCTGACAGATGCTTTCTGTGATATCAAGTGCAAATCCATTTCGGGTACCATCATGATACATTGAGGTTAATAAAATTTCTCCCGCCCTCATTTCTTCAGCTAATTTTGCCCAATCAACAGCTTCCAATTCTGTTTCAGTGTCACCACCACTAATAAAAACCTTCCACTTCTCTTCTACCAATTTCACATCAATGGCTACAACAACACATTGACTACCAAAATTGCCTGCTATCTCTGTGATCAGTTCCGGGGTCTTAACTGCAGCAGAGTTTAAACTAACCTTATCAGCCCCTGCATCCACAAGGCGTTTTGCATCAATTAAACTATTAACTCCCCCACCGACAGTAAATGGGATATTAATAGATTTTGAAATTTCAGATACCAACTCTGTTAATGTTTTTCTCTTTTCCTGTGTCGCTGAAATATCTAAAAACACCAATTCATCAGCACCAAATTCAACATATCGTTTAGCCAGTTCAACGGGGTCACCTGCATCCCTGATATCAACAAAATTTACGCCTTTAACTGCTCTCCCTGCTTTAATATCCAAACAAGGGATTATTCTTTTTTTTAACATTATATATTATTTTAATTACCAGTTTTTCAGTTAGTAGTTTATCGTTAATAGTTAAAAGGCTCTCTGATGTAATCACCTTTTATTCTCAACCGATTTTCTGAACACCTATGACAATTTGTTAATGACTAAAATTAACTAACTCCTCAAGCCTGATGCATCCCTCGTAAATGGCTTTTCCAACTATTACACCTTCACATCCCAGCTGTTTTAAGCTTTTGATATCCTTAACTGACGATACTCCGCCACTGGCAATTAACTGAACACCGGTTTCCTTTATAATTTCCTGATACAAAGTCTCTGAAGCTCCTGCCAACATCCCGTCTTTGGAAATATCAGTGCAGATAACCTGTTGGACTCCCTTCTGTTCATAAATTTTAATGAAATCCACAACATCCGATTCAGACTGTTCCAGCCAACCGTTGATGGCTATTTTTTGCTCCTTGCAATCAGCTCCAAGTATCACCCTGTCTGCACCATACTTATACAGCCAACCTAAAAACATTTCAGAAGCACTTACTGCAATACTTCCCCCCGTTATCTGACATGCACCTGACTCAAAAGCTATTTTTACATCCTGATCTGATCTTAATCCACCTCCAAAATCCACCTTAAGTGTAGTTTTGGAACAAATTGACTCTAAAATTTTATAATTAACAATATGTCCTGATTTAGCACCATCAAGATCAACTACATGTAAATACTCCAATCCGGCATCTTCAAATAGTTTTGCCATTTCGAGTGGGTGGTCATGATATACTTTTTTAGAGGAATAATCTCCTTCTGATAATCTGACGCACTGTCCGTCAATAATATCAATTGCAGGAATAATTTTCATAGCTTCAAAAAGTTTTTTAGTATTTGCTCACCGATTACAGCAGATTTTTCCGGGTGAAATTGTGTCGCGTAAAAATTATCTTTCCTCAGGGCGGCACTGAATGGCAATATATAATCACAGTCTGCTACCGATTCAAAACACAACTCAGCATAATAACTATGGACATAATACACATTATCCTCCTCCTTAATGCCTTCAAATAAGTCCCCCCGAATGTTGCTGAAATTATTCCAACCAATATGAGGTACTTTTTGTATCGGAGGAAACAAACGCACATTGGTGTCAAAAATTCCAAGGCATTTAGTACTCCCCTCTTCTGTTGACAAGCACATCAGCTGCAAGCCAAGGCAAATACCAAGAAATGGCTTTTTAACCGAAAGTATAACCTCATCCAAACCGTGATCAATTAAATATTTCATGGCAGAACCTGCCTCACCTACTCCCGGAAAAATAACTTTATCAGCTTCCAGTATTTCACTGGCACTATCAGTAACAACACATTCGTAACCTAATCTGCGAATGGCATTTTCAACAGAATTAATATTTCCTGCATTGTATTTAATTATTGCTATCATAAACTTCCTTTTGTACTTGGTATTGAAAAACTATTATTTTTTGCAAGTGCCATTTTTATTGATTTGGCAAATCCTTTGAAAATGGCCTCTATTTTATGGTGTTCATTGCCTCCCACTGCCTTTATGTTCAGGTTACATTTAGCTGAATCGGAAAAGGATTTAAAAAAATGGAAGAACATTTCCGTTGGCATTTCACCAACATATTCACGCTGAAAATTAACATCCCATACCAACCATGGTCTGCCTCCAAAATCAATTGCAATCTGTGCCAAACAGTCATCCATTGGTAATAAAAAACCATAGCGTTCAATGCCTTTCTTTTTTCCTATTGCCTGACTAAAAGCCTCTCCAATTGTCAGGGCTGTATCCTCTATGGTATGGTGCTCATCTACATTTAAGTCTCCTTTAACCTCAACTTTCAGGTCAAGTTGACCATGACGGGCAATCTGGTCCAACATATGATCAAAAAAGCCTATACCTGTATTGCAATTACTTAATCCTTTCCCATCAAGGTTTAATTCAACGAAAATCGTTGTTTCATTTGTTTCCCTTTCTATTTTAACAGCTCTGGGTTTACTTTTAAGGAACTGATAAATCGTTTCCCAATCATCTGTTGTTAAATCAGCCTGAGGGTTACTAACAGAATCAATCAATATACTTTTTGTTCCAAGGTTATTTGCTAATTCCACATCAGTTAAGCGATCTCCAATCACATAAGAATTACCCAAATCATAATTACCGTAAATGTATTTGTTCAATAAACCTGTCCGTGGTTTTCTGTTCGGACTGTTTTCCTCCGGAAAGCTCTTATCAATCAACACTTCCGAAAATGTTATTCCTTCGTTTTGAAAAGCCTTAATTATTTTATTTTGAGCCGGCCAAAAATCAGGTTCAGGAAACGAAGAAGTACCCAGACCATCCTGATTAGTTACCATAACCAATTCATAATCCAACTCTCTTACAATTTTTGACAACCATTGGAATACCCCCGGATAAAATTCCAGTTTTTCCAGACTATCCAGTTGATAATCTACCGGTGGTTCAATGACCAGGGTCCCATCCCTGTCAATAAATAATACTTTTTGATTCATAATTTAATTGCATTTAATGCTTTGATTAGTAAAATATTTTCTTCTGCAGTGCCCACTGTTATCCTAAGACAGTTACGAACCAGCCGGTGCCGGTTTCGGACAATGATTTTTTGTTCAATTAATGTGTCATATACAACATCTGCCTGATTAAATTCCACGAGTAAAAAATTTGTATCTGACGGGTAAACACGATTAACTATTGCAAGTTTTGAAAAGGCCTGTTCTAATAAATTCCTCTGCCCTAAAATCCGACCGATATTATGATCAAACTCATCAGCATTTTCTAAAGCTTTTAACGCCTCTTTTTGATTTAATAAACTGACATTATAAGGTGGTTTTACTTTATTGAACCATTTAATTACAGACCTATTGGCATAAGCCAGCCCTACTCTTGCCCCTGCCAGTCCCCAGGCTTTACTCATGGTTTGGACAATTATTAAGTTTGGATAACGATCGAGTTCATTCACCCATGACTGCTCTGCACAAAAATCAATATATGCCTCATCAATCACCACAAGTCCCTTAAACAGGTTTAATAACTGAATAATGTCTTCTCTTTTTATAAGATTACCAGTAGGATTATTTGGGGAGCAGAGCCAAATGATTTTCAGATTAGGTTCATCAAGCTGCA